>JANQIX010000085.1 GCA_028281925.1 Alphaproteobacteria bacterium
CGGCAGGCGTGAGCCGGTCTGTGCGCCAGGGCTTGCGACGTCTCGTCCTGCCTATGGAGCCCGGTCATTCATCATCATGTACCCAGAATCCCAGGCGCGTATGCCAAGACCCGCTCTACGATACGTATCGAAGCTTATAGAGAATGACCTGACCCCGTCATTCCTTCGCCGAACTCGCGGTCGAACAACCGGCAAAACTACCGAGCCCAACGGTCCTCCACCGCGCCCATCAACCACAGCGACAGGTCGGTCCGGCTATCCTGGCTCAGGTGACCGCCAAAGAAGCGGGTCGTCGCATAGAACGACCCAGCAATGCCCAGGGCCCAGACCCAGTAGCCCTGCGCTAGAACCCAGTTGGTGATGCCGGTGACGGCGTCGTCCATGACCCTAGCCTGCCCGTTGAGCCATCGTCGATTACGGTAGGCATTCTAGGTAGCGAGCTTTTCAGGCCCCAACCAGTTTTCGGTCGCTGCCATGAGCGGAAGGCGCCGAGTGCAGCTGCCACCCTACTGAAACGGTCGCCCAAAGTAAGTCAGCACCCAGATCGCCAGCAGGTAGACGCTCAGAAGCGACTGGACGCCGGAGACGACGCGTACCCAGCCGCGGGCGCGGAGGGCGTACTCGCGGCCCTGTAAGCGGGATATCCAGCTGCCGACGTTGAGGTCGCGCCAGCCAATGTGGAAGGCTGACAACAAAGAAAAGTACAACGCATAACCCAGGGCCGAGCATGGCCTGGACGCGTCTAAGCGTCTAACCTTTACGCCACCGGCGACGCGGGCGTTTGGATAGCCGGGAACAAGCCGCTCAGATGGAAAGACCCGGTATATCCCCCTGGGCGCGCCTTTACTATCTGATTGCGATCTATGTGCCTTGGCTCTTGAAGGAGGCACACAGAAAATATAGTAAGCATACCCTAATATTATTATCATGAAAACAATTATTAGAATCGATCGGCCAGCGTAGAGTCCGTATCCAGTCGTGAATTCGAAGAACACATATCGAAGTAAGCCACCAATCCATTGCAACGGCCCCATCGGATCGTTGATCATATAATAAGTACGCTGACTCTCGATCGCATAGGTCGCCTCCCGCTCGAGGGTACGAAGACCGGCTTCCCGCAGTGCGTTGCGAAGAAGGATCAGACCACTTTCCTCATCCCGAACGAAGCCCACTGTTTCAAGGCCACGGATGCCGGTCAGGAACCCCAATGCTGGCGCGTTAGCGGCCTGATACGTCGACCCTCTAAGGTTGATCCGGCTAAATTGGGCTCCACCGACCTCGACGCCTTCAATCCGCGCTTCGGATAAGTCAGCTCCAGTCAGATCGGCTCCCGATAGATTGGTCCGATTGAGGATCGCGTTGATCAACGTCGCCTTAGATAGGTCGGCTCTGACAAGGTCAGCATCAGTGAGATTGGCGCCTGTCAGGTTGGCGGCTGACAGTATTGCTCCGCTCAGATCAGCACTATGCAATTCAGCGTCAATCAGGAGTGCGCCTATTAGTATGGCATCGTCTAAGTCGGCATCGCGGAGAGTTACTCCACTTAGGTCAGTCTGCAGATTGGCCAAACCAGCAGGCTTGACACTCGACGGCGAAGGTACTGATGGGACGTCCTGCGTGACACGAATCCCACTCAAGATTGCTCCAGAGAGAGATGCGCCGGTTAGATCGGTGCCCCGTAGGTCTGCACCCCGTAAATCAGCACCTGAGAAGTCCGCGCCCCTAAGGCTAGCATTGCATAGGGATATCGGCCGCATGTCAGTTGGTGAGGTCGTTGCATCAACACGATGCGATAGCTCCCCTCGGTCATCCTGAATTCGGTCCAGTTGCTCATCCGTCGGTAGTCAACCGTCTTTGCATGGACAAATCTCGGAGCCCTCTTCCCAGTCGTCGGCGATCGGGCACTGAAGAGCGTCCCCGGCATAGACAGCCGTCGCCGCCAAGGCGAACACGGCAGCAGAAACGGCAATGAGTGCCGACGGCAGTACGGTCCGGAGTGTCATCTGGAGCCCGACCGGGCTTGTCTGCGATCTGGTAGATGATACGCTATCAGGCACTACTTTGGGTGTCTATCGGCGGGCATCTCCTGATCGAGGCTTCGGTTATGGGAACGGAAAGTGCATTCTTGCCAGGCGTTCCCGTCGAGCTCGTTCTTGAACGCTTTCGATCGGCCGCAGGCAACGAACTCGATACCGGCAAGTTCTTCAGCCCTGAATCATCCGCGGCGCTTGTCGCGAATGCGTTCGGGTTCTTCCTGCAGCGAGGCGGAGATCTCCCAGCACTTCCGATTGACGTTGAGGCGGACTGGCCGCCCTCGTCAGTGCAGATCGAGGTTGAACTTCGCTTCCCTTGGGCTGGAGGGCGGCATCCATGGCTGGACGCAGTGGTCGAGACCCCGACCATGCTCATCGGCATTGAAAGCAAGCGCTACGAGAGCTTTCGGCATCGCAAGGACCCAGACATCTCGGACGCTTACTGCAGGCCAGTCTGGGGAGAGGAGATGACCCGCTATTGCGCACTCCGAGACGGGTTGCGCCAGGACAGAATTCGGTTCGAGCGCGTCGACGCTCCGCAATTGATGAAGCATGCCTTCGGTCTCCGCACTGCCGTTCATAGGGAGGGCCGATGGGATGGAAAGACAGCTCTCCTTCTGTACCTCCACTGCGAGCCCAACGCATGGCCGGACGGGAGGCCGATTCCGGCTGCGGACATTGAAACTCATCGGGCGGAGATCGAACGATTTGCCGCCATGGTCGACGGGGACGAAGTGGCATTCCGCGCTTGCACATACCGCCAGCTGCTTGATGGCTGGCGCAACTGTTCGCTGGCCGACGTTCGGGCGCATGCAGATGCTGTTCTGGATCGATTTGGACCGTTGTAAGAGGGAGCGGAGAGGCCTCCGTCACCGCACACGCATTGTCACACGGGCCCCATGACCTCCGACCTCGACAACTACCGCTCCGCCAAGCTGATCATCGACAAGTACGGTGTCGGCGCCGCGGCTGAAGCTGAGCGACAGGCCGACGCATTCCTGAAGCGCGGGGATGCCGGCGGGCATGCGGTATGGACACGGATACTGCGGACGGTGGAGGAGTTGGGGCGGGTGACGCCGGCAGATGGGGAGCGGACGACCTCCCCCCTCCGGCTCGGCCTTTCGGGGCCGGGATGCCCGAAACCGCACCTCGTGGTGGACGGAGATGATCGCACCTACGCCCAGCCTGGCCCATGAAAAGCGATCTAATTGATTTCCTAAGAAGAATCTGGTGGGCGCACAAGGACTCGAACCTTGGACCCGCTGATTAAGAGTCAGCTGCTCTACCAACTGAGCTATGCGCCCGTGCCCAGGGGCGGAACATAGGCACGGTGTGCGCCTTTGGCAAGGCGTCGGTCCCACCGATGCGCAGATTGGTTGACGAAGGCGCTACAATTCCGTTTCGAAGGCGCGGCGGCTGATCTTGATGTCGCGGTGGACGAAGACGGAGATGATCAGGCCGAAGCCGAACAGCACCGTCAGCATGGCCGTACCGCCGTAGGAGATCAGCGGCAAAGGTACGCCCACCACCGGGATTAGCCCCATCACCATGGCCATGTTGATGAAGACGTACAGGAACAGGTTGACCGTCAGGCCCAGCGACAGCAGGCGGCCGAAATGGTTGCGGCTGCGCAGGCCGATGATGATGCCATAGGCGAACACCAGCACGTACAGGCCGATCAGCACCGTACTGCCGACCAGGCCGAACTCCTCCGCCAGCATGGTGAAGATGAAGTCGGTCTGGCGTTCCGGCAGGAAGTTCAGATGCGCCTGGGTGCCTTCCAGAAAGCCCTTGCCGAACAGGCCGCCGGAGCCGAGCGCGATCTTCGACTGCAGGATGTGATAGCCGGCGCCCAGCGGGTCGCGCTCAGGGTTCAGGAAGGTCAGGATGCGCTGGCGCTGATAGTCGTGCAGGAACTGCCAGGCCACCGGCACGGCCGTCAGCCCCAGCACGATCACGACGGCGAACTTCCAGAGCTTGACCCCGGCCAGGAAGAACAGCGCACCGCCGATCATCATCAGCATCATGGCGGTGCCGAGATCCGGCTGTTTCAAGACCAGCGCCACGGGCACCACCACCAGCGCCAGCGGGATGAACAGGCGGGGGATGCGCCCCACCTCCTCCAAGGTGGGCCCATGGAAATAGCGGGCGAGCGCCATCACCATGGCCACCTTCATCAGCTCAGACGGCTGCAGCTGGATGATGCGCAGGTCGATCCAGCGCTGGGCGCCCATGCCCACCTCGCCCATCACCTCCACCGCCACCAACAGGGCCAGCGAGAGGAAGTACATGGGGTAGGCCAGGCGCAGCCAGACGCGGATATCCACCAGCGCCACCGCCAGCATGATCACGCAGCCAACGCCGAACCGGATCATCTGGCGCGACGCCCAGGGGTCGAAGCTGCCGTTCGCCGCGGAATAGAGCATGGCGAAGCCGATGGAACTGATGCCGCAGATCAACAGGATCAGCAGCCAGTTCACCTGCCACAGCTTTTCCGACAGGGTCATGCGCGGCTGGTCGCCGCCGAGATCCGCGTGGGCCAGATAGGTCGCCACGGCCGGCGGCCCCTAGCCTTCCGAGGTCGGCACGGGTCCCACCGAGTCCACCGACATCTGCAATCCGGCCGGGCTGCGGCGCTGGGTCTCCAGCAGAATGTCGCTGGCGATGGGCGCGGCGACGGAGCTGCTGCCGCCATGTTCCACCACCACGCAGCAGGCATAGCGCGGCGCATGCACCGGCGCATAGCCGACGAACAGGCCGTGATGGCGGTCGCGCCACGGCCGGTCCTGCTGGCGGATCACGCCGGCCGCCCGCTCCGCCATGGTGATGCGGCGGACCTGGCTGGTGCCGGTCTTGCCGCCCATCTCCATCCCCGGCTCGCGGATCTGGAAGCGGCCGGCGGTGCCATAGGTGGTGACTGCATTCATGCCTTCGATAACGACGTCCAGATGGGGCTGGGCGATGCCGATATCGCCCGCGCCGTCATGCCACCCGGCATCGCCCACCCGTTTGGTGAGATGGGGCACCACGGCCTTGCCGCCGTTCACCATGCGCGCGGTCATCACGGCTAGCTGCAGCGGCGTGGCGGAGACATAGCCCTGGCCGATGGCGCACACCACGGTCTCGCCCGGCTGCCACTGCGTGCCCATGGTCGCCAGCTTCCAGTCGCGGGTCGGCATCAGGCCCGGCCGTTCGCCCGGCATGTCCAGGTTGACCTTGTCGCCCAGGCCGAACCGGTTGGCCATGGCGGCGATCTTATCGATGCCCACGCGCCGCGAGGTTTCATAGAAGAAGACGTCGCAGGAATGGGCGATGGCGCCCACCATGTCGAGCCAGCCATGCCCGCCCCGCCGCCAGCAGTGGAAGCGGTGGCTGCCCAGCGTCATGTGTCCCGGGCACGCAACCGAATGGCTGGGGCTGATGCCCTCTTCCAGCGCGGCCAGCGCGACCAGCATCTTGAAGGTGGACCCCGGCGGGTACTGGCCGGCGACCGCCTTGTTGGTCAGCGGCGCATACGGGTCGTCGTTCAGGCGGCGCCAGTTCTCCACATCGATGCCGGTGGTGAACAGGTTCGGGTCGAAGCCGGGATGGGAGGCAAGCGCGAACACCTCACCGTTCAGCACGTCCAGCACCACGGCAGACGCGCTCTCTTCCGTCTTCAGCCGTTCCTGCACGTATTCCTGCAGGCCGATATCGATGGTGAGCTTGACGTCGCGGCCGGGCGTGCCCTCGTCCCGGCTCAACTCGCGGATCACGCGGCCGACGGCATTGACCTCCACCTGGCTGGTGCCGGCGGTGCCGCGCAGCGCCTCTTCATGCTGGCGTTCCATGCCGTTCTTGCCGATGCGGAAGCCCGGCAGCGTCAAGACGGGGTCGCCCGTCAGGTCCTGTTCCGACACCGCGCCGACATAGCCGACGAAGTGGCCCGTGGATTCCGTGAAGGGATAGTGGCGCAGCTCGCCCACATCAATGGACAGGCCCGGCAGTTCCGGCGCCCGCACGTCCAGGCGCGCCACTTGGCGCCAGGTCAGGTTGTCCTGCACGGTGATCGGCACGAAGGCGCGGCTGCGCTCCGCATCGCGCAGAACGCGCCGCCGGTCGGCGTCGCTCAAGGGCACGATCGCGGACAGCCGGTTCAGCATATCCTCCAGATCGCCCACCTGCTCTTCCACCATGACGACGCGGAAGTTCTGGTTGTTGATCGCCAGCGGGACGTCCCGCCGGTCCACGATCTGACCGCGCGACGGGGCTAGGAGCCGCATGTTGATGCGGTTCTCCTCCGCCAGCACGCGGTAATGGTCGCTCTCGGTGATCTGCAGGTAATAGAGCCGGCCGCCCAGCACGCCGACCATGCCGAGCTTGGTGGCGCCCAGAACCAGGGCGCGGCGTGTCACACTGCGGTATCGGTCGATATCGCGGTCCATCGCCCGCTCTCTCAGTTCCGTTCGGTCAGCAGGAAGCCCCGCTGTACCATATGCAAGAGACCAGCCGGGATCGGATAGAGGGCGGCCGTTATCATTACCCGATAGGCCGCCGGCTGCACCGGCATGATCTCCGCGTTGATGGCCGAATAGGCGGCCCATTCCAAGACGCCGGCGAGCGCCGCCACCATGGCGAAGGCCCACCAGACGATCAGGAACGGCATCCCGGAGAGGATACGGCGCTGGGTCAGGATGATCCAGGCCGTGAGCAGGAAGACGAAGGCATTGACCCCGACGGGCGCGCCCGTCAGCAGGTCATGCAGAATGCCGATGACGAAGACGATGCTGAAGGGCAGCAGGTCGGGCCGGTGAATGACCCAGTAATAGAGCGCGATTACCGGCAGCAGCGAGGCCACGGGCCCATAGAGCGGGATCTGCAGCGGCACCACCCCGATCAGCACGAACAGCACGGTGATCGCCGCCGGGGCGCTGTTGCGGGCCGATGTGTCCAGCTTCTGCCAGAAGCCCATCTGCACCGGCTGGATCATGGGCCCCCTCCGGGCACGCCGGGGATCATGGCGCCGGTCATATAGGGCGTGAAGTCGACCAGGCGGACATATTCCAGCCGGCTCAGATCCTCAAACGGCTCCACCCTTCCGGTGCCGTCGACAACCCTCGAGACCACGCCCACCGGAAGCCCCGGCGGGAACATGCCGCCATGGCCCGAGGTCACGACACGGTCGCCCACCTGAAGCTCGCTTTCCGGCGGCAGATAGAGAAGCTTCGGCTGAGCCGTGTTGTCGCCCCCGAGAACGGCCCGCTGGCGCGTGCGTTCCACCACCACCGGAATGCGGGCGTTCAGGTCCGTGATCAAGAGCGCGCGGGTCGACCGCTCGCCGGTCTGCACCGTGCGGCCGACGAAGCCATTGCCCCCCAGCACCGCCATGCCGTCGGTCACGCCGTGGGACGTTCCCAGGTTGACGGCCAGGCTGCGCACATAGGCACCGCTGTTGTCGGCAATGACGCGCGCCGTGATGAAGGCATGGGCCACCGGCGGCCGATAGTTCAACAGCCCCTGCAGGCTCTCATTCTCCGCCTCAAGCCGGTGCGCGACCGCCTGATACTGCCGAAGCTGGCTGATCTGATCGCGCAGCAGCGCGTTTTCCTCACGCAGGGCCGTCAGTTCTCGCGCCTCTTCCACCACCCGCGCCACACTGGCGGCCGGCCGCGAGAACGCGTCCAGTATGGGGGCGACGGCATCGTTGACCTGCGACCGGAAGCCGTCCAGCAGCACCTCGTCCACCTTGCCCAGCATCATGATCGTGATCGATGCCAGCAGCAGAAGCGCAAGAGAGAACCGCTGCGCGACCGCACGGATCGCCGCGATCTTCGCCAGTGACCTCTCGCGTGGTCTCACCGGTCTCCCCAACGCACGATCAAAGTGGAACGTTTCCGCAACGATGTTGGGTGGTGATTCGACAACCTGCCCTCAACATTCTCTTATCACAAACGAAGGATGCTTAAAATATGGTTAAGGGGCCAGAACTACTGCAAGAGCATAGTTACGGAGGTCAACCAGCACGTTGACCTACCGCAAAGACGGCATTTTGCCAAATAGTCGCAGGAATTTTCCCTTGAAGGTCGTCTCTGGGCCGGTTTGCGGCCCGCTTCGGTGCGCACTGATGCAGATGAAAGGCCGATGGCGTGCGAATCGCTCCGCCAGCCGGTCAGTACATGTTGATCAGAACGTTGCGCAGGACCTTCATTTCCTCTAGCGCCCGGCCGGTGCCCAAGGCAACGCAGGACAATGGGTCGTCGGCTATGGAGACCGGCAGGCCGGTGCTTTCGCGCAGCACGAAGTCGAGATTGCCCAACAGCGCCCCGCCGCCGGTCAGCACAATACCCTTGTCAACGATGTCGGCCGCCAGCTCCGGTGCGGTGTGCTCCAGCGCCACCTTCACCGCCTCGATGATGGCGCTCACCGGCTCCGCCAGGCTTTCGGCGATCTGGCGTTCTGAGATGATCAGTTCTTTGGGCACGCCGTTCATCAGATCGCGGCCCTTGATCTCCAGGATCTCTCCCTCGCCGTCTTCCGGCGAATAGGCCGAGCCGATCTCTTTCTTGATGCGCTCGGCTGAGCCTTCGCCCACCAGCAGGTTAAAGTTGCGGCGGATATAGGCGATGATCGCCTCGTCCATCTTGTCGCCGCCGACCCGCACGGAGCGGGAATAGACGATGCCGCCCAGCGACAGGACCGCCACCTCAGTCGTGCCGCCGCCGATATCCACGACCATGGAGCCCGTGGGCTCCGTCACCGGCAGGCCCGCACCGATGGCCGCGGCCATAGGCTCCTCGATCAGGAACACGCGCCGGGCGCCGGCACTTTCCGCCGACTCCTGAATCGCCCGGCGTTCGACGGCGGTGGAGCCTGAGGGCACGCAGACAATCACCTGCGGGCTGGCAAAGCTGCGCCGGTTGTGCACCTTGCGGATGAAATGCTTGATCATCTCCTCCGCCACCTCGAAATCGGCGATGACGCCGTCGCGCAAGGGGCGGATGGCCTGGATGTTGCCGGGCGTGCGGCCCAGCATCTGCTTGGCTTCGTCGCCGACGGCCAGCACCTGCTTCTTGCCGCGGACGGTGGCAATGGCGCCGACCGAAGGCTCGTTCAGGACAATGCCGCGACCCTTGACATAGACCAGGGTGTTGGCCGTGCCCAAATCGATGGCCATGTCGGCCGAAAGAAACCCCA
>JANQIX010000101.1 GCA_028281925.1 Alphaproteobacteria bacterium
CCATAACGGCTGGCCTCCTTCACCAGCCATCAGGGTGAATCACATTTCACCGCCCTTGGGAATCCCACGATTCAACCACCAGCGAATTCGCTCTAGCAAAAACCTCTATGGATGCCTCTGCTCTGTCAAGGCAGGTCATAAAGTGTGTCGCCTAGCATTGCGCTAATTTTTTGTCCGACATCCTAATTCAAGAATATAGGTATCATATTGTAAATATGATAATAATTTAGCAAAACATACAAACGAAAGTGCATCTGATATTCAGAATTTTCGATTCAAAGCTTGCTCATCGCCGCATTTTCAAGTTCATCGAAAATATATTAATTTCCAAACCCAGTAATTTTGCGCAATGATACCTGCGGCTCATGGGGAGTTATATTTTAAATATCATTATATGGGGCCCGCAATTTGTCACATACTGCGGAAAATACTAAAAACTCTTGCCGATATTTTGCAATATCTGCAATTGAGGATACAGAATATCAAGTAACTTATTTATTTTTTTTGGCTTGACTATATAAAATCAATCAACTAATTTAATCACAAATTGCATTAGATGTGATACAATAGAATTGACCTGCGATAGAGGTTCCGATGCAAGAAAGCTTTAGGAAATCAAAATCGGAACATGTCCCATTTTTCAGGTCAAATTTGTTGTATATTGGATTAATGTCGCTGTCTATTATACTTTTGTCTCCAATTTTTTCAACTGAAAATCGTGCAAGATCGCAAGCCATCGAAGGTCTGATGGTTCTCGTAGCGATCTCGAACAAAATTGTAGATATAATCGAAACAGGCGAGCGTCAGGCAGCGCTTATAGCTTTGAGATCAGATATTGAAATACTTCAAGCTAACCAAGACTACATCCGTGATACTATTGAAGAACTCCCCGAGAGATTTGCCGACGAGCTTGTCAGGGGTTTTATTCGTGAAGACATGAGAGAGCTGCGGGCAATCATGAGTGCGCTCCATCAAAATATGGGCGATAGAGATGGGGCACAGTTAAGAAATGATTATAATATTCAATCTCTCATTAGCCGGATGGATCGACTGGTTTTTAAATTGTCACTTTACGAAGAAAGCTACGCTGCTCCGATCTTTGCTGAAGCAAGCATGCTACAATATTGGATGCGGTATGGTAGAAGTATGTCCGATCCTGCAATTCGTATACTACTGCAACAGCATCAGCCGGCTTTGTCCCGTTGGCTGGACGGCTCGGTAGGGGGCTCGATACCGCAGCGGATAGTCGAGGTAGAGTCAGATTTGCGGCCGTATCGATATTTATCGAATCGTGCTGGGCATAGATTTGCTATACTAGAGCATGTCCTCGCTTTAAATGCTGGAGGACCGAGGCAGGCAGTCATAACACGATTCTACCACGTCTACTCTGGCATGGATGAAGTTGGTGAGGTGCAGTTTGATTTTGTCGAAGAAGAAGTGCAATTGACTGGTAGTAGCATAGAAGGTCGTTATCGCTCGAGGCGGGATCGTCGTGCTTTCGTCTTCCAAATTGGCGACAGCGTCGGCTTGGAGACCTTCTGCGTCGAGTCCGATCGGGACGACTGGATTGATATGGAATTGCAAGCGGCGCGGTCAGAAGCCCGGAGGCGTGCGAGTTGCATTGAGTCATACTATCAGGACGCGGCAGACGAGATGATGGAAATTACAGAGAGACTAGATGAACTCGAGGCCGTCGAACTGCTGCTGGAGAACCTGGTGGAGTTCAATCGCGCGGCGCTGGAGACGATCGGTGTTGGGCCGCAGGATGCAGTTGACGGACAATAGCGGGACCGCGTCGATCGAAATCGGCGGTGCTACGGGAGTCTTCACGATGGTCAAGGATGTTCACCCCGACAGACGGCGGCCGATGGTGCGACGTGCATTGGTCGGTCTGGCTGCTCTCTTGGGCGCGATCGTGATCTCCGGAGATGGTCGGATCGCATCCGCGCAGAACGACATCGTGCCGATCATGGATACGAGTATTTCTGTTCTGCATCTGGGGATGCGCGTTGCGCGGCTGGCAGACGACGAGCGAAGAGATGATATCTCTCGGATCAGGGACGATCTTGCGGCTGTTCTGGATGAACAGGAGCGCATCATCGATTGGCTCGACAGCGCGCATATCGTCTTGCGCGACCAGATCGATGAAGCCTTTCGTAACGATATTGAACGGGAACTGGCGGCCGAGATTGCCGAGTTTCAGCTGATAGTCGCATCATCATTGGATTTTTATTCAGAGCAAACTCTGAATGAAAAAATAAATCGAATGCAACTTCTTCTGCTGAGGATCGTGGATAATGGGCCAGGTACCTTCACAGCAGTGAATGCTGGTTTGTCCGCGATCCTCACATTGCATGCATTGGCGGACATTGATGTGTTATCAACACGAAATGTGGCCACCCAAATCGCAAGCCGATATGGACAATGGACGACAGCGGAGGAATTTGGGCTTGCCGCGCGTCGGTTGGCGGCCTTGAACTATTTCGCGACGGTTGAGGAGCTGTCATCCGCCTATCAGATGATCCCGATTGGAGTGGAAGTCCATCTCCGGAATGGCTATACTCGTGTTGACCTTATAAAGCTTCAGATTTCGCAATCCGATGACGAAACTTACGACGTCGATGTGCTGTTTTCGGAGGGTGCTTCTAGTTATGCGCCAACCGACAGGTTGCCGGACCAATATCAATTAGCTGGAGATGATATTTTTGATATTAGGTTAGCTAGCGATGACGGTATTTCTCTATTGAGAGAAAGCTTTCCTTCTTTAGATAATCTGGAGCGACAAACGAGCAGACGGTTGGATGTTATTGAGCAAGTTGAGCAACAGATTTCAAGCTTTCTGAATGCTTATTACAGAGATCAAGCAATGATTGACGCGGAGATGAATGGCATTATCAATTTTGTTGAGTCTATCTCCGAAACTGCGATATATATTCGAGAAAATATTTAGCCTGAGAGATGGAGTGTTCTCTCATGGAGAAATTCATATGAGGTTCTGGCGCCTATATAATAATGAGATCTTTAGGGTAATTTCAGGTGGCGTATGAACGATGAGCTGATCTCTCAACTTGATTACAAACAGTTCTGATTTGAACTCTCCGGCATCTTGATCTGCATCCAAACTTGTGACCATCCGGAGTGGAGTTTCCCAGCGTCATCACATCGGCCGCCGCGTTGTGTGCCTGAGTTTTGCGGAATGGCGAAGCTAGTTCCGGGCTCCCAGAACCCGCAGCACTCAGGCGGCGGACGGTCCGGCGACGACACTCAGCCCTACTTTGATCTAGTCCCGCGAGCTTGCGCCATTGGCGGTTGGAGTTTGCTGCTGAGGAATCCGGGGGCCGGGAGGCGCGCGCCGGCATGGACGACATTCTGCATGTGGCAGCGGAGAACGAACGTGGCGCACAGAGTCCATACGACGGCCATTAATCGGGCAGAGTCTTCGCTTATGAAGTAGGCTTCCGCTGTTCGGCGCGGGGCATCCTCAGGGTTGCTTTACTGGTGGCTCAGGTCGGCTTCCCTTCGCCGTCAGCCAGATTCAGACGTGAATCTATACGGGAGGCTTCGATGGCAACTGGCGTTACGCGCTATGGCCTGGCTGTGCTCGCGGCTCTAGCGATGCCGCCATTGGCGCAGGCACAAGAGATGAGCGAGCATTTCGAGAGGGCGCGGACGGCGTGCGCGGAACAGATCGAGAGCGCGTTCAACGCCCTTCAGACCGTTTGCACGGCTGCGGTGGTGATCGATCTGGCGACCACGCCGGACAGCCCGTCCTGCGGGGTGGCGCGGAGCGTCATCGTCGAATACGTGACGGCCTGCATGGAGCACGCATCCGCCCTGTTGCGGGAAGGGGAGCCGGTGGAGCTGCCGCCGTTCCCTGATCTCGGCCCGGGCATCATCGTGGCGGATGGGGAGACCGGGCGGCAGCCCGCACCCCGGTGGTGGCCATGGCCTTTTGTCCTGGACTTCGGCCAGCTTCCTGTAGCGGCGGCGGAGATGAAGCACGAGGCGTTGCTCGGCTCGCTCCCAGCCGCAATGGTCGGCGCTTCGGTCGGCGGCCGCGATGCGCCATTGGACCAGGAAGTCGGCTCGCCGCTGGAGTCTGAGCCCGACGGAACGACCGCTCCCGCCGGCGGTGCCGTGCAACCGGGGGGCGGAGAGCAGGTCGGGACGTCAGTGGGACCCGAGCCGGACGTGGAGGTGGGGCCGCCCGGCCGTCCCATCAGTGGCGAGGCTGTGCCAGGGCCCGAAACGGACGGTGATGCCGATTAGAGTCCATGTCGCCTTTCGGCGTCGCAGCGGCGGAGCCTCGAGATCCATGATCCCGGACACGACAAGGATCTTTGTCGATGCCTACCTTCGGCTTGCCGCGATGGCCGACGATCCGCCCTACCGTTTTGTGCGCACATCGCGTCGGGATGCCGAGGTCCATCGGCGCCTGAAGAAGACCTTCGCGGGCTGTCCCGCCGTTGAGGTCGCAGCGGCGGAGCGTGATCTCGGCGTGTCCTTCCCGGCCGTCTTCCGCGCCTACCTGGCGGTGCTCGGCGTGGCACGGGGGGATCTTTTCGCTGGCAGCGACGTCGCCGGTCCAAGTCAGTTTTCGGGCTTCAAGACCGAGGCCGAGGACATCCTGCGCGCTTCGGATGTCGATAGAGGCCTGCCGGACCGGGCCACGGTATTCCTCATCCATCAGGGATACAGCTTCGACTTCATCATCGCTGATGGTGGGTTCGATTCACCGGTCTTTCGCTATGTCGAGGGGGAACGAGCCTGGAAGCAATGCGCCGAAGGGTTCGCGGCGTATGTGGAGGCGGAGATCCGGCTGGCGGAGGAGGTGCACCGCACCTCTCATGCACAAGGCGGATACTACGTCACCATTTCAGGCGGACGGGTCTCCCAGACCTACCCGGCCATGGCCTCGGGGGAGCGGCCGCTGGATCATCCCGACAGCTTCACGGACTGACTTGGCACACACGACAGGTTGCCCTTCACCCAGGCGGATGACGGCTCAAGGTGGTGCCCATCCCGGCCGTCCGTTGGGGGACGGCCGGGAGATGGCATCTCGTCAGGCCCGGCTGCGCACCTGGTCCAGGAACTCCGCAACCCGGTAGGACAAGGTCTCCGTCTGCTGGGCTACCCCTTCGGCGACGACCAGCACGGTGCCGGCGCTGGTGCCGACCTGGGCGGACGCCTCGGTGACACCGGCCATAGAGGAAGAGACCTCCTGCGTGCCGGCCGAGGCTTGCTGCGTGTTGCGGCTGATCTCCGCGGCCGCGGCATTCTGCTGTTCGATCGCCGCAGCGACGGAGGCGGAGATTTCCCGGATCTTATCGATCTTCGTATTGATCTCGGCGATGGAGGCGACGGCCGTTCCGGTCTGGTCTTGCACGTCTTTGATCTGGGTGCCGATTTCCTCCGTGGCCTTGGCGGTCTGCGTCGCCAGGCTCTTCACTTCCGAGGCCACGACGGCGAATCCCTTGCCGGCATCCCCGGCCCGGGCCGCTTCGATGGTCGCGTTCAGCGCCAGGAGATTGGTCTGTTCGGCGATGGAGTTGATCAGGCTGACGACGTCGCCGATCGCCTCCACCTTCTCCGCCAGGCCCTTGATCTCGGTATTGCTGGCACCGGCGGAGTTGACCGCGTCATCCGCAGCGCTCGTCTGGACGGCCATCTGGCGGCTGATCTCGGTGATGGAACGGCCCATCTCATCCGCTGCAGCAGCTACGGTCTGCACATTGGCCGATGCCTGGTCGGCAGCAGAGGCAACCGTGGCGGCTTGAGAGCGTGTATCGTCGGCAATCCCCGACATCGACTGGGCGGTTGAGCGCATCTCACCGGTCGACTGGGTCACGGACCGCACGACCTCTGCCACGCTCGCTTCGAAGGCGTCGGCCATGCCCCGCATCGCGTCCTGCTTCTCCGCTTCGGCCCGCCGTTCGGTTTCCGCCTGCTCTTCCGTCATCCGGGCCATGCGGATGGCGTTGTCTTTGAAGACCTGAACCGACCTGGCGAGGGCGCCGATCTCGTCACTCCGGTCGGCGCCGGTGATCGTCTGGGCGTGATCGCCCATGGCGATGCGCTCAGTGACGCGCGTCAGGGCGACGACGGGCCGCGCGATGGATCGGCCGATCAGCCACAGCACAACCACCGTGGCCGCCAGGATAACCAGGCCGGCAATGACCATTTCCCATTGCAGGGCGTTGGACGCCGCGAAGATTTCACCCGTAGGCGCGGCGACGAAGGCGACCCATGTGGCATCGGCCTGTTCGAAGCGCACGGGCACGGCGGCAAACGTGAATTCCTGTCCGTCGATCGTGGTCGTGTCGATGGTGATGCGCCCTTGCAGAGCTGCCTCATGGGCAGTGGCGATCCGGTCGTCCGTCACGCGTTCGTTCAGCAATGCACCGTCGGGGTGGGACACCCAGCTGCCGGTGCCGCTCAACAGGCCGCCGAAGCCCGTTTCGAAAACGCTGACCTCTGCGATCAGCGTCTGCAGATGGTCCAGCGCGAGGTCGACCGTCGCCACGCCGATGGCCGTGCCGCTTTCCATGATGGGCGCCGAGGCAGTTGTCATCAGCACGCTTGAACCGGCGATCTCGTACGAATAGGTGTCGGTCAGCACCAGGGCGCGGCGCGCGATCGGCAGGTCGTACCACTCTTCCGACCCGCTGCCTTCGCCCATCTGCAGCGGCTCCCAGGCCACGGTGTCCCCGTCCCAGTAGAAATAGGGGACCAGCAGCCCGGACGCGTCGTTGTAGCCGACACCCACCTGGTCCGCATCGGCGCCGATCACATCCGGCTCGACCCCCAGTCCGCCGCCGACGAACTGTGGATTGGCTGCGATGGTTCGACCCACGACTTCCGCATAAGCCGCGCGGTCGGTCACCTCGACTTCCCTCAGACCGGCGAGGGCCGATGCCATGGTCCGTGCGGCGCTGTTGGCCTCGCCGACGACGGCCTCGACCGTCGATGCAATCGCCAGCGCCCGGTGTTCCAGCGTCTCCTCGCCGACGTCTTCGGAGTAGGCTGTCTGCTGGGTGGCTACGTACCCGAAGCTCAGGGCAAAGCCGACCACCGTTACGGCGGCCGCCATGAGCACGATGCGCAAGGACAAGGAGATGTTCGTCACGGCTGGAACCTCTTGCTTGGTTCGGCGCGCGTCAGCGGCTGCGCGCAGGAGATGCGGCGTGAGAATGTCGCTCTATCGCGTGCCCGAGCCTCCCGTCGCCGAAGCGGTCGGGAAGCTCAGACTCTATTGATCCTGGGGGCCTTCGCGGGCACTCGGGGAAACGCGATGGAATCTCGAATTTCCGCTCGCCATTGCCCGCAATCCTTGATGCGTTTCGGCGAACGAGACCCTAAGGTAGGGCCGTTAATCGCGGGTAAACGCCAGGTGACTATTCGACCTTTGGTCGATCAGCTGCGTCGAACCGCCTCAGTCACTCGGGAAGGTGACGCTGACCAGATCGAAGACGTACCGGTCCGGCTCCTCTTCCCCATAGTGAAAGGTATCTTCCATCCTGAGGGGCAACCCGAAATCAGGGTGGAACCAGCGGGCATAGACATTGGTGCTCCGGGCGCCGAAATCGTCCTCGCCGAGATCGAGCGTCAGCCGCACCTCAATGACGGGCAGCCGGCCGAGCGGCGTGTCCAGGCGCTCGGTCCCCAGTACCTCGAGCGTCGCGCCGATGACGTTGACGGGGTCGTAGTCGTCGTCGAGAAGGATCTCGATCGAGCCGTACTGCGTCTCGAAACCGGGCGTCAGCGGCCACGCGTCGGCCAGAGCCGCCCGGTCGAACAGATAGACCGAGCGGTCGACGACTTCACCGTTCTCTACCAGCGCCCAGCTGTACCATTCTATGCCGAAGGCGTAGGCGATCCGCTCAACGCCGTATTCGGCGCTTTCGCTCTCGACCATGACGGCTGCGGAGTCGGGAAGCACGCCGGTGACCGTCAGGGAATAGCCGTCTGAGTAGACCATTTCCGTTCCCACCGGCGGCAAGGGGTAGCCCGAATGCTCGCCGACGATGGGGAAGGGATCCGCCGCCGCCGCACTGGCTGCTGCGAGGCCCCCCAGCAGCGCCAGCGCTGCCGAACTCCAACTGGTGATGCACTGCCTCTCGGTAAGCCACATGTCTTGCCATCCCCGTTCTCATTGTCCGGCGCAGCGGTGCATGGCGCCACGTTGCGGCAAGGTTGGCGGTCAGAGCGGCCGCTGGCAAGGATCGACTCCAGCGGGGCCAGCGACAAAGGGGCTCAGCAGAAGGTCTTCGGCCACCGCGTGTGGGTCATCTGTCCGCACTGGGGAACGAGAAGCGGACGCGAGTTCACCAAGTGCGCCTCTGCAGCGCAGTCTGCAGTGTTGGCTCGCTTGGCCGGAAGAAGGCTGCGCCGCTGAGTGTGGCGATCAGGTAGATGACGGCGGTCGCGCCATAGAAGCCTGCGGCGCCGAGCGTGTCGATGACGCTGCCGACTAGGATCGGCGATGCCGCGGCCGCGGCCGCGTAGACCCCCGCAAAGGCCGCCGTGGCGGATGTCAGCGCCTCGCCCTTGAAGCGGTCGCCGACCAGTGCCAGGCCGCCAGTGTAGAGGCCGTAATTGGCTCCGCCCCAGATCAGCATCAGGCACGCGGCCGGCCACACCCCGAAGCGGTCCCCGAAGACCAGCACTGCCGAGCAGCCTAGCGAGAGCAGGCAACAGCTGAGAATGGTCCGGCGGCGGCCGAAGCGGTCCAACGCCATTCCGATGACTGGCTGGCCGATCAGCAGGCCGACATGGAAGATGGTGACGAACAGCGCCCCCGTCTCAACCGGATGCGATTGAGTCAGCGCGATAACCGGCAGCAGGCTGATGACGACAGCGTCGATTGCCGAGGCCACGGTCAGGAAGCCGAAGGCGAAGGGAAAGGCAGCTACGGCGGGCAGGATCCTCAATGCCGATGGGGGCCGGACAGACCGATTGAGCGGAGCCTTTGCGACCCGAAGCGGGAGAAGAGCCATCACCGTGATGCCGGCGCAGACAGAGAGCAACAGCGCAGGTTGGTCGGGCACGAGCGCCACCACAGCCGGTCCGGTAACGAATCCCACTGCAACGGCGGCGGTGTAGACCCCTATGACCCGGCCGCGCCGCTCTGGCGTGGTGAAGACGTTGAGCGCGGTTTCGGCGATGACGAACAGCATGTTGGCGCCGCAGCCCAAAAGAAAGCGCATGGCAAAGAGCAGCCAGAAGTCGCGCGCGATCGCCAGCGCGGCGAGCGCCAGCGCCATGGTGACAATGCCGATCAGCGCCGTGCGCCCGGCGCCAAACCAGCGGCTGACGATCGGCACAACTGCCACGCCGGCCAGTAGGCCCAGCCCCGTCGCCGCCGCATTGAGGCCGTTCCAAGCACCGGTTACCCGGTCGGCCAGCACGATCCCCAACAGCGGATAGGTCGTGCCCATGGCGAGGCCGTAGATCAGCACGCCGGCGATCAAGGCGGCGAGGACGCCGGTCGTGCTGTGTGTAGGCCCTGCCATCGAAGCCTCGTCTGGGAAGCTGTTCAAGGCATCCATAAGCGATGATGTAGCGCACGCTCAAATGCCGATATTTGTGTCAAGCGAGCCTTTTTGATAAGCATAAGCCATGCGAAAGCTTCCCAACTTGAATGCGCTGCGAGCGTTCGAAGCGGCCGCGCGGCACAGCAGCTTCGCCCGGGCGGCGGAGGAACTGGGCGTCGCACATACCGCCGTCAGCCGGCATGTGCGCAACCTGGAGGTGGAGCTGGGCGTCGCCCTTTTTGAGCGCCATCCGCGCCATGTGGTGTTGACCGGCGAGGGTAGCCTGCTCGCCCGCACCGTCGCAGACGCCCTGTCAGGGCTGGAGCTTGGCTCCAGCCGGCTACGCTATGGGGGGGGGCGCAATACGGTGGTGATCGATGTGGAGTCGGATCTTGCCACGCGTTGGCTGATGCCGCGTCTTTCGGGCGGCGGCCTGGATGCGCTGGGGGTCGATCTCGATATCCGCTGTCGGCCCGACCCGCCGCGCACCGTGTTGGGCGATGTCGACCTGGCGTTGACCTGGGGGGCGGCCGCCTGCGTCGGCTTCAGGGCCGAGCCGTTCCTGGATTTCGAAGTCTTTGCCGTCTGTTCGCCATTGCTGCTGGCGGCCGGCCCGGCGGCGGATGATCCGGCGTTCTATCGGTCGCACCGGCTGATCCACGAACGCGGCCTCTTCTGGTGGCGTGCCTATCTTGAGCGGCTGGGCGGCCGTATCGAGGATGCGCGCGCCCATCTGTTCGTCAATCGCGCGCATCTGAGCATCGACGCCGCTGCCCGGGGCCTTGGCCTGGCGATCGGCGACAATGTCGTGTGCGCCGAGCACCTGGCGGCGGGGTCGCTGATGCGGCTGCCTGGGCCGGTGCTGCCCAGCCGGGAAAGGTACTACCTTTTGGTGCCCGACACGGCCGTGCTGTCACGGCCGGTGCGGAGCGTCCGCGACTGGCTGGTCAACCAGGCGATCGAGATGGAACGCAGGAGGGCCGCAGTCTGACGGCAACCCCGTGGGTGGGCGCCCGCTGCCGTCAATCCCGGCCCACACGACAGGCGCGATCAGTCGGCACCTTCGCAAATGATCATGTCATACTGTGCCGTTGAGTGGGGCGACCAGTGCAGTGGCTGCCATCGGGCGGTGGGGTCGTCCTGCAAGGCATTGTGTTAAACAAGGATCGGACGCGTCATGACCATCAGAGTTTCGCTGTGGACGGCATGCTTGTTGAGCTGTGTGATGGGCGTTCCCAAGTACGCCGCCGGCGACGATGGGTACAGCTGGTTTGCCGTCGACAACAAGGTCGGCTTGGCGCACCCGAGTGAGCCGTTGAACTATGTGGCGTTCTGGATGGATTGCCACGATGCGGAACAGCCATGGCTTGTTGGCGATATCTATATGGCCTACGTCGATCTCGACTGGGAGTCGCCCCTTTCTGGTGAGCTTGATCTTACCATTCAATTGGGGGAGGCGACCTTCAACTTGGTAGCCGAAGGTATAGTCGATGACATGGACGGTGGTTATTTGCTGCGAGCGGAGATAGTGCAGCCCGGCGATTTCCTGCAACAACTGGGTGCGAGTGACGCGATCGCGATTTCCGCTTCCGGCACACAGTTCGCTGCCGACGTGGAGAACGCGGCGGAGGCGGCGAGCGCAATGCTGGCGGCATGCCCCGGCTGAGTGCCAAGGCCAGCGGGAGTCGTCAGGAGGCAGCTTCTGAACAAGATGACATCCGTTGCCGGACGCCTGGGGTGACGGCGCGGTGCATCTCACCGACTATTCGAGCGTCGTGAAGAAGATCGCGACCAGGAAGCCCGACAGCGTCGACAGGCCGACGACAGAGCCGCCCTTGAAGTAGGCCTCGGGCATCATGGTCTCGGCGATCATGGTCAGCATGGCGCCGGCGGCAATGCCCTCCAACAGCGAGACCACGGTCAGCGGCGCGCCGGCGAAGACCAGGGCGCCGATGGCGGCGCAAA
This sequence comes from Alphaproteobacteria bacterium, assembly GCA_028281925.1. Classification (GTDB taxonomy): domain Bacteria; phylum Pseudomonadota; class Alphaproteobacteria; order DSM-16000; family Inquilinaceae; genus JACKIG01. Next base: position 11,499 of record JANQIX010000101.1, read on the forward strand.
CGCCGGTCAGCACCATCAGCGACGTCCACATGAACAGCACGCGGGCGAACGACATCCCCTGCTGGCGCATGCCGACGGAACTGGACAGCGCCTCGGGGTAGTTCGAGAGAAACAGGCCGGCGATCAGTGAATAGCTGATATGGCCGCCGTTCAGCACGCTTGCGCCGATGACGAAGGCTTCGGGGATACCATCGAGGAGGATGCCCAGCCAGATGGCCAGCGGCGCGCCAGCATGCGTCTTTACTTCGCTGGCCATCGTGGCGGCCGACGGGATCAGACCGCCGGTATCCAGGCTCTTGATGGCCTTGCGTGTCCACTGCGTGGCGCGGTTGGCATCGAAGGAATGCCGCGTCTCCAGATACCGCTCGACATCTTCGGTCTGCAAGTAATCGCGGACATGGGCGCCCAAGGTCGGACAGCGAGCGAGCAGGGTGTCGAAGTCGCGCTTGCGGATGACCCAGAGGTCAGTGTCTGCGTCGACCACGGCGCTGACGGTGTGACGCGCGCCGGTGATGAAAGAGAAGCCGCCGAACACTTGGTTCTCGCCGATCTCGACCGGCCGGCGGGTCGGCTGGCTGGGGTCGATCAGCGCCACGCAGCCTTGTTCGATAATGTAGAGCCGTTCGGCCGCCTCGTTCTGGTGGAACAGCGTTTCTCCGCGGCGGTGGTGCTTGCAGATGACGATGTCGGCGATTGCGTCGATCTCCTCCTGCGGCAGATCTTTGAAAAGCGGGAAGCGGCTGATGCGGTCAGACACGGCAACGAAGGTGTCGCGGTGGCGGTCGACCGCCACGGCGGCGCCGGCCATCGCGCCCCGGCGGATGCCTTCCACCGAATGGTCGACCCACGTGCGGACCTGATCGGGCTGAAGGCGATGATAGGTCAGCAGGTGCTCGGCGACTGCCGGTCCGTTGATGAACTCGCAAAGGTGCTGCGCCAGCTCTGGCGACGAGTCCACTGCCTCCCTCAGGGCCTCGTCGGTCACCACCCAGAGCCGCGTCGTCGCTGTGGCGACGGCATAGGTGGCGCGCGGTGCGCCGGTGATGCAGCCCATATGGCCGAACGCATCGCCCGGCCCGAGTGTCTGGTGGGGCTTCATGTCGTTGCGCCGCGCCCGCAACTCCACCGCGCCGGCATCGATGATGTAGAACTGCTCCGCTGGATCCTGGTCGCGGTAGATGGTGTCACCCGTCTGGACCTCCAGGGTGACGGCCCGGCCTGCTAGGTCCTTGACCACATCCGCCGGCAATCCTCCTAGAAACGGAGCCCGCTTCAGCGAAGCGAAGGCGCGTGCCAACCGCTCCCGCCGCCGACGCTGCAGGTAGAGGATCACGGTGGAGGATTTGCGCAAGAATCCTCCCTTGTTGTTGACGATGTCGTTCAGCACACGGAACAGAAGGCCGCCCGCGATGCAGCCGGCGGCAAGGGCGAAGAAGTGTCCGCGTTCCAGCGCCGAGCCGACGAGATCGATCGCCAGCGCCGCCAGCAGCGCTCCGCCGCCGAATGCCATCAGCACGGCGACGGACCAGTCGCTCGGCGTCCAGATCCGCGTCGTCAACGTGCCGAGCGGCAGCGAGCACGCGCTCAAGAGGCCCATGGCGAATGCCAGCAGCGTAACGGACTCAAGCATGCCGCCGTCTCCAAGATGTCCAGGCTGCGCTTTATCATGAAGCGACCTGCGGGCTGGATGGCGTTTCGGATGCGTAAGAAAAAATTCAAGATCCGGTCCGACAAGCGGACATCTGGAGGAGGCCATTACAGTGACTTCAAAGTGTTCTCCTAATAATGTTCATGTTGCTCTCTGCTTGACTTGGTCGAACGCCATCTCGGTGGCCAAGACGTGAACCCAGCCTTGGCCGACGGTGCGGGCGCTGACAGCTGGTTGGGAGGCGGTCGTGTCTTGACACTCCCATCTGGTCCGACAATACTACCAACATCGCCATGACAGGCCGGCCTCATGCCCAGCCGCTTCCAGACATTGCCCCGAACGACCACGGTTTCCGCGGTGATCGACGTGATCCGCGAAAAGATCCGGTCGGGCGAACTGGCGCAGGGCGACACTCTGCCGTCGGAACGGGAGCTCTCCGAGAGCCTGGGCGTCAGCCGCACTACGCTGCGCGAGGCGTTGCGCGTGCTGAAGGCCTACGGGGTGATCGAGACGCGCCAGAAGGTCGGCGCCACCGTGGTCAACCGCGGGCTGGCGGCGGCACTAGAGATCCAGTCCTTCAGTGCGCGCCACGACCGGGCCTCGTTCCTCGACATCCAGCAGTTCCGCCGGCTGGTCGAGGTCGGCTCGATCGTCGAAACCATCGCCCGCATCCGGCCGGAAGAGATTGCAAGCCTGCGCCACCATGTGCGCGCCATGACCCGCGACCTGCCGCCGGAGCAGTTGGCGCGGATGGATCTGGAGTTCCATCGCCGCCTGCTGGAGATCGCGGGCAATCAGACGGTGCTGCAGATCTACGACGTTCTGGAACGGCCGATCATCGAAATCATGACGATCGGCAAGACCAGCCGGGACGACTTCGTCACTGATGAAAGCCATCTGGCCCTGTTGGGCGCCATAGAGGACGGCGACCACGCGGCGGCGCAGCGTGTGATGTCCGACCATCTCGATATCGGCCTTCGCTATCTCGGAGAAGAGGGAACGGACGGTCAGGCAGCGTGATCGCCAAAGCCCTGTCCGCCGGGCGGGCGGGGCAGACGGCATGTCGCAATTCGGAAACGGCGGGCACATCGCCCCGGCCGCTTCCGTCGAACGGTCCAGGCAGTGCAATCCCGGGCCGGCACCATGAGCGAAACGAGGAGGAATCGAGGATGTTCCCACTGACACGACGGCAATTCGGCGGCCTGGCCGGTGCTGCGGCCGCGACCACGCTGCTGCCCCATCAGCGCGCACGGGCCGAAGAGGTCTTGCGCTTCTCTCACATCGCCAATGAGGACAATACCTGGCATCTGGGCGCGTTGGAGTTCGCCCGTCTGGTCGAAGAGAAGACCAACGGCGAGGTGGTCTGCGAGGTCTATCCCAATTCCAGCCTCGGCACTGAGCGCGAGACGCTGGAGGGGATCCCCCTGGGCCTCGCGGATCTCACCATCACCAGCGACAGCATGGCCCAGTGGGCGCCCAGCATCCTAGCCATGTCGCACTGCTTCCTGTTCCGCGATTCCGACCATGTGCTGCGCTTCATGGAAAGCGAGCTCGCAGGCCAGATCGAGCAGGAGGTGATCTCTCAGGCGCGGCTGCGTCCGATCGGCTACTTCCTGCGCGGCCCCCGCTACCTCACCTCGAAGCGCCCGATCAACACCATCGACGATGTCCAGGGCTTCAAGCTGCGGGTGCCGAATGTGCCCATGTTCATCGACGACTGGAGCGCCATCGGCGCCAACCCCACGCCGATGGCCTTCGCCGAGGTATTCGGCGCCATGCAGCAGGGCGTGATCGACGGCCAGGAAAACCCGTTCGCCCTGATCGACAGCGCTAAGTTCTACGAGGTGCAGGACTACGTGAACCTGACCGCCCATGTGCGCCAGGCGATCTATGTGGTGATCGGCGACGACCGCCTGCAGGCCATGCGGCCGGAGCATCAGGACGCCGTGATGGAAGCGGCGGCCGAGATGCAGGCATACGAGCGTGATCTCTTCTGGGCAAAGGAGACGGAGCTGGAAGAGGTGCTGAAGGGCCACGGGATGGAGTTCATCGAGACCGAGCTGGGCCCCTTCGTCGAGGCCGTGCAGAACGTGATCCCCGAAAAGCATCCCGAACTGGTGGAAGCCGTAGAGGCCATCCAGGCGATGTAAGGTAGGATTGGCGGGCCAGCGCCGGGCAGCGTTCCGGCGTCGGCCCGCACCATTTCTCTGTCGAGAGAACAAGCCATGCGGGCCCCGACCCCGTTCCGGCAATGGCAGTGGATCTGCGAGATCCTGGGGACGTTTCTCGGCGGCGTGATGATCGCCGTCGTCGTCTACCAGGTGATCGCCCGCTACACGCCCGTGCCGCTGGCGCCGTGGACGGAAGAGGCGGCGCGCTTCCTGTTCATCTGGACCACGGCGCTGATCGCCGGGCCGGCCTATGTGCGCGGTGCCTATATCGGCGTCGACTTGGTGCCCGTGCTGCTGCCGGACCGTGTCTTCCGATGGTGGATGCGGATCCTGCATATCGGCGCGCTGATCTTCGCCTTTGAGCTGATGCGCCGGGGCCTCGATCTCGGCGAGCGCACCATGAACCAGTCAACGCCGGGTCTCGGCATCACCATGGGCTACATCAACGGCGCCATGGGCTTTGCCGGGCTGAATCTGCTGGTGATGGTCATCGGCACGATCCTGATGCCACAGCGCAGGGCTGCCTATGGCGAGACGCTGGAAACGGCCGAGGCCATGCAGTCGGCGGCCAAGGGCGACGGCTGATGGGCATTCTCTTGACCAGCTTCGCCGCCTTTCTGGCGGCCGGCATGCCGATCGCCTTCGTGCTTGGCGTGTCCTGCCTGATTTACATCCATTTCTTCAGCAGCTTCCCGCCGATCGTGCTGGCGCAACGCATGATCGCCGGCATGAACACCTGGGTGTTCCTGGCCGTGCCGCTGTTCATTCTGGCCGGCAACCTGATGAACGCCACGGGCATCACCGACAAGCTGATCGGCTCGGTCAACAGCTTCGTCGGCCATATCCGCGGCGGCCTGGCGCTGGCCAATGTGCAGGCCAGCATGCTGTTCGCCGGCGTCTCGGGCACGGCCGTCGGGGACACGGCCAGCATCGGCAGCATCATGATCCCGGCGATGAAGCGGGAGGGCTATAGCGCCGACTATTCCGCCGCGGTCACGGCATCGTCTTCCGTGATCGGGCCGATCATCCCGCCCAGCCTGCCGATGATCATTGTCGCGGCGATCCTCAATCTCTCCGTCGGGCGGATGTTCATCGGCGGCATCGTGCCGGGCATCCTGTTGGGCACCGGCCTGATGCTGGTCGCCTATGTGCTTGCGCGCCGCGCCGGCCACCCGAAGCGCCCGCGCGTGCCGTGGGCGGAGCGGCTGCGCACGCTGGGATCGGCGCTGGAAGCGATCATGATGCCGGTGATCATCATCGGCGGCATTGTCGGCGGCGTGTTCACGCCGACGGAAGCGGCCGGTGTGGCCTGCGCCTATGCCCTGATCGTCGGCGTGGTGATCGAGCGAACGCTGCCCTTGAAGGCCATTCCCCGCGTGATCCTCGACTCCCTGATCATGGGTGTGCCGATCATGATCCTGGTCGGCACGTCGACCGTGTTCTCTTGGATTCTGATCGCGGAACGCGTGCCGCAGATGATTGCGGAGCTGCTGTTCGCGATCTCCACCGACAAGATCGTGATCCTGCTGATCATCAACGTGTTCCTGCTGTTCATCGGCACGTTCATGGAAACCAACGCGGCGATCCTGATCCTGTTCCCGGTGCTGTTCACCATCGTGCCGGAGATCGGCATCGACCCGATCCAGTTCGCGCTGATGATGATCGTCAATCTGATGATCGGGCTGACCACACCGCCGATGGGGGTCTGCCTGTTCGTCTCCGGCAGCATCGCGAAGGAGTCGATCTTCAAGATCGTCGGCCAGCTCTGGCCCTTCTATGTCGTGCTGATCGGGGTTCTGCTGGCGGTCACCTTCGTCCCGCAGGTAACCTTGTTCCTGCCGTCCCTTGTGTACGGTTCCTGACGTCCAAGCGAGGACATGCACCCATGCGCGCCGCCGTTCTTCACGCCGCCAAGGACATCCGCATCGAACAGCATCCCGTCGAACCGTTGGGGGCTGGCCAGGTGCGCGTGCAATTCCGCGCCGGCGGCATCTGCGGGTCCGACATCCACTACTATTCCCAGGGCCGCAACGGCGACTTCGTGGTGGTCGAGCCACTGGTCCTGGGCCATGAGATCGCGGGCGATGTCGTGGAGGTCGGGGCGGCCGCCACCGGCGCCAAGGTGGGCGACCGCGTGGCGCTCTATCCAGCGCGCACCTGCGGCGTCTGCAGCTATTGCCGTGGGGGGCGGGACAACCTCTGTCCCGAGACCTTCTTCATGGGCAGCGCCAGCAAGCGCCCGCACATGCAGGGCGGGTTCCAGGAACTGCTGACCGTGAATGCCGACCAGTGCTACGCCGTTCCGGCGGATTTGGAGCACGTCTATGCCGCCTTCGCTGAGCCGCTGGCTGTGTGCCTGCACGCGATCAATCGGGCCGGCGATCTGAAGGGGCGCTCGGTGCTGGTCACCGGTGTCGGGCCCATCGGGCTGATCCTGATGATGGCGGCGCGGTGGAGCGGAGCGGGCACCATCGTGGTCACCGATCTGGTAGACGAGGCGCTGGCCGCGGCCCGACGGCTTGGCGCGGACGAGGCGATTAAGGTCGGCGATGCCGACAGGTTGACCGCCGTATCCCAGGGCCTCGGCGGCTTCGACGTGGTGCTGGAAGCTTCCGGCAGCCCGGCCGCGGTCGACACTGCCATGGAGCATGTCTGCCGTGGCGGCATCATCCTGCAGGTGGGCGGGCTGCCCGGCGGCACGGTGCCGATCCCGGCCTTCCGCATCATGGCCAAAGAGCTCGATGTCCGGGGCTCCATGCGCTTCACCCGCGCGGCCTTCGAGACCTCGGTTCGCCTGATCACCACCGGCGAGATCGACGTCCGGCCGCTTCTGACCGACCAGCAGCCATTGGACAACGTGGCCGCCGCCATTGAGTTGGCGAGCGACCGCCGCCGCGCCATCAAGGTGATGGTCACTGGTTGACCCGTTAATCGGTAGGTCGGGTCAAGCGAAGCGCGACCCGACATCAGACGGCGGCGGGAGCGGAGTGTCCGGTTTCGCCTTCGGCTCTACCCGACCTACCACATTGCGCCAGCAAGTCGGTCCATGCGCTCAACAGGGCAGCGGAGAGTTCGCACATCACCTGAGATGGCAATTCCGGTGTTTGTCCGGTATCTGAGGTCTCTTGTGAATTTCTCATTAGAATCAATTTGTTGACGCTCATTCTTCATCTGCATGCATGGTGGTGTGCGCTCTCGTCCCCTGGGCGCAATTCCAGAATTGGTTAATATCGTTTGGTCTGCCTTCAGCCAAACCGGCTGGGCGGTCGATCAAAAATGGCCATGCGGACGCATGCGCTGAAAACGGGGGGAGTCCAGGGTCATGCTCGATAAGAACGAAATCTCGTTGGTTGATGTCGACGGCGCTGCGGCCGGGCTTGGCCGTCGGGCTTTTCTGGGGGCCGCCACCGCGGCCGTCGCTGCAACCTCGCTGCCACGGGTGGCCGAGGCCGGCAATCTGGGCCTCGACGGTGCCCCGGCGCGCTACCCATCGCCCGTCTGGGTCGTCCATGACGACCGGTTCCGGCAATACATGATCGGCAACACGCCGATGTACCGGGAATGGACCGGCTCGCTCTGGGCCGAAGGCTCAGCCTACAACGCACCAGGTCGGTATGTCGTCTTCAGCGATATCCCCAACAACCGGCAGATGCGCTGGGATGAGGCCACGGGCGAGGTGAGCGTCCTGCGTCCGAACTCCTACTTCTCCAACGGCAACACCTTCGACTTCCAAGGTCGGCAGATCTCGTGCGAGCACCAGACCGCGCGGGTGGTGCGCTATGGCTGGAGCGGACCGCCCGAGGTGCTGGCAGAGACCTTCGACGGCAAGCCGCTGAACGCGCCGAACGATGCCGTCGTGCATCCGGACGATGGCGGCATCATCTTCACCGATCCGGGCTATGGCAGCCACTGGTGGTACGAAGGTACGGTGCGGGAGCTGGAGCTGCCGACCAGCGTCTATCACATCGATGCCGCGACCGGTGCGCTGACCAAGCTGACCGACGAGATCTTCAAGCCCAACGGCCTCTGCTTCTCGCCGGACTATCAGACGCTCTATGTGGCCGACACCGCACCGACACATCATCCCGGCGAAAGTGCCGGCATCATTGCCTGGGACGTGGTCGACAATGGCCGCAGCCTGGCCAACCGTCGGGTGTTCACCCAGCTTGAGGCCGGCTTCCACGACGGCATCCGCGCTGACCGCGACGGCAACATCTGGGCTGCCACGGCCTTCGGCGGCGAGGGCATCGACGGCGTGCATGTCTATGCACCCGATGGCACCAAGCTGGGCCAGATCCTGGTGCCGGAGAGCTGCGCCAATTGCTGCTTTGCCGGCCAGCACCGCAACCGCCTGTTCATCTGCGGCAGCCAGTCCGTCTACACCATCCACACGGCCGCGGAAGGCGCCCACATCACCTGACCGTCGGCCCCTCGGTCTTGCCCCCGCCGCCTTGCGGCGGAGGCTTGGCCGGACCCCTGCCGTTTCGTCACTCCATAACCGTCAGGCATGGCCAACGCCGCCAACGGCATTGGAGATACCAGTCCCGCATCCGCAAGTTCGTGTCCGTTCAAACACCGACGGGGAGCGTGCGATGACCACTTGTGTTCGGTCCGGCATCTGTGCGTTCGGGCAGAGCGATCTTGATCGCCTGAACGCCGTTGCCAGGCGCGTGTTGCGTGACGCCCAGGATGCCCAGGACTGTGTCCAGGATGCGCTGGTGAAGGCCCTGGCGGCCGCAGACCAGTTCCAGGGACGCTCCGCCTTGTTCACCTGGATTGCGCGGATCACGTTGAACGAGGCTTTCTGGCGGCTGCGCAGCCGCAAGAGCCGTGGTCCCCATGAGGTTCTCGACGATCACTCGGAACTGCCGGCTGATCCGTATTGGTGCCCCGAGCGGCGGGCCGCCAAGCGGCAGGCCACCCGGCTGGCCGCAGCCATGCTGCGCCGGTTGTCGACGGCCGACAGTCAGGTGATCCGGCTGAGGACGTTGGGCGAGATGACGACGGCAGAGACCGCGGAAGCGCTGAACATCTCGCAGGCCGCCGTGAAGGTGCGGTTGCACCGGGCGATGAAGCGGCTGCGCAGTCAAGGTCCTGACTTGGCCACCTGTCCAATCTAGTATGCCCGGGATCTGGAGCCCGGGAGTGAGCCGACAATGGAGTTGCAGCAGCTCAGATATTTCATGGCCATCTGCGAGCGCGGCAGCTTCACGCGTGCGGCCGACCAGTGCGCGATTACCCAGCCGGCGCTGACCCGGGCGATCCGCAAGCTGGAGGAGGAACTGGGCGGCACGCTGTTCGACCGCGATGCCAGCGGTACGCAGCTCAGCCGGTTCGGCCGTAGCGTCCGGCCGTTTCTGGAGCAGACCCTACGCGCGGCCGATGCCGCCCGTGTGAAGGCCCGCAACTTCCTCAGGTCGGACTCCAACCAGCTCCGGCTTGGTGTGGCACCGACCATGCCGCCGGCCATGCTGATCCGGCCGTTGAGCGAGATCCGGCGCAAGATCGCCGAATTCGGCCTGGAGCTGACGCAGAGCGACGTGACGACCATCACCCAGCAGCTGGAGGATGGGGACCTGGAGGTGGCTATCGTTCCGGCGGGCGTGCGGCTGCCCGAGCGGGTCCACCAATGGCCGCTCTATGAGGTGAGCGCACGGCTGGCGGTGCCGGCCCAGCATGCTCTGGCCAGCTTACCGGAAGTGCCGCCGGAGGCGCTCGACGGCGAAGTCTGGATCGACCGGGCCGACTGTCCTCTGTCTCGGGCCTTCATGGACCATTGCACAGGCAGCGGCATCCAGCTGTCGGTGCGGCACCGCGCGACCAGCGACGATCAAGTCCAGCATCTGGTGGCTGCAGGATTCGGCTGTTCCATCCTGTCGTCCCACACTTTGCCGGTAACGGGTGTAGTGACCCGGCAGATCCAGGGTTTCGACGAGCGCCAACAGGTGGTGTTGATGGCAGTTGCCGGACGGCCCTTCAACAAGGTGTCCGAAGTCTTTGTCCGCCTGGCCCGCGCCCGCGACTGGTCGAGCCTGCAGAGCGGCGACAACCAGGCCGCCTAGCGGCGCAGGTTCTCCAGCGCCGCGATGATGGCGTCCGGCGCCATGCGCTCGCGGTAGTCGACATCGACATGGGCAGCCCGGACGATGCCGCCGGCATCCACGACATACGTGGCTGGCACCGGCAGCAGCCATCCGTCATGGCCGTATCGGGCCGGCAGGTCCCGGCCTATGGACACGTAGGTTTCATGCATATCTTCTGGCAATCGGAACACCAGCCCGTAGGTGGCCGAGACGCCAAGATCCAGATCGCACAGCAGGTCGAACGGCAGCGCCTTCTCCCGCCGCAGCTTGGCCGACTGTGTCCCACCTTCCGGCGTGACGACGGCCAATTCTGCGCCCGCTTCCCGGATCTGGCCGTAGATCTCGCGCAGGCCATCCACCTCGCTCTGGCAGACGGGACACCACTCGCCGCGAATGAAGCTGATGACGGTTGGGCCCTTGGCCAACAGGTCGTCCAAGCCGATCAGCTCGCCGGTAGTATTGGGCAGGCAGAAATCAGGGGCGGCGTCGCCTGGGCCGACCGCATCATCCGTGATCCTCAGCGACGCCAGCCGGTCCAGCAACCGTTCGACGGGGCCGGCGCTGCCGGTGGCATTGTCGTTGCTGGAAGAGGGTTGCATGGCCGCCTCCGTCCGTGCGGTTGTTCGGACACCCGCCAGCGGATGGCGATCCCCGCTTATCACAAATGACCAATGTCTGGAGGATAGAGGAAACAGCATGCTCCGTGGTTACAGGGGCTGCGCAAGAATTGCTCGTGGGTTCAGGCCTCGACGGTGAAGTCGAAGTAGCTCTCGAAGCGGGTTTTGACGGTTGCCGTTTCGCCTGCCCGGCAGGTCGTGGCCGCCATCAGCGGCTGCGCGGCCAGGCGCCAGTGGTGCTGGGCCTTGGAATGGCGAGTGGAGTAGGTCACGCCCGGGGCTAGGTGCAGGTCGAACCAGATCAGCACGCTGTCCGCATCGCCTGTCTCATGGATCGGCACCCGGCATTCGTTCTCGAAGGCAAGGGGGGGGGCAGATCGGAAATCGAAGTCATGGATCGTGAACGGCGCGCTCAGGATGCGGCTGGTGTCAGAGGCCTGGAAATAGATCTGCGCATCCCTGTGGCCGAAGGGCTGGGTGAGCGCGTTCATCGGGCTGACATCGAAGCCGTTGATGTGCCCGATGGACCGGAAACACCGCAGGTGCGGACACCCAGCAAGCGCGCCCTGCAGGGTCGCCCTTTGCGGGACCACGCGAGCGCCGTCGGCCAGCAACGCACTCCAAGCGTGGCAGATCGTCGGCAGCGCGCCTTCGCCCACCACCGCACTGTCGAAGATCTCCGTGATCAGGACATCGGCCCGACGGGGCATGTCTTCACCCACCACGATGGCCGACGAGTGCTTGGCGAGCACCGTGATCCTCTCCTGGAAACCGTTCAGCGCCACGACCTCGCGCGCGAGCCCGGCCAGAACCTCATCAGCTTCGCAGGCGTAGACATGGGCGGCACCGGCACGTGCCGCCATCATCGCCAGCAAGCCGGAGCCCGTGCCGATGTCCAGCACGACATCGCCTGGCCTGACGGTCGCGTTGATCGCTGCCTCGAACGCGTCGTTGCGTGTCGGGTCTGCCAGCATGGGCAGATGCCAGCCTGGTGCCGCCTTCGCCGCCAGTCGCCCGCGGACGAAGGTGATGTCCCGGTCATCCGGAAACCGGGCCTCGGCGGCGCGCAGGATCGCGAGGGCCTCCGGCGCGTTGTTCTGCAGGAAGAGCACATTGGCCAGCTGCAGATGGGCCTGCCGGTGGGCCGGGTTGAGCGCGAGCGTGCGCCGGTAATGCCCTTCCGCCCGCTGCCCGTCGCCTTGCTGTTCAGCCAGGTATCCGAGCCAATAGGCGGTCTCGGGATCCTGGTCGTTGATCTGATGGGCCTTTGCGAAGGCGCTGGAGGCTTCTTCGGCCCACCCGGCCGCCATGCAGGCATGCCCCAGATTGGTCAGGATCTGGGCATCGCCGGGCGCACGGGCGTGCGCCTGTTGGAACAGCCGGATGGCAGCCTCGTGATTGCCGCGCAACGATTCCCCGACCCCCGAACCCGAAAGCGCGGGAACATTGTCGGGTTCTTGTTCAAGAATAAGTTGAAAGGATGCCAGTCCCTCCGCGAGTTGCCCGGACTGGATCTGGCCGACGGCTTGCTGCATCAAGGCTTCGGTCGTCATGAAGGAAATCGTTCCCGTCCACGTACTTCCACTGGCGTCGGCCCCCATTTGTGTCACGGGACAAAAGGCTAAGGTAGTCGATTATAAGTCTTCAACCCTTTTGTCGATGGCTCACAAGAACGTCATCCCTGCCGGATGATACCTCTTCCGCACAGGTCGGTGAATCGAGGAAGTTCGCGGGACGGCGGTTCGACCATGCCTGTCTCCCGCGTGCCTTGCGCGTGCTGCAATGCAGCATTACCCCGTATGGGTCGCCAGGGAGCGCGGCTCGTCGGACAATCGATGGGGGAATCCGGAGGATCCGATGGCGACTCTCTTTACCGCCAGCGATGGCGAGACGATCCCTGTGCGCATCACCGGCGACGGACCGCCGATCGTCCTGCTGCACGAATGGGCCGGCGACAGTCATCTCTGGACGCCCATCGCCGACCGGCTGGCGCAAGACTTCACAGTCTATGCCTGGGATGCCAGGGGCCACGGCGGCCACTCGCGCACAGGCACAGAGCCGCCGACCGTCGATCGGATGGCCGATGACCTGAGGGACCTGATCGAGCGGTTTGCGCTGGCAGACCCGGTTGTGGTCGGCCATTCCATGGGTGCGCTGACCCTATGGGCGCATGTCCTGCGCCACGGATGCCGGCATCTCGGGCGGATCTGCATTCTCGATCAGTCGCCGAAGCTGGTGACCGACGCCGACTGGCGGCTCGGTATCTATGGGGCTTTCACGTCCGCCGACAATGCCAGGCTGTTGGACCACATGCGCACAGACTTCCCTGGC
>JANQIX010000109.1 GCA_028281925.1 Alphaproteobacteria bacterium
GCCACGACCGGGGGCAGAAGGTGATCGCCAGCGCGTTCGCCGATCTGGGCTTCGACGTGGATATCGGCCCGTTGTTCCAGACGCCGGAAGAAACGGCCCGCCAGGCGGTGGAAAACGACGTCCACATCGTCGGTGCCAGCTCGCTGGCCGCCGGCCACCTGACCCTGGTGCCGGAGCTTCGTAAGCACCTCGACGACATGGGCCGCGAGGACATCATGATCGTGGTCGGCGGCGTGATCCCGCCGCAGGACTTCGACGCCCTGTTCGAAGCCGGGGCTGCCGCGATCTTCCCGCCCGGCACCGTCATCAGCGAGGCTGCGGTCGATCTGATGGAGCGTCTGAACGAAACCTTCGCCCCAACGCCGAAGGCTGCGGAGTGACGTGCCACACCCCAAACCACCCGCCCGGGCTGTAGCACCAGCCCGGGCGCGATCGCGCACCCTTTCGGTCGACGACCTGGTAGACGGCGTTCTGGCGCAGAACCGCGCTCTTCTGGGCCGGGCGATCACGCTGGTGGAAAGCGTCAACCCCCAGCATCAGGCGCTGGCGCAGGATCTTCTGCTGCGCCTTCTGCCCCATAGCGGCAAGGCGCATCGCGTCGGCATCACCGGTGTCCCCGGCGTTGGCAAGAGCACCTTCATCGAGGCTCTCGGCTGCATGCTGACCGGGCAGAGCCGCAAGGTGGCGGTGCTGGCCGTCGATCCGTCGTCCAGCCGGACCGGCGGCAGCATTCTGGGCGACAAGACCCGCATGGCCGAGCTGGCGGCCGACCTGAACGCCTTCATCCGCCCGTCGCCGTCGTCCTGCACACTGGGCGGCGTCACCCGCGTGACGCGCGAGACAATGGTGGTGGTCGAGGCGGCGGGCTTCGACGTGGTGCTGGTGGAAACGGTCGGTGCCGGCCAGTCGGAAACGGCCGTGTCGGACATGGTCGATTTCTTCCTGGTGCTGATGCTGCCCGGTGCGGGGGACGAGCTGCAGGGCATCAAGAAAGGCGTGCTGGAGATCGCCGACATGATCGCCGTCAACAAGGCCGACGGCGACAACGAGATCCGGGCCAAGCGGGCGGCGCGCGAATACGAAGGCGCCCTGCACATCATGGCGCCGGCCAGCCCCAACTGGACGCCGCCGGTGGTCACCTGCAGCGCCATGCGCGGCAACGGCCTGGACCGTTTGTGGGCCAAGGTGCTGGAGCATCGCGAACGCCTGACGCTCTCCGGCGAGCTGCAGGAGCGCCGCCGCAGCCAGCAGATCCACTGGATGTGGTCGATGGTGGAAGACCGTCTTATGCGCGCACTCCGCCGCGACCCCGCCGTGGTCGACGCCATGGACCGGGTGGAACGCGGCATCGTCCAGGGCAAGCTGACCCCGACACTCGGCGCTCAAGACATCCTGGAAGCCTTCGGTCTGACCGTGCCCGCGGCGTTGGCCGAGGTAGGGGACTGAGAGGCCAACGCAAAGGCGCCAGGTAATGCCGAGGGCCCGCCGCGATCAACAGAGGCTTCGGGCAGGATCCTCCCCGGTTTGTCGTGGCGACTGTCACTCCCGCGTTGGCATGGCCGGATCCATGTTCCTAGCGTGGGCACGGTGGTGATCGTGCTGCCATGGGCGCCGCCGTGCAGGGCTGCCGCTCGGCGAACGCCACGCGAACCATGCGCTTCTCCGCCCCTTACTCGCCGGCCTCGGCAGATTGCCCCCGCTGTTGGGGGAAGCCGGCGACAATCGGCTCCGCCGCCGCGGCATAATCGTTAGCACGACGCTTGGCCCGCGGCATGCTGGCCGGCGGCGTGATATCGGGAGGCGTGTCGTCGGGAGACGTATCCTCTTCGCGACCCTCCAGATCGGCGATCATTCTCGCCCGCGCCTCTTGCGGATTGACGGCCAGCAGCTGCCGGTACTGTGTGATCCTGTCCAGCGTCCCGTCGCTCTCCGCCCGTTCCAGCTTTTCCTGAGTCAGGTCACGATCGAAGAAACGCAGCATCGTGGCGCAGTATAAGAGGAACGCGCCGAGTTCCGTCCGTAGTCGGTACACCTGACGCCACGCCGCATCACCGACCCTCGGAGACGATCCTTGGCCTGGATCGTTTGGCTGACTGGGGCCATCTTCGACAAACAGCGTTTGCGCCATTTCGATGAGGTGGTCGATCTCGAGATTCCTCTCTTCCAACTCGAACACGCGGCGCATGAAATCATTGACGGTCGGCGTCAACGTCAACCGGCGCGTTGCAATCGCGACCGCCCTCACCTTCGCCTTGAGATCCAAGCCGATGAGCTCGCGACATACCGATTGCAAGTTGGCGCGTTCGTGGTCCGTTGTATTTGCCGCCGTGAGGTTGCGACAAGCGCGGATCAAGTCACGCGCAAGGCCCCCCGACAGGCAATGGCAGAGACACAGAAACGGTATCGGCATGCCGATAACCCGCCGCATCAAGAGCCGCTTTGCACTGTCAACATCGAGATAGTCAACATAGATAATATCATCAAATGAAGAATCAAAGACATCACGGAAGGGTAATCCGCGTCGCTCGAAATTACTCATCGCGCTTTCGGAGACAGAGACCAGATAGAATACCTTCTTCTGTGCAAAAATGACCTTAATCTCATTTAGAAATCTCTGTGCGACTTCATCCGAGCTCATCTTGTCCAGCTCATCTATCGCAATCACGGGGCTGTAGTGTTCAGATATCTCTCGAACAAAGAGTTGATACTTCTCCACGATCTCGGGAACACTCAAGGGGTGCCTTGCAATGGAGTGCGCCTGTCTGATACTCGCGCCAATCCCGCCTGGCAGCTTCAACGTGCCCGACCAGCCCGATGTGTGGCTTTGTTGAAACTTGATATCCCTCAACTGATCCAGCGCGGCCTCGGCAAGTGGTTTGTCTGACAGGTTTGGCTCGATGTAGTCCTCTGCGTTGCCCGGCGACGTCCGATTGACCCGCTTGCCGATGTGCCCCGCCAACGCCAACAGAGTGCCGAATGCGAGGATCTGAAGAGGCTTAAGGTCGATGGAATTCCATCGCTCGGAAAGCGCCAAGGCAGTGTCGCCTGCCATGCCTGGAAACATATCGATCCAAAGAATGCCGCTGCCAATTAATGATATCAAGAGACCCAAAATAAATATTAGTGAAAATGAATCATGATATCTATTTATGATTTGCTTCTCGGCATTGTTATTTGCAGCCCTCCGGACATCATTGTCAATGATTTTCCTGCTATTGCCTATCTCCAAATCAAGAATCGCATGGCAAACGGATGAGAATAGATGAAGCAGGAAGTCTCGCGCATCATAGTCCGTCGGCGCTGCCAACATCACCGGCAGAATAGGCTTCTTTGCAAGCTCCGGCTCGGCTTCTGATCCGGCTTCGCGTTCGGGCGCAGCAGCGCCTCTCTTGCAGACGGATCTAATCAACGTGGTCTTGCCGGCACCCCGTGGCCCAGCGAGACCGATACTCCCGCCTTGCATGCTATCGAGCATATCCCTGAGCTTCTCTCGAGCTGGAGTTGCGATCTCATAACTCGGCTCGAAGACCTCACTCAAACCCCTGGGATCGACCTTGGGCAATCTCATGTCATATAGATGTGCAAGAACTCGATTGATGATCTCGCGAAAAACCGGTTTTGCACCCTTTTCTCTAAGGGCTTTGTCAATCGCCTGATCGGCCACTGCCAGCTTTTCGTCGAAGGCATCCATGCCCATTTCTTTTCTGTAGATCGCGAATTCTCGACCGCTCGACGCGTTGCGGCGCGCACGAACGCGTAAGCTGAGCCAGAGTGCGTTGCCGATGGACCCAATCGCTATGGCTAAGATGGCCACATAGGCTATCGATCTGAGGTCCAGCAGACCCATCGGACTGGCTCGCCCTTCAGGTGCACGAATTAATTCTAATGCAATGTAAAGAGAGGATAACGTAAGGACTGTGACTGAAATCCGCATTGTTGCGGCAAACCATTTACCTAGCCAAGGTTTGTCTTTTTCAGTTCTTTGAAATTGTCGCCATATTCTCTCTTCTTCTTGTTTCTTTGACTCCGTCAATCTCTCGAAATCGGAAATCTCGTCGGTGGCAGCGCCCCAGATTTCGTCTTTTTTTGCGTCTGCCTGCGCAAGAACTTCCTCTGGTGCCAGGCTGGCTCTCAGCAGCCCCCCCTGAATCTCTTCATCAGCCAGCGCGATTTCGATCTGGGCTTGAATGCGCATCTCATCTCGTTCGAAGACCATGGTGCAACTCCAAATCTCTGGTTGCGGTAGTAGGGGGCGGCCAAATCAATCGAAAGACGAAGATCAGGACCGTTATCCTTCCATGGCGGTATCTCAGCGTGAAACGAGCGTGAACGACTCGAGTTAACGATGGATTCGGCTAGGCCGAGGAGGATGAAGTAAACGGCCACAGCGAGACCTCGAAGACCGGACAGCCGAGGGTATTCAGATCGAGTGTAGGGCGATATAAAAATAGTAGTATTGTGTTGATAGAATAAAACTTGAGAAGTATGACTGCGGCCTCGACCAATCCGTTTGGGAAAGGGGGGTGAGTTGACGGCTGCTCATCAGGGCGACGGCTGGCCGAAATCGAACGCCGCCCGTTGTGACCCGCGGCGCGATGCGCGGCACCTCGACCCGTTACCGTAAACGCTGTTTTCACCGCAATCGGTCTATTCACGAAAAGGGCCAACGTCAGGGACCCTGCGAGGCAGCGGTAAACGACGGGCGGCTCGGAGCGCGATGGGGTGAGAGCGCAAGACGGCCCAATGGATCGCATCAGACGGCTCGCCTCGGCGATAGCCGCCGCGCTTGTCCTGTTTCAGACGGCCATCGCCGCGCCGGCGGCCGAACTGTCGCTGACGGCCGACGAGCGGGCCTGGCTGGAAGCGCACCCGGTGGTGCGTGTCGGCGCCGACTTCTACGCGCCGGTCGTCCTCTTCGAAGGGGCGATCGGGCCGCTGGAAGGCGTTGCCGGGGACTATCTGGCGGCCGCGGCCGACCGGTTCGGCGTTCGCTTCGACGTTGTGCTGAGAACGCATCAGAGCCACGGGCGAGTCATGCGGGGCCTGCGGGAAGGCGAAATCGACCTCGTCCCCGCCGTCATGGCCGACCATCCCGATATTCGCCATGGGCGAGCCGGGGCGACGGCGGCTTATCTATCGATCCCGGTGGTGATCGTCACACTCGTCGACGCACCGTACGTCGACACACTGCGCGCCCTCCGCAGCCAGCGGGTGGCCGCCGTCCCGCCGATAGCGAGCCGGCTTCGCGAAATGGAATTCGAAGCCGATGTCGAGGTCGCACCTCCGCATATCGGCCTAAGCGGCGTCGCCACGGGGCGGTGGGACGCCTATGTCGGCGACCTTCCCACCATTACCCATCACCTGGGCGAGCAGGCGGTAACCAATGTGAAGATCAACGGTGAACTGCCGATGCCCACCCGCGTCGCCATGGCGGTTCGCCCGGAGGACGAGGTTCTCGCCCGCCTCCTCGATCGGGCCTTCGAAGCCATCCCAATGGAGGAGCGGGATGCCATTTGGCGGCGCTGGTTTCGAGTGACCTACGAGCAGTCACTGCTCGTTTCGCCTTGGCTCTGGGTTGGGGCGGGTACGGTCCTCCTGGTGCTGTGCGTTGCGCTCATTCGGGTGCGCCGCTTGTCGCACCGTGTGGGGGCCATTCAGGCGACCGTGGACAGCCTGGACCAGCATCTGCTGAGTGCCCATCTCGACAGCGCGGGGAGGATCGCCGAGGTCACGAACGCGCTCTGCATGGCCACCGGCTTTACAAGCGTCGATCTGGTCGGTCGGCGCCTCGGCGAAGTCGGCGTGCCGGCTGCAGCCGAGGACATGCCGGTGGAGCGGCTGATGGGGACCGTTCGCGGCGGCCGGGCGTGGACAGGCGAATTCACTCTGACCCGCAATGACGGTACCAGCTTGTGGGCCCGAGCCGTCGTATCGCCGCGCCGACGCAAGGGTGAGACCGTCGGCTTCACGGTCCTCTGGCAGGACATCTCCGAAAGCAAGCGCTACCGCGATCTCTCCTTGTGCGACGAGCTGACCGGGCTCTACAACCGCCGCCACTTTAACGCCGAAGCACCCAAGCACCTTGCGGATGCACGCCAGAAGGGATCCCTATTTTGCCTCGTCTCCGTCGATGTGGACAACTTCAAGGCGTATAACGACACCTATGGTCATGCCGCGGGCGACGGCGTTCTCATCGCCGTCGGCGACGTTTTGCGCGAGGGCCTGCGGCGAGACAATGACCTCGCTTGCCGTCTGGGGGGCGAAGAGTTCGTTGTTACTTTCACCGTCATCGAGAGCGCCGACGCCCACCGCATCGGCGAAGATCTGCGCCGCCGTTTGCAGGCGCGCGTCATTCCCCATCGGAAGGCCCCATCGGGCGTGGTGACGGCGTCGTTCGGACTCGTTGTCTCCGGCCCAGGCGACACGCGCGATGTTGAGGCGCTGTTGGCGGCGGCCGACGCCGCCCTTTATGCGGCGAAACACGATGGACGAAACCGCGTGGCCGTGGCGGACGTGTCCGAAGGTCCCTTGTGGGCCGGACGATCTATGATGACCCGTGTCGCAGAGCGTGACGCGGATCTCTCCGACGGGCTCCCGAACGTCGCATCGCCATTGGCCATGCCGGACGCGCCGGAACCGAAGACTGCGAACGAGCGCCTGTTACCCTCCACGCAGCGGTGATCGGGTGCCCACCTCCAAGGATTCTTGCCCGGGTGCTCGTCTGTCCATGAGAGTTGAATTGGAAGTGGCTTACCAGGGCAGCCGTTGCCCCCCATAGCTGAAGAAGCCGCCGCTATCCGAAGGCGACAGGTGGTCCAGCACGGACAGCAAGCTCGCTGCCGCCGCCGGCGGTGCAAGAAGGTTCAGGCCGGACTTGCCGAACGGGGCCGACAGGGCCGTGTCGACCGTGCCGGGGTGCAGAGCCACGCAGATGGCTTCGCGCTGGCGGCGCGCCAGTTCGATCGCCGCGCAGCGCACGAACTGGTTCAGCGCCGCCTTCGAAGCGCGATAGCTGTGCCAGCCGCCGAGGTGGTTGTCGCCGATACTGCCCACCTTCGCGGACAGCGTGGCGAAGACGGACTTTCCGCTGCGCGGCAACAACGGCAGAAAGTGCTTCATCAACAGCGCCGGGCCGATGGCATTGACGGCGAAAGCCTTGGCCATGTGTTCGGGGTCGAGCTGTCGCAGGCTCTTCTCCGGCGCGAAGCCGTCGCCGTGCAGGAATCCGGTCGCGTCGATGACCAGCCTCAGGTCGGCACCCATATCGGCCACATGGCAGGCGGCTTCCGTAATCGTCTGTTCCGACCCCAGATCCAGCGGCGGCGTGCTGGACCGGCCAAGGCCGATCACCGCAGCGAATGTGGAATTGCCGGCAAGCAGGTCGACGAACGCGCTGCCGAGCCCGCCGGAGGTGCCGATGACAACAGCTATGCCGTCCGCTGGAAATGATCCAAGGGCGACGCCGTTCGACGATTGCAGGGAAAGGCTGGTCATGAAAGATCGAGCGCGTGGCGCTTCAACTCCGCCAGGTCGACATGGTCCAGAGCGGCGCGGTGCGTGGCCCACAGCGAGACCGGCGGCGCGACGCCCGCCGCCAGCGCCTCTTTCCATCGCTCGGCACAAAGGCACCAGCGATCGCCCGGTTTCAGCCCAGGGAACCCGAATTGAGGGCGCGGCGTCACCAGATCATTGCCGCGGGACCGGGAGAATTCGAGGAACTCGGCGGTCACCTGGGCGCAGACCACGTGGCGCCCTATGTCCTCCGGCCCAGTGGAACAGCATCCGTCGCGGTGAAACCCGGTCATCGGATCGCTGGAACAGTCGCCGAGCGGTTCGCCCAGCACGTTGAGATCGTCGTCAGCCATTGTTGTCCGTCATTCCTGGAGGCTTGCCGCCTTCGTCGCGGGCGCTGATCTGATACGCGCCAAATCCGGGCCCAGTTCATGAGGTAGTCCGCCGTTCCGTCGTCGACAGGTATCGGTGCCCCTTGGACTGTCTTGGCCTCGGTGGGTAATCTCCCCGCGGAAAGGGAGGCAATGTGGAACGCAGGCTCGCTGCAATCCTTGCCGCCGACGTGGCGGGCTATTCGCGGCTGATCGGGGAAAACGAAGCCGCGACGTTGGCCGCCTTCAAGACGTTGAGACGGGAGTTCGTCGATCCCCTGCTCGCACGGCATCGCGGCCGCATCGTCAAGTCCATGGGCGACGGGTTTCTGGTGGAGTTCGCAAGCGTCGTCGACGCTGTGACGGCTGCGGTCGCCTGGCAGGAGGGCCTGCAGGCGCGTAATGATTCGCTGCCGCTGACATTCCGCATCGGCGTCAATCTTGGCGACATTGTCTTCGAAGATGGCGACATCCATGGCGATGGCGTCAACGTCGCAGCACGCCTGGAAAGCGTGGCGGAGCCGGGCGGCATCTGCATCGCGGACATGGTGCATGCCAATCTCTCCGGCAGGGTCGACGTCGCCTTCTCCGACATGGGCGAGGTCGAGCTGAAGAACATCCGGCACAGGGTTCGTGTATGGAAGTGGGAGGCAGAGGCGCCGGCCGACAATGTGACGCCGGAGCCGGACCAGCCCTCGATCGCCGTACTTCCCTTTGACGATATGAGCAGCGACCCGGAACAGGCCTATTTCTGCGACGGCATTGCGGAAGACCTGATCACGGAGCTGGCCCATATTCCCGGCCTGATGGTCATCGCACGCCATTCCAGCTTTGCCTACAAGGGCAAATCCATCGATGCGCGGCGCATCGGTAGGGAACTGGGTGTGCGGCATCTGGTTGAGGGTAGCGTGCGGCGCGCTGGCAGCCGGGTGCGCATCACCGCCCAGCTGATTGATGCCGGCAGCGGCGGCCATCTCTGGGCGCAGCGCTATGACCGCGACGTCCAGGACATCTTCGCCGTGCAGGACGATGTCGTCCGGCAGATCTCGGCCGCGCTGTCCGCAGCCATGCATCTGCCTGACCTGCCGGTGCCGCGTATGGCGCACCCGCGCAATCTGGACGCCTATGAGCATGTCATGCGCGGTCGGCAGAACATCTTGCGGGCGCAGGGTCGCGTGGACGCGAAGAAGGATCTGGAGGAGGCGATCGCGCTTGACCCCCAGCTTTCCGACGCCCATGCGTGGCTCGCCGTCTACTACTACACCGACTGGTTCCTCTATCACCATGAGCCGGGGCGGGAGATCCTGGCGGCCGGATTCGCCGCGGCGGACAACGCGATCGAGACAGGACCGGAGAACTCGCTGGCGCATATGGCGCTCGGCATGGTGAGTCTCTATGCCGGCCGCCGCGCTATCGCCCTGCAGACCCTGCACCGCGCGCTTGAGCTGAACCCCAACGAGGCCGACGCCCGCTGCCTGATCCAGGACGCCTATACCTTCGATGGCCATCCGCAGAAGGGCGTCGACAGTGTGCGCGAGGCGATACGGCTGAACCCGCATTATCCGGAATGGTACCTCTGGCACCTCGGCTTCGCCCTCTATTGCGCGCGGGACTACCAGGGCGCCGTGGCGGAACTCTCCAAGCTCAGGGACATCGCAGAACCGCTGCGCATCCTCGCGGCTGCTCACGCCAGGCTCGACCAAATGGAACAGGCGCGTGCCGCAGCGGCGCGGTTCCTCACGGCATTCCCCAGCTTCTCAGGCGTCGCCTGGGGCCGAACCCAGCCCTTCCGCCACCGCGAAGACCTGGAACACGTACTGGAAGGGTATCGCCTGGCCGGACTTCCGGATTGAATCTTGGTCGTGACGCGTTCTCTCATCGACGCGTCGGGCAGCGACCGATCGGCCCAGGGGGATCGAGGCGCCTGGGCGCCGAAGGGCGCTGCCTGTAACGTCTGCGCAGCGCATATCCGGCCGATGGCCGGGAACTGAGGGGCTGGCTTATGGCAGTGATGCCGGATTTCGACAAGGCCGAACGCGACCTGCAACGCCTGATGGCAGCGTTCCGCGACGTGCTCACGGAGTTGGGCGACGGGGCGATTGCCGAGTTGTTGCCGTGGCAAAACGGCGAAGCCGAAAGTATAGCCGCCACCCCCGCCGCTACCCCCGCCGTCGCCAATGGCTGGCCGGATGGGCTGGCCGAGCGGATGACGCAGGCCTATTCCATCGCCTTTCAGCTGTTGCATCAGGCCGAAGAGAACGCGGTCGCCCAGATCCGCCGCCGGGTTGAAGCCGAAGGGCGGCTGGTCAGCCAGTCGGGATCGTTCGAGGCGTATCTGAAGCGCCTGAAGGATCTGGGATGGACAGGCGAGGCGCTTGCCGATGCGCTTGCCGGCGTCTCCGTCGAACCGGTGCTGACGGCGCACCCCACGGAAGCCAAGCGCGCTTCGGTCCTGCATCACCACCGGGCGCTTTACCGGCTGCAGGTGGAATCCGAAAACCAGATGTGGACGCCGGGTGAGCGGGCCGAGCTGGACAACGACATCAGCGCTTGCCTGGAGCGGCTCTGGAGTACCGGCGAGATCTTTCTGCAGAAGCCGACCATCACCATGGAGCTGGAGAATGTCGTGCACTATCTCTCCGGCGTCTTTCCGGACGTGCTTCCCTGGGTCGATCGCCGCTTCAGAACGGCATGGCGGGCGACCGGGTTCGATCCGGCGCTCTTGGAGGATCCCGCGCGGCGTCCACGGCTGACCTTCGGCGACTGGGTCGGCGGCGATCGTGACGGGCATCCGGGCGTTACGGCCGACTGCACGCAGACCACGCTCGACCGCCTGCGTTGCGAGGCGCTGGATATGCTCGCGCGTCGGCTGACGGCGCTGGCCGCGGGCCTGAGCATGTCGCCGGGGCGTCAGGGCATGGACCAGGGGGTGCTGGACCGCATCCGGGCGTTGAGCGAGGCGCTGTGGCCTGCGGCCGACGCAGAGCTGAAGCGCAACGCGGAAGAGCCGTGGCGCCAATTCGTCAATCTGATGATCCTGGCACTGCCGCGCGAAGGCACCAGCGCACCGGCTACCGGCACTTATGTACGTGCGTCGGAGCTGCTGGACGATTTGGAGATTCTGCGGCAGGGACTGATCGCCGTCGGCGCGCGGCGTCTGGCCGCCAGCGACGTGGCCCCGCTGCAGACCCTGGCGCGCACCTTCGGTTTCCATCTCGCGAAGCTCGACATCCGCCAGAATAGCGCCTTCCATGACCGCGCCCTGGCTCAGCTTCTGGTGGCCGCCGGGATCGACGCCGCGGACTTCCCGGAATGGGACGAGAAGCGAAGGCTGGGTCTGCTCTCTCGCGAGCTTGCCTCACCGCGGCCATTCACGCGGCCCGGCGTCACGGGCGGGCCAGAGGCGGCCGCGGTCCTGGAATGCTATGGCGTCCTGACCAGGCATATCGCCCGTCATGGGGCCGACGGCCTGGGCTCCATGATCGTCAGCATGACGCGTGGTGTGTCGGACCTGCTGGTCGTCTATCTGCTGGCGCGCGAGACCGGGCTGTTGGTGCATGAGAACGGCGAGGCCGCGTGTCTCCTGCCGGTCGTGCCACTGTTCGAGACGATCGACGACCTTGAGCGCAGCCCTGCGGTTCTCGAAGCCTTCCTGGACCATCCGGTAACCCGCGCCAGCCTGGCGCTGCACCAGCGCCGGCAGGGGACTGATCGTCCCATCCAGCAGGTGATGGTCGGCTATAGCGACAGCAACAAGGATGGCGGCATCTTGGCCAGCCAATGGGGCGTCTATCGGGCTCAGGCGCACCTGACCAAAGTGGGGCAGGAGCATGGGGTCGGCATCCGCTTCTTCCACGGGCGCGGCGGCACCATCAGCCGCGGCGCCGGCCCGACGCATCGCTTCATCGACGCCATTCCGCACGGCAGTGTCGACGGCAACTTCCGCCTGACCGAGCAGGGAGAGACCATCTCGCAGAAATACGCCAACCGCATCACGGCGGCTCACAATCTGGAAGTGCTGCTGGCCGGCACCATGGGTGCGACGCTCGCCTGCAGCCGGACCGATCCGCGCAGTCATCCGCTGGAACCGGTGATGGACGGGCTCGCCCGGGACAGTCGCCGGGCCTATCAGGCTCTGCTGACCGCCGACGGGATGATGACCTTCTACAGCGAGGCCACGCCCATCGATGTGATCGAGGCGAGCAATATCGGATCACGCCCGGTGCGGCGCACCGGGCGGCGCACGCTGGCCGATCTCAGGGCCATTCCGTGGGTGTTCAGCTGGAGTCAGGCCCGCTTCTATCTCTCCGGCTGGTACGGCGTCGGCTCCGCTCTGGAGGTTCTTAAGGCCCAGACGCCGGAGGCCTTCGCCGTGCTTGCCAGCGGCAAACGCAATGAGCGCTGGCCGCCGCTGCACTACATGATCAGCAATGTCGCAACGGCGCTGATGACGGCCGATATCGGCGTCATGCACGCCTATGCTGGATTGGTGAGCGACGCCGCTGTGCGCGAACGCTTCCTGAACGACATCCTGGCGGAATACCACCGTACCGAGGCAATGCTCGAGCAGGTGTACGACGGCCCCCTCGCGGAGACGCGGCCGCGCGTTCACCGGGCGCTGGTCTTCCGGCATCGCGCGCTTCTGCCGCTTCACGCCCGCCAGATCGACCTGATTCAACGCTGGCGGGCGCTGCGCGGTGATGGCCGAGACGCCGAAGCCTATGCGCTGTTGCCGCAGCTGCAGCTCTCGGTCAACGCGATCGCGGCTGGCCTGGGCGCCACTGGATAGGGCGGCCGGCCGCTTTTCGGCAAGGCTGCGACCTCAGCTCTGCGCTTCGTCCTGCAGCGGGCAGCGCTCGGTGCTGTCCGATGCCGCGTAGAGCGACGGGCTCACATGTTTTGGCGCGAGGCTCGGTGCGGCCGAGACATCGGCCTCGCGCTCGCTAGGGTCCAGCAGACCCATCTCCACATAGTGCTCGTTGATCGCCAGCACGTGTTCCGACGGGTGGTTTTGAATTACCGCCGCCAATGCATCCCCGTTATGCGGGTTGGGCATTGCGGCAAGGCCGGCCATGGCGATGCCCCAGACAGCCAGACCGCCAAGCCAGGCGGACACCATCGATACGTTGCGGGTCATGCCCATTGTCCTCCTGTTCCAGACCGGGCCGATCGCCTCAAGTAGATATATAACGATTCGATATACTTCATGCTCATTATATGGGCTTCCATTCCGCCTCGCGCAATGAGGATCACGCCGTTGTGAGTGTCTGGACTGTCACCTTGCCGGTGCCGCCGCCATCACACGACATCGTCGCGTCGCACGGCCCGCCATTGGCCTGGCGGCAGGGCACCAAGCTCCAGCCGTCCAATTGAAATACGGACCAGCCGCAGAGTTGGATGTCCGACGGCCGCGGTCATGCGTCGCACCTGCCGGTTGCGCCCTTCGCCCAGCGTCAACTCAAGCCATACGGTCGGTATGCTTCGGCGGTACCGAACTGGCGGATTGCGGGGCGGCAGCCGCGGAGCCTCCAGAAGCCGGCGTGCCCGAAGCGCGTGGGCCGGCCCATCCTTCAGGATGACGCCTTCGACGAGGCGTGCCACGGCATCCTCCGCCGGATCCCCTTCCACCTGCACCCAGTAGACCCGCTCATGACCGAAGCGCGGGTTCAGTAGCTGGTGAATGAAGGGGCCGTCGTCGCTCAGCAGCAGCAGCCCTTCGCTGTCCCGATCGAGCCGGCCTACCGGATAGACGTCAGACGGGAACCCGAAGGTTGCGAGCGTTGCCGTTGCGCCCTCTGCCGTGAACTGCGACAGCACGCCATAGGGCTTGTTGAACGCGATGATGCGGGTAGGGCGCGATTGCCGGCGCGCCCTATTCGGTAAAGAGCGCGCCGGCATTGACCAAGGAGACAAGCAGGCGTGCGCCCACCGGATCGGCCATGAAACCGCTGAGCCGCTCCGCCGGCAGACGGGTCTCCGCAGCCATGAGGCGCGCCAGATCGGCTGCCCGGCCGGCGCAAACCTGGGGCTCGCCGTCGACGAATAGCATGACCGATCCATCGCCCTGGTCGACGAAGGCGATCCGCGACCCATCGTTGCGGTGCAGAGCGACACCACTGTCGAACAGGGCACTCAGGGACGCTGCATCGATGCGCATATCCGGCGCCTGGACCACTTCCGGCACCTTGGGCTCGGTCGACCAGCGGCCCAGCCACTCGGCCAGCAGATCGGCATCGTTCAGCACAGTCAGCATGAAGCCGCGCAGCCTTTCGAGTGCCGCAGGCGCAATCTCGCCCGGATTATCCTGCAGGCTGAGATCCGGATCCCGGTACCGTTCACTGTCGCCGAGCCGCTCCGCCGCCAGTTCCGCCATTCCCGCCAGCGCCTCGGACACGCCAGGCGCGCGGAAGCCTATGGAATAGGTCATGCAGTCGCCGACTGCGATGCCATCGTGGGCGATGCCGGGCGGCAGATAGAGCATGTCGCCGGGATCAAGCAGGTGGTCTTCGCGCACCGCCATGTCGCGCAGCAATCTGAGGCGGTCGTGCGAGAGGAGCGGCGTCGTGCCGTCGCACGGGTCGCCCACCAGCCAGCGCCGCTGGCCGCGCCCCTGCAAGAGGAAGACGTCGTAGCTGTCGAAATGGGGGCCGACGCCGCCGCCGTCGACGGCATAGCTCACCATCACGTCGTCCAGGCGCCAGTTCGGCAGAAAGCGGAAGCGGCCGATGAGATCGCTGACCGCCGGGACCCAGTGATCTACGGCCTGTACCAACAGGGTCCAGTTTCGTTCGGGCAGTTCGGCAAACCGCTCGGGCGGTAAGGGGCCGTCTTCCACGGTCCATCGCGATGCCCGGCGATCGGCAACCACCAGCCGCGATTCCACATCGGGTTCGCACGCGAGGCCGGCCAGGCTGTCCGGGTCGATCGGTTCGCCCAGATCGGGAACGGCGTCGCGCACCAGCAGCGGGCGCTTCTGCCAGTAGGCCGACAGGAATTCTGCCGGCGACAGCGAGCCGAAGAGTCGGAACGGTGTCATGGCGACATGTGGATCAGGGATGTCACGCCCGGGCAACGGGCGTAACGCAAAGCGCTCGAACGAGGAAGAACGCCGCTAAGCGGCGTGGCGCACACCAGGCTTCTCGGGCCGGCCGGCCACTTTCTCGCGCATGTCTTTCAGCGCGTGGGCGATCGCCGAATCGCGATCGGCGAACGGCCCGTCCATCCGATCTTCCCCCTCGCCGCGGTAGTACCATCCCGGCGCACCGTTGCGCCGGTACAGGACGACCGGATAATCGGCCGTGATAGCGCTGTCTTTGGTCATTCCCCCGTTCTCCCGGCCTCCGGACTGTTACCCGCGGAACGGTCCCCCCCAACGGATGCGGGACAATACACCCATATCTGGGTCAGAAAACGGCGGCGGGATCAAGAGTTTAGACACGCGCTGCACAGTATCTCCATTTTTGCAGTGCAGCATGGCCTCCGGTGGTCATGAGGTCCCGTCGTCGGCCATAAGGTCGTCGAGGCTGCGGTTCAGCCGCTCGGCGATGGACTCCTCAAGCCGAAAGGCCCAGCCGTCAAGGCTGTGGGCAATATCCTCTGCGCGCATTCGCGCTGCATCTGCGCGTGTGGCTGGATCGTCTTCCGTGCCCTCGGTAACGACGGCAGCCTCCTCGTCGCCGGCGGGATCGCCATCGACCTCGGCGCCGTTCTCCGGTGCGGCCTCGGACGGCTCTGCGTCTTCGGTGATCGGGCCGACATAGCGGGCCGTGAAGACGGCCCACGGTTCGCCCTCGACCATCGCTGTCTCGGCGAGCACCTGGACGCCGTCGAACGTCGTCACGGAAACGAAGCTGCGCCGATCCGGCATCTCGATCTCGGCTACGGGGCGCACATCGGCCAGCCGGATGCCCACCAGCACGGACGCGGTGCGGTTGACAGCGGTCTGATCCGGCGTCTGGCCCTCCGGCACGTCTTCCAGCGTCATCTCCGCGTCCGCATCTGTGCGCGACGCCGCATAGGCATCGCCCTCGGCCGGCACGGCACCGACATGCCGAACCTCGGTGCGCGGGATGTCGACGATCTCGCTGGACAGCCAGTCGACCGCACTCTCGCTGACATCCAGGCTGCCGCTGGCAAGCCAGGCGCGGTCATCGCCGCCGCGCCGCACATAGGTGCCGCCGGTGGCGTAGCGTGAGGCCTGGGATACGCGCTTGCCGACATAGACTTCCGCCAGTACCTCGCCGTCGCCGTCCGTTAGACGGATGTGGCGTGAGCGGGCGTCGACCCGGTCCACATCCTCGACCTCCAACCGTGCGAAGCGGTCGGGCCGGCTGGTCTTGGCTTCCAAGAGGCGCATGTCGGCCAGCGCCGAGATCAGGTCCAGCACCTGCTGGGTCTCCACCGGATAGTCGTAGAGGTCGATCGCCACCCATCCGTCATCGCGCCGCTCGAGCGTGAAGCTCCCCTCAGCCGTTGCGATTTCGACGGTCGCCACAGCGTCGGGGCTGGCGCGCAGGTCGGGGAAGGCGGGTTCGCTGGAAACTGCAGCCGTGGTCAGCCCCGGTTGGCCGGTAACGGCCACCACGGCGGCGGCGATGGCGGCGGCGGCAGCAATCCACCAGATGACGAAGGTCCGCGGGCTCATCTCGCTCTGGCTCCCCAAGACAATCGCGATTGCAAAGCGCCGGTGCTCATGCCGGAACCGCGCGGCGCCGGGACATGCGGACCCGCCGCACAATGGCGAGGCCGATGGCGATCAGCGCGACAAGGGCCGGCACGGCCCAGATATTGGCAATGCGGATCTGCTGCTCCACCCGTTCCACATCCTGGCGCAGCGAGTGCTGCACGTCGCGCAGCTGTTGGCGCAGCTCCAGCATCTGACCGCGGAACTCGTCGATCGTCTGCTGCTGGGCGCCGGTCAGAAGAATACCGCTGTCCTGCTCTTCCTGCCGCAGCTGGGTGATCCGGGCCTCCGCCTCGTCGATCTGGGTCAGCAAGGTTTCTTCAGCGTCCCGGAAGCGCTGCTCCGCGTCGCGCTGCATGGCCTGCAGCAGTTCGAACGGTCGGTCCGTCAGCCCGCGGCCGCGAAGCGCGATCAGGCCCGCGGACCCCGACAGGTTCTCCAGCGCGTTGACGGCGAAGTCACCGTTATTGGCCGTGGGCACGGTGTAGCGCTGACCCAGCAGCGCCTCCGTCCTCAACCAAGACCGGTCGCTCAAGATGTCGGCGTCGGCGACCACGATCATGTTCAACGGCGCGTCGCCTTCCGACCGGTGTGCGACCACGATCTCCTGATCGGTCACCGTTTCCGGCGGACCATCGGGAAAGGCGCTGGCCACGGTGCCGCTGACGCGCGCGGCATAGGTCAGCACGTCGCCGCCGGGCTGGAACGTCTGAATCAGTCCGACCGGATCCGGCATCATCGTGACCATGAAGGCATCGACCAGGCCGGCTTGGTCGGTGGACTGCAAGATCGGCTCGAACGTCGTGGCAGCGCCATCGATCGGGCGCACGATGCCGGCGCTGTTCAGGTGGATGCGTTCCAGATTGGCCAGGATCACGTCATCACCGGCCATGGCATCGGGCCCCAGCGATACCCAGGGCAGGTAGGGCACGATCGCCGGCCGGCCGGTGCGATCCGCCGCCTGCACGGCAACGGCGTTGTCCGGATCGCCGACCACCTGATCCATCGGGATCTCGATGCCCCAAGCGGTCAACAGCGGTGTCAGCGCCTGGAAGGTCGGCGGCGGCGTGCCCGGCTGCTGACCGGCGACCATGATCTCCGGCGCGGGGTCGAGGAAGGCCAGCACGTGGCCGCCGCTCAAGGCGTACTGGTCGATGGCGTAGAGGGTCTGGTCGTCAACATTCGCCGGTTGCGCCAGCACCAGCACCGACACGTCGTCATCGATCCGATCGACGGTGCCGCCCAGAACGCGGACGTCGAAGAACTGGCGCATGATCTCCGTCACGAACCAGGGCTGATAGCGGGTCGACGGATCGCCCATCAGCTGCAGGTCGCCGATCACCGCCACCACCGGCTTTTCAGGGTTGGCGAGGTCGTGGACTAGCCGCGTCAGGTCGTATTCCAGGAACATCGCCCGCTCCGGCGCCAGATAGGCGACGGCATCCCGGTCGTCGGTGCTGTTGAAGCCGGCCAGGCCGAAGAACAGCTGGTCGCCCTCGCGGCTGATCGGGATGCCCTCAAGCCCGTCAGCGACGGCCAGATCCTCCTCCGGCGAAAAGGCGGCCGGGTCGTAGGTCTCGATGATCAGCATGCCGTCGGCATGGCGGGCGTATTCGTCCAACAGCTCAGCCACACGGCGGGCATAGTTGCGATAGAAGGGCCCAAGTTCGTCGATGATGGCGGATTTGTAGAAGCGCAGCGTGATCGGCTCATCGATCTCGGCCAGCGTCTCGCGGGTGCCGTCCGACAGTGTGAACAGGCTGTCTTGGGTCAGGTCCAGCCTGGCGGTCTTCAGCCAAACGCCGGCCGCCATGTTCAGCCCGAAGAAGACGATCAGGGCGGCGACTATCACGCCGCCCGCAAGCCACGACCGGTCCCATTTGCGCGAAGCCTGCGACATGGGCTCACGCTCCCTTCTTCAATTCGACGACGGCGGTGTTGATCACCAGTCCGATGCCGATCAGCGACAGGAAGTAGACGACGTTGCGCAGGTCGATCACGCCCTGCGAGAGGGCGGTGAAGTTGCCCAGCAGACTGAGGTCCGCAATCGTGCTCAGCAGCATCGGCGGTACCCAGCCGCGGAAGGCGGATTGCACGAAGTCGACGCCGCTCATCATGAAGATGAAGCACATGGCCACAGCGCCGACGAAGGCGATCACCTGATTGGCGGTAAGCGCGGAGATACAGGCGCTGATCACCAGAAACCCACCGGCCATCAGCCAGCTTCCCAGATAGGCGGCGAAGATCACGCCATTGTCCGGCTGGCCCAGCACGTTGACCGTGATCCAGATGGGCGCCGTACACACAAGCGCGATACCCGCGAACAGCCAAGCCGCCAGGAACTTGCCGACAACCGCTTCCGCAGCGGAGACCGGCAGGGTCATCAGGAACTCCACCGTGCCGGTCTTGCGCTCCTCCGCCCACAGGCGCATGCCAACGGCCGGGATCAGGAACAGATAGAGCCAGGGATGGAACTGGAAGAACGGCTCCAGATCCGCCTGGCCGCGCTCGATGAAGCCGCCGACATGGAAGGTCAGCCCACCGCTCAGCGCCAGGAAGATGACGATGAACACGTAAGCCAGCGGTGAGGCGAAGTAGGCCGAAAGCTCGCGGGCCGTGATCGCACCGATAACGCGCATGAAAGGGTCTCCGAACAGGGAAATCGGCGGTCAGGCGGCCTTGGTCAGCTCGCGGAAGATGTCGTCCAGCCGGCCGCGTTCCAGGCGGATCTCCTGGATTTCGATGCCGTCATTGGCAACGGCCTTGCGCACGGCATCCAGAATGTCCCGCTGGTCCGTTGGGACGGCCAAGAAACGCGCCGACTGCTGGTTGCCGCTGAGCGCGTCGATCCGGGCAACGCCCTCGACTGCCTCCACTGCCGATCGGGCCGCGGCCTCGCGGTCGGCCGCCACGCTCAGATAGACTGCGTTGTGGCCGGGCGCGCGGGCCTGCAGCTCATCGGGCAGGGCATCGGCCACCACCTGGCCGCGGGCGATAATGATCGCGCGGCTGCAGATGGCCTCCACCTCCTCCAGGATGTGGGTTGAGATGATGATCGCCTTATTGCCCGCGATCTCCTGCAACAGGTTGCGGACCTCGTATTTCTGGTTCGGGTCCAGGCCGTCCGTCGGCTCATCCAGGATCAGCACGTCGGGGTCGTGTACAATAGCTGCCGCCAGGCCAACACGCCGCTTGAACCCCTTCGACAGGGTCTCCACCGGCCGGTGCAGCACGCCTTCCAGGTGCAGGCGGTCGATGACCTCATCAATGCGCCGCTTTCTGTCGGCGGCGGAAAGCCCGCGGATGCGGGTGACGAAGCGCAGCAGCGAAAGCGCCGACATGTCGCCGTAGGAAGGCGCACCCTCCGGCATATAGCCGATCCGGGCCTGGGCGGCATGGGCATCGCGCACGACATCGTGCCCACACACGGCCACGCTGCCGTCGCCCGGCGGCAGATAGCCCGCCACCATGCGCATGGTGGTCGTCTTGCCCGCCGCATTCGGTCCCAGGAACCCGACGACCTCGCCCCGCGCCACCTGGAACGACACGTCGTCGACCGCAACGATCGGGCCGAAGCGCTTGCTCAAATTGCGAATGTCCAGCAGCGTCTGCATGCGGTGATACCCTGCGCAACCAACCGGCGGCGGCGATATAGGCCAGCCTGTTCGCGACTTCAAGATGACGTGAGCCATGCGGCGAGGGGAAACGAGCTCTGGCTGCCTGCCGGGCGGCTAACGTTCACGATTTGGGAAACGGGGACTTGGCTATAGAATGGATTATGGACATCGGATGACGCCGCAGATGACTAAGATCGACCAGGGATCGAATCAGATCGATGATCGTGCGACGGAGGGGCAGGACTCCACCGATCCGACCTATCTGGCGTGGAAGAGACGGAAGATCGAAGCTGCTGTGAGAGATGCCGATCAGCATCTCGCGGAGTCGCTGACGGAGAAAGAAGTCTGGCAGAAGCACGGCCTTGATCATTAGGTTCTCGAGGGCCGCCGACCGCGACTTGGATGCCATCAGGTCTTTCATCGCCAAAGACAACCCTGACGCGGCCGATCGGTCCATTGTCCGCATTTTGCAGAGCATCCGACATCTTACCGACTTCCCGCTGCTCGGGCGGCTTGGTCTGGTTTCTGGAACGAGAGAGCTTACGGTCGCAGGACTGCCTTACAGGGTTGTCTACCGGATCACCGGGGAGGTTGTAGATGTCCTTGCGGTCATCCACGCGCGGCGGCAATGGCCATGAATCTGTGGGTGGAGTCACGTCACTATGATCTGGCAGCCTGACTGCTTCCTCCGATGCAAGTCACAGGATTACCGATCACTTTGCTAGGTAGAGGTCCGGGATCGCCCGGAGATTGAATCGTCTTTCAAATAAATCCGAACCTTGTGACGACCGTCACCGCGCGACCCCCGTCGGCTGGATAGCCTCGGTTCCAGACAACGAAGCGCAGGGCTTCGAACGAAACTGGAAGACGAGGACGAGACACATGAACGCGAAGCTGACAGGGATCGCCGCCTCCTTTGCCGTCGTCGTGACGCTGACGGCAAACCCGGCCCAGGCCACCGAAGATCATGTCCTGCTGAAGTACGACAACTGCTCGATCGCGGAGCAGGAGCAGATCAGCAAGGCCATCACATTGGCGTCCGTGGCGCTGGATGACGTGATCGCGCGGCTGAGCCGCCCGAAGCTGAGCGTACAGGCCGATGCCACGCTCGACCGCTGGTTCGGCGTACGCACCGAGGGCGAGAGGGTCGCCGAGGAGCTTCAGCACATGGCCGAGCGTCTGGACTCAGACGCCGAGGCCATCGTGGTGGAATGCGATGCCAGCGACCAGTACACCTTCGCGTGGACTTACATGGCCATGGACGGCGTCGGCTATCTGGGCTTCGGCCGGCCGTTCTTCGATGCCGCCCTGGTTGGCGGGTTCGACTCCGGCATGGGCACGATCATTCATGAGCTGGCCCATATGGTGCCGGAAGTTGCCGCCGATGATCACAGCTATTCCATCCCCGAGATGGAGGGCTATGCCCGCGACAACCCCAAGGTCGCCTTGGACAATGCCCAGAGCTACGAATACCTGGTGGAAGAGCTCTATGACCTCTGCGTCGTCTACGGCAGCGGCTGCGGCGACAGCCTGGGCGTCTCCGGCTTCGTCATCAGCGATGCAGACCTCGCCGATCTGCTGCAGCCTGCATCCTAAGGCAGGTCGTGACCCGGCGGCGCCATCCGCCGCTGCCGGGCCCCGTCTTGCCGCGCTGCAAGCATGAGACGGTGAGAGATTGGGCTTGAAGTTCCGGCGACGTTCCGTTAACACGCTGCGCTCCGCGGGCCGGATGTGGTCGGTTATCGGGCAACTTGAGTGCGGGATCTGCCTTAACGGGCAGCGAACGCCTCAATATCGATCACTGCGCCACGCCCACGGATCTTGATGAACGGGACGCCGGGCCGGAGTCTGAGGGTTATCGTCTTTCCAACGACCCCTTCCTCAGACATCACCATGCCCGGCACCCCTTCCGCAGAGGATGGGGCCCAAGCGCAAAGCGAAGGTACGAGAGACGAGTGTCGTATGAAATCGAGACCTCACGTCGACGCCAATAGCTGAGTGCTCCCGTTTATCCGGGGGCAGACAGCCCCCGGCTCTCCATTTGCCATCCCCACATGACGGCGCCGGAGCGACCGGCGGACTTTCCACTTGGCTTTCAGGGCAAGCGGGTTCGCACAAGAGCTCCGTCCGCCGCCACAGCGCGTGCGGAGCCAGGGCGCGAAACCTCCGCTGGTCCGGCGTCGCCATGACGTCTGAGCGTGTGGAGGATGAACCATGGTTTATCGGCGCCTGATCGAGGCGGTGCGGCGCGGACCGGGCCGCCAGAGTGAGCCCTTGCCAGGGACAGTGCGCAACTCGGCGGGCGGATATGCCTTTGCGGTGGATGACTGGACCCGGCTGGACCGGTTCCTGCTGTTGGGCACGGAAAGCGCGACCTACTACGCATCGGCACGCGCGCTCACGCGCGAGGCTGCGGCGAGTGTGGAGCGTTGCCTGGCCGAGGACGGCCGGCGGACCGTTCGGCGCATCGTCGAGGTGAGCGAGGCCGGCCGGGCGCCGAAGAACGAGCCGGCCCTGTTCGCGCTCGCCATGGCCGTGGGGCTCGGCGACGATGCCACGCGTGCGGCTGGTCTGGCGGCGGTGAGCGGGGTGGCGCGCACGGGCACGCATCTCTTCCACTTCGCTGAGTATGTGGAGGCATTCCGCGGCTGGGGCCGGGGGCTGCGGCGCGCCGTCGCCCGGTGGTACACCGAGATGGACCTCGAGCGGCTGACGCTGCAGGTCATCAAGTACCGGCAGCGGGACGGCTGGTCGCATCGCGACCTGCTGCGTCTCGCGCACCCGGTCGCCGATGCCGACGACACCGCACGGCGGGCGCTGTTCGACTGGGCGTGCCGCGGACGGCTGCACAACGCGCTGCCTGAACAGATCCATGGCGTCATGGCGCTGGCGCAGGCCGACGGCCCGGAGACCGCGGCCCGCCTGATCCGTGAGCACCGACTGCCGCGGGAGACGGTTCCGACGGAGCTGTTGACCAGCCGTGAGGTCTGGCAGGCCTTGCTGGAGGACATGCCGACGACGGCGATGATCCGGAACCTGGGCAGGCTGGGCAGTGTCGGCCTGTTGCATGCCGGGTCCGAGGCGTCGCGGCGGGTCGTACATCGCCTCAGCGATGCCGAGGCGCCGCGGCGGGCCCGGGTGCATCCGCTGTCCCTGCTGCTGGCCTTGCGCACGTATCGGCAGGGGCAGGGCGACCGCGGCAGGCTGACTTGGACGCCCGATCCGGCCGTGCTGCACGCGCTGGACGGGGCGTTCTATGCCAGCTTCGCCAACGTCGCCCCGACCGGCAGGCGGCTGATGCTGGCCCTGGACGTCTCCGGGTCCATGGGGGGTGGCCGGGTCGCGGGAACGGCGCTGACGCCGCGGGAGGCCGCAGCCGCCATGGCGATGATCACGGCGGCGGTGGAGCCGCAGCACAGCATCGTCGGCTTCACCTGTGCCGATGCCGATCGGTGGGGGCCCTACCGGACACGCACGGGCCTGTCTCCGTTGCGGATCACGCCACGCATGCGCCTGGACAAGGTGGTGCGAGCGACAGCCGGGCTGCCGTTCGGCCGAACGGACTGCGCCTTGCCGATGCTCTATGCGTTGGAGCGTGGGCTGGAGGTGGATGCGTTCGTGATCTACACGGACAGCGAGACCTGGGCAGGTGACATCCATCCCGCCGAGGCGCTCCGGCAATACCGGGAACGGACGGGCATCGCGGCAAGGCTGATTGTGGTCGCCATGGTCTCGAACGGCTTCTCCATCGCCGATCCGCAGGACGGTGGGATGCTGGACGTGGTCGGCTTCGATACGGCGGTGCCGGCGTTGATGGCCGACTTCATCGCCGGCTGAGACCGAGAGTCTCCCCCGCACGGACAGCCTTCGGGTCGTCCGTGCGGGGGGCTTTACGAAACGGCCTTCAGCATCGGTCTCTTGGGCACTGCGATAGCCGCGATCATGCCCCCGCCAGGGCGGTTCTCAAGCCACGCTGCCCCGCCATGGGCCTCGGCGATGGAACGGACCACGGGCAGGCCAAGGCCCGAGCCCTCGACATAGTTTGCCGTGGCGTTCGGCCCGCGAAAAAAGCGCTCGAATGCTCTTTCCTTCTCGGCATCCGACATGCCGGGACCGTCGTCCTCCACAGCGATACGGTAGCCGGCCGGAGTATGGTCGAGCCGGACGACAATCTCCGTTCCGCCGTGGTGCCGTGCGTTCTGCAGAAGGGCGATGATGCATTGGCGGAGGCGCAAGGGGTCTCCGATCGTCGGGGCGGCGTCGACATCTGACAAAATGGGTACATCGCCGTGCATCATCGCGACTGTGTCGGCCAGCAGCACCTCCAGGTCCAGATG
Organism: Alphaproteobacteria bacterium; assembly: GCA_028281925.1. GTDB lineage: Bacteria > Pseudomonadota > Alphaproteobacteria > DSM-16000 > Inquilinaceae > JACKIG01. Next base: position 24,521 of record JANQIX010000109.1, read on the forward strand.
TTGAAGGGCCAGGCGCGCTCCGCCGGCCTCCTTGCGTGAGATGAACAGCAGGTCGTCGACAAGGCGGGCGGTATGGGCCGCCGCGTCGCGCGCCCGGCACAGGGCGTCTCTGTATTCCTGGGCTGTCTTGTCGCCGCCCCTGAGCGCGATGTCGCTTTCCCCCTGGATGATCGTGAGTGGCGTACGCAGTTCATGGCTCACATCCGCCAGAAGCTGCCTGCGGTTGGCCTCCGAGGTCTGTGCCTTGACCAGCATCCGCTGCAGATCGTCGGTGCGGTCCCTGACGGCCCGTTCAAGCTCGAGGTTGTGATCCGTAAGGGCCCGCGTCCGCGCCTCGACCTGTGTGGCCATGTCGTCCAGTACCTGGCCGACTTCCGCGATCTCGTTCCGGCCGGCAACCTGGATGGGCGTGTCGAACCGGCCGGCGGCGAAACTGCGCACGCCGCACATGAGATGGCCGAGCGGTGCCGTGATCTGTCCGCGATACGACCACAGCGCGCACAGCGTGACGGCGATGGCGAGGACGGCAAACCCGTAAGTGATCCGGTTGGCGAAGACCGTATGGGCCATCGCCTCCTCGCGTGTCTCGCCGACCTCCTCCAGTTCCTCCTCCAGCGCGTCGGCGATCATGGCACGGAAGTCGCGGTCTATCTCGTCATCCAGCACCGTTGAGAGCATCGCCCAGGTCTGGCTGGGGGTGTCCAGGGATTGGCCGGCGATGATGGCCTCGAACTTGACGATCAGTTCTTCGATCTTGATCTCGATCCGCGAAAGGAGCTCAAGCTCTTCGATCTCCTCTTCCCCGACCAGATCGATCTCTTCGCCGATGATGCCGCGAATATCGGAGATGTTGGCGCGGGTGCGGCCGATCAGCTCCGCCTCGCCGCTGCCCAAGTCGCGATCGCCGATCATCATGGCATCGCCGTACTGTTTGAAGAGCTGATAGGTGTTCGAGGCTAGCAGTAGGTGCCGCTCGTAGGAGTTATGCGCGAGCGTGATTCTTTGATTGAAGAATTCTGCCCGGCCGGCCGTCCAGATCGCGATCGCCGCTCCACCGAGTGATAGCATCAGCATGGTGATGGCGAAAAGGTTGACGAGATTAACGATCCTCATGGTCCGGCCTTTTCTCGTTCCATGCCAAAGGCACCGATCGGGCTCTTGGATACTGATCTCTACGCCTGGATCGGCAAATCGTCGGCCCATCGTTGACACGAATGGTCAATCTTCCATCGGCCGGCGCTGACGACCCCGATACTCAGAATAAAGACATCATCCAAACAGCACCTGTCTGCCGCATGAATGGAAGATTTGAATTCGATGAACGGCTGATGAACGGAAGGGTTGCGAGGTATTGCCAGTGGTTCTCGTTGCCAATAACCTCAATGATATCAAATAAAATTTAGAAAAATCCGCGAAGTATGTTTTGCGGGTCGTGGATAGCTTGGCGTATGAATTCATCCGAACTGGCGAGCGTAGATGGACTGTCGCCTCCATTATTCCAACGTGGCCACGCTGTGATCGGGCGCGGCACCTTCATCATCGGTCCCGTGCTCCTTAGCGGCGCGTTAAGTACGCACTGCCCGCCACGAGAACGCTGACGGGCGCCGGCCCGAGGCAAGGCCGGCGCCCTCAAGCCGAGCTTCCTTCGGTAATCAACCGGCCGTCTTGATCTCAATCCGGCGGTGATCGGCCTTCGCCGCTGCCGGCTTCGGCAAGGTGACCGTCAGGACGCCCTTGTCGAACTGGGCCTCGGCCCTGTCCTGCTCGATCTCGGAAGGCAGGCGCAGGCTGCGGCTGAAGCGGCCATAGGTGCGCTCCACAACGCGACGGCCGGACTCTTCGGTGCCCGTTTCGATCTTCTTTTCGCCCTTGATGGTCAGGAGGCCGCGCTCCAGCGTCAGCTCGACATCCTCTTCTTCGACGCCGGGAAGCTCCACCGTGATGGTGACGGCCTCGTCCGTTTCTGCGACGTCGAGTCTGGGCGTCAGGCCGCCGCTGTGGGTGTTGATGGAGAGGGCGTTGCGCCCGAAGGTATCTCCGAACACGCGATCCATCTCACGCCGGAACGATGCGAACGGGTCGTCGCTTCGCCCCGGCAGCCAATCGCGGCCGAAGGGGATCAATGTTGTACGCATGATCTGTCTCCTCGCCTCGCAGCCAAGGGTCGGACGGCATGCGGGTGCAGTGCGCGAAGCTCGGTCGCGCGCCGTCCGCCCTTGGTCTGGGGTGGTCCGATGCCTACGGTTAGGCGTCGGTCTTCGCGTGCTCCACGGCCGGAGCGGCGTTGCCGATCGCGATGCGGCGCGGCTTCAGCGCGTCCGGCACCTCGCGATGCAGCTCGATCGTCAGCATGCCGTCGACCAGATCGGCGCCCGACACCCGCAGGTGTTCGGCCAACTGGAAACGCCGCTCGAACGAGCGCGTCGCAATGCCGCGATAGAGGTAGTTGCCGTTGCCGTTCTTGGGCTGCTCACCCTTCACGGTCAGCGTGTTGCCCTCCACCGTGATGTGAAGCGTGTCGGGGCTGAAGCCGGCGACAGCCATGGTGACGCGGTAATCGTCGTCACCCGCCTTCTCGATATTGTAGGGCGGGTAACTATAGGTGCTGGAGTCCGCCCTCAGGGCAGCCTCAGCGATCCGCGAAAGCCGGTCGAAACCAATGGTGGAGCGGAAGAGGGGAGAGAAATCGAGGCTTGTCATAGCCATCCTCCATTTGAGCGATGTCTGTTGTGAGAGACCGTGAAGGCGCCATTGTCTCCACGTCTCTTGCGGTCCCTTCGATAGGCGACCACGGCGATAGATGTGGGTAGCGCCGGCGGCGGTTCAAGAGGGATCGACATCTGCGCACTCCATGCCCTTGCCCGCACCGGCCGCGGCTTATATCAGGGGGAGAGAACTCGCTGATTAAGTGCCAAGGCTGCCATGGCTATTCGCGTCAACAGGCCCAAACGCCCGGCGGGCAACTATCAGTCGGCGCTTGTCACCGGGGCGACGGGCGGCATCGGCGGTGCCTTTGCCCGGGCACTGCCGGCGACCACGCGTCTGCTGCTGACCGGGCGCAGTCCGGAAGCGCTGGCGGCGCTGGAGCAGGCGCTGGCGGGCGATGGCCGGGATGTGGAGGCACTGGTTGCCGATCTGTCGGTGGCCGAGGATCGCCGGCGGCTGGCGGAGCGGGCGGACGCCCGTGGCATCGACCTGTTCGTCAACAACGCCGGCACCGGCCGGCTGGGTGCTGTGCTGGACCAGCCGCCGGAGGTCGAGGCCGAGACGGTCACGGTCAATGTCGTCGCGGTCGCGGAGCTGACGCGCGCCCTGTTGCCGGGCATGCTGGCCCGTGCCAAGCACGACGGGCGCCGCTGCGGCCTGATCATCGTGTCCAGCGGCACGGCCTTCTCGCCGCTGCCCTATCTCACCACCTATGCGGCCAGCAAGGCCTTTGGACTGTTCTACGCCGAAGGCCTTGCGGAAGAGCTGGCTGCTGAGCCTGCGGATGTCTTGGCGTTGTGCCCAGGGCCCACGCAGACACGGTTCGGATCGGAAGCGGGCCCGGTATCGGCGGACCGAATCCCCGGCGCGTCGAAGCCGGCAGAGGTGGCGCGGGCGGCCCTGGACGCGCTAGGCCGCCGCCGCACACTGGCGACCGGCCTTGTCGGCCGACTGGCGGTCGAACCGTTCCTGCCGCCCCGGCGGATGGTCACGGGCGGACTCGGCAGAGCCATGCGGACCATCGACTGGTGGAGCCGTCGGCGCTGAACCCGCAGCGGACGTGAGACTGCGCTGTTGCGCCGTTGGCCCTGCACGGCCTACCTTCCGGCCCCGCGATGATAGACCAGCCCCACTGGGCGCTTTTGCCCGCCGGATTCCACGACACGCTTCCGCCGGACGCGGCGCATGAGGCGGCGACCGTCGAACATCTGATGCAGAGCCTGACCCTGCACGGCTATCAAAGGGTCAAGCCGCCGCTGCTGGAATTCGAAGACACGTTGCTGGCCGGTGTCGGCGCCGCCATGGCCGTCGACACCTTCCGGCTGATGGATCCCGTCAGCCAGCGGATGATGGGGTTGCGCGCCGACAGCACGCTGCAGATCGCGCGCATCGCCGCCAGCCGGCTTGGCCATGTGCCCCGCCCCTTGCGTCTCAGCTATGCCGGCCAGGTGCTGCGGGTGCGTGGCAGCGAGCTGAGGCCTGAGCGCCAGTTCGCCCAAGTGGGCGTGGAACTGATCGGGGCCGACCAGCCGGCGGCGGATGCCGAAGTGGCGGTTCTTGCCGCCCGGGCGCTGGCAGCGGTGGGCGTCAACCGGCTGTCGCTGGACCTGAACGTGCCGACCCTGGTGACGGCATTGCTGGATGCCATGGCGGTGGACGCGACCGAGGCCGCCAGGTTGCGGCACGCTTTGGACCGGAAGGATGCCGACCGGGTGTCGGCGATCGGCGGACCTGCCGCCGCATCCCTGTCCGCTTTGTTGGGGGCCAGCGGGCCGTCGGCGCGGGCTTTGCCGGCGATGGCCCATCTGGAGCTTCCGCCAGCCGCCCAGCGCGAGCTCGACCGCCTGGTCGAAGTCGTAGGGCTTGTCGGCCAGGCGCTGCCCGATCTGAGCATCACTGTGGATCTGGTCGAGCATCGCGGGTTCGAATACCATTCCGGCGTCAGTTTTACGCTTTTCGCCCAAGGGATTAGGGGAGAGCTGGGGCGCGGCGGCCGTTACCCCGTGGGGCCCGGACCCAATGGGGATGGCGGTGAGCCCGCCACCGGTATGACGCTTTACATGGACAGCGTGCTGCGCGCGCTGCCCTTGCCGTCGCCCGAGCGGCGTCTGTTCCTGCCCCTGTCCACGGATCGCGCCGTCGGCGAGCGGCATCGCGAGGCCGGGTGGATCACCGTTGCCGGGCTGGCAGTGGGCGATGGCCCGGTCGCCGAGGCCCGTCGCCTGGGCTGCACCCATGTCTGCACGGACGGCACGATCGTCCCCGTTGCCGAGGAGCACGCGGAGCCATGACCAACGTCGCCGTAGTCGGCGCCCAGTGGGGCGACGAAGGCAAGGGCAAGGTCGTCGACTGGCTGTCCAGCCGAGCCGACGTCGTCGTCCGGTTCCAGGGCGGGCACAATGCCGGCCACACGCTGGTGATCGGCGACCGCACCTTCAAGCTCAGCCTGCTGCCCTCGGGCGTGGTTCGGCCCGGCAAGCTGTCGGTCATCGGCAACGGCGTCGTCGTCGACCCCTGGGCGCTGATGCGCGAGATCGAGCAGGTGCGCGGCCAGGGCGTGGAGATCACGCCTGAGACCCTCGTTATCGCGGAGAATGCGGCCTTGATCCTGCCGGTGCATGGCGCGATCGACCGCGCCCGCGAGGCGGCGCGCGGGGCAAGCGCAATCGGCACCACAGGGCGCGGCATAGGCCCGGCCTACGAAGACAAGGTGGCGCGTCGTGCGGTGCGGGTCTGCGACCTCGCCGACCTACCGCTGTTGCGGGCCAAGCTGGACGACCTTCTGGCCCACCACAATCTGTTCCTGACCGGCCTGGGTGCCGAGCCCATGGACCGCGACGCCGTTCTGGCGGAACTGGACGGCGTCGCGGACCGCGTGCTGGCCCATGCCGGCGTGGTGTGGGAGCGTCTCGACCAGCTGCGCCGCGCCGGCAAGCGCATCCTGTTCGAAGGCGCGCAGGGGGCGATGCTGGATGTCGACCACGGCACCTACCCGTTCGTGACTTCGTCCAGCACGATCGCGGCGAATGCGGCGTCGGGCAGCGGCATGGGGCCGGGCACCGTGGGCTTCGTGCTCGGCATCACCAAGGCCTATACCACGCGCGTAGGCTCCGGCCCCTTTCCGACGGAACTGCATGACGAGATCGGCCAGCGACTGGGCGAACGCGGCCGGGAGTTCGGCACGGTCACCGGGCGCCGCCGCCGCTGCGGCTGGTTTGACGCCGTCATGGTGCGGCAGGCCATCAAGACCGGCGGAATCAACGGTATCGCGCTGACCAAGCTGGACGTGCTGGATGGGTTCGAAAGCCTGAAGCTGTGTGTCGGATATCGTCACCGGGATGCGACACTGCACCACCTGCCGTCGGCGCAGGCGGCCCAGGCGGCGGTGGAGCCGATCTATGAAGAGATGGAAGGCTGGGCCGACAGCACCTTCGGCGCTCGGTCCTGGGCCGATCTGCCGGCCACGGCAATCAAATACATCCGCCGTATCGAAGAGCTGATCGAAGCGCCTGTGGCGCTTCTGTCCACCAGCCCGGACCGGGACGACACCATTCTGGTGCGCGACCCATTCGTCGACTGACACCGCTTGACGCCCGGCATTAACCGTTCCTTTCCGTTAATCGGCTTAGATCGCGAACGGGCCACCAACGGCCGCGATCGGAGCCATGGCACGGCATGCCGCCCAGCGATCTTTCCAGTTTCCTTGACGGTGGCACGGGCCAGCCGGGCGGGGCCGATGCCAAGGTCGTCGTCAACAAGCGGTATGAGGTCTTCTGCGACCAGCCGCTGCCGGAGCTGCATGCGCCGACGGCAATGGCCTATTCGGCTACCGACAAGCGTGACGCCAGAAGCGACCTGGTTGCCTATGTCTGCCGCCCCGGTTTGCCGCCCCGCAGCGAAATCCTTGGTGCGCTGAGGGGGGTCGAAGCGCCGGCTCTGATGCGGCTCAGAGACTATGGCGCAGTGAGGTGGCCGGCGGATCAGGCACACCGTGCCGTGGTGCTGTTCGACCGGCCGGCGGGCCGCCGCATGACGACCTCGCTCGGCGACCGGCTTGAGGCGGTTCTGGACGAAACGATCACTCGCAATGTCATTCAGCCGGCCCTGCAGGTGTTTAAGGAACTGAAGGCCCGGCGTGTCTTTCACGGCTGCATCAATCCGCTGAACATGTTTCTGAAGGGCGGTGCCAACGGCGGTATCGTCTTCGGGGAATGCGCCACGGCCCCTGACGGATACAACCAACCGCTGATCTTCGAGACGATCGAGCGCGGGATGGCCATGCCGGCTGGCCGCGGGCCCGGCACCGTGGCGGACGACCTCTATGCGCTCGGGGTGCTGATCCTGTTCCTGGCGCTGGGCCGCAATCCCGCCGGCAATATGACGGACGAGCAGATCCTGCAGGCGAAGCTGGATCGCGGATCCTATGCCGCCCTGGTCGGCGACTCGCGGGTGTCGGCCATGATGACCGAGCCCGTACGCGGCCTGTTGCTGGACGACACGCATCAGCGATGGTCGTTGGAGGACCTTGACCTGTGGCTCAGCGGGCGCCGCCTCAGCCCTAAGCAGCCGCAGCCGGCGCGACGTGCCCAGCGACCGCTGACCTTTGCCGGACGCGATTTCTTTACGGCCAGGGCACTGGCCTTCACGATGAACCGCCTTCCCGTCGACGCGATCCGGATCATCGAGAACGGAGAGCTGGATACCTGGCTGCGCCGCAGCATGGAAGACGACGGCCTTGCCGATCGGGTGGAGGAGGGCCAGCGCTCGGCAGCATCCGGGTCCGGTGGCACGCTGTCCGACCGGCGCCTGGCGCGCGTGCTGATGGCCCTCGATCCGCGGGCCCCAATCCGCTATCGCGAGATTGCGGCCATGCCGGAAGGCATTGGCGTGGCATTGGCCGAGGCCATGAGCGGCGGGGACCACACGCAGGAATTGGCCGAGATGATCGGCGCCCAGCTGCCCATCTTCTGGGTGAACATGCAAGACAACTTCAGCCCGGAATACGTTCCGGTCGTGAAGTCCTTCGAGACCGCGCGCAGCTATCTGGAGCGGGCGATGCCGGGTTTCGGGATCGAGCGGGTGCTGTACCACCTCAATCCCAGCCTGCCCTGCGCCAGCCCCGTCGTCGCATCCTATTACCCGCAGGAACTGGATGCGCTGATGTATGCGCTGGAGGACGTCGCCGGCAAACCCGACCGGCCGGCAGAGCCTGTCGACCGGCACATCATGGCGTTCATCCTGTCGCGCCATGGCGGTGTGAGCGACCGCAGCCTGATCGGCATGAGCCCGACGGGAAAGCCGATCGAGCGTGTGCTGGGTGTGCTCGATGTCCTGTTCGACGTTCAGCGTAAATGCCGCGCGTTCCCGCTGCCGAAGCTGTGCGGCTGGGTCGCCTCGCTGATGGAGCCGGCGATCGAGCGCTATCGCAGCGGCACACTGCGTGACCGCGTGCGCAGCGAGCTGGAAAAGCAGGCGGAATCGGGCGCGCTGAAGAACCTCTATGTGATCTTGCAGAACAACAACCTGACTCAGCGTGACAGCCAGGCCTTTACTCTGGCCAAGCGCGAGTACCGGCTGGCGACCAAGGTCATCCAGCACCGGCAGCGCGAACTGGACCAGCGCGAGAAGTTCGTCACGGGTATCGGACGGCAGGCGGCGGCGGTGGTCGCCTCGTTGTTGTCGGCCGTCATCCTCGCGGGCATCGTCGTAGCCGGCGTCGCCTAGCCGCGGAAGGGGGGGCGATATGGCAGACCGATCAGGGGCTCGCGGTGGTCAGCAGGGACGAGCATTGCCGGTTCCCCTCGATCAGGTGCCGGGTTTCGACGGCGCCAAGGGGCGGCCCGGTGCCGGCAAGCGCCCGGCCAACAAAGCCGACAAGGCTGCCCTGGTCATTACCGTCTGCCTGGCACCGGTCGCGCTGTTCGTGCTGCCGACATCGATCCTGTTCATCGGCGGCATGATCCCGACCATCGTGGCGTTCGTGATCGATCGGTCGCAGGAAAAGTACACGCCGATGATTGTCGGCAGCCTCAACTTCTGCGGCGTGATGCCCGCGGGTTTCGACCTGTGGCAAGGGGGCTCCAGCATCGACCGAGCGCTGAGCCTGCTGGGCGATCCGTTCCATCTGGCGATGATGCTTGGATCCGCGGGCGTCGGCTGGCTGATCTACATGTTTGTGCCGGCGATGGTGGCGTCGATCATGGTCTGGCGCAACGAACAGGACATTGCGCGCTGGCGGTCCCGCCAAGAGGCGCTGGTGACCGAATGGGGACCGGATGTGACCGGTGACGTCGAAGAGGGCGCGCGGCCGGACTGACGACGGACAGGGGCTTCCCGACCGACATTGTTCGATGCCTCTGGCCAGAGGGCGTTGTCTTAACGAAGATAGTATCGATGTTGCGCGTATCATGGCTTGATTACGCCAACCGAAAGCCTGATATTTAGTAGGGAAATAAATCGGCACGCTTCGATAATAAACTAAACATAGCGGCCGAAAGAATATTTGCTGCTGGCGGCTTCAGGGGACCGCACGGTTAGCCCGGGAGGTGAGGCGACCATGCCAGGCAAGGCAGATCAATGTTTCTTCGATCCCGAAGAGCGGGATGAGAGGCTGCCGGACTCCGAGGACGCGCTCCGCGAACTGTTAGCGGAAGTGCGAGAGCAGGTTCGCAAGACCCGCGACACGCCGCAGATGCGACGCGCCCAGCGGATTGAGCGCCGGCTGGACGATCTGATTGAACTGAACTCTCCCGACCGTCACGCGTGGCATGAAGGGCTGCGCTGGTGGCCGGGCGACCGCTGACCGGCATTCCGGGCGGCGCTGGCGCGGCGTCCGGCAGCGTACGGCTGCCGGCCCGCACGGGCTATGACAAGGGCAACCTGTCCGTCAGTGGGCCCGTGCGTCTAGGTGACTGCCCAGGCGCAAGCCCCAGGCGTAAATCGTCAGGGCCGGGTTGACCCGGCTGGACCGCGGCAGGATGCTGCCGTCGCCGACATAGAGGCCGGTCATGCCATGCACGCTGCCGTCGGCGTCCACAACGCTGGTGGCTGGATCGGTGCCGGTGACCATGCTGCCGAGGGCGTGGGCCGTGCCGGCCATGCCCATGTACTTGTCCGCGCCCACCAGCCCGGCCGCCAACAGCCGTGTGATGAAGGCGCGTACCAGGCGGCGATGCTCCCGCGCTGCCGGCTTGATGCGCTGAAGATCGTAATCCATCAGTGGCCGGCCGGCCCCGCCGCATGAGACGATGCGGTTGTCGGGGCTTGAGCCGTCTTCCGTGGTGACGAAGAAGCCGTAGGCCCGCCTGCCCGCCGCGCGGGTCACGAATTTGGGCACGGCCGCAGGCAGTTCGCTGCCCAGGATATCGCCGTCGATCCAGCCGAGACATTGCACCGTGCTGTGCGGGTAGTCTTCGTTGAAGATGATCGCGGTCTTGCGCAGAACGTCCTGATTGGAGAACGGCGAAAACCCGATGACGGCGCTGTTCAGGTGCATCTTGAAGTTGGCGCCGACAAGCGGGGCCGAGGGCAACGTCCCCTCAAGGCCCGTATCCATCAGATAGTCCTGCAGGATGCGCGGCGAGGTCATGGCGCCGGCCGCCAGCACGACGGCGGAGCCGGTGTAGGTCGACCGGTCCGTACAGGTGACGCCGACGATGCGTGCAGGATCGCCGTCGGCATGCAGGAAGCCGTTGACCGTCTTGCCCGTCTCCAGCCGGAACGCCGGATTGTCGCGGATCTTGTCGAGCAGGCTCCACTCCGCATCCGACTTGTAGCCGCAGGCCGAAGCGAAGCCGTCGAAATGCTTGGCTTCCTGCTCGTCGTTCAGGATCTCGCGCTTGAGGCCCAACGGCAGCAGGTCCGGCTTCCAGCGCGGGTCGGCCTTCACGATGCGGTCGATCAGCGCCTGCAGCTCAGGCTCGTTGTCGAACTTGTTGACGCTCAGCAGACCCTCGGCCTCGTCGTAATAGGGCGCCAATTCCTGATAGCCGAAGGGCCAGGCTAGGCACTGGTGGTCGTCGTCCGCCAGGAACTCGTGCGGGTCGAAGCGCAACAGGGCAGCACCGTACCATTTGGTCTTGCCGCCGAGATTGTAGTACTCGCCGGGAATGAACTCCTGGTTCTGGCTGTTCACCCACAGCTCTTTGTTCTTGAACGCGCCTTCCTTCATCACGCGCTTGACGTCCATCGTCGTGCCGTCGCGCGGCAGCACGCCGCCCTTTTCCAGCATCAGGACGTTGTGCCCGCTGGTGACCAGCTTGTAGGCCACGGCCGCGCCACCGGCGCCGGAGCCGATGACGATGATCGGATCGCTGTTCGACATGGATGTGCCGCTTTCCGTTGGAGACGTGCGATGTCGGGTTGGGGCCGGCGCTCAGCCGCCTTCGGTGAAGCCTGGATAGAGCGTCATGCCGCCGTCGATGAACAGGCTGATGCCGTTGGCGTAATCGGCGTCATCAGAGGCCAGCCAGACGACGGCCCGTGCAATATCGTCCGGTTCGCCGATGCGCTTGTAGGGGATCAGGTTCATCAGCGCGTCATAGGC
>JANQIX010000118.1 GCA_028281925.1 Alphaproteobacteria bacterium
CGACTTGGTTCCCGTGCCCGGGCCCCACAGACGGATCGTCCCGTCGTGGGACCCGGAGGCGAGGCGGCCGTCGGGCAGCACCGCCAGGGCTTGGTCCCCCCCGCGGTGGCCTTCCAGGCGGGCCAACTCGGTTCCGGTGCCCGGGTCCCACAGACGGATCGTCCCGTCGTCGGAGCCGGAGGCGAGGCGGCCGTCGGGCAGCACCGCCAGGGCATGGACCCAGCCGCTGTGGCCCTCCAGGCGGGCCAGCTCGCTTCCCGGCGGTGTCAGGCTCGGGCGAGCGGTGAACAGGGCCGGGCAATCGACATGATCTTTCACCGAAACAAGAAACGCGCGCGTGCCCGGTTCCGTGCTTACCATCAAACGCCCGAAAAGTTGTGGTAGCAGCTGACGCGGATCGCGCGTGCAGATGCCACCGATCAGCCGCAGCGCGCGGCCGATAAAGTCCTGCATCCGGCCCCGGCCGTGGCGATCATAGTCGGCCACCAGAGACGGCGGACTCCTGGTGGCCGCCAGCTTGGCCTTGAGCCAGCCGGGATCGAGCAGCAGCGCGTCCAACATCACGCGTTCCCCGGCCTCGGCCAGATGCTCGGGCAGATACCTGTACATGTACTCCGCCTCCGGGGCTGGCGGATCCGCCTCCCGGCGTATCTCATCCACAGCACGGACCAGCGCACCATTGTATCCCGCAAGGCCGCCTATGCCGGCGCGGTCCCGCAGGAATTGCCGTGTCGTGTCGTGCAGCCTGAGCGTGCGGCGGTCCAGGTCGAGGGATGACAGCAGGGACAGGCCCCAGACCTCTTCGAGCAGGTCTTCCGCCTCATCCGAATCGAGTTCCCCAGTTTCCTCCCAATAGCGGGCCACGATTCCGACGGGAACGTCGACGTCTTCCGGGAACACGGCCAATTCACCGAACCGGACGCGCTGGTCGTCGTCGAGCAATTCCAGTGAAGTATCGATGACCTTGGCAACCGAGTCGTGCCGGTGGTCATACCGCACGTCCTTGGAGACATCGAGCGCCGCAAGCCCGCGTTTGTCGAACCGTCGATCCAGGTCGGCGATCGCGCGATCGAGCGTCCGTCCCTTGCCGGTGCGCCGCCGCAGGAACCCGTTGGCCAGCTTGAGCAACTGCGCCCACTCGCCGAGCCGGGCGGCCAACGTGGCAAGAGCCTGGCCTTCGACCTGATCGGACGGCAGGCCGCCGCCGAGCAGCTGCAACGCCTCGGAGCCCCTCATGGCATCGACAATTTGCCGTTTGGCTGCGTCGGGCAGCACGGGATCGAACCGTGTGGTGACCAGCCGTGTGCAGTTGCGTCCGCCGTGCAGGAAGGGGTCGAGGTGTTGGCGGTGCCACACATCGTCGACGATCAGCAGGATGCGGCGGTCGCCGACCGATTCGGCCAGGGCCGTTCGCAGGCCATCGATGGTGGAGGTCACGGGTGTATTGCCGGTCAGCAGCGCAACGAGATCGGCAAGATACGCCGGCGCCCGATCGCCGCCCTGCTCGCCCAGCTCCACCCACAGCACGCCGTCGAAATAGGCGTCCTGGATGTCCGGGTCGTGGGCCAGCGCCCTGGCCAGCGTCGTCTTGCCGTAGCCGCCGGCGCCGCGCAGCGCCGCGGTGATTGCTACCGCGTCTCCCTTGGCATCCAGCAGCTGCTGCTTGAGGGGATCGAACTCGTGTGGCCTTGCGACGAAATCCTCCGGTGGCTCCGGTGCCATCATGGGCACCCGCGGCATCTGGCTCGGCTGCGCCAGAACGTTCAGCAGGAGCGTCTTACGCTCCGGGATGTCGACGTCGTAGAGGTTGCCGAGCCAGCGGGGCATGGCCCCCATGTCGTCAATGCCGGGTCCGCGCACCGGCGAGACGGTCTTGCCTTCTTGCCGCGCGAGCCTGATCTCGGCGCGCACGACGGGGCTATCCAGAGCCTTTGGCGTGACAACCAGGACGAAGTGCTGCAGCGCCCTGTCACGCAGGACGCTTTCGATCTGTGACCACCAGTCGGCGCTGCCGCGCAGCGCGACGATGTCCTGCCAGATGGAGAAGCCTTCCGCCTCAAGCTCGCGACGCAGCCCGGCAGCGAAATCCGCGCCGTCCTTGGTGGAGTAAGAGATGAAGATGCGTTCCGGTTGATGATCGGCCATCTTGAAGGCTCAGACGAAGCGACTCCCGCCATGGTAGCCGAGATTGCGGCAGCAAACGTCCATTGTTCGGCGTGGGAATGGAGTGCTCGTCGCCCAGGAGCAAATCCGGCTCGGAGGCCAGATTCGACCACTAACGGATCGGCGGCTGTCCGAGGTGAAGCAGGCCATCCACGACCCGACCACCAGCGACTGCAAAGGGCCGGGTGCGGACATCCTGGGACGTCGCGAACGCTGATCATAGACATGGTCGACGAACCCTGAAGCTGGATTACGAACCGACCCGAATTCGTTAGCTCGAACGGCGACGATGCCGTGATGCTGTGTCACGGTTCGAGAATCTGCACCCTTGAAGCGGCTGACTGCGGTGACCGGCTCGGCGAGACACCGCAGGGCTTTACCGGCGCAGTCCATGCGATCAATGCAGGCGCGGCTGGCTTACGCCAGACGGGGCACTCTCGTGAATCGAATCCCAATCTCGATCCCTCGCGCAATACCAGCGGCTAGCGCCTCACAACGCTGACTTCCAAACACGGCAGAAGGGGTTAGGGAGGACGCCGCCCTCCCTCCCTTGGCACATCTTCTACTGGACCGGCAGGGCCGCATCCGGCGCAGGCCCCAAGAGGCCCGCCCCGTCTGCAACCCGGCCTGCCACGAACCCGTACCGACCCACACCCACCCGCTCTCGGCGAGGGCCAGGGGGTGCATGCGCACCCCTCATTTCAATTTGGATAAGGAGAATTGAGCGATGACCAAGCACTACCAAAAATACTGGACCCCGGCGAGTATTTCATCTATAAATAGGAACAAATACCCACAAGTGCGCCCAAGCTACAGGGGAGAGGCGTTGGACTTCCGACCGCCTTTCGCCCGCGCTGTTGGGCAGCACGCTGTTCCATCCAGTCTCATTGATAACAACTCACTACGACCGTGCCCCTTGGTACGGCGGAAAGGATCCTTCGCGCTTCGCCATGCCGATCGACGTCGCCAGATATCGTCACTATTTGGACGAATACGACATGACGGAAACAGCGAAGGACGAGTTTATCCACACCCTTTCGGCGATGTTGAAGTCCTTTGTCGATCGCGAGTTTGGGCTACTTCCGGAGCAGATGCTGCCGGGGAGGGCCACGGCAGTCGATTCAATCAGCGACACGGATCGCGTAGAATCTCAGGAGCGATCGGCCACAAACCATTTCAGCCAAGCCGCGGGCGATTTCGAGCGGCAGGAAGGCATTGATAATGAAGGAGACTAACAAATACCAAGCCATCATCTATTGCCGAGTTTCCAGCGTCAAACAGGTTAGCGAGGGCCATGGGCTCGGCTCACAGGAGACCCGCTGCCGAGAGTATGCGGCGCACAAGCGTTATGACGTGGTTCAGGTGTACCGGGACGAAGGCGTGTCAGGCGGTCTCATTGACCGGCCCGGCATGCAGGAAATGCTGTCGTTCCTGAGGAAGCACCGGAAGCGTCAACAGCATGTGGTCATCATTGACGATATCAGCCGGCTGGCTCGCGGCCTCGAAGCACATCTGCAGCTCCGGGCAGCCATCAGCGAAGCGGGCGGGAAGCTGGAATCCCCGTCCATAGAGTTCGGCGAGGATTCGGACAGCATTCTGGTCGAGAACCTGCTTGCCAGCGTGTCCCAGCACCAGAGACAGAAGAACGGCGAGCAGACGCGCAATCGCATGCGCGCCCGCGTGATGAACGGATACTGGGTCTTCGCGCCGCCCGTTGGCTACCGCTTCGAGAACGTCAACGGCCACGGCAGCATGCTCGTCAGAGACGAGCCCATTGCGTCCATCGTGGCCGAGGCACTTGAGGGTTTCGCTTCGGGACGCTTTGACACTCAGGCGGAGGTCAAGCGGTTCTTGGAATCCTTCCCTGAGTTTCCGAAGAACCGCGCGGGCGAAGTTCGCAACCAGCAGGCTACCGACATGCTGACCCGCGTTCTCTACGCGGGCTACATTGAGATGCCCGATTGGGGCATCAGGCTCCAGCCTGCCAAGCACGAGCCGCTGATCAGCTTTGCGACCTATCAGGCAATTCAGGAACGCCTCAACGGTTCGCCCAAGGTCCCGACGCGCAAGGACATTAGTGAGGATTTTCCGCTGCGCGGCTTCGTGACCTGTGGTCACTGCGGGACGCCATTGACCGCTTGCTGGTCGAAGGGTCGCTCCACTGTCTATCCCTATTACCTGTGCCCCAAGCGAGGCTGTGAGGCTTACGGCAAGTCAGTGCGGCGCGAGACGATGCACGGCGAGTTCGAAGCGCGGCTGAGCGAGCTGCAGCCGTCCAAGAACGTGTTCCTGATGGCCCGCGAGCTGTTGCGCGAGCATTGGGAGGATGGCCAGACTGCATCACAGGCGCGGAGCCAATCCCTAGAGAGCCAGCTCCGCAAGATCGAGCGGCAGGTCGATCATTTCCTCGACCGGATCGCGGAGACCGACAGCCCGGCACTGATCGCCAGCTATGAAAACCGGATCAGGTCCCTGGAGGAGCAGAAAGCCTTGCTCGGCGAGAAGCTCCGCAACCGGGGACAGGCGCGGGGCTCCTTCGAAACGGCACTTAGAACCGCCCTCCAGTTCCTCGGAAACCCGCAGAATCTCTGGCTTTCCGACCGGTTGGAGGACAAGCGGATGGTGCTGAAACTGGCCTTTGCCACCCGGTTGCCCTACGTCCGAAATCAGGGATTTAGAACCGCGATTCCGACCCTACCTTTCAAGGTCTTAGGCGGTCTTCGGGGGTCTGATTTCGCGATGGCGTCCCCGGCAGGATTCGAACCTGCGACCCTCAGATTAGGAATCTGATGCTCTATCCT
>JANQIX010000003.1 GCA_028281925.1 Alphaproteobacteria bacterium
ACAGTCGCCACGGCTACGCTGCAGTGCACGTTTGGAGCGGCGCCGTGGGTATTCACCGTGCTGCCGAAAAGCCGAACCATGTGCGGGGGCATGCCGGCCGCCAACATCATGGACAACATCCCCATGATGAACATCGTGCCTTTCGGCGTGTGCTCCAGCCTCAGCAATCCGACCGTCGCGTCGGCTACCTCCGCGGCCCTCGGCGTGCTGACGCCGATGCCATGCATTCCGGTGACCCTCGCTCCCTGGGCCCCTGGTTCGCCGACGACGCTGATCGGCGGCATGCCGGCTCTCAGCAACTCATCGAAATGCACCTGCAACTGGGGCGGCGTGATCAGCATCACCGCCCCCGGCCAGTTCACGACTCAGATCAAGTAGGCACCGCTGAGAGAGGCGGTGACAGCGGTCGCTCGCGCATTTGGCGGCCCGGCTGCGCGCTCTCTTCATCGCCATGGCGTTGCCGCCGCCCGCCAAGGCCCTTGAGCTGTCTTCATCCGGCATTTCCCGAATGATCGGTCTGCTTGGAGGGTTCGGCCATGTGGAGCAAACTTCTAAACCTCTGCTGCCTCGGTTGGTTGTCGTGTGGTGGGAGCTGGTCGTGAAGAGCCCGCGACACGGGCTGTGCCGGCTGATTGTGGTACGATGCCGCTATCAAAGACTGTCCTCGAAAAGGAATCTCTTACTCGTTAGGTCCGGAAACACTGTTCGTAGCACTTCCGGGCATTCGGCTTCGATCCCTTGCGCTTCTGAGGAGTTGCGGGCGTAGTCAATTCGCTCGTCAGGACCGCGATCGGGAGAAGCTGAGGCCACCGCGCGGGTCCGCTTTATCGACATGGATCTCCTGGTTGACGGTGTCTATGGTCTCAGCCTGCAGCGCGCCCGCAATCCGCTTTGACTCATGCACCGAACCTGTGGCTGTCGGCGAAGCCCAAGTAGCCTTGAGCCTCGACTGATTGCACGAGAAAGTCCCAAATCCACGAGCCGATTTTCCATAAGATAAATTATGCGGCATCGGATTGTTAGCGCAAAGCTAGAATGTCTCACTTGTGCAAATCAGAAGCCCGGAAGCTCTACCGTCGGGTGACCCAAAGTTCGGGTACAGAGCAGACGCCCGGAAACTCCACCGTCGGGCGATCCAAAGAATGGTCTCACCTCAGAAACCCGAAGACTCTCACTATCGCTGCGGGACCAACGGGGAGCATGTGTGGACGGCCCCCTGTTGGCAAGATGCTGGAACGCTTCTGACGGCTCGGTCGGCTGCGAGCATGTGTCCGGCCTTTTTGATGCGGGACACAGACCCGCGGGCCTTGATGAGTTCCGCGAACGAGATCCCAAACAGGTCATCGCGCTTCCATGCACAGCTCCCCAAGGCGGGTTGTTCTCGTCGTCGGATCGACCGCGTCGCCATCACGCTATCTGCACCTCACCGGTTCGAGTTCCCTTTGTTGAGCTCGCTCAGCGTGCCGGCGCCGGCTGAAAGGCGCCGCCTCGCGCCATGATGGCCCAGGCAATGCGGGCGAGCTTGTTCGCCAGCGACAGGGCGACCACATTGTATGGCTTGCGCCCTTTCAATCAATCCGCCCAGGAATGCAAGGTCGATGCGGCTGCTCGACGGCTTCCGGCGTAGCGCAGAACCGCTGTGGCACCAACTACCAGGAGACGACGCAGATAAGGGGCGCCCTGCTTCGAGATCCGGCCGAGCCGCTGTTTGCCGCCGCTGGAACTGTCACGTGGCGTGAGCCCGAGCCAAGCCGCCAGATGCCGCCCTGAGCGAAACAGTGACGGGTCGGGGATCGATGCCGCCAGCGCGCTCGCCGTGATCGGCTCGATACCGGGGATCGTTGTAAGACGACGGCTGATCGCGTTGGTGCGGTGCCACGCCTTGATCGCCGCTTCGAGGTCTCGGGCGGCGGCACCCAGGGCGCGGATCTGCTCCACCAGCGGCAACAGCGCGGTGCGTGCCAGCGGAGGGATCAGGTCGAAGTCCTTGTCCTCTACAAAAGCGGCCAGAAGGCGGCGGATCTGCCGGTTGTCCCGACTGCGCTTGGCCAGTCGGCGTAGCTCGGCGGCGTCATAGTCATCTCGCAGTTGAGCGGTCGACATGGCGAACCTCCTTCGCCACCCTATGAATCACGCCGCGCCGAGAAAGGGAATCCCTCCCGAGTCACAACCTCATTCCGTTGGTACTAGGTGCTCAGTAGCTCTTATAGGGAAGGAATTTGCCCGACATGGTCACTTGCACGCGATCCCCTTTGGGATCGGGGATGCGGGTGATGTCCATGTCGAAATCAATCGCCGACATGATGCCATCGCCGAATTCCTCCTCGATCAGTTCCTTCATGGTGGTGCCGTAGACCATGACGATCTCATATAGCCGATAGATCAGCGGGTCGGTGGGCACGGCACTGGGCAGCGAACCGCGATAGGGCACCTTCATCAGCTGCGCGATCTCTTCTTCAGAGAAGTTGATCCCGATTGCTGCACCAGCCGCCTCAGCCTGCCCCTTGGTCAGCGAGATCTGGCCCATCAAAGCGGCGGTGGTCCATTCCTTTGACTGGCCGACGGCTTCGGCGATCTGGGACCAGGTGATGCCCTTCAGCGTCTTGTAGGCGATGACTTTCTCTGTGACTTCTTGCCGGGTGATCATGACGCCTTCTTCTCCGTTGTCGCCGATTGATTGTCAGATGCCGCCGATAGGCGGGTCGCGGCCTGAGCGCCAGCCTGAGGCCGCGCCACGGGCGGGTTACGTGGATCAAAGCCGTCAGCCGCGATTTCCTTCGCAAAGGTCTTCGAACGGTTGACCAGAAACTCAAGGAGGTGATTCCGCATCGGGTAGTAATTGGGATGGGTGTGCATGTCCGAGCGGGTGCGGTCGCCGGGCAAGGTGTTCTCGACGATCTCACACAGCCTTGCCCGCGGCCCATTTGTCATCAGCACGATGCGATCCGCCAGCAGGATGGCTTCGTCGACATCATGCGTGATCATGAAAACCGTTTGGTTGGTTGCCTGGCAGATGGACACCAACTCGTCCTGCAGGCTCCCCCGGGTCAGCGCGTCCAGCGCAGAAAATGGCTCGTCCATGAGCAGGATTTTCGGCTCTATCGAAAACGCCCGCGCAATCCCAACACGCTGTTTCATGCCGCCGGAAAGCTGCGCCGGCTTCTTAGATTCCGAGCCGGTGAGATGCACCATATCGATGTATTTCTGGCACTGCTCGATGGCCTTGGCCTTTGACCAGTTCCGCCAGCGCGATTTCACGGCAAACTCGATGTTGCCCATCGCCGTCATCCAAGGCATCAACGCATGCCCCTGGAACACGACGGCACGGTCCAGGCTGGGGCCGGAGACCTCCTTCCCATCAACGAAGACGTAGCCGCTGCTGGGCTTGTCGAGACCTGCAAGAATGTTGAGAAGAGTCGTCTTGCCACAGCCGGAATGGCCGATCAGGCAAACGAATTCCCCCTCATGGGCGGTGAAGTTCACATCGCCGAAGACTTGAGTTTCCCCTTTCCCATTCGGGTTGGGGAAACGCCGTTCCAGCGCTTCGATCTGAATCATCTTGCGGGCGGGACGACTAGCCATGTTGGACACGGTCTCTCCTGCAGCGTTGGAAATGGGCAGCCGGACTGGTGTGGCGGTCATGGCGTCACCTCAATCGACATACGCAACCAGCCTGGCTGCTCGTGCCAGCGCCATGTCGAGCAGCATCCCGACAACGCCGATCAACAGAATGGCCACGATCATGCGATCGAGACGCAACCCGTTCCATTCGTTCCACACGACATAGCCGATGCCTGTGCCACCTACGAGCATCTCAGCGGCCACGATTACAAGCCACGCGATGCCGATTGAGATTCGCATGCCCGTCAAGATTGTCGGCGCGGCCGCAGGGAGGATCACCCTGAAGGCGGTGCGCAGCGCGCTGACTTCAAGTGTCTTGGCGACGTTGAGCCATTCCTTGCGCACGGTGGCGACGCCGAATGCGGTGTTGATCAGCATCGGCCAAAGTGAACAGATGAAGATCACGAAGATCGATGAAATCTCGCTGTCGCCGATTGTGAACAACGCAATCGGCATCCAAGCGAGTGGCGAGATTGGCTTCAACACCTGGATGTACGGGTCTAGCGCCTGGTAGACGAGGGGCGACATGCCGATCGCGAAGCCGAGCGGGATCGCGACAAGAGCGGCAAGGAAATAGCCCAAGGCGACCCGCGCCAGGGAATAGCCCATCTGGATGCCGAGACCCATGTCATTGGTCCCCGCGACATAGAACGGGTCGGTAACGGCCGCCCAAAGGGCGTCACCGATTTGCATTGGAGAGGGGAACAGAGACCCCGGCGCCGGCGGGCTGTCGGCGCCAACCGCCGCGATGCCCAGCGCCTGGATGCCGCCCGCACCTTCGATCACCTCGCGGGATAGGCCGAGCCCGGCGATCTGCTCGAGTTGTGGAAAAGCAATACCTTCATTAGCGTAGTAGTCGATATCGGGCTCGATCATACCGAGCGACACGAGTTGCTCCCGTTCGGCGACGGTCAGAACTGTGGCCGACGGGCCGGTGTCAGGCTGAACTGTCAGGAGGTGCCATAGAAGAAGCCCGAAAAAGAAAAGCGCCAATGATAGGAGGGCGCTTTGGGCACTCGGATTCAGTTTCGCTATCATTGGCTCGCCCGCAAAGACATCGTCGGTCCGTTAGGAGGGCGGCAAGGCCGCAAGCTTTTCGGCCTTGCCGCACCGCCTGGCTTAAGTGCGGCGGATCGCGAAGCTGTCGATGAACTCCTGCGCGTTGGCGGGGTCGAACGTGCGACCCTGCACCTCGACAGGGGCGTTGACGTCCTGGTCAACGTCGGAAAACACGACGTCGCCTTCCGCCATCATGTCGCGCATCAGCCCCGTCGTCCGGGTCGTCATGACGAGTTCCTGTGCGAGATCGGTGTACTGCGCATCGGTCGGGATGTACCCCCAACGCCGCATCTGCGAGAGCACCCACACACCCATCGTCTGCGTGGGCAGCGGCATGAAAGAGATGCGGTCCGGGACATTGCGAATGTTCCCCAGGCCATCGGGGAAGACGCCGGTGAGGATCTGCCGCAGGATTTCAACAGGTTGGTTAAGATAGTTCGCCGGTGCCATGGACTCGGCGAAAGCAATCCTCCCCTCGGGTGTTTCGGCTGCAGCGGTCGCTTCGAGAACGGCCGTCGTTAGCGCGATGAAGGTGTTGGGGTTTTCTTCAATGAATGTTTCGGACAATCCGAGCACACAACATGGATGCTGGCGCCAGAGATCCAGTGTGAGTTTATAGATGAACCCGACCCCATCGTAGACGGCGCGCTGGCAGAATGGGTCAGGGGCGAGATACCCGTCAATGTTGCCGGCTCTCAGATTGGCCACCATTTCCGGCGGTGGCGTAACGCGGATCTGAATGTCGCGGTCGGGGTCGAGCCCCGCCTCGGCCACATAGGTCCGCAGGAGAAGGTTGTGCATCGAGTATTCGAACGGAACGGCGAAACGGAACCCTTGCCACAATGTCGGATCGAGTTTGTCTGCGTGCTCTGTGGCCAGGACAATCGCTTGGCCATTGGTATTGACGTTGGAGACCACACGCCAAGGCTGCGCGGTTGACCCGATACCGAGCGACATCGCCATAGGCATCGGGAACAAGAGGTGGGACCCGTCATACTCTCCGTTTAGGCACTTATCGCGGGCAACGGCCCAGCCGGCGGTCTTCACAATATCCACGTCAAGCCCATACCGACTGTAGAAGCCAAGGGCATGGCCACCGATGATCGGCGTCGCGCAGGTTATCGGCACAAAGCCGATGGTCAGCGAGCGTTTCTCCAGATTGCGCATGGCCTCTTCGGCCATCGCCTGTAGCGCCGTGAATGGGAACAGGCCGGCCACGGCGGCCGCGGCGGTGGTGACGCCAACTCTTCTCAGGAAGGCGCGGCGCGAACTATCGGTCTTGAACAGCCCCTGCATCGCGGCGCTTTCCAGCGCCCGCGCCATGCCGGACTCCGGCGTAACTGCCTCCGCATCGCGCTTGCGCAGAAGGGCAGAGTCTTCCGCACTAAGCCCCGCATAGGGGTCTTCCGCCGGCTTACTGGCCTCACCGCACTCATTCCACACATCGATGTTGGGATTGAATGGGTCCTTGAAGTGGGTCATGCACATACTCCTCTGGTCAGCCAGTAATGTCCGGGTCGCCTCAAGCCTTGATGGGGGGAAGGCGCAAAAGGGCGCGACAACACCGCACTGCAGCTATCGCAAAGGGCGTGCCAGATCCGCGCGTCACAAACAGATGAACAGAATCAGATCTTTAGAGTCGCACGGCCAGAGACCCAGAAATTACGAAATTTGGTAATTTACGATTTCTCATAATGCGTTTTATGATTCTTTGGGATTCGGACGTGTCGGTGACGGCAGGACCGCGGCTCGACGAGCCCGAATGACAGGAGGGAAGGGTGCCACCCGGTCACATGGACCACAGACCCAGTCATGCCGCCGCACCGGGGGAAGGCGCTTCGCTGGTGCCTGACGCTCTGTCGCTGTTCGACCAAGCCGAATTCGGGATCCTGCTGATCGACCCATTCGCCAACCGCACGGTCGCGGCAAACTCCCATGCGGCGCGTCTGCTCGACAGCGATGCCGCCAGCCTCAAGGCACGCCCAACCAGCGACCTTTTCAGATCGGCGTTGCCCAAACTCCTGACTCTGACCGCGGCTTGCCTCGACGGCCCTGGATCGTGGCAGGAGGAGCTTGACGTTGCGACGCCGATGCGTGGCTCGGTGCAGCTTGAGTGTCACGCCTCTGCCGCATCGATGCCCGACAATCCAAACTTGGTCTTGCTCGCCCTTTTCGACACGAGACGGTTGCGGCGTCGTCAGGCAAAGGCGCAGTTGGCAGCGCTCTATCGCGGAGAGCCGTTCAGCATGCAGCAGACCGAGCAGCTGTTCCGCGACCTCGAACACGGCAACCGTCTGATCTTGGATGCCGTCGGTGAAGGGATCTACGGAGTCAACCGTCTCGGCGAGACAACGTTCCTCAACCCGGCCGCAGAGCGGATGCTCGGCTGGAAGGCGCACGAGATCGTGGGGAAAGTGGCGCATGAGGTGATGCACCACAGCCATGAATGCGGCGACGTCTATCCGATCCATGAATGCCCGATCTACGCCGCGTTCAAGGATGGCGAGGTTCAAGAGGTGCGTGACGAGGTCTTCTGGCGCAAGGACGGTCGCTCCTTCCCCGTGGAGTACACGTCCACGCCGATCAGGGACGACGGTAAGCTTGTTGGCGCCGTCGTCGTCTTCCGCGACATCTCCAAACGCCGCGAGCAGGACAACGCGCTGCGGACTGCGCTGGCCGAAGTCGAACAGCTTCGCGCGCGCCTTGAAAGGGAGAATGCCTATCTGCTCGACGAACTCGAAGAACGCCACAATCATCATGAGATTGTCGGGTCAAGCGAGGCCACCGCCTACATCGCGCAGCAGATCGATCTCGTGGCCCCGACCGAGGCCATGGTGCTGATCACCGGCGAGAGCGGCACCGGCAAGGAGCTGATTGCCCGCGCCATCCACAATGCAAGCCCGCGCCGCGATCGCCCGCTGATCCGGGTCAATTGCGCCGCCATCCCGGCCGAGCTGTTCGAAAGCGAGTTTTTCGGCCACGTGAAGGGCGCGTTCACCGGGGCCGTGTCAACCCGGGCGGGCCGGTTCGAACTCGCCGATGGCGGCACCCTGTTCCTCGACGAGGTCGGCGAGCTGCCGCTGGAGCAGCAGGGCAAGCTGTTGCGCGTTCTGCAGGAACAGCAGTTCGAACGCGTCGGTGACAACAAGACCATGCATGTGGACGTGCGCGTGATCGCCGCCACCAACCGCGAGCTGCGCACGGCCATCCTGGAGAAGCGCTTCCGCGCCGATCTGTACTTCCGGCTGGCCGTATTCCCGATCCATTCGGCGCCTTTGCGCGACCGGCCCGAAGACATCCCGCCGCTCGCCAGCCTGTTCCTCGACCGGGCGGTCTCGCGCGTCAACCGCTCAGCCACACCCTGCCTAAGCGTGGCCAACATCCAAACGCTGCAAAGCTATCACTGGCCCGGCAATATCCGGGAGCTGGAGAACGTGATCGAACGTGCGGTGATCGTCTCGCGAGACGGCCGACTGAAGTTCGATTTGCCCACCAGCCGGGCACCGCTCGCGGCCAGCCACAACCGTGCCGACGGCCGGATCAACAACGCGCCGGATGGCGAAGAAACAGATGCCCGGCCCACCGCCAAAGCGATCACCCGCCGCGCGGACATTCAGCGCATGGAACGAGACGCCATTACCGAAGCCCTTCGGCGCAGTGGTGGTAAGGTGTCGGGCAAAGGCGGTGCGGCTGAGCTACTGGAAATGAGGCCAACGACATTGTACGCCCGGATCAAGCGGCTGGACATCAATCCTCGTGCGCTGAAGAACTGACTTATGGCCTTCCCCGGGCGATCGTAGACCCGGGTCTATGCGGTCTGAATCTCGGCCGGCGCGAGTGTGATAAATTGTGCCCCCGAGCGGAGAACAGGTCTCGCATTGCGGCCTTGCGTATCGCTGGGCACTTCGCAGAAAGACTGCCACGGCGATGCAACACCAAAGGCATTGTCGACAGGTTCGAGCAGACCTTGCATGGCAGGCTTCGCGGACATCTCATCGTGTCCCACAGCTGCGTCGGGTTTGGCGCCTCGCCGTAGACGGTCCTAGGATCAGTTAACCTCCGTGACTCTGTAAACACGAGCCTTGCAGGCTCTGGCCGGTCTTCCGACTGATACTGACAGGCCACGCTCCCGCCGAAGCCCAGACCAACCATGAGTTAACATTCAACCCGGACCACGCGGTGGGGGCTGGTCAATGCCGCCGGACAGGATCGACGGTTCGGCCCGGCTGCCGGATGCTTCCAACTGCTGAAAGGCCTCGATCATCCCCCAAACCGTGCCGAAAAGGCCCAGCAGCGGTGCCAGCGACGCGGTAATCTCTAGGATCCGGATATTGGTCTGCAGGCGTTCGGTGGTCTCGTCGATTTGGCGCTGCGCCTCGTCGCAGGCCTGGTCACGGTCATGGCCGGCAATCAGCGCGTCCAAGGCGTTCGCCACAATCCCTGCGGCAGCCCCCCTGCCCGAGCTGGCGACAGCAGCGGCCCAGTCGGGCTGACCCCACCGCAACAGGGCGATGGCATCGTGCGCACGGCTTCGCCGCCAGACGCCGAGCCGGAGGAACTGGCCGGCCTTCACGAAGGCCGTTGCCAGCATCAGCACCGACAGCCCGGCAAGGATCAGAGCGACCGAACCGCCGGCATCGACGAAGGCGGCCAGAGCGTCGAACCCGGCCAGCGGCGTGGCCGCAGCTGCACCGGGCTCGGTTGTCGAAGTCGGTTCCACTGTCTTGCTTGCCGCCAATCCATGCTATGCGCGCGGCATCACTTGAGCAATGCGACGTCGGTTCGTGAGCTGGGCTCGATCAGGCTAAGGAATCCGCCGGGGCCATCGGGCCCGCCCTCACAGGCGATCACAGCGTTGATCAGCACGCGCCCTATGCCGTCGCAAGCCATCGCCGGCACTTCGAACACGATCAGGCTGGTGTTGCCCGGCAACAGGGGTGAGGCGTCGATGGCCAGCCTGTCGGCGACGATGCCGTCGGCGTCGAGCATCACCATGTCAAGCCGGAACTCGCCAGCGTTAGGGCCGTGCCGTTCACCAGCACCAGATTGGGCCGGCAGGCTTCCCCGGCTGGCTCTAACCGATTCAGCTCCACACGGATCACCTCGCCCTGTTCGCACCCCACGGCGCCCCCGGAGCACGCGTCGTCGGCCAGTGCCGGAGCGGCAAAGGCGAACAGCGCCAGCCCGAACGCGGCGCAGCGGCGCAACACGCTTTCTCTTGTAAGCACTCGGTTCATCGGCCCCCTGAAGTCCCCTCTATGTGCCGGCTTTGCCGTTCGTGCCGCGGCGGGACCGACTGAGGCTTGGGGTTTGCCGAAGCGCGTTTTCGGCAAGATTACAAGCCAGTCTCATTCTCGATCTTCCATCGCCGGAGCGAAGGGAGAAAACGCCGCACCCCTGCACCGCGGCCACATCCCCGACCATTTCCAGTGGTCCGCATAGAACCCATATAGACGGCGTATGGAGGTGGAGATGGATCGATCATTGAAGCGCTTCCGTCCGATCGTCATTGCCGGTGCCCTGGTCCTTGCCGCGTGCGGTACGCCTACGGCCTATCAGCCGGAGGCGAAGGGTCTGGGGTATTCCGAGCAGGCGATCGAAGAGGACCGATACCGGGTCACATTCGTCGGCAACTCGCTGACACCGCGCGAGACGGTGGAAAACTATCTGCTCTATCGCGCCGCCGAGGTGACGCTTGAGCACGGCTTCGACCATTTCGTGGTGGTCGATGAAGAGACGGAACGGACCACGATCTACTATTCGACGGTCACGGGTCTGGGCGGATACCGCAGTTTCAATTCCTTCCGGAACAGCTATCCGTTTGGGGTCAGCGGCCTCGGAACGGCCACGGTCCGCCCGCGGGACCGCTACACGGCGTTTGCCAACATCGTGATGCGCGATGGGCAGAAACCCGAAGACGACCCGAGCGCTTATGACGCCCGCGATGTGCTGGAGCGTCTTGCGCCGACGATCGTGCGGGAACAGGCATCCTGACACCGGAGACAGCCGCACCTGTCTCTTGCCGGTGCAGCCCTTCGATCGAGGGAACTTGATGGGCCGCTCCGCGCGCAGGATCGCGGCCGATCACCCGGCCTGTCCGGTGCGGGCAAAGCCGTGAACCAGTCCTGGCGCAAGTCGGTTGCGGATGAAGGCGACCATTGAAAGAAGCTTGTAGAAGCGGGTACGCCCGGGAGAGGGATCCGCGTAGGTCTGGACCCATCTGACATCCAGGCCATGCGCGTGCGACCGGAAATGCGGCACCTTGTCGACGCTGATGCCCCAGGGCATGCGCGGGGCGGCGGCGATCCGCTTTACACTGAACGGCTTGTCCAATCGCCAGGTCAGGGCTTTGCGCGGCAGAGTGTCTGAGGGCGCGCGGCGCATACTGGGGTCCCGTGTGGACTTCCCGGCCGGTACCGAACCCGTGCCCAGCCCGGTGGATGACATTCAGCATCGAATGTGTATGCCCTTGAAATGCGGGACAAGCCATTGATTTTGAACGGAAATTAGCAGGAACTCAGGGATGCTGATCGGCGACGGTCAGATTATCACGCCTTTTCAACGGCTTGTCCCATTCGGCCGTGGACCCCCCATGCGATGCCGATTCACACGACACCCGACTGGCTCGTCCGGGAGACACCCGGCGTCCGCGTGGTCCGGCTCGGCGGGGGCATCGCCAAAAAGCATCCATCTCGGCATCCGCAAGGGCACGCGTCCCGACTACTTTTCGGGTTTCGTTGACCTTGCGCGGAAAGGCGCGTTTTGATGAGATTCATGCGGCAGCGACGCGGATGGGCTGGCCTTGGCAAAGGCGCGGTTCGAAACGCCCGCGCCGCATGACATTGAGATCCAAGGGACAAGCATCAGAGGGGAAAGCAATGTCGCCGGAGAGGTTTGAGGCACGCGTGCTCTGGATTGCTATGCTCGGCGCGGCAAGCGTCGCGTTCAGTTTCGCGATGGCCTGTGCCACACCCTTCGCCGCGATCGCCGCTCTGGGCGCCCTCGCCCTCAACCGCGCCGACGCTTATTTCGCAGCGGGGCTCGCCTTCCTGATAAACCAGGCGATCGGGTTCGGCCTCCTGGGCTATCCCCTCGACGCGATGACGATCGCGTGGGGTGCCGCCATAGGCGTTTCAGCGCTGTCGGCAGTCGCCGCAGCACGCGTCGCGGCGGGCGCACTCCGCCCGGTCCGGCCCGCAGCGGTGGTGGCCGCGTTCGCCGCCGCCCTCCTCGTTCAGCAGCTGACGATCTATGCCGCGAGCTTCGTTCTGGCCTCGCACCCGTCGGCCTTCTCGCTACCGGTCCTGCTCGACATCGCGAGCATGAATGCGCTCGCGTTCCTGGCGCTGGGCGTGTTGCAGGCGGCCGGCGCACGGATCGGGGTAGCCCGTCCACCGCTGGGTCAGCCCGCCGGATAGACGATCGGCCCCGGCAGGTAGCCGCGTGGCGGATCCAGGCCCGCAGGCAAGGCCCGCTCCGCGGCGAGGTGATCCGGCAATAGAGGCGTGTGCGGACCGGCCTGGAAGCGCTCCAGGCCCGGCTTCACGCTTCGATCTCAAGGGGCGTGAGGGGCTTGGAGCAGCAGGCGAGGATAAAGCCCTGGTCGATCTCGTCATCGAGGATGCCGCCATTGTGGATCATCTCCACATCGCCGGAGAGCTTCTTCACCTTGCAGGTGCCGCACAGGCCCAGCTCACAGGCGGCCGCGATGCGCACACCGGACGCGCGCGCCGCTTGCAGCACCGATTGCCCCTCCAGACAGTCCACTGCCGTTGCCGACTGCACGAAACGGATGGGCACGGACTCTGCCGGCTCAGCACCTGCGGCGGGCTGGTCCATCGCGCCGCGGGCAGCCGGCGCGGTATCCGCCTGCGCGGAGCCGAAGCTTTCCTGGTGATAACGGGCGCTGTCGAAACCATGGCTGGCCAGCACGGTGCGCACCATTGCCATGAACGGTTCCGGCCCGCAGCAGAAGACCTCCCGATCCTGGAAATCGGGCACCATCAGTGGCAGGCGCCGGTCATCCAGGCGCCCGACGAGCCCGGACCAGATTTCCCGGCTCGACCGCTGCTCCACAAGGAAGGACAGCAGCAGCCCCGGCATGCGCGCCCCCAGGAATTCCAGCTCGCGGCGGAAAATGATGTCCTCCGGCTGGCGGGCGCAGTTGATGAAGGCGACATCGGTCCACGGCGCACAGTCGAACAGCCAGCGCAGCATGGACATCATCGGCGTCACGCCCGAGCCGGCGGAAATGAACAGGTACCGTCCGGCAGGATGGGTGTGGTGACTGAACGTCCCGGTAGGGCCATAGGCCTTCAGGTGATCGCCGGGTTTCAGATGGTCGAACATCCACCGCGTGCCGATGCTGTCGGGTTGCGCCTTCACCGTGACAGCGATGGAGAACGGGCGCGACGGGCTGGACGACAGGGTGTAGGTGCGAAACAGCGGCTCCTCAGCCACCGGCAGTTCCAGCGTGATGAACTGGCCCGGCCGGTAGCGAAACCATGTCTGGTTATCGGACCGGAAGGTGAAGGTCTTGACCTCCGGCGCCTCTTCCATGACGGCGACGACTTCCAGCATCTGCAGCCGGTCGTCCCAGGGCGCCATCTCGTCCACGTGGCGGTAGAGCATGCCATCTGTCATCGCGCGGACCTCCGGCACCTCAGGCCACGCTTCTCAAACCCGTGGCGCCGCAGTCAGCCAGGCGGGACGCCAACAGCCCGGCATACCAGTCAACGAACTGGATCACCCCGCTTTCCGTCACCGGCGAATAAGGGCCGGGCTCGTAGGCCGGCGAGGCAATGCCGATGGCGTTTTCCTCAACGATCCGCCGGTCCTGATCGTTGGTCTGCGTCCACACATGGGTCAGTTCGCCAAGGTCGTAGTTCAGCCCCTCCACCGCGTCTCTGTGCACCAGCCATTTGGTGGTCACGGCCGTTTCCGTGGCGCTTAGGGGCAGCACGCGGAAGGTCACGGCGTGGTCGCTCAGCACATGGTTCCAAGTGGTGGGATAGTGGTAGAGCAGCAGCGCGCCGACGCCGTCGGCCGCGACGTTGTCGGACAGGCGCTTGCCGACCGCGGGCCTGCCCGACGTCGTATAGCTTTGTGCCTCGCCCAGCAACGGCACACGGGTTGTGCGGAACTGGCCGTCGGGATCCAGATGGAACCGAGACGGCAGCCCGACCGCCTCGCACCGGTTCCAATGGGCGGTGATCACCGGATCCGTCTCCGCAGCCTCAACGCCGGTGACGGTGGGTGCTTCGGAGAAGGTGCGGCACAGCTCCGGGTGGCTGCCGGCGCAGTGGTAGCATTCCCGGTTGTTTTCCCAGACCAGCTTCCAGTTGCCCTTCTCCACGATGGTGGACTCGTGGGCGACCTTGGCGTCGTGCAAGCGATGCGGTGCCAGATAGGGTTCCGCAAGCGCACGAAACGCGCTGAAGTCCGGCGGCTGGTCCGCCAGGCAGACAAACAAGTACCCGCCCATCTCCTCGCAGGCCACGGCCTTCAGAGAGAACGCCGCCATATCGAAGTCGTCGGCCATTTGGCGGGCGAAGATCAGCCGACCGTCTAGGTCGTAAGTCCATTGGTGGTAGGGGCAGACCAAACGCGCGGAAGCCCCCGTGGCCGCCGAACAGATCCGGCTGCCACGGTGGCGGCAGGCATTGTGGAAAGCGCGGATCTGCCCGGCCCGGTCGCGCACCAGGATCACCGGGTAGGCGCCGATCTGTACGGTAATGTAGTTGCCCGGCTTCGGCAGTTCGCAGCCGTGGCCGACGAACAGCCACTCGCGATACCAGATCAACTCAAGGTCGAGCTTGAAAACGTGCGGGTCCAGGTAGAATGGCTGGGCGAGGCTGAAGCCCTCGCGGCGGCCCATCAACAGGCCCAATACATCGCTTTGTCCAACCATGCCGCTCACCATCCGGGTTGGACTGAGCGGCCTGTGGGCAGAACGGGAATGGTGCCGGGAAGGGAGCCCCCTGATTGCCCGAAGCACTGCGCCCCTGACCGCCCACCGCGATCAGTCGGTTCCGACATGTCCAGGGCTGGTTTCCGGGCTCCGGAGCTGTCCATTTGGACATGTCCCGACACCTTCCCAGGCCGGCCGGCCCAGTGGATGTCGTCGGGACTTGCGCTCCGCTACCGTTGCGGGGGCAGCGCCGGCCTTGCACCGGCTTCCCAATTCTCCGCCGCGATGGTTCGCGGCGGCACCCATGAACGGCACAATCAGAGCACGGCGGTGCGTGCCGCACCGCAACAGAAGCGACGCGACGTGTGCATGGCGCGACGCGGCCCTGCTGTGAGGCTATCGCTCGCCTTGAGCGCGCATCAGGGTCGGTGCGTCAACCGGCAGGACTCTGCCCCATCCCACCTGCATGGGCACTCATGCGGGATAGAAGATCGCGGCAGCGGCGTAGGTCGAGGGAACTTCCAGTCCCGAGACTGCTGACAAAGGCCGGGTTGGTGCGAAGCGCATCGTTGGTCTCATTTTTGTCAGATGTCGGGAACGTGTCGACTTTTCGAATACGTCACCTTGCATCGGAGGGTGACTTTCCAGTGTTGAATTTAAGATTCCGTTCAGGCTAGGTTCTCGTAGGCCTTGCTCGGGCCTCCGCCCTCCATTTGGGAAGCATCTGTCATGCGGAGCGAAGCGAATTTGGACCTGTCTCGTTCGAGCGCGCGCATAAGGAGGGATTGCGGAAGCGGCTCGAAAGAGGAGGAACCCGAATGCAACTATCCGCTCCCATTTATCGGTTGAAACGACAAGCCAAGCTCTTGGCGCGCCAGAATGATGTTCCTTTGCACGAAGCGCTGGATCAGATGGCCATTGAAGAGGGATTTCAAAGCTGGAGCCATCTCGCAGCGTCTTCATCAACAGAAACTCCGGCTGCGATCATCCTATCGCGGCTCGAACCCGGCGACCTGATCCTTCTTGGCGCCAGGCCCGGTCACGGCAAGACGCTCCTTGGACTCGAATTGGCGGCAAAGGCTGTAAACCTTGGCCGGAAAGGTTTTTTCTTCACGCTAGATTACCACGAGCGCGACGTTGCAGATCGGTTGTCGGCTCTCGGCGTTCATCCAGTACCCAACCGGAATGCAATGGTTGTGGATACATCGGACGAGGTATCTGCAGACTATATCATCAACCGACTTGAGCACGTCATTGAACCGGCAATGATAGTGGTCGATTACCTTCAACTTCTCGATCAGAAGCGCACCAATCCAACTCTTGAAGACCAGATCAGGTCACTACGCAAGTACGCGAAAGCCAGAGGTACGATTTGCGCTGTGATCGCGCAAATCGATCGTTCGTTCGATCTGAGCGGCAAATCCATGCCTGACGTGTTGGACGTTCGCCTGCCCAACCCGCTCGATCTGTCTGCGTTCGACAGGGTTTGCTTCTTGCACAACGGCGCAATTCAGGTGGATCAAGCTGCGTAGCCGAGCTGCAAAAGGGACTACGGACATTCAGTGAGTGTCCGCAGTCCTTTCATCCATGCTCTTCCGATTGCTGCTTGATCTACTGCGTCACCTGTGAGGTATCGCCCACCCGCTGAAACGGCTCTGTAGAAGTACAGGGTTTTGCAAGAAGGCTTGGAGATGCCGGGGGCTTTCTTGCGATTCCGGACTATCGGATCGGCTGGTGGGCGATTCCCGGAACGCCTGGTTTGCGGCGGCTCAGCCCGCAACCGGCCTGAACCAACCTCTGTCAGGGTTCTTCACGGATGACTCGGTCGATTGTCGTTATTCCTGAGATTAGCGATGATGTTTGTCCTTCACAAACGTGAAACAAGCCGAGTTGAAGACGCTTGGCAATAACAGCTTGAATGTTGCCGAGGGGTTTTGTCGAGAGAACAAAACCCCTCGGCTGGAACGATGCTCAATCGCAGACGCGACAGACGTGATCGGGCGACACACAGGGGCCGCTTACAAATGTCCGCTTTCGTTGCGCGCGAGGGAACCGGCATAAGCCTGATTGTGAGACTTCAGACTCTTGTCCGTGCCTAACGCATAGTGTTTTGACATGTCAGGGCTGTAAACGCTTGCTTTGGTTGTCCGGCCCAACGCCTCAGCCATCGCGCGGATATGGTGCGGTGCGCTACCGCAGCAGCCGCCGACATAGCCAACGCCAAGCGCTTTGCAGCGCCGCGCGAAGTCCGCCATCTCGTACCGGGTGACAACAAACGGATCGAGCGCGACCGGGAAAGGAAGTCCGCCGGGAACATCATTCGGGACGGGCTGGTCCGGGTCACGGATCGAGCCGAAGGTCGGCTGGTCGGGAGTCGTGCGGTAAGCAACGGGGAAGGCACAGACCCGAGACGGTTCCACCGCTTGGACAATCTCCTCCACCAACGGGTACATGGTCGCGGGCCCCCGGTGGCAGTTTACGCCGATCACATCGCAGCCCGCGTCGCGGATGATCTTGCAGGCATCGGCAACCGAGCCGTCAAAGTCGCGCAGTTTACCTGACCGGTGTATGGCAAATCCCAGCACGATCGGTTTGTTGAACTCTTTCGCCACCTCAACGGCGATCTTGGCCTCTCCCAGGAAGGCGATGGTCTCACAGACGATGAGGTCGATCCCTTCCTCCACCGCCCAGGCCAGTTGTTCGGTGAAAATGGCGCGCACTTCGGCCTCTGCCTCAGCACTACCAGGTTTATAGATGTTCGTATTGCAGATGTTGCCGGCAACAAACATACCCGGATGATCTGCTGCGACCTTGCGCGCGATTTGCACCGCCTGGCGGTTCATCGGTTCCAGCGCGTCTTCCTTGCCGATCAGTCGTAGCTTTTCGCGATGACTGTAATAGGTAAAGGCGAGCATGATATCCGCGCCCGCACGACCAAATTCGTGGTGCAACTGAGCGATCGCTTCAGGGTGCTCGAGAACGACCTCTGGAACGAAGGCGCCGGCCTGAAGATAGCCGCGCCGCTCCATCTCGAAAAGATAGCCGCCAGCATGTAGGACAGGATCATCACTATCCAAGCGGCCCAGGAACTCGCTGCCTTTGTCTCCACTCATATTGGATCCCCATTCAGATTAAGCGACTAACTCGGTGTAAGCCTCTTCATAGGCGCGACGATGACTGGGCCTCGGACAGGGGCCTTGGCAGACTGCGAAGCAAACAACCAACCGAAGGTGGCGGTGCCATTTACGGTGGTTAGGTTCATTCCTCCCGGCGAGCACAAAGGTGGATTCCCCGATCGAGCGGCGCGATCAGAGCACGGCGGTGCGTCCCGCACCGCAACAGAAGCGACGCGACGTTTGCATGGCGCGACGTGACCGTGCTGTCGGGCCTCGGCGGTCTCCCGCCCGCCGGTCAAGCCGCACCGGACGCTATCGCTCGCCTCGAGCGCGCACCAGGGTCGGTACGTCAACCGGCAGCACTCCGCCCTATCCCGCCTGCATGGGAACTCATGCGGGATAGAAGATCGCGGCAGCGGCATAGGTCGAGGGGACTTCCAGTCCCACGGGCAGGTCACGTTCGGTCGCGATGTGATCCGGCAGCAGATGCGTGTGCGGCCCGAGGGGAGACGTGCCGCCGGGCGGGGGGATCGGCGTTGCGATCTCGGTGCGGCCGAGGCCGGTCTCGATGACGCGGACCGGGCTGGCGGCAACCAGGCCGGGGCCGATATCGCGCAATGCGCCCTGCCAAGTCTTGCCCGCTTGTGCTTCGAGCATGCCGATCAGCGTCGGGTCGCCGGTGCGCACGCAGAAGCGGGCCGCCTGCCGGCCGAGACCCAGGTCGAACAGGCGGGCGCTACGGCCGGCCGGGTCGATGGCTTCCGCGTCCATGCCGCAATCCGTGACCGCTGTAGCGACAGGCAGGCACAGCTTGCCGCGCAGCAGGGCAAAGACGATCCGATCCGGCCGGTGTGCGCCGCCCGGCGCGGTGACGGACAGCGCACGGACACGGTCGTCGAGATGCAGGCGTAGCGCCGCCCGGGGGGTGACGGCGGTGATTGCGTCGCCGTCGTCAGCGATCTCCACGGTTTCCTCCGCATCGCGCATGAACTCGCCGACGGCCCCAACCAGGCCCAGCACCCAGGTGCCGGCCGCCTGCGTGACCGTCTCGGCGACGAAGCGGCGGGCATCGCCGCCGTCCCAGGCCAGCCTGCGGCAGGTCACGCCCAAAGCGTCGAAGCGGCCGGGCAGCGCATCCCAGACGGCCTGGCGCTGGTGCTCGCCAGCCTGACGCCAGGTCATGATCTCGTCCATCGTCCGCGCACAGCCGAGGCAATATCCGCTGGCCTCGTCGACGCGGCATATGCCGACACACGGGCTGACCGCAGCAAGGGGCGATTTCGTCATGACCGTCATTGCGACCTAAAGCCTTAGGATCTGTCTTGGCATGGCTCAGATCTCTTCCCTGCGCCCCTCATAGCGGTCCGGAATGGCCGCGGCGCTCGAACTCGAAGAGAGAGCCTTCGGCGCTGATGGCCGCTCACTGATCGAGCCTGTCCACGAGTACGTTTTTCGACATGTCCTGTCCTTACCGTTTTGAGTGTTTCGTGCGGCGCCTTCGCGGGCAGGACCGACGCCGCACAGGATCACCTGCCGTCGCCCCGCCGGCCGGATCGGATCGATCAGGCTGTGAGACGCCTGCGCCTGTCGGCGCGCCGCACCGCCGGATCCCGTGCGAATGCCGGCGCTGAGCCCATCTGCCGGTGCGGTTTGGCCTGGACCACCATCGAGGGCGTCGGATCCGGTCTGGACCGTGCCCCGTCAGGCCAGTGCCGATTGTCCGCGCTCCCGGCAGTGAATGCGGCGCTTGAGGGGCAGGCCTGGCGATCCGCCTCCGCGCCTGGTGCCGCATCCCGATAGATGCGGACGGCCCGCTTCGACGCGACGAAGGCAGCCGCGCAGGTTCGCGCGCACCCCTTCAAGTGCGTGAAGCCCGCGACTTCGAAATCCGGCGCAGTGAAGGGCGCGGCCTGGGCTATGGCCTGTGCCAGATGCCTCGCCAGACCCAGCGCCTCAGGGCAGGGTCCGGCCCGGTGCGGGCAAATCAGGCAGTCGAAATCGTGGGTCTCGTCGGTCCAGATCAATGCGCCCTCCGCGCAGTCGCGGGGGCGGACGAAGACTGATCTGTCTGTGCGGCGGATGCCGGAACGCCATCTCAAGCCTCCTGCCGGGACACCCCGCCCGGATTGGGTTTCGAGTGATGGCAGGTCTCCTGACTTGCGGGTCGCTGCTTCCCTGATCCTTCCCGGGCCGCCGGCCCAGTGGTGAACTACAGGGTCGCTCTCCGCCTACAGTTGCGGGGGCAGTCCCGGCCTTGGCACCCTTGTCAGGCGCCGCACCGTGTTCCCTTTTCATCCAGGATCCTCCCGCGGGAGGACGCCCGGAAACCATCGCCGCGAGCTTGCCGCGCTTGCTCACGGCCGTCAAGCGCGCCGCTCATCCGAACAGAAGTCCGCGGCGCATCAAGACCAGGAAGAAGATCCCGCCGAAGGCAGCGGTCAATACGCCGAGTGGCAATTCCATCGGTGCCAGCAACGTCCGTGCGGCGGCGTCCACCCAAATCGTGAAGATAGCGCCGAACAGCGCGGCGACGGGGACGACGACGCGCATCTGTGCCCCCGCCGACCAGCGGGCGATATGCGGGATCATCAGACCGATGAACCCGATCGCGCCGGAGCCCGAGACCAGCACGCCGGCAACAACCGATGCCGCTATGAACATCTCAAGGCGCAACCCTTTGACCGCAATGCCCAGTGTGTGGGCACCTTCCTCGCCCAGCAACAGGGCGTCCAGCGCGCTGGCCCGCAGGTAGATCCATGCCAGGCCCAGGGTCACGGCGATAAGAGGGGCGGGAAGGAGGTGCCAGCGCGTGTTGCCGATGCCGTCCAGCATCCAGAAGATGGCACTCACCGAAGGCGTGGCCGCACTCGAAGCGATCATCGCGGACTGCCGGCGGACTCCTGACGGGAATACCACGACGCCGGAACCAGCCCCCATGTCCCCAGCATGAGTTCAGGTCGGACACCTGCCCCTCCGGCTGGCCGCTCGCCATCTCGCTCGCACGACGCCGCAAATGCGGATAAATCTCAAGGGCGCCTGATTTCCTGCGTGCAGTCATCTGCCGTTGTGCTCTTGAGGAGCCGCTTATAGTCCATGGACCAATCGGCGAAAGCACTGCGCGCGGCCTTCAGCATCCGTGAAGAGCCTGGCTGGCTGCTGCTGAGTTTCGAGCGGCCCCAGCGGGCGGTCAGCTGGTCCATCTCACGCCCGGGGTTCCAAGATGCCGATCAGATCGCGTGGCTGCAGGTCAGGAACAGCGACCTGACGCAGGACGTCGATGCCGCCGCCTTCTTGCGCGGCCGCCTGCAAGACAAGTGCATTCCAGATGCGATCGGAATGATGACATCCTGCGAGCTTCGCTATCATCTCACCGCAGCCGTACGCGAAGGTATTGCGGCCACGTGCGTTATGACGCTTGGCCTCAGCAACGCCGAGCGCGTGGGCCAGCGATTTACGCCTGTTCGCCCGTGGTTAAGCCGCGGCCTCGGCACCATCAACTTGATGTGCCATCTCTCGGTGCCGCTTGGCGATGCAGCTCTGCTGGAAGCGGTCTCGATCGCAACGCAGGCACGAACGGTTGCGATCGTGGAGCACGGTCATGAACGCGTGCCCGACAGAGGCGTCATTACCGGAACCGGCACCGATTGTATCGTCGTCTGCTGTCCGCTTGGCGTGCCGCAGGAGCGCTTTGCCGGCCTGCACACGCCGGTCGGGGAAGCTGTCGGCGCCGCCGTCATCGAAGCGACGCGACGGGCGATGCGGCATTGGCTTCGCACATACCACAACCCGCTGGTCTGAGGCAGCCACTGAGATCGAACACCCGTCGACGCGCGGCTGGCACGCAGTACATCCATGTCGGTGATGTGATGGAGAGTGCCGGCCGGGTTCGTCGAGACAGGGTCCTGCTCCGCCTCGCCGCCACAGCGCCGCGCAGACCATGGAGGGTGTGAGAAATGCGGGCTGAACATCTAGCTCTACAGGTGCGCATCCTTCGTAAGCGCCCGGTGACCCCGCCCTTGTGATCCGCGCGGGGATCATGAGTCTGGTCGCTGGCAAGAGCGGTAGTGTCCACTACCGACAAGTGGACACCACCGGGGTGATGATGACACGACGGCGTAGGCGGCGGTCCTGGTCGGAGTGGGAGAAGCGGGAGATCTGCCGGCAGACGATGGTGCCTGGCGTTTCGGTGAGCCAGGTGGCGCGTCGGTACGACGTGAACGCGAACCTGGTGTTCAAATGGCTGAAGGACCGGCGCTTCGGTCCGGCGGCCGAGCCGGACGTAGCCGAGGCGGTGTTCCTGCCGGTCGAGATCATCGCCGACGATGCCCGCGCCGTCGAGGCGACGCCGGACGCCGGGCCGGTGATCGAGGTCAGGCTGCCGACGGGCGTGGCGATGACCATCAGGGGCGCCTTCGATCCTGATGCGGTGGCCCGGTTGGTCCGGGGTCTCGGGGCATGATCCCGATCCCGGCGCGGACCAGGGTGTGGCTCGCCGGCGGTGTGACGGACATGCGCAAGGGCTTTATCGGTCTATCGGCCCGGGTCGAGGCGACCCTGAAGGGCGATCCGTATTCGGGCCACCTGTTCGTGTTCCGGGGCAAGCGAGGTGACCTGATCAAGGTGATCTGGTGGGACGGCCAGGGGGCGTGCCTGTTCTCCAAACGGCTGGAGCGGGGCCGGTTCGTCTGGCCCTCGGCGGCGGACGGCAAGGTCGTGATCAGCTCCGCACAGCTGTCGATGCTGTTGGAAGGGATCGACTGGCGGATGCCGCAAAGGACCTGGCGGCCATTGGCGGCGGGATAGCGGATTCCCCCAAGGGATACAGTCGATTAGACTCCGGCATATGGAGACCTCTGCCACCGAGATCGAGGAGCTTCGCGCCGAGTTGGCGGCCCGCGTCGATCACTACGAGGCGGAACTCAAGACCCGCGACCTGCTGATCGAGAAGCTGAAGCATCAGCTGGCCGGGCTGCGGCGCGACCGGTTCGGATCGACCTCCGAGACGCTCGATCAGTTGCACCTCCGGCTGGAGGATCAGGAGATCGCGGTCGGCGCCGCCAAGCCCGAGGCTCGCGCGCCGACCGAGGCCAAGGACGGTCCGAAGCGCCACCGCTTGCCCGATCACCTGCCCCGCGCAGAGCGTGTGCTGACGCCGGGCGAGGCGTGTGGGGAGTGCGGCGGGGGTGACCGTCCGGCGAAGGTCTCTCTGGGTTCGGCTGCATCCCGACGTGTCGCCACACGCCTTCCGCGCCCGCATCATTCGACTTTTTCAGGCGACTGCTGCACGACCGGCTCCCCTCGCAGCGAGCGGATGTCGAGGCCGTGACGTGTGGCGAAGTCGTCGAGCTCGTCAAGCAACGCAGCGCGGAAATTCACGGCTTCGGGGAGCGTTTCCGCGTCGGAGGGCAGGATCAAGGCGTAGCGGATGACCAAGCGCGGGGTGAACGGGCGGACAGCGACCCCCAAGGGCCGGAAAAGCGGCGAGGCGAAGGGTTCGCCCAGCGTCGCCGCGAGATCGGCTGCCACGCACGCATAGCGGGTCGCCGAGGTCTGGCACAAGATCTGGTGCTCGCTGGATTGCTCCAACTCGTCACGCAAGATCTCAGCATTGGTGGCATCGTGCCATCGGTGCGGGATCACGCCGATCAGTTGGATGCCCGACAGATCTTCCGCAGACACGACCTCCCGACCCGCCAGCGGATGCGACTCGTGGGCGGCGAAGACGTATGCCGCCTCTGCCAGAGGCTGGACGATCAGCCCTGCCGTCATCGGCGCCTCGAACGTGATCCCCAGATCGACCCGCCGCTCCAAGACCAGGTTCAGCGTTTCGCCGTAGGACGCTGTCTCGATCTCGATCAGAACATTCGGCCGGGCGGCGTGGAAGCGTTGGATGGTGCCCGGCAACAAGGCGGTCGACAGGGTCGGCAGGCAGGCGATCCGTAGCCGTTCCTTCTGACCGCGGCGGATCTGGTCTGCAGCGTCGCGCAGCGACTCGTGGCCCTTGAACAGACGCTCCACCTCGCGCAAGAACGCGCGGCCCTGGGCTGTCGTCTCCAGCCCGCGGCCACTGCGGAAAAAGAGGGCGAAGCCGACATTTTTCTCCAGCTCGCTGATCAGCCGGCTCATCCCCGACTGAGTGACCCCCAGTGCGTCGGCCGCCGCCGCCAGCGTGCCCAGTCTTGCCGCCAGCAAGAAGGCCTCAAGCTGTCGGAAAGTCATACGCCCCTCCGAACTCATGAGTGGAACTCAAGGATGCTCAGTATTTCGCATTACTAGAAGCCATTTCCGAGGGCCTAGAGTCGACAGTGAACAGGCAAACCTGACAAGGGGCGATTGCTTCGCGAGTCCCGTTCCGAAACGGCGTCCTCGCCCGCAGGAGACGAGAAGAGGCAAGGCGCTCCAAGACGTAGCTCTCCAGCATGGGTTCAAGACGATAAGAATGGGAGGGTGATCGATGTCTGAGGTCGTGTCGGCTACGCCGCGGCGCGGAGCTATGCAGCGCCTCCTCGACCTGGTCGAGTTGGTGGGCAACAAATTGCCCCACCCGACAATGATGTTCATCGCGCTGATCGCCATCGTGCTGGTCATCGCGGCGCTCTTGTCGGCCTTCGGCGTCGTCGTTGAGACGCCCACCGGCCGCTACCCGATTAACAACCTGATCGGGAACGGTGGCGTGGACCTGCAGAATCCGCGCAACGGTGACGTGGTTGCCAGCTATTCCAGCGGCTGGAACTACATCCTGTCGACGCTCACTCCCAGCTTCGTCAATTTCGCGCCCTTCGGCATGGTGCTGGTCATCATGATCGCCATCGGCGTCGCCGAACATGGCGGTCTCATCGGCACGGCGATGCGCAAGCTCGTGTTGAGCGCGCCCCGGCGCCTGATCACGCCAACGGTGATCTTCGCCGGCGTCATCTCCAACATCGCCGCCGATGCGGGATATCTGGTGATGATCCCGCTTGGGCCCATCGTGTTCATGAGCGTCGGGCGCCATCCGCTGGCGGGGCTGGCCGCGGCCTTCGCCGGGGTCTCCGGCGGCTTCAGCGCGAACATCGTCGTCTCGTCGCTCGACCCGTTGTTGGGCGGCTTCACGCAGGCGGCTGCGGCCACCGGCGACGGCTTGTTGGGCACGAACTTCGCCGAAACGATGAACATCGCGACGATGAACTATTTCTTCGTGGTGGCTTCGACCTTCCTGGTCGTGCTGGTCGGTACCTTCGTGGTGGAGCGGATCGTCGAGCCCCGTCTGGGGTCGTATGCAACGGCCGAGGGGCCGGCGACCAGCGCTGATGAGGCGAGGCTGACAGAAATCGGTCCCGCGGAGGCAAGGGGCCTGCGCATCGCAGGGATCGTGCTGCTGGCCTATGCGGCGCTGATCGTCGGGATGACCGTGCCGGTCGAGAGCGGTATTCCGCTTTTGGGCGTTCTGTCCACCGCCAGCCTGTCGCCGGAGACGCTGGCCTCGATCGAGGCGCGCTATGGCGGTGTCAGCCTAACGCACGCGCCGCTGTTCCAGACACAGATCATCGTGTCCGTGCTCTTCTTCCTGTTCCTGCTGCCGGGCCTGGCTTACGGCATCGCGACGGGACGGTTCAAATCGGGCGCCGACTTCGTCCATAGCATGGAGAGCTCGGTGCGCGTCATGGTCTCGTTCATCGTGCTGGTGTTTTTCATGGCGCAGTTCGTAGCCTACTTCAACGCGTCGAACATCGGCGTGCTGCTGGCGATGCGGGGGGCGGAACTGCTGGAGCTGGTGCCAACGGACACGACGGCCGGCTTCATCGCGCTGATCTTCGGCTTCGTGGTCCTGGCCGGTTTCATCAACCTGTTCATGGGGTCGGCCTCGGCCAAATGGGCGATCCTGGCGCCGATCTTCGTGCCGGTGATGATGACCGTCGAGATGTCGCCCGCGGCGACGCAGATGCTGTACCGGATCGGCGATTCCAGCACGAACATCATTACGCCGCTGATGACCTACTTCGCATTCGTCATTTCGATCGGCGAGAAGTACCGGCGGGATTTCGGCATCGGCTCGCTGGCCTCGCTGATGATCCCGTTCTCCATCGCCTTCCTATTCAGCTGGACGATCCTGTTCCTCGCCTGGGCCTATGCTGGCCTGCCGCTGGGTCCCGGATCGCCGGTGTTCTTCGAGACGCCAGGGGCAAGCTGATCTTGGCGGCATTCCTGCGTTTGTACGAGGTGTTTGGACGCCTCGTGCAATCTCGATCCGGCCCTTAGTGTCGGCACGGACTGAAGGCAAGTGTGCTGGCACTTGTGCATCGGCGACCTCTACCGGATGAAAAGACGCCAGTTCGCGCCCGGGACCAAAACGGGGGTCTCGGCGCCTCATGAAGATCATTTTGGCGTCCAGATCGTGCCGGCGCGCTACCGCCGACGGGCACCGTCTTCGCCAACATCGATAAGCTTGGCAGCTCCATGGCTGAAGTCGGCCGACGGATGAGCGCAAAGACCGTTACGGCCGACTGATCTTAGGAAATGAACGTCTCAATATCCCGGTGGCCTTCCAGGATGTTCACGACCTCGAGGGCGTCCTCGCGATAGCGGAAGAAGACAACGTATCCCTTGTAAACCGAGCTGCGGATATCCGTGCGCAGCTCAGGGCGCGGGCGGCCGAGCGTGCCGGGCAGCGACGCCAGCTTAGCGCAGTGCGCCTCCAACTGGTCGGTGAAGCCGCGTCCGATGGCGAGGCTTCCGCTCTCCCGCGTGATGTATTCCAGTATTGAAACAAGATCCCGCTCAGCGGCCGCGAGGTAGATCAGGCGGCGCACTAGTATCCTTCATCCGCAAGGGCCTGCGCCTTGGCGGTGAGCGCGACGCCGACATCGTCCTGGTTGCGCTGTCCGCCTTCCGCGATGGAAGCATCGAGCGTCTGCCGCAGCGCGCTCAGCTTTGCTTCGCGCTCTTCGACCAGTCGTAGTCCCTCGCGCACTACCTCGCTGGCCGAGCTATAGCGCCCGTCCTTGACAATGCTCTCCACAAAGTCTTCCCAGCGCTGACCGATAGACACATTCATAGACCGATCCTCTTTATCGTCCTTGCTAGGGGAGTAACATAATCGGTGCAATTTTTGTTGTCATCTCCCCGACTGACTGTCCTCGGCCGGATCCTGGACGTCGTCGAACGACCAGACACCGATGCCGCCGGCGGCGCGCGCTTCGCGCGATACCGGGGCACCGGAATACAGGAACGCGATGCCAGCTCTGATCGCGGCGAGATTGACGCTTCGCCCATCCGGCAGGAAGCACTCGGCCAACATCCGGTCGCTGCGATCGATACCTGCCGGCACGCAGCGGAGCGGCCGGCCGGCGACCAGGTCGATCATCCGCCCGGTGGCCCAATCGCCACAATCGATCTCCCGCCCGCCAACACGAGCCGGCTGCCCCTCCTCGTAGGCGTCGATGTCGGTGAGCCGGATCCGGATGTCCACGACCACGAACGAGTCCCCGTCGACGATGCGTGCCGGCCCGGAGATGTCGGCCGGATCACTCAGGTCTTGGGCCGACGCTATGTCCCGGACCGTCTTGGTGATCTGGTCGCCGAAAAGGACGGCGACCAGGCCCGCCGCGGCGAGAACGATCAGAGCTCTCTGTGGTCGCATTCCGGCCCTCGATCCCGGTTCAGGATCCCGAAGATGGATCGGTGTATATGCGCTTCGCCGCGCTCGGCGCGCTCGGCCATGCGCCGCAGCCACGCGCCCGGATTGCGGATGGAACCGCCGCGCTCGACCCGGTTGGCGTCGGCTACGATCACGAGCAGGGTCGTCCCGATCCGGCCGATCGCCGCATGTGCGAGGGCCAGTGCCGTGGGACTGATGCCGAGCCGTGGGGCCTGTTCGTAGGCGATCGTCGCGAGCGAGGCCCAGCTCGGCCGATCGAACCGGACTAGCGACGCCTGCCACTCTTTCGGCACAGCCTGAAGGGCCATTTTGAGGTGAATGT
Organism: Alphaproteobacteria bacterium; assembly: GCA_028281925.1. Taxonomy (GTDB): domain Bacteria; phylum Pseudomonadota; class Alphaproteobacteria; order DSM-16000; family Inquilinaceae; genus JACKIG01. The sequence goes on from JANQIX010000003.1 coordinate 27,666, forward strand.
GCTCGAGGCCACAGAGCTCCTGCCGCTCGCGGTCTGTGAGCGGGCCGTTACGTGATGATTGCCGAGCAATTTGGATCGCGTGGCGATTACCCTGAATGATCTTTGGACCGGTTGTAGTGTTGAATTGTCGGCCAGGAGTTTCCGACCGGTCGGAAGTTTCCACAGGACCAAGGGCAGGTTCCGGTCCCTCGTCGCCGGCATCACCGGCCTGCAGGACGGCCTGGTACAGGTCCTCCAGGCGGCCCCATAGGCGGTCGAGCTCGCCGAGTTCCAGATGGGCGACCCGCCTGGGCAGACGGTCATAGATGCCGCGGTGTTCGGCCGACGGGGGCGCAATCGCAAAGCACCGTTTGATGCGGCGTCGGAGCGCAGAGATCTGGGCACGCAAGCGCGCCTTCTCGGTCGCCATGGCATTGATCTCCGCGGCCTTCTCAGCGAGCCGCTCGGCATCGGCCAGCAGCGGCGCGAAGCTGATGCCGTGAATGCTGACAATCTCGCCGGTCCCAGCGCGCACGAAGCCCCTCCCCCCGCCGTCCTTGCACGCGTTCTTCACGATGCCGACACCGACGAGCTGAGCAATGTGGTTGCGGACGGTCCGGGGATCGCAGTTGCGATCGTCCGCGAGACGCTGCACCTGGACGGGCGACACCGGGGCCGGTGCGCCCGAGGGTATGAAACAGATGAGGCTCGTTGCCGTCGCAGCCACGGAATCGGACAGGCCACAGACCTTGGCCGCATCGCGCAGTGCGCGGTGCAGGCGTGCCTGGTCGGATGGCCACGCTGTCGGTGTGGCCGACGCCGTAAGTCCTTGACTGATATGCATCCACTCGCACTCCCGGGGTTGTCCCCGGCGCGACAGCGACCTAGCGCAGGCAAACCTCTCCGGTTCGCCGAAAGGCGCTTTTTTCGTTGCCTGCGATTCTTGGGAGCACTAATTTTGGGGTGAGGTTCGGCCCTCGCTAACGGGGCCATCGTCGGTTGCCGCCGACGATCTCACTGTACATGGGTAAGTACGCGCGCTCCCTCGGTGGTCCCAGCACTGCCGGGGGTTCTGCGTTTTTGGGCGTCCGATCGGCGAACCCGCCGGTCATCTGACCGCCCCATGGGATCCTTTCTCCTCACGATCTAGTAGATTCAAAAGGACCGTAGCCCAAAGGGCTGTGGTCCACCGCGCTACGCAGGGTCGCTGTCTACGCGCCCAGAAAACGCAGGCAATCAGCTATATGCCAAATCCCGCTTGTGGGCGTAAATCTCAATATGCATGCATATTATAACAAATTGTATCATATAGGCCTTCTATACTCACCAATCATGCTCGACACATTATGACCAATTGCGATATGCATATTGCCAATTTGCTGATTTTGGCTAATTTGCCTCCTGCAATGGAGTTTGCACGGATCGACGAATAGAGTTGCGCTTCGTTCGACGGCGAAAACGGAGCGCGCGATGAACTGGAATTCGATCAGGGTGCTTTCGTCATATGTCGTACGAGAGTTCATTGCAGGTGGCGGCTCCCTACGGTATCGCCCCGGCCGAGACGAACTTGGCCGCTTTTGGGAAGTCGTCGGCGTCGACCGCGACGGCAACGAAATACCGGTCATCATCGGTCGGACGGGACTTCCGAAAGTTCTCCGCTCGGCTGACGCTATACTTACCTATCACAAGAAGATGCTGCCTGAGGCGCGTGAGGTTATCGTGCAACTTCACGACGATGAAGGCAATACGGATCAAGACGCAGACGAGAACTAACAAAGCAGTTACATCAGACAATTGCCCATCTCAATTTGCAGAGCTTGTTCCGGATAAGTCATTAAAACACACCATAACTTCATCGCTTGGAATTCATATTGTCGCACTACTGCCATTGATGGTAGCTGGCGCTCCTTTCGAACGGTTACCTATGCGCGTTTTTGCTGCGAGACGGAGTCGGCTGCCGTGAAGCGCTTGTCGCTCTGCATGTCCGCGATTCTAGCCCAGATGGTTCCGGCACCCGCGAACAGCACAGTCCTGGACTACGGGGCCGACGGAAGCGTCCAGGTCACGGAGCAGGTGTTACCTGGTCCAGCGGATCCCCCTGCGGTGCCGGATCTCGCCCATCCCCTTGTCCGTGGGGATTATCGCAGCCTCGCCGAAGCGGTGGCGTTGCGGTACGCGGGAGCACAAGGCGTCAGAGCGGTCGAGCTGGACGCCTTTTCTTTTGTCCGCCTCTTCACGGCGATGATCTCGGCCGAGAGCGCCTTCGACCCGACGGCCGTGTCGTCAGCCGGCGCGCTCGGCCTCGGACAGCTCATGCCGGAAACGGCGGCCAGGCTCGGCGTACAAGACCCCTTCGACCCGGCCCAGAACCTCGATAGTGCGGCCCGATACCTGATCGCGCAGCTCGAGCGGTTCGGTAGTATCGAGCTTGCGCTGGCCGCCTACAACGCCGGCCCGGAACGCGTGACAGGGCACGGGGGCATCCCGCCAATCGCGGAGACCCGCAACTTTGTCGCCGTCGTCATGTCCCGAGCCGGAATTAGACGGCCCTCTGCCCCCGTCAACAGGGAGACCATTGGTCTCAACGACGCCAGCGCCCCGGACCCAGTCGTGATCGACTTTGCGACCGATGGGGCTCCGCGCGAGATCGACGCTGTCGCCGATACGCCACCAGCGGGGACCGACGAGGATCAGACCAACCGTTCGGTCCTGTTCGATGACACGCGCCCGGTCGTTCGCGCAGCAACGACCGCCGCACAACAGGGGACCTCAGTATGGCAGTTCTGATCCGATCCCTTGGCATCGCCATGCTCATTGTCTTGTCGGCGGCACCCGCGGTGGCCCAGGACCTCTCGCCGATCGACAACTTTTTTCAGACGGTCGGGGACGCGCTTACCGGCACGACCGGCCGCGCGATCGGCCTGGTCGCTCTCGCCGGCGTAGGCGTTCTCTTTCTGACCGGCCGGATCCAGCTCATGGCGTCGCTGAGCGTCGCCCTCGGGCTGGTGATCCTCTACGGCGCAGCCACCATCCTCGGCGGCTTCTGATGGCCGCCCCGCTTTTCCTCGGCCTGACACGGCCGGTGTCGGTGATGGGGCTGCCGATGACCTACGTCGTCATCCTTTGGCTCCTGGTCGTCGGCGGCTTCATCGCGACCCTGTCGCTCCTCTGGCTCGGCGCCAGCGCCGTGATCGGATATGCCGGCCTGCGCGTGCTGGCCAGCTACGACCCGCGGTTCTTCGACGTCGTGATCGTCACCTTGCAGCGGACGCCCCTGCCGCCCCGGTGGATCCAAGGCAAAGGGATCTCGTACAGTGCTTGAAGTCCGCCCCACGCTCGCGCGACGAAGCCTGGACCCACCGGAGCTGCGCTACGAGCATCTGCTCGTCGGGCACCTTCCCTACTTCAGCGCCGTCACCGACGACGTGCTCATGCTGCGCGATGGCGACATCATGGCATCCTTCGTGGTCGACGGGATCAGCGCCGCCACGGCGGACAGGGCTGATGTTGAGGACATGGCGACGGCCATGGCCATGGTCGTCGCGCAGGCCGGACCAGAGATCGCCTTCTATGTGCATCGCATCTCCACAGTGACGGAGCGCCGGCTGCGGTCGCCCACGGGCGCGAACGCCTTCGTCCAGGAGGTCGATCGCCGGTGGCAGGCGCATCTCGGGCAATCCTGGCTGCGCGAGCGGCGGACCATGGTCACGGTCACCCTCCGGCCCTCACGCGTCGCGGGTCTCTGGGCACGATACGTCAGCGGCGGCGAGCAACAGGCCAAAGAGCGGCGACAGCGCCGGGTCGAGCGGCTCAACGAGATCGTCACCTTCTTCATGCAGACGGTCGCCGAGGCTCGGCCGCAGCGTCTGACGCTGAGCAGCGGACGCTGGCTCGGGCTGCTGCGGGCGGCCGTCACGGGTGCCGTGACCCGGATCATTCCGGGCGGCTCGATCACGCCGATGGGCGATCTTCTCGCCTCGTCTCAGATCAACTTCGACGGCGACACGTTCACCGTGGTCGGCGCCGACAGCGAGGAAACCCGCTATGGGGCCATGCTGTCGATCAAGACGTATCCGACATCGACCGACCATGGAATGTTCGACCGTCTCGATCTGCCGATCGACGCGGTCGTCACCCAGTCCTTCACACCGATCGATCAGATCGACGCCCTCGCCCGGGTGCGGCGCACGGCCCGGCAGATGAGTGCGGCGGATGATGCTGCAATCTCCCTTCAGGCACAGCTGATCGAGGCCGCCGACGATCTCGCATCAGGGCGGATTTCCTTCGGCAATCACCACGGAACCGTTGCGATCTTCTGCCGATCGCGAGCCGAGCTCGACGCGACGATCGCCGAAGTGCGCCGTGGCGCCCAGGATGCCGGCACGATCCTGGTCCGGGAGAACATGTCGAACCGGACAGCCTACTTCGCCCAGCACCCGGGTAACTACGCCTACCGCGCCAGGGCCGCCATGGTCTCATCGCGGAACTACGCCGACTTCGCTTCGCTTCACGGATCACCGCCTGGTCGCTCGCAAGAGCGGTCACCCTGGGGCGATGCCGTCACCATTCTGCCCACGGTCCGTGCGGAGCCCTACCGGTTCAATTTCCATCTCGGTGGTGAGCGGAACGAACGCACGGTCGGCCATACCCTCGTCCTCGGACAGACCGGCAGCGGCAAGACCCTCGCCACCGCCTTCCTGCTGAGCCAGGCGCAGCGCCTCAACCCGCGGATCATCGTCTTCGACAAAGACCAGGGGATGGAGATGGCCGTGCGTGCGCTTGGCGGACGCTACGAGGCCGTGCGCATGGGCGTGCCGACAGGGTTCAACCCGTTCCGGGCCGAGACCGACGAGCGCGGGACCGCCTGGCTGACGGACTGGTTGTCCGCAGTCCTCGGCGGACGGCAGGACGATCTGTCGGCCGTCCAGGTCGAGGCGCTAGCGCAGGCCACGCGGGCCAACGCAGTTGCGGATCCGGCCCTGCAGACACTAGCGCATTTCCGCCGCCAGCTTCGATCCGTCGACGATGGCGGCGATCTTCTCAGGCGCCTGGGGCGCTGGGACAGCGACGGTCAATATGGCTGGGTGTTTGCTGGCGGCGACGCGGACAGCCTGCGCGTCGACGGCGAGGTCATCGGGTTCGACCTCACCGAGATCTTCGACAGCGACGACGTCCGGACCGCCTGGCTCAGCTATGTCTTCCGACGCATCGAGCGGATCGTTGAAGACGAACGGCCCACGATCATCGTCCTCGACGAAGCGTGGAAGCTGCTCGACGACGTCTATTTCGAGCGCCGCTTGAAGGACTGGATGCTGACGATGCGCAAGAAGAACGTGATCGTCGTTCTTCTGACGCAGCGCGTGGCGCATATCGCCGAAAGCGCGGCCGCCGGCGCGATCTTCGAAAGCACCGTCACGTCGATCATCTTCCCGAACTCACGCAACAGCCGCGACGAGTTCAGGCCCTTGGGCCTGACGGACGCGGAGGCCGGTTTCGTCACCAGCTCCGGCACAGGCCACCGCATGGCCTTGGTGCGCTCAGGCTTCGACAGCGTCTTCGTCAACTTGGACCTCTCGCCGTTGGGACCGCTGCTCCACGTGCTGGGCGGCGGCAAGGGAAGCCTTGCGCCGGCCGATTGGCGGGAGCGGCCGGACTTCTGGAAGGAGATGAGCTGATGTTCAGAATGATCGCGGCCGCGTTCCTGCTCGCCGCCCTCGCGGCCTGCTCCTCGCCCGCCGAACGCTCGTCGCCCTGCGCCTGCGACTGGGTGCCGGTCAACGCAGATCCGACCGAGAGGGCACGGGTATGACCGCACTCCTGAGGACCACGGCGCTGGCGCTCTGCCTCGGTGCCGCCTCGTTGACGCCGGCTCGGGCGCAGATGGCCGTCTATGACGCCTCCAACTTCGCACAGCTCGTCGAGCAGCTCGAGCAGATGGCCCAGACGTATGAGGCTGAAATCCAACAGCTCAATTCGCTGCGCCAGCAATACGAAACCGCCGTCAACCATCTTGAGTCGATCACTGGCGCACGCGGCATGCAATACGTCCTCAACAGTCTTGAAGACATCGCTGCCCGCGGCGCCTCGGCCGATGGGATGATCGCGATCGTCGACGGCGCCATCGCCGGCACGCCGGTCAGCGGGAACACCGCGGTGATCAACCGGACGCTCGACGAGCTCCGCGAAACCTATGAGCTCGCATCGCTGCCGGAGTTCTCCGACAGCGAGTTCGCACAGGACCGAGCGATCGCAACCGAGGCCGGGTCCGGCATGGCGGCGATCGCCACGGCCGAAGACGCGTATCGCCGTTCGAACGAGTCCATGGACCGCGTTACCGCCCTGGTCGAGCTCATCGACGACAACATGGACCTCAAGGCCAGCATCGACTTCAACACCCGTGTGCTCGCCGAGGTCGCCTTCATCCTCAATGAAAACCTGCGGGTCCAGGCGTCCATCGCCAATGCGCTCGGTGCTGATGCGCTCGCCGATGCCCGCGACGGCGTCTCATCGCGGCAGTTCCTGCTGCTCGGCGGTGAGAACAACTAGCCGCAGGACAACCCGATGCCGAAGACCAGAATGGTGCTCGCCATAGCGTCAGCGCTCTCGACCTTGACGCTTTTCCCGCAGACCTACGCACAACAAGCCCCCGGGTCATCCGGACGGGCGCCGACCAATGAGACCGCCAGCCAAGCGCGCGTAGCTGCCCTTGTGCTGCTGACGGTCGCCGTGGCGCTTCTCAGCGCACCATCGGCCGCGGACGCGCAAAGAGCCTGGCATTGCGAGAACCAATTCCTCGATCCGAGGACCGAAGCGCAAGTTGAAGCACGAGCACACAACATCACTATGCGCTATATAATACTTGCATACATGTATCGTTGGGACGCGGCCTACATGAGACAAACCTGCGACCGTGCCGTACGAGGCGAAACGGTCGACATGAGTTGTCTTAACGGACGTCGCAATTGGAATGAAATCCATGCGATGATCCCAGCAGAATACTATGGAATGTCGAGCTCTGCACTTCGCCCATATCGACTTTCTTTAGATGAGGAGGGAAGAAGCCCGCATTTTGATGCCTATGATTACTGCGTCGAGATCGGCGCAGTCGTCCGTCCCGCTCTGCGGTGATGCCGGCGCTGGCGATTACGAAAGGGCGTTTCGATGGCGGAATTCATCCAGACCACACTCGACCAGATCGACGAGGCGATCGAAGGCTATGCCGAGACCGTGTTTACGGATTTCGGCGACCCAATCGCCACGACGCTCCAGCTCGCCGGCGTCGTTTCGCTCGGCTTTATTGCTCTGAACACGCTGCTCCAATGGGTTCCGATCCGAGTGACGGAGTACACCAAATGGGGTCTCCGATACGTCATCGTGTTCGCCGTCGCCACAAGTTGGCAGCAGTTCTTGCCATTCTACGAAATCCTGACAAACGTCCCCGGTGCCATCGGTGCGCAGCTACTTGGCGTCACCGGAGCACCTAATCTGAACATGGCGCTCGACGACATGGTGACCCGGATCTTCGCTTGGTCGGATCATGCAGCGGCGCAAAGCGGCTGGATGGGCATCAGCCTCACCGCCGTCTTGCTGATGGTCCTCGGTGCGCTGATGGCCTGCGTGGCGATCCTGGTGAGCGCCATCGCCAAGATCGGCCTCGCCATGGCTGTGTCCCTGGCGCCCGTGTTCATCGGCACGCTTCTCTTCCGCGGCACCAGCGACCTGTTCACACATTGGTCGCGGTTTACGATCGGCTTCGCGCTGATCCCGCTCGTTCTCGCCGGCGTGATGGGAGCTGTCATCGGGGTTGGCGAAGGACTCATGGCCGCTACTGGAAGCGAACCAACTTCCATGTCCGAGATCGCCGGCTTCCTGATCATCACGATGAGCGCCATCATCATGATGAGCCAGGTGCCGACGATGGTGAACGGCCTGGCCGGCACAATCGTCGCGACTACGTCCGGCATCCGCGAGGCGCAGCAGGTCGGGCGCATCAGCGCCCGGTTCGCCACGGCCGCTGCCCGCCAGGCGCACTACACCGGCATGCAGGCCCGGTCGGCCACCGGCGCCACCGTCCAGGCCCGTCAGCAGGGCGACGACGGCACCAAGCTGATGCGCGCTGCGATCGAGGACTTTCACCGCCACCGGGCGTTCCGCGAGGCGAGCATCGAACGCCATCAGGCGCTTCAGGCTAGGCGCGGTCATGTGGCGAGCTGGTCGGAGAAACGCGAGGCCGGCCGTGCCGGCGGTCTCCAGTCGATGCGAGAGGCGATCGCCGAGCGCAAGAGCGGCACCCCGGGCGAGACCAACGACAGCGGTGCCGACGTGCGCAAGATGGACCAAGAGCGAGCCCGTAAAGCCGGGTCCGTGCCGAACTCAAAGAGGCCGGACCGCGATAAGGACTAGTGCGCTGTAAAGATTGACAGTTTTGGCGTCGTCGAGTCACGCAACAGGAGGACTCTGCGAAGATGTCGGCAAAACCCAACACCGCCGGAACCGACCGGTTCGAAGACGAGATCTTCTTCAGCCTTCGACGGCAGCGGAACATTTTCGGCTGGATGGCGCTTGCCGGCCTCATCGTCGCTGCCGTCTCCGTGACGACGCTGCTGATGCTCTTTCCGCTGAAGGAGGTCCGCCCCTATGTCGTGATGGTCGACGAGGTCACCGGACAGTCGGAGCTCGTCGTGCGCGTGCGGCCGGCCAACCTGACGGAGGAAGAGGCGGTCCGCCAGGCCGAGCTGGTCCGCTACGTCACCGAGCGCGAGACCTATGACATCACGGACAACGCCCAACGCATCCCCATGGTCTTGACGCGATCGACAGGCCAGGCCGCGGACTCGCTGAGAGCCCTGTGGAACTCCGCGCACGAGGCTTATCCGCCCAACACCTACGGTCGCAACGTCCTGATCACGGTCACAATCACGTCGATCTCCCTGCTCGACCGGAACACGGCGCAGGTGCGGCTGTCCAAGCGCCGGGAGGCGCCGGGCGCTCCCACCGTCGTCCGCGACTTCGTTGCCACCGTCGGCTTCCGCTTCAACCCCCAGGTGGAGCGGCAGCTCGAGGACGTGTGGCGCAACCCGCTCGGCTTCGAGGTCACGAGCTATCGCGTCGATGCCGAAACCCTGCAGAGCCGAGAGGAGACGGGCTGATGCTCAAACTTGCTGCCGCGAGCCTCGTTGCAGCCGTCGTTGCCGCCGGCGTCGCTGCCGCTCAGACGATGCCGACCCCCCTGCCCGTCGATCCCCGGATCCGGCAATACGTGTACGACGCCAACACGGTCTATCAGCTCGACGTCTACACGCCCTACATCTCGACGATCCAATTCGGCGACGGTGAGATCGTGGAGTCGATCCAGATCGGCGACAGCGCCTCGTGGCAGATCGTGCGGCTCAACCGGGGTGACGTTCTGTCGGTCAAGCCGCTCATCGAGGGCGCGTTCACCAATATGACCGTCTATACCGATCGCAGGGTCTACACCTTCGATCTGAGAGCCCATCGCGGTCGCGTCGGCTCCAACCAGGTCAGCTACCGGCTGACCTTCGTCTATCCCGCAGAGACGGTCACCGAGTTCACGGCCCTGCCGATCAGCGCTCGGCCGAACCGGCCGGAGAACCGCACCGACTACCACGTCGCCGGTGAGGCGCCGTTCGTACCGACGGCCATCTATGACGACGGCCGTCAGACCGTCTTCACGCTCCCGGCCAACGCACCTCGCCCCGCCGTCTTCCGCGTCACCAGCCTCGGTACCGAAAGCGTAGTCAACGTGCGCCACGCCGGCGACGACATCATCGTCGACGGCGTCTCCGACCGCTGGACGCTGCGCATCGGCGACGACGAGATCTGCGTCGCCCGCGGCCGCAGCATCCAGACCGTCACTGAGCCGACCGCCCCATCCTTCCCGGGGAGCGACGAAGACGATGACTGATCCGCTCGACGACGATCGCGGCGCCCGCATCGAAGAACGGCGCAGCACCCTCGCCGGCCCGCGCAGCGGCGGCAATGTCGGCCGCTACGTCGGCGGCGGCATCTTCGTGGTTCTGTTCCTGCTCGCCGGCGTCGCGCTTCTGGCCCCCGGCCCGCTCAGCGGCTTCTTCGGCCTGGGGACCTCGGAAGTAGAGGAGATGCAGCGGCCCGGCACCGAGGAACACGGCATCATGACCGACATGACGCTGCCGGGCGATCAGGACCCGCCCGTCGAGGCGGGAATGATCATTCCCGGCATCGACGACATGCCGCCACCCGAGTCGGCCGTCACAGGACCGTCGGAGGAGGAGTTGGCCCGCATCGCCGAGCTGGAAGCGCTGATCGCCGAGCTCCAGGCCCGCGAGGAAGGCATCAGCCAGGACGAACTCGACGCCCTCTTGGAGGCACAGGCGGAGGATCTGCAAAGTGCTCTTGAGGAGCAGCGGCGCCTGCACGAAGCGGAGCTCGCAGCTCTCCGCGAACAGGAGCTCGCCGAAGCGGAAGCGCGCCGGCGCGCCGAAGAAGAGCGCGCCCGGCTCGAGGCGATCCGTCAGGAGCAAATCCGGTCTGAAGCGCTCGTGTTCGATGAGTCAGCACCGGATCAGGCCGTGGCACTCGGCGATGCCGACGGGCCGGTCCGCGAACCCAACGACAACGAGGCCTTTCTCGTGGCGGCCGCACGCAGCACGGTTGAGACCGCTCGGGCAACCCAGTTGCGGAACCCCTCACGAACGATCGTCCAGGGGACGATCCTGCAAGCGACGCTGGAAACGGCGATGACGACGGATCTGCCCGGCATGATCCGGGCCGTTCTCACGGAAGACGTCTGGTCCTACGACGGATCCAATGTCCTGCTGCCGAGCGGCTCGCGCCTAATCGGAACCTACAGCTCGGACGTCTCAATCGCGCAAGGGCGCATCCTGATCGCCTGGACCCGCGCAGTGTCGCCAAGCGGCACGAGCGTGATGCTCGGCTCCGTCGGCGCCGACAGTCTCGGCCGGTCCGGGCAGGAAGGCGAGGTCGACACACGCTTCTTCGAGCGCTTCGGCTCTGCCGCCTTGATCTCGTTCATCGGCGCCGCACCGCAGCTGATCGTCGGCGACGACGGCGGTTCCGGCGAGGTCGTCGATGATCTCGGCGACGACTTCCGCCGCTCTACCCGCAGCACGGTCGACGAGTACCTGCGGATTCCACCGTCGATCAGCGTCGCCCAGGGCGAGCCGATGACCGTGTTCGTCAATCGCGACTTGGAGTTCCCGGGGTGACGCTGTCGCCGGCGAGCTATGCGGAAGGCAGCCTGAAGCCGCTCCGCGCTCTGCTCACGTCCGACCAGGTCAACGAGGTCGTGATCAATCCGGACGGCTCGATCTGGGTCGAGTACGCCGACGAAGCCCATATGCAGCGATGCGAGGACGCGATGGATGCCCACGCCATCAAGAGCCTCGGCTCGCATCTCGCAGCGGAGACCTCGAACGTCCTCGGCGAGAAGCATCCGATCGTGTCCGGCCGCATCATCGTCTTCGACCAATCCATGCGGGTGCAGATCGTCGTGCCGCCGGCGATCGAGGTCGGCGTGTCGCTCTCGATCCGGAAATATATTTCGCGTCTGCTCGACGTCGGCGAGATCCGCTTCCTCAGCGGCAAACAGATCGACCTGCAGGCGGAGCGAAAGGAGCGGCAGCGCAACCTGGCCAGCCTGGCGGAGACCGGCGACACGGCCGAGCTCTTCCGCCTGGCGATCGATCAACGCCTCAACATCCTCGTCTCCGGCGGCACGTCGTCGGGCAAGACCACGATGGCCCGCGCGCTTCTTGCCTTGAGCTCGCGGAGCGAACGGCTGGTGACAATCGAGGACGCGCCGGAGCTGCATCCCCCGCATCCCAACCAGGTCGCCCTGGTGGCGGAACGTGTCGCAGGGTCGGAGCGCTCCCCTGCCCGCCTCTTGGAAAGCGCGCTGCGCATGCGTCCCGATCGGCTGATCCTCGGTGAGGTGCGCGGCGAAGAGGCGCTCAACCTGCTCGAGGCGATCAACACCGGTCATCCCGGCTCCATCTCCACCATTCACGCCGACAGCCCGGCCCTTGCACTGGAGCGCCTGGCGCTGATGGTGATGCGGACCGGGATCCGGCAGACGCGCCGCGACGTCATCGACTACGCGATGAAAACGATCGACATGATCGTTCAGGTCGGCCGCCGCGACGGCCGACGCGGCCTCCTGCAGATCGACATGCCGTCGATCGACGAGCGCTAGTCCGTGTCGTTTCAACGGCAGCGGCACGCTTAATCTGGTCGTCTCTCAGGCCGATCGCTTGGCTCTCCAAATGAATATGCTATATTCATCTTTGTTGAAGATGAACAGAGAGCGCTCTCCATGGCCACAACGTCACTCAGCCTCGGCGCCCACTGGGAGCAATTCATTCGGAAGGAAGTCGAGACCGGCCGCTACGGATCGGCAAGCGAGGTCGTCCGAGCTGCTTTGCGCGAGCTCGAAGAGCGCGGCAAGAAGCTGGAAGCGCTTCGCGCCCATCTCGGTGAGGGATTGGCCCAAGCCGACCGAGGCGAGTTCGTCGAGAACTTCGACGTCGAGGACGTGATCAACGAAGCGCGTCAACGGGCCGACGGTCGCGCGTGAGTGGCCGATACAATCTAACGCCACGGGCGCGGGCCGATCTCGATTCCATTGCAGACTATACGCTCCGTCATTGGGGCGAAGCGCAGATGGCGATCTACATCAGATCGTTGGCCGATCGGTGTGCCTGGCTTGCCCAGCATCCTCGCTTGGGTCGGCTACGAGAGGATATCGCGCCGGACGTTCGGTGCTACCTGGAAGGCTCTCATTTGATCTTCTACCGGATGAGAGAACAAGCGATCGACATTATCGGCGTCCCGCACCAAGCAATGGACATCGATCTGTATTTTCAGATCTGATGCGATTCGTTGAGGCTAATCCCGCCCTAAGGTTTCATCTGGATCCACATCCGCACGCCGAGTGTTCTCGGCCTCAGACGATTTCTGCTCAGGGGCATCGAAAACGTCAAAGCCGAGTGGCTCCTCGTCACCCTCACCTACGACTGCAAGCGCCTCGCCAACCTAAAGGCCGCTTGACAAGGCTGGCCTGAGTTCAACATCGCCCGCCTAGTGCCAAATCCGACAGGCTGCTAGCATCTACGCATCGAATGGACGATTGGAGACGGCGAGGATGCCGGCCCAACACGTTAAGAGCATTTCGCTGACGCCTGAGTTGAATGGCTGGGTCGATGACTTGGTCGCCTCGGGCGAGTATGGGAGTGCCAGCGAGCTCTTTCGGGAGGCGTTGCGGGACCTGAAAGATCAGCGGGAGCGCCGGGCGGCCGAGTTCGCGGAAATCCAGGCCCGGATCGCCAAGGCGCTCGACTCGCTGGACCGCGGCGAGCACGCGGACGGCACGGCGGAAGAGGTTTTCGGCCGATCGCTTGAGAAGGCCAAAACCCGAGCCTAGCGGGCGTCGTGAAGCGGATCGTTGTTTCGCGCGAAGCCGAATCCGCGCTCGACGACATTCTCCTCCACACCGTCCGACAGTGAGGTGTAGCCCAGGCCGAGACATACCAGGCACAGCTCCTCCATCGGCTCGAAAGCCTGGCCTCGACGGAGATCTCGTATGCCCGATCCTGCGCAGTGCTCCTGCCGGAAAACCCGAACGCTGCCGGCCTCAAATACGTGCGTGAAGGATCGCACTATCTGATCCTCCGTGAGACGGCCGTCCTATTGGAGCTTGTTGAGATCTTCCACGTCCACATGGATCTGGAACGCCACATCAGCGGACTTGCCACCCGCCGCCGACAGGACGAGGACAACGGGATCTAGGAAGCCCCGTCCTCCAATGGGCCGAGCTATGGTGCCTTGGCAGCCTGCTGCTCTTTAATCCTGCCGATCGTTGCGAGCAGACGCCGTTGCTTCTCCAGGATCGGCGAGAGCGCCTCGTCCTCGTCACGACGGTCCGTCTCGGCGATCGCCAGTGCATCCTTCGTGGCAGTGTCAGGTCCAACGATACGGGCCCCCGGCCGCGCATCGGCGGAGGACACGCCTTCTCCGACCATGTCGTCACGCAGCTCGGCGGGGCGCGTTTTCATCGGCACCGGGCGGCCGACATCGTGATCCTTGACGGTGGTCGAGTCCGCCGGCCCAGTGTCCGTCGCCGCCGCGACGTCCCCTCCCCTCTCCGTCCTGCGGCTACCGACGTCCTGAGCCCGTGCAGGCGTCCTGCCCTTGTCCGCTGCAGCCGGACTAACCCTTCCGGCCAAACGCGCCTCTACGTCCCTGCGAGCGCCGTAGAGCGGCTTCGCGTCTTCGGGATAGAGGGCCGGCGGTTCCGGCAAAGGGCCAGTCTGCGCCCCAAAGAGGGACTTCAGGCCACGATCTTCGTAGTAGCGGACCTTGCGCAGGCGCGCAGGGCGGCTGTTCTGAAGGAGCATGACCAGGTGATCGGCGTCGAGCTGGCGCAGCTCCTCCGGCCGGATCAGCCGAACGCCCTCCTCCCGCTCTTGCACGTTCTTTCCCTCAAGCCGGCCCCGGGTCCAGGACGTTGACCGCACCTTTCGCGTCGTGTCGCCGATCGCCCGCGAGATGTAATCCGGCGTATCGGCATCGGCCGGCGCCATGAACAGCTGCAGCCGGCAGTTGGCGAGCAAGTTGCCGGCGCCGTCCTGGCCATAATGCTCCCGGAGTGCTCCCAGCGACTGCACGACGATCATGACCCGGCCGCCATAGCTGCGCAGCGTCGTGATCGCATTGGCCAAGATGTGCATCCGGCCGAGCGAGGCGAATTCGTCGAGGAGGATGAGGACCGGGAACGGCTCATCGGCCGTCGGCTCGCTGCGTTGAAGGACGGCGATCGTCTGCTGAAAGATCAACCGCACCAACGGCGCCAGCGGGACCAGGTCGTTCGGGGCAACGACCAGATAGATCGACGCCGGATCGCGGCGCAGATCGTGGATGGAGAAGTCGGACGCGGCCGTCGCGTCCCGCACCGCCGGGTCCGCCCACAGACTCAAGCCACCATCGGACAGGACCGACAGATAGGAACTGAGGACCCGGGTGTCGGTCGCGGCCATCCGCTGGAACACCGATCGCGCCTCCTGCGAAACGGTCTCTTCGGCCAGCCTGGCGAAGACGTCTTGAGCCTCACCGGGTTGAGAGAGGAGGTCGTAAACGGCGCCGATGGTCGGTGTGCCATTCTCAATCGCCACAATCGCCGCCGAGGCGAAGATCTCGCGGGCCCCCTCCAGGAAGCCCTCCGCACTCTTGCTCCTCGCGACGACCAGGCTCGAGGCCAGGCGCCGCGCCTCGCTGTAGCGTCGCCGTGGCGCCGTCCGGGCAACGTCGTCCAGGGGGTTGAAGCGATGCGTGCGGCCGTGATCGGCATACGGGCTGAATCGGAAGATCCGATCACCCTTCGCCCGTCTGGCCCGGCTCGTCTTCTCGAAATTCTCGCCTTTAAGATCGAGAACGAGGGTCGAGCCCGGGTAGGTCAACAGCGTGGGAATGACGACCCCGACGCCCTTGCCGGATCCCGTAGGCGCCGCGATCAGGCTATGCGGAATCTCCGCGCTCGTTAGATACGCCGCTCGGCTGCCCGGCGTGCCGAGCTTGGCGAAGATCGGACCGCGCACATCGGCGAGGCGCGCCAGCAGATTGGCCCGGCGGAGCTCATCGTCGGTCGCCCACCGGGCCGATCCATGGCTGGTCAGCGGCCGGCGAAAGCCCAGCGCAAAAGCGCCGCAGGCAGAGACGGCAACGACGCCGAGAGCAACAAGCGCGGCCGTCTGGAACGGCTCGCCCCAGCCGCCGGTTTCCCAGGGCGAAAACCGGAAGATCGTCGTCATGTCGATCTCGGAGATGTCGCCCCCGACCCGCCAGGTCGCGAACGCACCGCCGGCGACCAAGCCGGGGATGATCCCGATGAAGACCCCAACCACGGCGAACAGCCAAGCGTCCCGAAGCGCCTTGCCCATCATCTCGGTCGACCTCCTTTCGGGTCCCCGCTGGTGGCGCCAATCGGGCGGCTCCCGCCGCGCCGTCTAGAGGCTGTGGCCGTCGTCTCGATCGACCCGGCGAGCGCGCTCACCCTTTTCGTCGTCGGGACCGTCGAGCGAGCGCAGCGCTTTTGCGGCGCGGTCGCGTTCCGCCTTTGAGGTTGCTTCCCTCTGCAAGGCCGCAAGATACCCGCGTGCGAGCTTTACCTGCTCGACAGTGTTTTCCGTGACGTCGCCAAGCGCCTCGACAACACCGGTCTCGAGCCGCTGGCGCTGCTCTTCCGTCAGCGTATTGCGGATGAGGCGGAAAAGGTGTTGCGGATCCTCGGCCCTCTCCTCCCGCGTCAGCCCACGCAGATCTTCCTTATTCTGCTCATGGGCGGCCATGTCCTCTGCAGCCCTGCGATAGATGGCCGCAATCCTCTCGTGGCGCGCATCAAGGATCGGCTGGAAGACGGCGAAGTCGTCCGCCGTCAGCGGGCCATCGATCCCATGCTCGCGGGCAAGCGCGGCCATCTCCTCGCGCGCCCACACGTCCGCCAGAACCGGAGGCACCGATCCGCCGCCGTAGCGCGCCAGCATGGCGCGACCATTCGCGCGGTAGGCCTCTTCGAGCCGAACGACCTCAGCGTCGGCCCGGCTCTTGACCTCCTCGCCGTAGGCATCGATGGCGACGATCCCCGCATACCGGCCGCTCGCCGGCTCGCGGTAGGCCTGCAGGTCTTTGCGGTCCGGCAGCAACCCGGCCGCCTGCGCTTTGAGCTCGGCCGCGGAGCGCTGGAGGCGGGCCCGCTGAGCCGCATCGTCCAGGGTTGCGATGTCCCGGTCGATCTGCGTGAACAGCGAGACCACTTCACCGCGTCTGCCCTCGATCAGCGTGCTCATGCGTCGGACCTCCTTCGGATCGTCAACCCCCCTGCCCTGCTCCGTGGTGTCGAGCGCGAGCCCCCGGCGAAGCAGCGCTGCGGCCGAGCGCAGCCGGTCAGCGAGAGGGTGATCCTCGCCCTCGACCAAGTCGGCATCGGCCTGGAAGCGGCGGGCGTAGAAAAGCACGGCCGCAGCCGACTGGACGGCCGTCACCGCCGTATGCTCCGGCCCCTCGATCCCCCTGCCCGCTCGCTCCGTCCGTCGATAGGCCGCATCTGACGCGGGGCGATCATGCACACCACGGGCGAGCCTCGGCGTAGCCACCAGATGGATGCCGTGCTCTGCCGAGACATCCACCTGGACCTCCCGCAGCACATCGAAGGTGATGGCGCTGCGCTTCGACACCTTGAGCCACGCTCCGGCCTCAAGGCCGCGTCGGTTGACGACGACGTGCAGATGCGGATGCGCCCGATCGGTGTGGAAGGCGGTGTAGTAGTCCCAGTTGTCCCCGAACCGGCCAGAGGCGAACAGCGCCTCCGCCCACGCCCGCCCCGCCTGCTCGGCCGCCTTCGGCGGCGTGCCGGCCGGAAAGCTCACGACGAAATGCGATGTGTGGTCGACCCCGCCCTTGACTGCCTCCCCGAAACCCCACCCGGCGACCAGGTCCTCCCGGCCGTCCGCGTCGAGCTCGGTGCCGAAATACCGCTCGGACCGCTGCAGCGCGACCTCGCCATCCCGGCTCAGATAGTCCATCTGCGCGCGCAGGCCTGCGGCATCGGACGCACCGCCTTTGCCCACGAGCTTCACCATGGCCTCTGGCCGCCGCTGGAGAATCTCCGCTGAGATCGAGACCGTCCGGCGCGCGGTCCGATCGGCCTCCCGACGGACCAGGTACTCCAGCTGGAGCAGTTTCTTCGGATCGCCGAGCATGATGTACGCCCAGTCCTCGCCCATCACCGCATCGACGGGCGAGACGTGCGGCGGTGCCTGGGCACCGCGCCGGATCAGGTCGCGGACGGCGATACCTGTCATGGGCCGGCGGCGTCCTCCAGGCGGCGCAGCCCATCGCTCCGCCGCTGCCCTACATTGAGCAGGCGCTGGAGCAGACTTTCCAGCCGTGCCATGTCCTGGCCGAGATCGCGCCGCTCCTGCAGGAACCGCTCGTAGTCCGGCTCTTTCGTCACATGGGTCACGCGCGCCATCTGGTTGATGTTGGTGGCCACGCCGCCGATCTGCCGCGCGATGAACCGCAGTTCGTCCAGCGCCGCCGGGTCCATCTCCAGGAACCCGGCGATGCGCCGGGCCGCGATCCTGAGCGCCCGGTTCCGCTTCAGCCCGGCCTTGGCGATCTGCGCATCGAAGGCCTCGAGCTCCGCGGCGGTCAGCTTGACCGAGATCGGCTTGTCGGCCCGCTCTCCGGTGCGCTCCGCCGTCTCGCGCCACCGGCCGCGGACCATCCGCCGGTTCTTCCAGGGTTCCCGGTCGCTCATGGCTACTGACGGATCCTGTTGCATTTGGGGTCTGGGGAGGGAGAGTAACACAAAAGTTCTACTTTTACATATATCCTGCCACTCTCCCTCCCCAAGGTTCCCTTGTCATGGCATGGTGTGGCTGGAGCGCGACGGTCGGACCAACGGATGGCGGCATCGGATCATCGGGGCACTGCTGCATCGACTCTGTCGTCGCATCGACGCATTGTCACATCGTCATCACGCCCGCATTGTGGCATCATCACACTATGGCATCAGTCGACCACCACATCAGGGCATGATCCCCTGACGGGGCAGCGTGATCGTCTCTGCGTCGCTCGAATCGATGATGCCGCGCATGCATGAAGTGGCTGTGTCATCGCGGAATCGCGCGCTCATGGACTCGTCGTGTGACCGCATTTGTGCACGGCCGTACCGCTGCCTCATGGCATCCGTGTCACCGCAGAGGTCACAATGCAGATCATCACCTTCGGATCCTTCAAGGGCGGCTCGGGAAAGACCACGGCACTTATGGCGGCCTGTTCCAGTTTGATCGCTCAGGGGCACAAGATCGCGCTGATGGAGGCCGACCCCAATGCACCCTTGGCCGAGTGGCGCAAGAACGGCCGTGAGCTCGGCACCTGGGACGAGGAGTGCCTCATCCTCCCCGCCGATCAACTCGCCAGCTTCGAAGCCTCTTACGAACAGGCCGAGCGCACCGGGATCGACCTCGTTCTGGTCGACACACAGGGCGCTGCGTCCGATCTGAACGACTCCATCCTCGTCAACTCCAACGTCGTCGTCATACCGACGGCGCTGACAACGCTCGACATCAACGCCGCCATGGAGACCATGGAGTACGTCGTGAAGCTCTTCATGGCGTCAAAGCAGGACGTGCCCACAGCCATTCTCCTGCAGCGGCTCCCTGTCGGCAAACTCACCAATGCCCAAAGCGCGGATCTCGCCGAACTGCAGAGCCTGCCGATCTTCGACACTCGGTTTCACCACCGCGACGCCTTCGCCGCGCTTCAGTCTCGCGGCCTCCTCCACCGATACTACGAGATCCTTCAGATCGATCCGACACGCCGGATCGCCGCCCGCCATCTCGACGTCGCCAGGCAGGAGGCCGACAGCTTCGCCGCGGATCTCCTCGACGCAATACCGTGACTGCCATGCCGATCAAGAGACCGACCGTCAGTTCCCAAGAAGCACAAGCCGAGAAGCGCCGGATCCGCGGCCTCCCGTCGATCCCGACCGAGGCCGAGACGCCGGCCGTCGCCGAACCGGCGCCCGCGCCACCGCCCCAAGCAGAACCCCAACAACGGGTGCCGGCAAGGGACCGAGCCGCGTCGGCCGTCGCACCGCCGTCCCCGCCGGCGACACCGTCCCCTGCGGCCGCGCCGACCACAGTCTCGGCTTCGCGGCAGACGGAGTTCCTGACCGTCATTGCCGAGACACCGGCACCCGGCGTCTCGGCCGCTTTCGATGCCCTCTCCGCGGATATGGGGTCGACCAAGGCCCTGCAGGCGATCCTGCGAAAGGCCCTCGATGCCTACGAAGGGACCCTTCTCGACGGCTCGCATGTGAACGCACCCGTACACTATGACACCGCCGGTGCCGAGGTCCGGACGTCTCGACGCTTCGACACCGCGGCCCTTGCCGTCGCCCGAGAGCGGTTCGACCCCTTCGACGTGATCACGAAGGCCGATCTCGGTCGCAAGATCGCCAAGGCCGCTTTGGCAACCTATTTCGCGCGGGGCGCTCAGAAGTAGCCCCGGCCAGGTCTGAAGACGGCAGCAAGAGCCGTCGCTCCTCCCTCCTCCGCTTCGATCTCCCGACCAGAGCTCACGCCTGCGGCATCTCCGGCAGCTGACGTGCCAATCAGCATTCGCCCCGCGCGCTCGATGACTGACAGTCGCCGTTCACCGTTTCAAATCAGATGGTTGCGCAGGAATTGCCAACTGGCAATTTCTAGCAGTCGCTGACGGTGCACTGCCAAGCGTCCGGACCCGCATCCAGCTCGGTCCTTGGGATGGGCTTGGCCTCGCAACAGGCGACTGCCGCTTGCCGCGTCCAATCGCCCGATCCTGAAAGACCCGGATGCGCTGATCTCTATTTCGTATCAGAGAGTTACGCGGAAATTGCCAGTTGGCAATTGCCGCCGATCAGGTGCCCTGGCCACCGTGGTCCACAAGCGCCTTCCGACACGCCTCGAGGACGGCCTCGGCATCCCTCGGATCGGCGATCTCCAGCGTCAGCCCCCTGCCCTTCTGTTTGCGCGCCGTCACCAGCACCGTCCCGGAGGCCGACTTGTACTCGACACCCCGCAGCCGCCGCACCGGCTTCCGCGGCTTAGCGGCCGCTTTCAATCGCGCGATCACAGCAGATCCATCGAGTGACGCCCCCTGCCCGTCCACCGCCGCACGCTGCTCTCGCGCGATCGCCTTCGCCTCCTCGATGATGGCCGCCTTGGTGTCTGGCCGGCTCAAGAGCGGCTTCAAATCGCGCGCATGCAATTCCTTGATGTCGGTGATGTCGGCGTAGGCCTCGATCACGGGCTTCGGCAGTTTCGCCAGCCCGAGATAGCGACTGAGCCACGTCTCCGAAACTTCCAGCCGGGCCGCCATGTCCTTCTGCCGGCCGTCATAGTACCGGCCGACGGCGTCGGCATAGTCCACAGCCCGTTCATAGTCGCTGATGTCGGCACGGTCCCGGTTCTCCACGTCCGACAGCCGAAACGCTTCCTCGTCGGAAAGATCGCGCACTTCGATCAGGAAGCGAAACTGTCGATAGTTGTGGGCACGCAGCCAGGTCACCGTCCAATGCCGGCGGCCGCCACAGATCACCTCATACTCGTGCTGCGGGTTGTCCTTGAGCCTCCGAACCACAGCCGGAAACTCCTGCTGCCCCTGTGCCTTGAACCCCTCGATCAGATCGGCACAGCGCATCTCATTGAGCAGTTCGTACCGCCGATTGTGTCGCGCCCAAAGTCGGCAACGATCCGGGTCCACCCAGAGCAGGGTCTTCTCAACGAGGTCGCCGCTCAATCGCTCCGAGAGTGCATTCGATCGATTGAGGAACCGTCCCCCGGCACGCTCCGGCGCTTGCCTCGGCCGGCTCTCCTGCGCGACCGCGGCCGGATCGTCCAGCCCGCTTAGCACATCGTTGAAGACGGCATCATGTCGTCCGGCCATGGCATTTCTCCTCGGCGCGTCAGAGCAGTCCCTCGCGGCGGAGGCGGGGATGGTGACTTGGCCACGTCTTGCGAATGAGAACCTCTACCTCTCGCCCGACGGCATCGAGATAGGCCCGGCACCGCTTATGCGTCTCCGATCGGGTCGCCGCGCCCGTGATCTCGTACACCGTCTTCAAGTTCGCCGTAGCGTTGTCGATCTCCGCGGAATCCTTCAGCACGGCGCTCAGCATGTCGTGCGCGAAGACATGGTCCATCATCCGCTTGATGGACACATGGGCGCCCTTCGCGTCGTTCATCTTGGTCACGAGGATCTTGACGAACTTGTAGTCCGGGTCGGCGCTGACCCGGCTGATCTGCTGCAGGGTGGAGACCATCATGCGCAGGAAGTGGCCGGTCGATGCGAAATCGATGTTGTTTGGCGGCGCCGGAACGATCAGCGCATCGGCGGCACGCAGCACGCTCAATGAGATCATGCCGAGGGCAGGGGGAGGATCCAGCAGCACGACATCGAACCGGCCCTTGATGGTATCGATGCCCTCGCGCAACCGGTCAAGCGCCGTCGCGCTCTCGCGCACGACACGGGCAGCGAACTCGTACTCCGCATCGTAGAGTCCCAGATTGGCCGGGATCAAAGCGATGCCGTCCCAATAGGTGGCGCGAAGTGTGAAGTCGAGCGAGACCGGGCCGCCGTGCCGGAAGAACGGGTAGAGGGTCTCTTCCTGCTCGTCGATGTCGATGTCCGGGTTCAATCCGAAAATGCTCGTCGTGCTCGCCTGTGAGTCGCAGTCGACGACGCAGACCCGATATCCTTCGAGCGCCAGGTATTGGGCGAGGTGGCACACGATCGTCGATTTCCCGACACCGCCCTTGAAGTTTTGCACCGCGATGACGACCGGGTCATCGGTCTCCGCGCGCCAAGGCCGAGTATTGAAAACGTCCCGCATCCGGTTGACGTCTTTCAGGCTGTAACCCGTCCGCCGACCCGTCTCGGGGTTGACATCCGCTTGGGGCAATCGGCCATCGGCCTCGGCATCGCGGATTAGCTTCTCCGACCGCCCGACCATGCCGGCCGCGCGCTTGACATTGAAGCTGAGGTCGAGCGTCTTCCGGGCATCCGGGGTGAAGACCCGATCGCGGAGCCGCTCCACGACGGTGGCAGCGCGATTCGCCATTCCTTCAAGCGCGTCGAGCCCGACCGAGGGGAGGGGGGTCGTCACGGAGTCCATCATGGAAGCACCATCCGCCTGGTGGCTTGAGCTCCCCAACTTCTGACATTGGGCGACTCGGCGTTGCAAGATCGTTTTTCTGCGGCATGTCTCCAAAAAACCGGAACATGCCTCTTCACCTTTGGAAGGTGGGAGATCTTCGGCGGTCGCACGAGCTCGCGAATCGCGTTGCATGCGGGCTGGAAGTGCGGATCAGCAAGGGCCCAGTGATCAACATCCATCCCAAAGAGCCGAATCAACCCGAAAAGTAAGAGTTCGCCTCAGCCGGGTTTGGCTCGTGTCACGCCTCCGCGTACCTGTCGCATATATCTTGGTTCCGTCCTGTCAGGAGATGCAAGACACCTGAACTCGACAAACAAAAATCAAAACAATGAAACACCAGCTGTTGTTCTGTTCTAGATTCTAGTTCAGTGTTCACACTCAAGTTTCTGAAGAATTTCAAAGTGTTAGAGCGCCAACGCGTACATTCTGGGTGAGTCGGCAATACTTTTCGGGTGCGAAAAGCTACTTTCTGGGAGCGCAGATCTTACATACTGGGTTAGTCAGTTGTCGAACTGCCCACAGGGTTATCCCCAGAAACGTCTAGATATCTTGGCTCCTGGCAGCTCCTAGGCGCGACTCGGACGGCCCTATCTGACCAAATCCGCATCGACAAGGGCTTCTGACCGGCAGCTCTGCTCAGACGGTCCCTTTGACGCGTCTTCCATCTCTTACATTTTGGGACGGCTCGTGCGCCGCCCACACCGGGCATCTCATAGCGCAGGAAGAGGGGCAGCGCCAGGCCGTCGACCGGTGATGGATCACCGACGCGATGACCGCTTGTCCTTGCCGCTGCTGTCAGCGCGCACCCCATCTCTTACTTATTGGGTGGTTTCGGAACGAGACTTGCATTTCGGAGCCGTAGCCTTATAGGCTACATGCCAAGCCTTACATATGTAAGAGCACTGTTGTAATGCCTGACACGCCGACCGTTCCCGCGCGACGCTACCGCACGATCGAGGCGAGACCGACCGCGGACTCGCTGATCAAGCCCGGTGAATTGGTCGATCTTGTCGAGGTGACACCGCTGACGCTCGCCGACCGGCGCATCTACAACCTACTCCTCGAGAATGCCTGGGACGACATCGACAAACCCGTCGTTCATACGATCGGCAAGACGCGGCTGCGCGGCAGTCATAACTCCAACGACCGGATCGGCCAGTCCATCGAACGCCTGATGGCGGCCATCGTAAAGGTCAAAGTCACCAGAGAGGGCGAGTCCGTCATCGAACGCGTGCAGCTGCTTGGCGGCAACGTCGAGTACGAGACACCGGATGGGATGCTTCACTATGAGATCCCTGCACGGCTACGCCGGATCATCAAGGACAGCACGATCTTCGCGCGACTCCAGAAGGAGGTGATGTTCGCACTATCGAGCAAGTACTCGCTCACACTCTACGAGATGGTGCAAAAACGCGGAAATCTTACCTACCGATCCAGTGAAGAGTTCTCCATCACCGACATCCGGGGCATTCTCGGCGTTCCCAAGGGCAAACTGACGACCTGGAGCAACCTCTACAATCGCGCCATCGTGCCTGCCGTCGAAGAGGTCAACCAGTTGTCGGACCATCTCGTCGAGATTGAGCCGCTCAAGACCGGCCGGAAGGTGACCCACCTCCGGCTCAAATGGTGGAAGAAGGATGCAACGAGCCTGCAGGGCGTAGCGCGCGAGTTGGACGCTCCGCGGGTCGGTCGACGGGCGCGCCTCGAGGGCAGGGTGGACGAGGTCGTCGAACTGCCGACGATCGCGGGGCGGGCAGGGCAGGGGGGGCCGACTTCGCCGCCCGAACCCCCGCCAAGGCCGTCGACGGCGAATTCCATCCCGCGCGTTCTCAGTGCCGAGACCTATGAAACGGCCCGGCTTCGCCACCGTGGCTACGACATCTACTTCGTCGAGCAAGCTTGGCGAGACTGGGCCCGAGGCAAGGAGCCGCCGCGAGACCCCGACAAAGCGTTCCTCGCCTTCTTTCGGACCTATGCGGTCAACAACCCGCTTTAGGGACCCTCTGCTTGCCACACGCTGCCGTCCCGCGATCACCATGCCGGTGTTCGCTTGGATCGCCCGGCGCGTCGCAAACCACGCATCGACTACGCCGACACCCGGGGGCGCTGCCCCCGGGCCCCCGGGATATTTGTCCTCCGGAATGGGTCCTTGGGTTTTGGGCACCGGCGGCGCGGGCGCCGCTCGCTGGCGATTGGGTGTCTTGCGGTGCGGGTGGGGCGTTGGCACGCCGAGCGACACTTTCCCCGTAGGCGGGAATCCGCGGTCTGGGGTATGCTCTTTGGGCGGTACAGGCGGGGACGCCGATGACCGCCGACGGAATGCCCTGGCCACCTCCGGGTGGTCAGGGTTTTCTGTCAACGGACGGAGATTCTGTACATAATATCAGGGACTAAGCTGGATGGCGTCTCCGAGAGGTGTTTGACCAACGGACGCGGACCGTCCGGTTCGACCAGGGCCTGGCGCTGGCGAGCATCGCCATGGATTTTCTCTGTCCGGCAAGATGCGCATATATCTTGGTGCTGACGTCAGGGGAGTGAGCGATGCCGGGGTTGCCAGCGTCGAAGGAACTTAAGGCTGCGCAAGCGCGGATCGAGGCTGACTTGCAAGCTGATCTTGAGAGCGGCGCGACCCTCTATGGCTATCGAGAGGATGGCGCGGGCAAGTCGACGCTGACGGAAACGCTCTCGCAAAGCAGAGAGGTGCGGATCATCGATCCCGACGATCGGCGCTTGGCGGCCCCTCGATCGCGTTGCGGCGCCCGCCCGCCCACTGCAGTAGTTGGTCGTGATCGCCCGAGGGCCTGCGGCCCGCCGTGACGGCTCCGGCGGGCGCTGACGCATTGTCCGCCCGGGCGGGGCGGCGCCTAAGCGCCGCCCTCGCTGTGCCGGTGGACCGGAATGCCGAGGGCGCGGGCCTTGTCGACCAGGTTGTCGGTGATGCCGGATCCAGGGAACGCGACAAGGCCGATCGGCGTTGCGTCCAGGAGCTGGTCGTTGCGTTTGAAGGGCGCGGCCTTGTCGTGCCGTTTCCAGTCCGGCTTGAAGACCACTTGAGCGACGCCCCGGTGGTCGGCCCATTTTGCCGCGATCAGCTCCGCACCCTGCTTGGCGCCGCCGTGCAGCAGCACCATGTCGGGATGCTTGGTGTGGACCTTGTCGAGGACCGACCAGATCCGGTCGACATCCTGGAAGTCCAGGCCGCCGGTGAAGGCGATGCGGGGTCC
The DNA here is from genome assembly GCA_028281925.1 of Alphaproteobacteria bacterium. Lineage (GTDB taxonomy): Bacteria > Pseudomonadota > Alphaproteobacteria > DSM-16000 > Inquilinaceae > JACKIG01. The sequence continues at coordinate 53,643 of JANQIX010000003.1, forward strand.
CGGAGGGAAGTGGATCGCGGTCTCGGCCCGCTTGCGCGCGTTGACGAAATCCCGGCTGTCGATGACGGCGGCGGTCAGGTTGCGGCGGCTCACCAGGGATCCCGCGTGCGGGCGCCAGGCGGAACCGGTCCGCTGTTCGTAGAGCTCTGCGGCCTGGTCGCGCATAGCCTCGAAGGCATTGCGGCGCTCGATGAGGGCCTGGCCCTGGTCGATGAGCCGTTCCAGCTCGACGGACTGAACCTCCGACCCGTCCTGCTCTCGCTGGCACCGCTTCTGTGCGTCCTCGTTGTCATCCAGGAGCCGCTCCAAGCGGCTGATCCGCCAGTGGAAGAGGTTGACGGTGCCCCGGAGCGTCGGTTCCAGGTCCTCCTCCAATCGGGTGTCCGCGAAGATGGCCTCGACCAGATCGAAGATCTCGCTGAGGGCGGCAGTCGTCGTGTCTCCGTCGGGCAGGGGCCGGTGGTCGGGTTCGTCCGGGTGGGGCGGTAGACCATGCAGGGCGATCTCCTCGAGGGCGGCGGCGGTCGGCGATTGCTGCGGCTGAGGGAAAGGATCGTTGGGGTGTCGCTGCGTCGCCATCGGAGGTGTCCCCTTCCGTTTCGGCCGCGCCCATCGTGGCCTTGCTGACGGTCGGCCAGGCGGAGGCGCACCGGCGGTCCAGCGGTTTCTTGGATCGCGAGGAATGGGGCGCAGCCCCAGGGGATGAAACCGCTGGACGGGTGGGGCGAGGGCGGCTCTCCGCCCTACCCTCCGGCTAGATCGGGGCAAGCAAGGCCAGCGGGCGCGGCGACCCAGGGGGGAGACACCGCCGGCGCAGCGTCCGGCCACCCCTTCTTTTCCCGGCGAACCGCATCGACCGGAGACGGCAGAGCGATCGTCCGGAGAGATTACCGCCTGGGCCGACAAATGGACGTAGCCCCTGTCGACCGGGGATCGACGCAAACGCCATAGCAGATAGAGAGGCAGGGCGAGGATGCGGCAGAAGCGTGCCCGAACCGAGAGCACCTGGCGTTCGGGGGCATGGCTGCCTCGCGGCGGCCAGCCGCGGGGCGATGGACGGCGCTCGCGGACGCTAGCGGTGCCCGGTTGGGAGGGTCGGAGGTTCGGTCGAGCCGGGGAGACAGACGGATCAGAGCGCGGCCCCATTGGGTAGCGGCGATGCCGCTAAGAGGCCAGGCGCTTCCGCGGAGGTCTGGATCGGAGCGCGGAGCCCCCGATCGCCTGCAGGAGGTGAGCCCGCAGCCGCTGCACGCCATACCGCCGCAGATCGTCATTGAAGTCGCCATGGCGCGGGACGAGCTCATGGACCCGGATGAAGGCCGCTTCCGCCCGGGCGCGGAGCCGATCGGCGGCCATCCAGCCGGCCGGATCGTCATCCACGGCAATCCACAGGGCGACCAGGTGGGACGGCAGCTCCAAAGCGGCGAGGTGATTGGCGGTGAGGGCGGCCACTGCCGGAAGCTCGGGCAAGGCGGATCGAACGGACAGGACGGTTTCGAGCCCTTCGCCGGCGACGAGCTGGTCGCCGCCGTCGCCGAGACGGACGCCGTGTCCGAGCAAGTGGCCGATGACGCGCCGGGGTTCCGGCACAGGGGCGAGGGCGGCCGTCCCGGCATCGATCCAGGTGCGGCCGACGCCGGTGATGCGGCCGCCAAGATCGGTGATCGGTGCAAGCATCGCCGGCAACCGCTGCAACGGAGCGTCGTCATGGGCGCGGTAGAACACTGTCGGGTGGAAGCGCAGCGCCGTGTCGGCCGGCGTTGCGATGCCGCGGGCGCGGAGATAGCGCTCGGCGAGCGTGCCGGCGATCGGCCGGCCGGCCGCGAAGAGCCGGCGGGCGGCCCCGGCGGTTGAGCGTGGGGGCGGGGATGGGGATGCGCCCACGCCGGGCGCCTCGCGTGGCAGTGCGAGGGCGGCACGGGCATGGTCCATGGCCTCGCCGAGCGATCGGGCGCCGGTGCTGAGGCGAATGAGGTCGAGCAGATCGCCATGCTGCCCCGTCGCGGCATCGGTCCAATGCCCGGCGGCACCCTTGCCGGCGACCGGCCCAGTCAGTCGGACATAGAGGCTGGAGCCCTTGGCATTGTGGACGTCGCCGACTTGCCAGTAGCGGCCGGCGCGGCGTCCGTTGGAGAGATACCGGCGGCAGACGTCCTCGGCGCGTGCCGCCAGGTGCCGCGCGAGCGCGGCGGCGGGGTGTTCGGTCATGACGCTGTTCTCCAGCGTTACGCGGCGACGGCCGCGTCGGCGAGAGGATGACGATCGAACAGCCGTTCCAGGATCCGCGGACCGTCGTCGGTGACGGGGATGAACAGCCGCGTCTGCCAGGAGATGATCTCGGTCATCATGCCCATGGCCTTGAGCTGATCGAGGGCGTCGGCCGCATAGCCGACCACCTCGCAGCGAGCATCGTGCATGACGCGGGAGCGGCGCAGGGTGAGACCGCCGGCGAGCTGGAAGGTCGCGCCGCGATCCATGACGGCCGTCCAGGCGTCCTCGGCCGACAGCGCGTGTTCGGCATCGACGCCCAGCGCGGCATAGAAGGCGCCGAGGGCCTCCGGCGTCACGAGCCGCCCGATGACGCGTTCGCCTTCGTCAGTCTGAAGGCGATAGACGCGCATGTTCTCGCTCGGCAGGCGATCCCAGATCGGCAGCAGGAGCCCCGTGACGACGTGGAACTCGCTGGTGACGAACTCCGGCACGCGGTCGACCTCGTGCTGCCAGACGAGATCGAACTGATCGCGCTCGGCCGGTTGCCAGCGCGATGCCTCGAAGTCGGCAAGCGTCATCGTCTCGTGACCGAGCGGCCGGACGAGGCGCACGCGCTCTTCGACGGTGCCGTCCTCGAGCATGCGCACGGGCGCCTTGACCCGCACGGCCGCGCGCTTGGATGCCATGTTCAGGACCGGCTGACCACGGTGCTCCCGCGCGATGTCCCGGGCGTCACGCAGGCTGCGCGGCCGGCTGCGATCGGTGCGGCGCACGCGGTAGCTGGCGGTCGCCGCGCCGGTACCGTCATGCGTGAAAACAGTCCGCCGATCGGTAATGACGAAGCTCTCGGCCATCAAGGTTTCGACGCCGACGTCGTAGGTGCCCGACGCCACGGCGCCCTCGATCTGCGCGTCGAGGCGGAGCTCGAACGCCTCGAAGAGCGCATTCTGCAGGTCGATGCGAAGGGCCAGGAGGCGGTTGAGGAACTGGGTGATCGGCGGCAGATCGTCCTTCAGCGTGCCGTCGCTATCGATGAGGTCGAGACCGGTATGCTCCTGGAACGTCGCGAGCGAGCAGCAGTCGATCCGGCCGGCATGGAGGGCCTGATAGAGCTGTCGGAGCGCCATCCTGGCATAGACGCTCTCCAGGTTGTCGTCGGCGCGGAACAGGCCCTGGCCGCCGGTCTGTCGCTGTCCGCGCGTGATCGCGCCGAGCGTGTCGAGACGCCGGGCGATCGTGGACAGGAAGCGCTTCTCGCCCTTGACGTCCGTCGCGACCGGCCGGAAGACCGGCGGCTGGGCCTGATTGGTCCGGTTGGACCGGCCCAGGCCCTGGATGGCATTGTCGGCCTTCCAACCGGGCTCCAGCAGATAGTGGATCCGCAGGCGCTGGTTCTTCGCACCGAGATCGGCGTGGTAAGACCGGCCGGTGCCGCCGGCGTCGGAGAACACCAGGATCCGCTTGTCGTCGTCCATGAAGGCCCGGGTCTCGCCGAGATTGGCGGAGACGGGCCGCGTCTCGACGGCCAGGCGCTCGCCGCCGGCGCCGGTCTTGCGCACGATGCGCTTGGACCGGCCCGTGACCTCGGCGACCTGGTCGGCGCCGAAGTGCCAGACGAGCTGGTCGAGCGCGCCTTGCACCGGCGGCAGGGCGCCGAGATGCTCGATCAGCCGGTCGCGGCGGGCGACGGCGTCGCGTGAAAGAACCGGGTTGCCATCGGCGTCGGTGACGGGGCGGGACTGCAGGTTGCCGTTGTCGTCGGAATAGACCTCGTGGAGCTGCACGGGAAACGAGTTGGCCAGATAGTCCAGGACATACTCGCGCGGGCTCAGGTCGACGGTAATGTCGGACCACTCCGACGTCGGGATCTCGGCCAGCCTGCGATCAAGCAACGCCTCGCCGGTGGACACGACCTGGACGATGGCGGCGTGACCGGCCGCCAGGTCGGTCTCGATCGCGTTGATCAAGGTCGGGCATTTCATGGCGCAGATAAGGTGACCGAAGAATCGCTGCTTGTTGCTCTCGAAGGCAGACCGCGCCGCGGACTTGGCCTGCCGGTTCAACGTGCCTTCCGGCCCGGTGATGTTGGCGGCGTCTAGGGCCGCGGTCAGATTGCGGTGGATCACCTGGAACGCCTCGGCGTAGGCGTCGTAGATGCCGATCTGCGCCGGTGTGAGCGTGTGCTCGCACATTTCGTACTCGACACCCTCGTACGACAGCGAGCGGGCGGCATAGAGGCCGAGCGCTTTCAGATCACGGGCCAGGACTTCCATGGCCGCGACGCCGCCGCCCTCCATGGCCGAGACGAAGGCCGTGCGGCTGGCGAACGGAACGTCGCCGGTGCCCCACAGGCCGAGGCGGGCGGCATAGGCGAGATTGGCCACGGTGGTCGCCCCGGTCGCGGAGACATAGACGACGCGGGCATCCGGCAGACCGTTCTGCAGCCTCAAGCCGGCTTTGCCCTGCAGTGACGGCTTCTTCTCGCCGCGATTGCCTTTCTCGCCGGCCGCATTGGCCATGGCGTGCGCCTCGTCGAACACGAGGCAGCCGTCGAACTCGGCGCCGAGCCAGTCGACGAGCTGGCGGACGCGGGAGCGCTTGACCGACCCGCCGGGACCCTGCCGTTCGTCGGTCCGCAAGGTCGCGTAGGTGGTGAAGACGATCGCGTCGCCGAGGGCGATCTCGGCCCCCTGGCGGAATTGGCGGAGGGCGATGATGTCGCTCTTGCGGCCGCCGACGGCCACCCAGTCGCGCACGGCGTCCTCCAGCAGTTTATCCGATCTGGAAATCCAGACCGCGCGGCGCCGGCCCTGAAGCCAGTTGTCGAGCAGGATGGCGGCGACCTGGCGGCCCTTGCCGGCGCCGGTTCCGTCGCCGAGGAACCAGCCGCGGCGGAAACGGACGACGTGCTCGGCGTCCGGGCCCGCGGCGGCGACCTGGTCGAGGGCCTCGTCGACGACGTAGTCGCCGGCGAGCAGCCCGGAATGCGCCTCGCCGGCATAGATCACGCTCTCCAACTGGGCGTCGGACAGCACGCCGTCCGTGATCAGGCGGGCAGGGAGGTCCGGCCGGTAGCGCGGCTTCGGCTGTGCGACGGACGCCATGGCCGCCGACTGCACCAGCTTGGTGGGATGGGGCCTGGCGTTCGCGATGACGACCGACTGCGTCTCGTAGGGCTCGTAGAGGGCCTCCGTGATCGTCCGCGCCGCCAGCGTCCAGTCGCGGACCTCGTAGGCGAGCGCCTCGACGTCGCCGGCGTTGAGAGGCGCGGCTGCCGACGCCAAGAGCGGCGCCATGGCGGCCGATCGTGGACGTGGCGCGGGCGGCTTGTGTCCGGACGGGCCGAGAGACGGGGAGGGGGCCGTCGGCACCGACGGCCGTTCGAGCCGTACGCGCTCGGGTACATGGGTGGTGACCAGGTCGAGCAACGCCTCGACCGAGGGCGCCACGCCATGGATGTCCGGAAACGCAGCCGGTTCCTCGGCCGGCACCTTGTCGATGACGGTCAGACGGGTGTCGACGGTCGTACCGTGCCGGGCGTAGGCCCGGCCGGTCACGGCCGCGGAGAAGACGACGCGGGCGGTTTCCTGCCCGCGCCGGAACTGATCGCGCCAGGACGGCGCATTCGGGGAGAAGGTCGCGCCGGTGATGGCGACGAGGCGCCCGCCGGCCTCGAGCCGGGCGAGCGCCGAGCCGACATGCTTGGCGGTTGCCGCCCGGTACTTGCCGTCGATCTTCGGGGAGACGGAGAAGGGCGGGTTCATCAGCACGACCGTGGGGCGGTGGTGCGCCGGCAGATGATCATGGATCTGCTCGGCGTTGTGGGAGCTGACCGGCGTGCCGCGATAGAGGCGGGCGAGGAGGCCGGCCCGTGTCTCGGCAAGCTCGTTGAGCACGAGCGACGCGCCGGCGATCTCTGCCCAGATGGCGAGCAGGCCGGTGCCGGCCGACGGCTCCAGGACCGTGTCGTCGGCGCGGAGGCCGGCGGCGATCGCCGCGACCGCGCCGAGTTCGACCGGGGTGGAGAACTGCTGCAGGGCCTGGGACTCCTCCGACCGGCGGGTCTGGCTGGGGAGCTGGCGGGAGAGCCGGGCAAGGGTCCGGAGGAGCGCGCCGCGATCGTTTGCGGAAGCGACGGCCCGGCCGAAGCGTCGCAAGTACAGGACCTGAGCCACCTCCAGGGCTTCGTAGGCGTCCTTCCAGATCCAGCCGCCCTGGGCGTCGGTGGCCCCGAAGGCGTCGACCATGGCAGCGCGCAGCGCGGCGGCATCGATCGTCCGGCGCTGTCCGAGCTGGCGGGCCAGGACGGAGCCCGCATGAAACAGCCCCCCGACCTTGTCCGGGGCTGCTGAGGGTGTGCTGAGGCCGGCAAAGAGGGGCATCGCCCCGCCTTCCCGGGCAGCGGCTGCGAAAAGCGACATCGGCAAACCTTGGAGAGCGGGGATCGGGCGCCCGGTGGGGCGCGCTCTCTCTCGCCCCTTACCGGGTCACCCGGTTCGGAGCTCCGCTCTCGCTCTCGCTCTCGCCGGCGCCGACGGGACCATCAGGTCCCGCAGAGGCCGTCGCATTCGTCCAGAAAGCTGAGCTGGCCGCGCTCGGCCTCGCTCCGGAAGTCCACCTGGTCCAGCGGCCGGCAGGACCGGTGCATGTATTCGAGCTGTCGCATGCCGCGGATCGGGCCGCCGGCGCGCATTGCGCGATCGACGGCCACGGCATCGGCGAAGGCGTCCGGGTCCTCGCGCTGCAGCCGGCGCCAGTAATCGTCCCGGTGATAGGGACACCCGATGCAGGCCGACCGCGGCGGCTCGGGGTATACATGCCGGGCCAGCCAGGCCAGGCAGTCGCGCCGGGTCATGCGCCGCTCGATCAGGGGCCATCGATGGGTGATCCAGGGGACGCGGGCTGCCTTCATCCGGACGATCTCGTCGCGGCTGATCCCGATCCACTGCTCCACCCGATACCGCGTCGCGCGGGCGCCCTTGGGCACGCCGAGAAGCGCCCGGACCGCCTGGTGGATCGGCTCGATCTTGGCCTCGCCCGTACACTGCCGGCGGCCCATGCCGCCGCGCTGAAGGAAGTAGGGGATGGTGATGAAGCGGCCGTGGGATCGGGTAGCGCGGTCGATGACCTGGTCGCGCAGATTGACGCCTTGGACGCGCACGATAGGGAAGGGGAGGACGTTACCGCCGCTGAGCCAGTCGAGATGCTCGTAGACGGCCCGGGGCTCCCAGCCGGTGTCGGCAAAGATCGCCGCGTCGGGCATCGGCCCGATCTCGCCGTGCGCCGCCATGAGGGCAAGCGTCGTGCTCTGCACGCCGGCACCGAGGGAGAGGACGCGGAGGTCCGCGCCCTCGACCGGCTCGCTCACACCGCGCCAGCCCTCGTAGACGGCCTGCAGGGGTGCGGGCGCGCCGCCGGCACCAGGGGAGGGGGCGGTCATGCCCGCCCGCCTTCCTCGGCCTTCTCTGCGCCCCACACGATCAGTCTGTAGAGCGCGCCGTCATCATCGCGGTGATGCGTGCCCGGACCCGACCGGAGGCCGCCGGAGGTATAGTCCTTGATGATGACGCGGACCGGATGGCCGTCGATCTCGACATCGCCCACGATCCCGTCCTTGACGGTGACGGTCACCCGCGGCGGTTCGCCGAACTCGGTGAACCGGTCCGGGATGGGCAGGGCCGACGCATTGTCGACCCACGGATCGTCATCGGCCCCTTCGCCGGCGGCGTCGACGAACACGGGGCCGGTATAGTCGATGGCCTTCCAGCCGTCATCCTGGCCGGCAATCTCGATCGCGCGCTGCAGCGCCTGATCGAGGTCGTCCGCCTCGGCCTCGACGGTGTTGGTGTAGTAGCGGGCAAAGCCGCAAACGACGGTGAAGACCGGCATGGCCCGTCCCTCCGGAGACGGGCGGCAAGAGCCTCTCTCTCGCCTGGGAGCCCGTCACGGAGAGGACGCACGCCTCTCGCTCTCAGGGGCGCCGGCCGCTGCGTGGGCGGCTCGCAAGTTGTCGCCGTCGGGCATGCCGGCCCGGTCGGCGGCGCGCGCCAGCTGCGTCAGCCGGTTCCTGGCCGCAACGATGAGCGGGGTCTGCGGTGCGTCTGCCCTGAGCCCGCGCGGGGGGCGGCAGAACCCGGACGCGCCGTGGATCCACCAGGCGAGCGCCTGCTCCAGAATGGCTGGCGCATCGCAGCCGGACACGAGCGTGACCGGCAAGGCGGCAAGATGGGCGGCTATGGCATGGTGCCGGGCCTCGCTTGCGCGGCGGCCGTTGATGCGGCGCGCCGCTTCAAGCCAGCCGGCGAGATCGCGCCAGACGAGACGCGTTCCAGGGGTGACGTACTCTGTTGGGAGAGCTGAAAGCATCCGCAGGCTCCTTGCGGCTGGAGCGAGCGGCCGGAGCGATCGCACCGGTGGAGGCGGGCGAGCGCAGCTCGCCGGCAGGCCCTCGGACGTACCCCGCGCCGGCGCCCAGTCTGCAAGGGCGTGTCTCCGGCAGCGTCGCGATGGGTGGCGATCGGCTCCGGCCGCAGCCGTGATTGCGCTAAGGCTCCGCTCCAAGCCGCATGACGAGGCGCTGGAGCTGCCATGTTGTCTCGACGGACAGGGCGGTCTGGGCGGACACCGCCGGGAGCTGGCCGGCAGCGATCTTCGCGGCCTGGTAGGCGAGCCACGGCGCCCTGTTCAGGGCGTCATCGGCCAAGGCGTCGGCGACGAGGGCGGCGGTCGCGAGCGCATACTCCTGTGCGCCATCCTCGGCCTCATGGACCCGGGACCGCGCTGCGAGCCTGGCGTCGTCGCGGGCCTGGCCGAGCGCGACCTGGCGTGCCGCTGCGACGCCCCGGCGGACGCGATCATCGTCCGGGTGCTCGAGCTCGTAAGCGGGAAGCACGCGCACGAGGCAGTCGCAGAGCCACAGCCCGACCCTTTGCCGGATATCGGGATCGGTGCGGGCCTGGCGAGCGGCCGCGGTGACGGCCGGCCGCCACTCCAGCCCGGTCACGACGTCACCTCGTCGTCGGCGTCGGCGTCTTCATCCGCAGTGCCGCCGGGCAGGGCAGGGTCGTACGCCATCCCTGGCGGCATCCACGTGGCGGCACGCGCGCGGCTGTCCGGATCGACGCCGAGAGCCGTCGTACCGTCGTCGACGAACGCGGCCTCGAGCACCTTGGCCAGGACACCCTTCTTGTCGCCGGCATGGGTACGCGTCCAGCGCTCACCCAGCACGTCGCCGGCGATGGCCAGGGCCTGAGGCTTCGTGATCCGCCCCCAGTAGTTGTCGGCGGTCGGCCGCCAGAACGCCACGAAGTCGATGCCGAGCCGTTCCCCAATCAGCTCGATGACGGGATTAGCGCCGCGCTCGGTGCCGAGCTGGGGCCTAAGCGTCTGCGCGACACACCACGCAAACAGCGCCCTCTTGGCTTCGTGCGTGAGGTTGCACAGGGCCTGGAAGCCTTCCGCTGCCGGCAACATGATCCAGCCGATCTGCAGGCCGGCCTGCTGCACTTCCAGGACCCGGGCGGCCGGCGTGTCGTCAAGGTCGCCACGCGAGCTGACTTCCCGCGACCGGACGGCCCGCAGATCGAGCGGACCCGCGCGGTAGCCGGTCTCCAGGATGTCGATGCACAGGCTGTAGAGCGCCAGGTCGAAGGCCGCCTCGGGATCCGCCACCAGATGCGCCTTCGTGATTTGCAGGCGATGCGCAGCCAGGTCCTCGATGAGCACTTGGCTGAAGGTGTTCGCCTTGTCGGTTTCTGTCGCGGGGTCGGCGCCTGGCTCTCGCGACGGGGCGGCATCCTCGGGCTTGACCAGCCCTTGGCGCAGCTCCAGCTCGCCATTGTAGCCGATCGTGACGATGCAGCCGGCCCGCTGGCGGTCTTCGGCAGTGTAGTTTGCCCGATCGTCGAGCTCCGCTTCGAGCGCTTCTCTGCGTTCGGTGAGCGCCTCCATCTCCGCATGTTGCTCGTCGGTCCAGTCATCCAGGTCCTCCAGCTCGCCCTCGCGCGCGGTGATCTCCTGAAACTCCTGCTCGACCTCCGGCGACATCTCGGCGGCCTCCGGATACACACGCCCGAACTTGGAGGTGTGGCTGTAGTCGCACTGCGGCATCGGCTCGACCCATTTCCAATCGCCGGATATCTCCTGGGCGGCGGCCTGAAGCTTCTCGTCGGCCAGACGGCGGACGAGCTGCACGTCGTCCATGAACGCCTCGCGATCACGGCTGAACAGATCCCGCCGAACGGAGCCACCGGCGGCCTCGTAGGCTTCGATCCCGACAAAGCGTCCAATCCCCGAGGTCGAGGAGATACTGTTTTCGGTCAGCAGGCGTCGGACCCAGTGGGCCGGCCTGTGGCGCGACGCCTTCACGGTGTTCCAGACACTGAGCTGCGCGTCACGATCGTCGGTCACCGCAAAGGCCATGAGGACCTCGAGATCCATCTCCTCGGCGCGGTAGGCGTCCAGGAGGTCCGGCGCGACCCGCGCCAGCTTGAGGCGCTGGCGAACATGGTGCTCGGTCGTCCCGAAGCGCGTGGCGATCGCGGCGATCTCCTCGCCGGCATCGACCAGGGCGGCCATGGCCTCGAACTCGTCGGCCGGGTGCATGGCCAGACGCACGGCGTTCTCGACCAGCGACGTTTCGGCGGCCGTGTCCAGCGCTTCGACCTGGCACGGCACGCGGTAGTCGGCCGGCAGCAAGCCCTCGGCCTGCAGGGCTTGCAGCGCCTTCAGCCGGCGGCCGCCGACGACAACGGCGAAGTCGCCCTTCGCGTCGGCAGCGTGGACGATCAGATTCTGCTTGAGGCCGTGGGCGGCGATGCTGGCCTGCAGCTCAGCATCGGCCGACGGTGGCGCCGGCGTCTTTCGGACGTTGGCCGGAGACAGGGTCAGCCTGTCCAGGGGGATCTTGCGGATCGCGGCTACGGGCTCCATGGGGCCTCTCCCATGACGGCCGGGAGAGCCTCTCTCTCCTCCAGGAAGCCGTCACGGGATCCACGAACGCCTCTGACTCTCACCCGGACGCCGCCGGCGGCCGGGTCAGTCGCTCGGCAGAGGGATCGTCCCCCGGATGGGCCAAGACCCGGTCATACCGGGGCTTGGTCGAAGGACGGCCAGGCCGTCCGGAGATAGAGCCCGGTCGCGCGGCGCGGCTGCCCCAAAGCTCTGGCGCACAGCTAGTCTTCCTCCAGATCGAACCAGAGCGCCGCATCCTCGCCGAAATAGGCGATCCAGCGGTCCATCACCTCCCGATGTTCCTCAAAGGCATCGGCCTGCGCGGCGTTGAGACAGTTGAGATAGTCCTCGATCTCCAGCATGTAGCGCTGATACTCGCCGTTCACGAATTCGGCAAATTCCGGATCATCAGCAGGCGGCGGGTAGGGATACGGCTCTGCCGGCCGATAGCAGACGCCTTGCGACCAGGCCGCACCCGCGCTGGTCGCGAGCGCAAGCGCGAGGACGGACGGGCCGCAGTGCCGAACCCAGTGCCTACGAGCGGATGCCATGCCAGTCGTCTCATGCGTTTGAGATACAGCGACGACAGCATAGGACAGCGCACACGGATCGACGGATCGCCACAATGACGCGGATTGAGAGAGCGCACCACATTGCCGGCAATCGCCGATTTCCGACCGGAGCCCGCCTCTGATGTGCGGCTCCTACGGCACCCAGCGGCTGACCTGGGCCGAGATCACCGAGCTCGCCCGCCTGACCACCAACGAACCGCTCCCTCCCTTTCCGGAGGCCGACCGCTTCCCGATGGGAAAGAAGGCCAAAGGAGTCTCCGACTGGAACCGCTCGCCGATCATCCGCGAGCGCAACGGCGTGCGCGAAGCGGCCGACGCCGTCTGGGGCCTGGTGCCGATGTGGTGGTCGAAGCCTCTGGCCGACAAGGGCTTCGACACGTTCAACGCCCGCACAGAAGGCGTGGCCGAGGCGAAGTCGTACCGGCACGCGCTGAAGGGTCAGCGCTGCCTGATCCCAGCGAGCCGATTCTATGAATCGACGGGGCCAAAGGGCGGCAAGGTCCGCCATGCGATCACGCTCGCCGGCGGCGGCCCGATGCTGCTGATGGGGTTGTGGGACTTCAACCGCACTCACGAGCTCCTGACCTACACGATCCTGACGACCGCGCCGGGACTGCGTTTCTCGCGGTTCCACAACCGCGTGCCGGCGATCGCGCCCACGGCTGAGGTCGTCGAAGCGTTCTTCGCCGGCGATGTCGACCAGGCGCTTGCACTGGCGCAGCGATCGAACGACGAGTTGCTTGCCGTCGATCCGCCGGAGCCGGCCAAGGCCGCCTAACGGGCCGTTTCCATACAGCCGTATGCAAGAACCGGCGCCTCTCGCCGCCTTCGTCGCCGATCGTCCGATCGGCCACGAGTGCGGCGAGAGACGGCCCCAACGACCTGGCCTCTGGCTTGCCGCCCCTGCAGAGGGGCGAAGCCCCGCACCCGGGTGGCGCGGGGCCTGCCGGTGGCGGCTAATCGGCCGGGTTCCAGAGGATCGCGTAGACGTCCTCGTCGTCCTGGCCGGCCGCCTGGCCGAGGTTGGCGTAGAGCTTGCGGGGACCGAACTCCGGAGCCGCAAGGCTCAGACCGACATAAGGGTTGCCTGAGGCTTGGCCCATCTTGTCCCAGCCGGCGCCGATCTCGGCGCTGCCGGCGAGGACCCGGTAGTCGGGCTGGCGGTCGTTGGTCTTCGCCCTGTTGGGGACGATGCGGATCTCGGCGGTGATGCTGAGGGTTTGGATCTTGCCCTTGAAGGAGCCGTCGAGCTGCTTGGTGACGATACCGATCTGCGCCATGGAACTTCCTCCGTCTGGGAAGGGGGCCGATCCCCCTTTGACGTGTGACCGAGATGGCCAGTCAGGACGGCGGTGAACCGGCACGGCCCGCCCGCAGGAAGCGGGACTTGAAGCTGGCTGGCGTTTTGCAGCGAAGCGGCCGCGAGGAGAAGCGTCAGCGCCGGGGAAAACGGCTCCCGGCGAGAGTTGGTCCGCCGTCAGGACGGCCATAGGTCCACAAGTCGGCAAAGCGGGGAAGCGGACCTCAAAGACATCGGAGGATCCGGGCGCCATGCCGATCGGTGTCATGGCAGCCCCTGCAGCTCGGCATTGCCAAGGCCGCCAGAAGCCGAACCTCAGCCCGGCACCATTCCGCAGTCCCGACGGGAGAAAACGGACAGGCAGCAGTTCCACGACCCGGGCTCCGGCGGCGTCGAATGTCCCTACCGGCTGGGTGCGCGGTGGTCCGCCCTCAGCATCGATGTCGGCCTGAACGCCGGCGGGGCCGGTGACGGTTCCGCGATAGGCGATCAATGGACCGGCAAGGGCGCCGGAGCCCCCTTCGATGATCATGCCGCGATAGCCCAGGGTCGGCGGCACAACGCTCTCGGCCGCAGGCGGCAGCGCCGCGATCCGCCTCTGGACCTCGGCGACGTCGGCGGCGGACAGCGTCCAGCTTCAGGTTGGGTAGGCCCGAGAAGGCGTCCAGGGTCACCGTCACCATCAACTTGCCTCCCAGCCAAGCGTTGGCAAGGCATGCGGTCATGGTCACCTCGTCAGCGGCTTGACACAGGGAGCCGCTGGCCAGGGGTGCGGATGCCGGCGTTCTCACCGCTCCGGATGGACCGGCCGGCATGTTGGCGGGCGCAGTGCCGTTCCGGCGCTCTCGGTGACGGCCGACCTGGGATGACGGCAGGGTCGCGACGGCCCTGGTCGGCGTGTTCGCTTCTGCTTGTGACGATCCCTGTTCCATGGGCGTCGGAGCTCGCTCGTGAGGCCCCTGTTCCCTTCGGCTGCCTTTGAGACCTATGGCAATCCGGGACCTCCCCCAACCGGTTTCTTCCCCGGCACTGCCGTGCCTCCTCGCGGTCGCTGGCGCTGCAAGAAACCGGTTGGTGCCCGAACCCGGCTCGCCATCACGGTCCGGCATCGAAGGGAATGGGTCCCTTCTGACAAGGAGCACCGACAGATGGCACAGATTGGCTTCGTCCTTAAGCAGAGCGACGGCTCCTACCAGGGGCAGATCCGCACCTTGAGCATCAAGACGACCATCCAGATCACCCCGAACGGCAGCAAGGATCCGGAGAGCAATCAGCCCGACTATCGGGTGCAGTCCGGAGGTGTGGAGATCGGTGCGGGCTGGATCCGCACCAGCGAGACCAGCGGACGGCCGTATGTGTCGCTGAGCCTGGCGGCGCCAGAGTTCGGACCGCGTCGGCTCTACGCCAACCTCGGCCAGGCGGCCGGGCAGGACGATGAGGATCTGTTCGCGATCATCTGGAATCCCACCGACTGAGCCGGACGGGCGCCGGGGCTTCGGCTCTGGCGCCCGAACCGCGGCGTCTCGATCCGACGCTGGAGCCGCGTGTTGACCCGTGACCCAGATCGGTGCGGGTGGCAGTCTTTGGCACCGACGGCTATAGTCACGCAGCTGTAGGAGAACAGTGCGGTGCCGGCTCAACACTCCAAGAACATCGCCCTGACGGACCAGCTTGAAAGCTGGGTCGATGGCTTGGTCGCCTCAGGCGAATACAAGAGCGCGAGCGAGGTTGTCCGCGACGGCTTGCGGCTGCTCAAAGAGCGGCGCGACCGGAACGCAGCTGAGCTGGCAGAGATTCGCGACAGGATCCGGAAAGGCGCAGGTCAGGCCGACCGCGGCGAGTTTGCCGAGGGCACCGGCGAGGACGCTGTGCGACGCGCCTTTGAGACGGGGCTCAAGAGTGCCGGTGTGTGACGTCATGGCGGCTCACGCCCCAGGCAGAAGAAAGCCTGGCCGAGATTGCCGAATGGACAGCCAGGCAGTTCGGTCGACGGCAGGCCCTGGCCTATTGCGACGCTTTGATCGAGCGGATCAGCGGCCTGGCAACCGGCGCGCTTCCGCACGCGCGGCCTTGCGCGGCTCTGTTCAAAGGCGAACTTGACGAACAGGCGCTGAAGGGCCTGACCTACTGTCGCGAAGGCATGCACTACCTGGTTTTTCGGCAGGAGGCCGAGACGCTGACCGTGCTCGACATACTCTATGCGAGCATGGATCTGGAGCGTCATGTCAGCGAACTTGCGGGCGCGAAGAGACGTTGAGAGCGGGTCGCAAGGGCCAGGCAGGATCGACTGCCAATGTTGAGCGGGATAGGGAACGATTGCGCTCGCTGCGATCCTTGTTATGTGGGTCGACACCGTGGCGTACGGCGCGCTCCGAAGACGACGCCTACATCGGCCGTGATTCGATCATGTGGCAGTCGCGCGGATCCTCAGCGCGCACCTGCCGACGTGGACAACGCGAGATGTTCGTTATATGTTCTGATGGCTGGATCTAATCCACAAGCTGTGGAGCGGCGGAATGCAAGGTTTGGAATGATGGAAATGACCATGGACCGCTTCACACAGCTGCTCGACGCGGCCCCGATCTTGAAGCCCTATTGGGACATGCAGCGGCGGGAGTGCGACGTGGAGGCGCTGCAGGCGGCAATGAGGGCATGGTCCCATGGCGAGCGGATCATGGCGCAGTTCGCCGCCGCCGCCGTCTGGCTCGGCAAGAACGATCTCGGCTTTGACCTGATCGAGGCGGCCGGGACCTTGGACGATGGCAACCGCGCCGTCATCGGCGAGTGGCTGGCGCGGCCGTTCTGGCCCTGACCCGTCCGGCCCCTGAAACATTATGAGTTATGAGCGAAGGCGTCTTGAAAGATAACCTCTCTCAAATCGTCGACATTCTGGAACGCGCCAAATCAGCAGCAATTGACTACTATCGGCTCACGCGTAAGCCTCTTGGGATTACCGGCGAGATTGGCGAGTACATTGCCGCCAAGCATCTTAGATCACATCCTCCGCCGGTGCCTTGGACTGACCTTCAGCCGCCGGCTCAGGCCGCCGACCCTGTCGGCCGCGTCCCCCAGAACACGGCGAAGCCTTGGTTCTTGTACGCGCAGTCCACGGGGGCCAGCCCGGCATCGCGCATCAACCGCAAATGGGTCGTATAGGTGACGGACTTGTCCGCCCGCATGCGGTCGATGGCCTGGTCGATCTGGGATTCGCAGGCGCCGGCCCGGCGCACATCGGCTAGCCACACCTGGCGATGGCGCGCGGTCGACGCCGCACAATCGCCCAGTACCTGATCGGCGTTAATGAAGATCCCGCCGGGCGCCAGCCAGTTATGGATGCGGGCACTGACCGCGGCCTTGTCCGCATCGCCCAGGTGATGGATTGACAGGGCGGAGACCACGGCGTCGAACCGCCTGCCGGCCAACAGGTCGGGGTCGCTATAATCGGCTCCGATCATCTCCACCCGCCCATGGCCGGCCAAGCGGTCGCGCGCTACCGCCAGCATCGGATCGGCCAGGTCGACCAGGGTCAGGGCGGCACCCGGATACACCGCCGCGATCATGGCAGACAATAGCCCCGACCCCGCCCCGAGGTCGAGCACGGTAGGCGCGCCCACACCGCGTTCGGCCATGGTGTCGCGCAACAGGCGCAGGGCCGTGCCATAGAAGTCGTCGAAACAGGGGATCAACAGCCGCCGCGCGGCGTCATAGTTGTGTGCATCGCGACCGAAGCTCGCGGCGACGGAATGGTAGCTGGCCATGCGGCGCCTCTTAACAGGCCGGGCGCGGGACAAACCGCGGCATACACCCCGGCAATGTTAACCTAATCTGGGAGTCCTCAGTTGGGTCGGTCCGACCCAGGATAGCGGCCATCAAGGCATCCTTGAACAGGTTTCGCTGTCACGCGGGGCGTCGGATCGCCGATCTGTCACCACCTCCCTGGATCACCGGAATAACGGCCGTTTTTCTGGTGATCAGGGTCTCACCGAGTTGAGTCCAGTCTCAGCAATTTAAGCCCGTCGCAGATAAACCGAGCTCAGTCTCACCGATCTTGAGCCCGTAACAGCCGATAGGATCAGATAATCCGAGCCGAAAATGACGATGAAATCGAGCGCGGCCTCGGATGATTGCGAGCCCCTACACACTAATCTTTGCTTTAGGATCAGAGTGCCAACCCGCCGTCGACGTCGATCGCGGCACCGGTGATGAAGCTAGCCTCATCACTTGCGAGAAAGGCTGCCATGTTGGCTACCTCAGTTGGTTTGCCGTAGCGTTTCAACGCTGTCATACCGGAGACCGGCTCGAAAAACGGCCCCGCAGCAGGATTGAGATCGGTGTCTACAGGACCAGGCTGGATTGCGTTGACCAAGATGTTCCGGGATCCCAGGTCACGCGCCCATCCCTTTACCAGGGCCGTGACGGCAGCTTTGGTCGCGCCGTAAGCTGCGAAGCCTTCAAACGGCATCCGCTTCGCATTCACAGATGATATCACGATGATGCGGCCACCTTCCGGAATATTGGGGACGGCGGCATGGGTGCCGGCGTAGACCGCGTCAACATTGACGGCAGTTTGCTGGCGATAGGCGTCGAAATCGAACTCGGTAATGGGACCGGTGCGGAAGATTCCGGCATTGTGGACGAGAATGTCGATATGGCCGAAGGCTTCAATTGTTTTCTCAACTGCGGCTTTGCTCTGCGCAGGATCGGCTGCATCGGCTTGGATCGCGATGGCGCCGGCTCCGAGACGGGAGGCCAAGCTTTCAGCCGCAGCTTGATTGCTGACATAGGTGAAGGCGGTTTTGACGCCCTCGGCAGCAAGACGTTCGACAATAGCCGCGCCAATCCCTCGAGTGCCGCCAGTAACGAGAGCCGTTTTCCCAGCAAGATTATAGGTCATGAGAAGTTTCCTTAGTGTTCCGAGTTCTGAAGATTTGCCGCGGCTTTCAACCGCGGCGTTCGAAGTTGGGAGAGACTGAGTCTTTAGGCGGCGATCCGCGTCACACTGCTTCCATCCTCGAACACATGGAGGAAGGTGTCGGGATGCGGGCGGACGGCCCAATTAGGCGGCAGCCGAAGCCGCCAGGCTGTCCAGAACCGGGAAGAGGTCGGCAGGCTCAGGGCGCCGCGTGTAGTCGGGGTTCACCTCGGCATAGGCCACGGTGCCGTGGGCATCGACGACGTAGCGTGCAGGCATCGGCAGGTTCCACTGACCATCGCCATGGATGCGCGGCAGTTCGACGCCAAAGCCTTGGTGGATCGGAATGACGTAGTCCTGCAGCGACCACCGGATGCCGAACTTCTCGGCCAGTTCACCGTTCTTGTCGGTCAGGATCGGGAAGCTCAGCTGGTTGTCTTTCCGAGACTTCCGGCTGTCGGCAGCACCTTGCATAGAGATCGCAACCAGAGTGGCGCCACGGGCACGGATGTCCTCGGCCACTTCTTCCAGCGCCTTCAGCTCGATGTTGCAATAGGGACACCACACACCGCGATAGAACGTCAGGACAACCGGTCCTTTAGCCAGCAGGTCCTTCAGAGCGACTTCGTTGCGTTCCGAGTCAGTCAGAACAAAATCTGGAACCCTGTCGCCAGCTTTCAGAGCGCGCTCGGCCTGACCGCTATCGATCAGTTCTTGGGTCGAACGGGCAAAGGCCTCAAATGCGCCTTCAGGGGCCATCGTCTTGAATTGGGCTTTGAAGCCGTCGAGTTTGTCTTGGAGGGTCATGTCGTTCTCCACTTCGTCATTTGCGTTGGCTGGCTGGGCAGGAGCCATTTTGTGCTGCCTGCTGAGAATATCGATCAGTTGGTGAAACGGTGGTACCCAGCCATTTTGTGTAATGGTTATTCGAAAAATGAATAATGGCATCGCTGCGCGCTCGGCGCGGACAGCGGACGGAAACCCAATTGAGTGGTGCACCGTCGGAGCACCGCTCAATTGGATCTTGCCATCCTTTCAGATAGTTGAGCCAAACCGCCAAGCGGCATGACCTGATCGTGCAGCGCGCACTTCGACCGTGCGGTCGCGCTATAGTTCTTCAAGCACCTCAGCAGCGGGGCGACGGGTGCGTGGATATGATGCGTAAGGGTCGTTCTGGTCCCTGTACCCAAATGCTATCGCGACTGTCGTTGTGAAATCGGTGTCCACCAAACCGAGCGTTTCGTCAAATCTCTCTCGATCGACGCCCTCCATAGGACAGGCATCGATTTTCAGCATGGCCGCGGCGGCAATCGCGGATCCCAATGCGACATAGACTTGCCGGGAATTCCAAATGTCTTGAGCTTCTGCAGATCTGCCCGCTACGCCCTGGGTCACCATGTCCTTAAAGGGTTGCAGCGTCTCCGCCGAAACACCTCGGGCGTCTTGCAACATCTTGGCATGCCGCGCCACATGCTCAACCGTCGTGGACGTGCGACGGGCGAGCACGACCAGCATGGAACAGTCTTCAATCTTCGATTTGTTCGCCGGGACAAAGCTGCCTAGTGTGCGGCGAGTGTCGGGATCATTGACCACCAGAAACTTCCAAGGCTGCAATCCATAAGACGACGGTGACAGTCTCATTGTTGCAAGCAAAGCAACTCTATCTTCTTCTGAGAGCTTTTTGCTCTTGTCAAAGATCTTGGTCGCATAGCGCCAGTTCATAGCCTCAACAATTCTGTCTGCAGTTACTGGAGTCATTGTTCAATGCCTTCCGATGCAGCCAAGTTTCTCAGATTAAGGAGTTCGAACATGCGAAGGTCTTTGGCATAGCCTTGATCGCTTGCAAGGTGCCCGTCGCCCCGCGGTTCTCTCGCGCCGCGGATGATCCGCGACGCCAGAGAGCTGGGAGGTGTGTTTGTCTTATGCTGCAGCGGTTGCTGTCTCAGGGTCCCACGCCATCGGTTCAAACGCCTTGTCGAGTGGAGGATGAACGATGTGCGTCGTGTAGTTGGACAGTACTTTCAGAGCGGTACCGGCGATCACTTCGAGAACAGTCTGTTTGGTGTACCCTGCGTTTATCAGCGCATCGACCTGCTCTTCAGTAGCCCAGCCACGGTTTTCGTTAATAGTCACGGCAAAGGTACGCAGCGCTTCCAGTTTGGGATCGGCGATTGATGTACCGGAACGCAGAGCTTCGATCACGCCTTCATCCGCGCGGGCCAGCTTTAATGCAGCCGTGTGCGCGGCCATGCAGTAGGTGCAACCGTTCAAACGGTTGTTGGTCATTAGGATGATTTCACGCTCAGTGGGCGTCAGGTCGGCCTTTTCGAAGATTCCCATCATGGTCATGTAGCTTTCGACCAGAACCGGGGCTTCGGCCATCGTCGCCATCAGATTCGGAACGAACCCAATTTTGCCCTTGATTGCTTGCAGAGCCGGTTTGGCCCCTTCGGGCGCAGTTTCCACTGTGTGTTGCGAATAGTCGGCCATTGGTTTTTCCTTTTCAGACAAGAATACTAGAGGGGCAGGAAGCGATAGCCGTCGCCGTCGCGTTCGACGCGGCCAAGGCCTGGCCTCGAGACATGAGCGGCTCCCATGATCAGGCCGTCGGTTGAAATCATGTCGAGCAGTGATCTTCGCGAGGCGACGGCCAACTCGCCGTCGACATCAAGCGCCCAACCGTAGCTCGGGTTCGCGAAATGCACGTCCTCGTGCACGGTCAGGTCGCCCACCACGATGAATTGCTCGCGGCCTCCATCAAGGACGATCGCTGTATGGCCAGGCGTATGGCCCGGTGCGGGCATGACGCTCACGCCGTCCCCTAGATCGGCCGATCCGTTGTGCAGAACGACGTTGCTTTCGACGGCGTTAGACGTCTCTTGCACTGCCGCGATCATCGGGCGCATTGCCTCTGGTCCGCTGCCGGCAAATCCCTGGGCGTTCCAGAAATCCCATTCAGCAGCGGCGATGTGGATGCGCGCATTTGGAAATGCGGGGATGTTGCCCACAGCGAGGCCGCCAATGTGGTCGGGATGCATGTGCGTGATGACAATGTCGGTCACATCACCGGGCGCGATTCCGGCAGCGTTCAAGTCATCAGGCAATTTGCTCACGGTCGGGAAGGCTTGTGTGATGAAGTCGCTAGTGCCCGCACCGGCGTCAAACAGGAAGGTGCGATCGTTCGCGCGATAGGCATACGTGTTGGCAGCGATCTGAACCGGATCGCCGAGCTGGGCCCGCAGCCCGTGCGGCGTGCCAAGGAACATGGTCACTGGCATGTCGAAGTGACCGTCCGATAGTGCGAGCACTTGCGCCGGCCCAACCGCGAACGCTGTCGCAGCGACTGCGCGGGAAGCTAGCATGGTCGCCGTTCCGGCCAGGGCCGTGCCCACAAACTCGCGCCGGTTCATAAGAAACCTCGGCATATCTCATCCTCTTACGTCAGTGCGCCCGCTGAAGTCCGAACGGACCCGGCGGGATTGCCGATTGTGTGTAGTCGACTAGCTCAATTGGCTCGGCAGCGTTGGCGTTGAAGGTTGCTCATAAGAGTGCCGAGCGGTAGCGTCCAAAAACGCCTAACCGTTATTCGAGAATCAAATGGCCGATAGCTTCTCGACGCTTCGACTGTTTTCCCGCGTTGCCCGAACCGGGAGCTTCACAGCCGCTGGCAAGGAAGTCGGCCTGTCTCAGCCTTCCGTGTCACGGATCATCTCAAATCTGGAGAAAGACCTCGGCGTCCTGCTGTTTGCACGGTCCACCCACGCCGTGAGGCCAACGGAAGCCGGTGAAGAGTACCTTACGCGGATTGAGCCAATCCTTGGGGATATCGAAGAGGCAAACCACTTTGTCCGTGGTACGGGTGAGCTTCGAGGCAAGCTAAGAATCGGCGCTGCAACCAGCTT
>JANQIX010000034.1 GCA_028281925.1 Alphaproteobacteria bacterium
CGCCGTCGCCATGCCAAACCCAATCGCCACCATGAACATGATCGAGATCAGGTTCAGCACGATGGAATAGGCCGCTACGGGTCCCTTACCCAACCACCCAGCGAACATGGCCACGGCGGTGAACGCCCCCACCTCGATACCGTGGCTCACGCCGGCGGCATAGCCGATGCGCCGTTGGTCTGCCCAGTCCCGCCAGCGCAGACCAGGCCAATGGCGGACACCGAACCGCGCGCCGTCACGCAAATGCAGCACGTAGAGGATCATCGAAGCGGCGAGAAAAACGCGGACGGCCGAGGTCGTCCATGCCGAGCCTTCGGCCCCCAGTTCCGGCGCCCCCAGTTCTCCATAGATCAGCACCCAGTTCAGCAACGCGTTCAACACGTTGGCTGCGATCATGGCGAGCATGCCGGCCATAGGCCGCTTGATCCCCTCCATGAAGAAGCTGGTGGTTGTGAACATCAGGCCGAATGGCAGGCCGAGACCGATGATCCACATGATGCGCCCGCCGGAGGCGGCCATATCCGGCGTCTGCCCAAACAACAGCAACAGGGATTGGCCAAAGAAGCAGACGACAGCGCAGACGACCCCAAGCGCGGCGGCATAGGGCACGGCCCAGCGCCAGACGCGGCCGCATTCGCCGTACTGCTCCTGTCCGAAGGCCTGCGCCGTCTTGGCCACTGTCCCGATCAGCAGGCCGATGCCGATCACCAGGCAGGTGATCGGTATAGTCTGGCCGATGCTGAGATAGGCCAGCTGGTCGGTGTCGTACCGCCCGACCATGATGGTGTCGACCAGCGGCATGGTCAGCAGCCCTGTGCGCGCCACCACGACCGGCAGGGCGAGCCGCAGCAGCTCGCCGACATGGCGTCGTACACGGGCGACATGCCAGCTTTCGCCCTCGCGTACGGGAACCCGGTACATGCGCTGACCTCAAATGATGTCTTGCGCCACGGAGCGGGTCGGCCGGGCGGCGCGGAATCGAAAGCGGTTAGGCGGGTTCGGCCGGCCGCATCTGAAATCGGCCGGTCGGCGGTCTATCGGCTAGAACGGAATCTCATCGTCCATATCGTCCGCAGGTGGCGGGCCGCCGCGGCTGGGGGCCTGACCATAGGACTGCTGCGGCGCGCCATAGTCACTGCCGTAGCCAGGGCCGGGATCGCCCATCTCGCCGCGGCCGGCACCCCCTTCGGTTCGGCCGTCCAGCATGGTCAGTTCGCCGCGATAGGGGCGCAGCACGACCTCGGTCGTGTACCGCTCCTGCCCCGACTGGTCCTGCCATTTGCGGGTTTCCAGCTGGCCTTCCACATAGACCTTTGAGCCCTTGCGCAGGTACCGCTCGGTGACGTTGACCAGAGGCTCGCTGAACACCGCCACACGATGCCATTCGGTCCTCTCGCGCCGCTCGCCGCTGTTGCGGTCGGTCCATCGCTCGCTGGTCGCCACGCTGAAATTGGCGACTCGGCCACCGCTGGGAAACGACCGCACCTCCGGGTCGCGGCCCAGATTGCCGACGAGTATGACCTTGTTGACGCTGCCGGACATGACATCCCCACTGGCACTTCTGCGCCGGACCATGCGGCGCATGCGCCAGCTTAGCGGGCTGTCCGGCCCCGGCACAAGCGCCGCGCCAGCGTTCTCTCCGAGACCTTGTCAGGAGGGTTTGCGCCACACGGTCGCCGCCGCTGTGCTGGCGCCGCCAGCGTGCTATCTCTGTGCGATGTCCGGCACCGCCGGAAGGGGCGCGGCGCTGGAGGCCACGGGCAGTCACAGATGTCAGAGTTCGGCAGCAAGGCCATACGCGTGCGCGGCGCACGCGAGCACAATCTGAAGGGTGTTGATGTCGACATCCCGCGCGACCGGCTGGTGGTGATTACCGGCCTCAGCGGGTCCGGCAAGTCTTCGCTCGCCTTCGACACCATCTATGCCGAAGGGCAGCGCCGCTATGTGGAAAGCCTCTCGGCCTACGCCCGGCAATTCCTGGAGCTGATGCAGAAGCCCGATGTGGAGCTGATCGAGGGCCTGTCGCCGGCGATCTCCATCGAGCAGAAGACGACCTCGCGCAACCCCCGCTCAACTGTCGGCACCGTCACCGAGATCTACGATTATATGCGCCTCTTGTGGGCTCGGGTCGGCGTACCCTATTCGCCGGCAACGGGCCTGCCGATCGAGAGCCAGACGGTCAGCCAGATGGTCGACCGCGTACTGGCCATGCCCGAGGGCGCGCGGCTCTACCTCTCCGCGCCCATTGTGCGCGGACGCAAGGGCGAATACCGGAAGGAACTTGGCGACCTGCGCAAGCGCGGCTTCCAGCGCGTGAAGGTGGACGGCACTCTCTACGAGATCGACGACGTCCCGGCGCTGAACAAGAAACTGAAGCACGATATCGAAGTGGTGGTCGACCGCATCGTGGTGCGCGAGGGCCTGGGCAATCGCCTGGCTGACAGCCTGGAAACGGCGCTTGAGCTGGCCGACGGCATCGCCATCGCGGAGAACGCGGATACCGGCGACCGCACGCTGTTTTCCGCCAAATTCGCCTGCCCGGTCAGCGGCTTCACGATCGACGAGATCGAGCCGCGGCTGTTCTCGTTCAACAGCCCCCATGGGGCCTGCCCGGCCTGCGACGGGCTGGGCACGAAGATGGTAATCGACCCACAGTTGGTCGTGCCGGACGAGCGCAAGAGCCTCTATGACGGCGCCATCGCGCCCTGGGCCAACTCCTCGTCCAAATACTACATGCAGACGCTGGACAGCCTGGCCAAGCACTACGGCGTCAGCGTGCACGAGCCGTGGGAGGCGCTTTCGGACGCCGTGCGGGACGCCATCCTGTTCGGCACCGGCAAGACCGCGATCACCTTCAGTTACGATGACGGGCTTCGGAGCTATCAGACGACCAAGCCGTTTGAGGGGCTGGTGCCCAACCTCTCCCGCCGCTTCCGCGAAACCGACAGCGCCTGGGTGCGAGAGGAGCTGTCGAAGTTCCAGAACACCATGCCCTGCGAGACCTGCGACGGCCAACGGCTGAAGCCGGAATCGCTGGCCGTGAAGGTCGGCGGCCTCAACATCTCCGAAGCGACCGACAAGTCCATCGGCGCCGCCGAGGCGTGGTTTGCCGGGCTTGCCGAGACCCTGAGCCACCAGCAGCAGGAAATTGCGAGCCGCATCTTGAAGGAGATCAACGAGCGTCTTGGCTTCCTGAAGAGTGTGGGGCTTTCCTACCTCTCGCTGGCCCGAGCCTCCGGCACGCTGTCCGGCGGCGAGAGCCAGCGCATCCGGCTGGCCTCGCAGATCGGTTCAGGACTGACCGGTGTGCTCTATGTGCTGGACGAACCGTCGATCGGCCTGCACCAGCGGGACAACGACCGCCTCTTGGCGACGCTGAAGCGGCTGCGCGACCTCGGCAATACCGTCATCGTGGTGGAGCATGATGAAGACGCGATCCGGCAGGCCGACTATCTGATCGATATGGGGCCGGGCGCGGGCGTGCATGGCGGCGAGGTAGTGGCCCATGGGGTACCCGCCACGGTCACGGCCAATCCCGCCAGCCTGACGGGCCAATACCTGACCGGCATGCGACAGATCGAGGTGCCGGCGGCGCGCCGCCGCATCGACCGCAAGCGCCGGCTGCGCATCGTCGGTGCCACCGGAAACAACCTGAAAGCGGTGGATGCGGAGATCCCGCTTGGCACCTTCAGCTGCGTCACGGGCGTGTCCGGCGGTGGCAAGTCCACTCTGATCGTGGAGACGCTCTACAAGTCTCTGGCGCGACAGCTCCATGGGGCTCGCGAGCACGCGGCCCCGCATGAGCGGATCGAGGGGATCGAGCTGATCGATAAGATCATCGACATCGACCAGTCCCCGATCGGCCGCACGCCGCGCTCCAACCCCGCCACCTACACCGGCGCCTTCACGCCGATCCGCGACTGGTATGCCGGCCTGCCGGAAAGCAAGGCACGCGGCTACGGCCCGGGACGGTTTTCGTTCAACGTCAAGGGCGGCCGCTGCGAGGCCTGCCAGGGCGACGGTGTCATCAAGATCGAGATGCACTTCCTGCCCGACGTCTACGTGACCTGCGATGCCTGCGGCGGGAAGCGCTACAATCGCGAGACGCTGGAGATCACCTACCGCGACAAGTCCATCGCCGATGTCCTGGACATGACGGTTGAGGAAGGGGCGACCTTCTTCAAGGCGGTTCCGGCAATCCGGGACAAGATGACGGTGCTGGACCGCGTCGGCCTCGGCTACATCAAGATCGGCCAGGCGGCCACAACACTGTCGGGCGGCGAGGCCCAGCGCGTCAAGCTGGCGAAGGAGCTGTCACGCCGGGCCACCGGACGCACGCTCTATATCCTCGACGAGCCGACTACGGGCCTGCATTTCGACGACGTCCGGAAGCTCTTGGAAGTCCTGCACGAACTGGTCGACCAGGGCAACACAGTGCTGGTGATCGAGCATAATCTCGAGGTCATCAAGACCGCCGACTGGATCTTGGACCTCGGGCCCGAAGGTGGCGACGGCGGCGGCAAGATCGTCGCCGCCGGTCCACCGGAACAGGTCGCTGCCGTTGCCGACAGCTATACGGGCCAATACCTCATCTCCCATCTGAACCGCGGCGACCGGCGCAAGCGCGCCTGACCGGCCGCCGCGGCCAGCGCCTAACGGCAGTCGGGATCGGTCCCGGCCGGGCACAGCCCGGTGCCGATGCCCGGCTCGTCACACTCGCCGTCGTTCGGCCACATGCAGGCGCCTCCTGCCGGGTCCGGCGTCGGACCGGGGCCCGGGCCGGGATCGCCACCACGGCAGTCTGCCGAGTCCGTGCCCGCCGCGCACACGCCCGTGCCGATGCCGGGCTCGTCGCACTCGCCGTCGAACGCCCACTGACAGCTGTTGTCCTCCGATGCCGGACCGGGGCCCGGGCCGGGTCCGCCGCCGCGGCAGTCCGCCGAGTCCGTACCTGCTGCACACACGCCGGTGCCGATGCCAGGCTCGTCACATTCACCGTCGAACGCCCACTGACAGCTGTTGTCCTCCGACGCCGGACCGGGGCCCGGGCCAGGACCACCGCCGCGGCAGTCTGCGGAGTCCGTACCCGCCGCGCACACGCCGGTGCCGATGCCGGGTTCGTCGCATTCACCGTCGAACGCCCACTGACAGCTGTTGTCTTCCGACGCCGGGCCTGGGCCGGGTCCGCCACCGCGGCAATCGGCCGTATCCGTGCCGGCAGCACACAAACCGGTACCGATGCCGGGTTCGTCGCATTCGCCGTCGAACGCCCACTGGCAGCTGTTCTCCGCCGATGCCGGGCCAGGGCCTGCACTGCCACGACAGTCAGCCGAGTCCGTGCCCGCCGCGCAGACGCCCGTGCCGATACCGGGCTCGTCACACTCGCCGTCGAAGGCCCACTGACAGCTGTTGTCTTCCCCGCCGGGACCCGGCGTAGCCAGCTGCAGGCCGCGGCAATCCGTTGCGTCCGTCCCATGCGCACACGCGCCCGTCACCGCACCGATATAGCGGTCGTCGTCGCATTCGCCGTCGCGCGCCCATTGGCAGCTATCGTTGTCGCCGACCTGGCCCGGGGTTGGCCGAGCGCAGTCCGCCGTGTCGGTGCCGGGTGCGCAGGCGCCTGTGCCGACGCCGGGGTGGTCGCACTCGCCATCGAATGCCCACTGGCATTCGTTGCCCGCCATTTCCTCCTGCGGGCGAAGCTGCAGGCCGCGACAGTCCGAAGCATCCGTCCCGTGCAAGCAGGCACCCGTCACTGCACCGATATAGCGGGTGTCGTCGCATTCGCCGTCGCGCGCCCACTGGCAGCTGTCATTGTCGCTCGGCGCGCCCGGAGGTGGTTTGCCACCCCCACCCGGCCCCGAGGCCAGGGATGGCCGGCAATCGGCGGTATCGGTGCCGGCCGCGCAAGCACCGGTGCCGATGCCCGGTTCGTCGCATTCGCCGTCATTGGCCCATTGACAGGTATTCTGGCCGACGCCGGCACAATCCACCGTGTCGCTGCCGACAGCGCAGACGCCGGTGCCGATGCCCGGCTCGTCACATTCCCCGTCTTCTACCCATTGGCAGTCTTCTGCCTTTTGCGCCGCTGCGGGCATGGCGAAGCCAGCCCCCAGAAGCGCTGCCCCCAAAGTCAGGGCTGCAACTCGCAGCTCAAGTCTCACCAGCATGGTCCTCCTAGTTGGCATTGTGTGCTCTTGATGTTGTCAGGTGCTCCGGCCCGTGGCGTGCCGAACAGGACGACGCCGATAGCCTTTGGCGCCTCAGCTGCCCGTATCGACCGCCTCCCAATAGGCGCGGTTGAGCGGGTTGATCAGCATGTCGTGTTGGGATGCCAGGCATTCCCTGAAGGTGATGAAGCCGCGCCCTGCTATGGTGGCGCACCCGCCGTATCGCGAGCGTGCGATGTCGACGGGCGGGCCGCTCAGGCCCTGGTCGACGACCTGCGCCCACAAATCCTGCCGGTCCGGTACGTCACCGACACGGTTGTCGGGTATGGCATTGACCAACTGCCCAAGCAGGCGCGCCGCGTCGACGGAAACACCCCCATGGTCGACCAGGCGGCCGCCGAGTCGCCGCAAGGAACCTGTTGCCAATGCGATCTCTTGCGCGGTAGCCGGGTCGCTTGCTCTGGCGGCCAGCGTGGCCGGCACCGCCGAGACGTTGTCGCCGATGGTCAGCGCAACGGCCGTCAGACCAAGCTCTGCGACAGCATCCGTGTCGACTGAGACTTGTACGGCGCGATTGCCGCGCGCGGACACAAGCCTCAGAAGGGATGATGGAAGCGTCACGGTCTCTCCGGCAGATGTCTGCCCAGTGACGGTCACCCTCTGCGCGATGTCCGCCGGCAGAACATAAGCCGTTCCCCGTTCCGGTACGGCGGCATGCCGCTGAAGGCAAAAGGCCGACACTTCAACTGCACAGTGGTCGGCATCGCACACCATCGGTTCGGGCGCGAGGCTTGCAATAAGACCGAGGATCTGAGGCTCGCCGGCTGAGACTTGGGCTGGAGCAAAGACCGCAGCGGCAAGTATCGTCGCCAGTCGTATGACTGTCTTCGCCATCGTCGCCCTCCCCTGCGGCTCTGAGAGCCGTCGTCCTGCGGAAGCATCATGCCACACGGAGGGTGGGGATTCATGGGGAATTATCTGGAGGCATTGCGGCGCGCATGGCGCGAAACTATGTCTAGGGATTCAATCGGCCACAACGCCGTCTCCATTGGGCAGGGTTCATGACGCCACCAGATCGCGCAGCACCGGTTCACGTCATAGGGGCCGGTCTTGCCGGCAGCGAGGCCGCCTGGCAGCTCGC
Source organism: Alphaproteobacteria bacterium (assembly GCA_028281925.1). Taxonomy (GTDB): domain Bacteria; phylum Pseudomonadota; class Alphaproteobacteria; order DSM-16000; family Inquilinaceae; genus JACKIG01. Next base: position 7,312 of record JANQIX010000034.1, read on the forward strand.
CCGGGCAGGCGTGCCTGTGGTGCTGCACGAGATGCGGCCCACTCGCGGAACGGACGCCCACCAAACGGACCGGTGTGCGGAGCTGGTGTGCTCCAACTCCTTCCGGTCGGACGATGCCGAATACAACGCCGTCGGTCTGCTGCATGAAGAGATGCGGCGGTGCGGCTCGTTGATCATGGCCGCTGCCGATGCCCACAAGCTGCCGGCCGGAGGCGCGCTGGCGGTGGACCGGGACGGGTTCGCCTCGGCGGTGACCGAACGGCTGTCGGCCGAACCGCTTGTCACCCTCAAGCGCGGCGAGGTCGCGGGGCTGCCGCCCGCGGAGTGGAACAGCGTGATCGTCGCGACCGGCCCCCTCACCTCACCATCGCTGGCCGACGCCGTACGCGGGCTGACGGGAGAGCAGGAACTGGCGTTCTTCGACGCCATCGCGCCGATCGTCCATCGCGACAGCATCGACTTCTCAAGGGCCTGGTTCCAGTCACGCTATGACAAGCCCGGCCCCGGCGGCACGGGCAAGGACTACATCAACTGTCCGCTGGATGAAGAGACCTACCGCGCCTTCATCCATGAGCTGCTGACGGCGCCCAAGACGGAGTTCAAAGAGTGGGAGACGTCCACGCCCTATTTCGAGGGCTGTCTGCCGATTGAGGTGATGGCATCGCGCGGCATCGACACGCTGCGCTTCGGCCCGATGAAACCGGTGGGTCTGACCGACCCGAATACCGGCCGGCGTGCTTATGCCGTGGTGCAGCTGCGCCAGGACAATGCGCTTGGCACGCTCTACAACCTGGTGGGGTTCCAAACCAAGCTGAAGTATGGGGAGCAGGCGCGCGTCTTCCGGATGATCCCGGGCCTGGAGCGGGCGGAGTTCGCGCGCCTCGGCGGCCTGCACCGCAACACGTTCTTGAACAGCCCACGCCTCTTGGACGGTACGCTGCGGCTCAAAGCCATGCCTCGGTTGCGCTTCGCCGGCCAGATCACGGGTGTGGAAGGCTATGTCGAAAGTGCCGCTATCGGCCTGCTCGCGGGCCGTTTCGCAGGCGCAGACCGGCAAGGGGCCGCCCCCGACCTGCCACCGCCGACAACGGCGCTCGGCGCGCTCTTGGGCCACATCACCGGCGGGGCGGATGCCGAGACGTTCCAGCCCATGAACGTCAATTTCGGCCTGCTTCCTCCGCTGGAAACGTCGGGCGGCAAGCTGCCGAAGGGCCGCGATCGCAAGCGGCTGTACACGACGCGCGCCCTGCAGGACATCGAGCGCTGGCTGGGGACGGCCCCGTCCGCTGCCGCCTAGAAGCGACGCCGAAGTGCCAGCCAGGCAAGGCGGATCTGGCGCAGCGGCGCCGCCTGCTGCACCCGAGCATCGAAGACGTTGTGCTTGGCGGCCTCAAGCCGCCGGATGTGGCTGTCGACGATCCCGCCGGCCAACAACGCGCGGGTCGCCGGCTTGCCCGCCGCGCGGCGCAATGCCCGAGCGGAGGCCAGATGATCGCCCGCTTTGGCGCAAATCTGCCTGACCACGGTCTGCAGAGCCGAGACGCTGTCTTCCGACCAGGCGTGTGCCGGATCCACGCCAGCTGCCGCCAACAGATCCATAGGCAGCAAAAGTCGGTTCTGGCCGGCATGAAAGGCAACGGCACGGAGAACGCCCACCAACGCCCACGCCGTTCCGATGTGACGGGCCGCCTGCAGTGCGGCATCGTTCGCGGCGTTCAGCGCCTCCAGCCCCAGGGTCAGGACCGGTGCTGCCGTCGCCTCGGCATAGGCCTCCAGCGCCGCGAAGTCGGCGAAGGGCGCCTCGTCCAGATCGCGTGAGCGTGCATCGATCAGCCGATCGAAATGCTCGCGGCTGAGGCCGAGCCTACGAATTGCCTCGGCCAGCGGCTCGGCCACTTCGTGCCGCCGGACCCGGCCGTCATAGATCTCGGCAATCGCGTCGCGCCACCATTGCAGCCGCATCTCGCCCAACAGCGGCTCGCTGACGGTCTCGCGCACACGGGCGATCTCGAAGTTGAAGGCGGCAATGGCAAATTGGGCTTCCCGTGCTTCGGCAGGTGAGAACAGCGCGACCAGATACCGATCGGGATCGTGCTGCCTGACCAGCCGCCCGCAGGGCGACAAACGATCCTCGGCACTGCCCATTCTCAAAGACGGCGCGTTGCGGGACTATTCAGCCGCAGCAGCAGCGGTGGGTGCGGACGGCTGCAGCATCTCCAGACTCTCTTCATCGTCGTCGGTGACCGGGGTGATAGCCAAGTCGGTGTATGGCTGCTGCCGAAGTTCCCGCTGCACCTGCTTGCGCATGCGATTGAGCTTCCACGCATAGAGAGCCAGGCCGCCATAGGTCGAAACGAACTCCCACGCCCTGCGGGGATAGAAGACCAGGGGATTTTCGATCGGCAGCCCGGGGCGCCGGGAGCGCCTTAGTTTGTGTCGCAGATTGCCAGCCTGCAGAGGGTGGACCCGCTCGTATTTGAAGAAGCCATGGAACTGCAGGACATGCTGCATCAGCCGCACGGGCTTGATGCCGGCAGCCATGGCCCGGCGCATGAGGGTCTTGACGTGTTCGTCTGAGTAGTAGAGCGACCAGGCCCGGCTGTAAATGTCCTGCCACTCCGCCATCGTCATCTTCGGATGGGCCGTCAGCGCGTGCTCAAGATCGTATTTGTTCATGTCGGGGTCCATCCACACCCCTTCGTTATGCAGTTTCAGGTGATCGGCCGACCCCGGCAGCGGCGTCAGCACGAAGAACTCCAACAGGTCGATCGGCAATTCGCGCTGGATGATGCGGATGTCCCGCTCGATCGACGCCGGCGTATCGGCCGGCAGGCCAAGGATATAGCCGGCATAGGTGATGATCTTCTGATCGCGCCAGGCCTGCAGCATCCGGCGGTATTCCTTGATGCGGTTCTGGCGCTTCTGCACCGCCATCAGGTTTTCCGGATTGATGTTCTCAAGCCCGATGAAGACGCGTGTGCATCCGGCCCGCTTGGCTTTCGCGACGAAGTTGGGGATACGGTGGCACAGCGTGTCCACCTGCATGATGAACTGGAGGGAGACCCCCTCCTCTTCGCGCATCTGGATCAGCCGGTCGAAGATCGGCTCCCAGTTGCGGTTGCGGGCGAAATTGTCGTCGGTGATGAAGAACCGCGACACGCCCTGCGCCAGCATGTCGCGAACCAGATGCTCGATGTCGTCGGCATCGCGCCAGCGTGATTTGCGGCCCTGAACGTTGATGATGGTGCAGAAGCTGCACTGGAAGGGGCAGCCACGACCGGCGTCGAAGGCGCCGATACACTGGATGTACCGTTCCACGATGCTGGTCGGCAGAAAGGGTGTCACGGCCTGCTGAAGCCCGGGCAGATCCTTCATGTAGTTGTAGACCCCGTCGACACGCCGGTGCCAGACATCGGCCAGCAAGGGTGCAAACCGGTCTTCGGCCTCTCCTGCGAACAGGATGATGCCGAGATCGATGGCTTCCTGGAGATCGGCCGGCAGTTCCGGCAGCATTGCCAGGCAGCCGCTGACATGGAAGCCGCCGATCGCAACCTCAATGCCCTGGGCACGAAGCTGCCGCGCGATGTCCATGGCTCTCGGGAACTGGTTCGACTGTACGCCGACCAGACAGACGAGGCCGCCCGGCGCGCCGTCGCCGGCTTCCTCTTTCGCCGATCGCAGCCGCGCGGCGATGCTCTTCAGCGGGATGACGGTGTTGGTCTCGTCATACCCGTTGACGACGATCTCCACGTCGTCGCCCAGCGCCTTCGACGCGGCGGCTTCGAGCGCGATCCCATAGAGACACGCAAGCGAATTCGACGGTATCCAGCTTCTGTACCACTGGATCACATAGCCGTCGTCGTCGTAGTGCGACGGCTTGATCAATTCCACGAAGAACTTACGCGCCTTCGCCACATCAAATCCCCTAGTCATACTGGGGAAATAAACCCCGTAATGCCAATTGAAGCGAGAGATTATCCTATTATTTCGCTAGGTTAAAGGGCGATCAAGGCGGCCGCTGCCCGACGGTTTTCGGACACCAGCACGTTGAATGTTCGACAGGCGGCCGTCGTGTCCATCATGTCTGCGACCAGGCCCAAGTCACGCAGCGCCTTGCGGACACCCGGCGGCAACAGCGCCATCCTTGCACCGCAGCCTATCAGCAGCACGTCGACAGCAGGGCTGACGGACCGCACCGGATCCAGGCTCTCAACGGAAATCTGGTCGACGCTCGTGACACCCCACGGCAAGACGCCGTCCGGCAGCACGATCACCGATCCGTCAAAGCGCTGCCCGCCGACGCGGAAGCCCCCGGGCAGGTACGCGTCGACGATGCGCGAGCCCGAGGGTACGGCGGAGTTGAGCTCCATTGCCTCGGGCCTCAGCGGGCTTCTGCCGGAACCTGCGGTGCGTCACCGGAGCCGGCCGCTTCGCCCTGCCCCTTAGGTGCGGTCTTCGCGGGCGGTCGGCGCAGATTGAGCGACAACAGCAGCGGCACGGCAACGAAGATTGAGGAATAGGTGCCGATCACCACGCCCCAGATCAACGCGAACGCGAAATCGCGAATCACGGCTCCGCCGAAGAAATAGAGCGCCACCAACGCAAGCAACGTCGTCAGGCTGGTCATCAAGGTCCGGGACAGGGTCTCATTCAAGCTGCGGTTCAGCACCTCGATCAACGTCGCCCGACGGTACCGACGCAGATTCTCGCGTACCCGGTCAAAGACGACGACGGTGTCGTTGATGGAATAGCCGGCAATCGTCAGGAGGGCGGCAACCGTAGCCAGGTTGAATTCGTGCTGGATCAGCGCAAACAGCCCAATGGTCGACAGCACGTCGTGCAACAGCGCGATCACGGCGCAAAGGCCGAACTGCCATTCGAAGCGGAACCAGATGTAGATCAGGATGCCGCCCATGGCGAGAAGAACGGCAAGCGTCCCAGCCTCGATAAGCTCCTGGCCAACGGTCGGCCCAACGAATTCGACACGACGGTAGTCGATCCCCTCACCCAAGGCCGCTTGCACGGCTTCGATGGCGGCCGCCTGCTCTTCCTCCTCACCTTCCTGGCGCTGAATGCGGATCAGCACGTCGGTGGGTTCGCCGAATTCCTGCAGCGTCACCTCACCCAGGCCGAGACCGCCCAGGGTCGACCGCATGGCGCCGATCTCCGCCGGTCCATCGGTTCGCACCTCGATCAGGATGCCGCCACGGAAATCGATGCCGAAGTTCAGCCCCTGGACCGTGAGCGCGCCGAGCGACCCCAGCAGCAGCAGGGCCGAAACCACATAGGCGAAGCGGCGTTTGCCCAGGAAGTTGAGCGTCAGTCCGGCGGGAACGATACGAAGTGGTCGCATGGGTGTGAGTCTCGGAGCCCCTAGATCGGGATCGCCTTTGGCTTGATCTGGCGCAGCCACGTGACGACCAAGAGCCGCGTTAGCATGATGGCCGTGAACATCGAACTGAGAATGCCCAGCGACAACGTCACGGCAAATCCCTTCACCGGACCGGAACCGAGGGCAAACAGCAGGATGGCGGCGATCAGCGTGGTCACGTTGCTGTCCACGATGGTGGTCAGCGCACGGGAATAGCCGGCATCAATGGCAGAGATGGGCGATCGGCCCTGTCGGATCTCCTCCCGGATGCGCTCGAAGATCAGCACATTCGCGTCCACCGCCATGCCAACCGTCAGCACGATGCCGGCAATGCCCGGCAGCGTCAGAGTCGCCTGCAACGCCGACAAGGCCGCCATCAACAGCACCAGGTTCAGGATCAGCGCCAGATTGGCCATGAGCCCGAAAAGGCCGTAGCTGACGAACATGAACACGACCACGCCGGCAAAACCGATCGCAGCCGCGATCTTGCCCGCTTCGATGCTGTCTGCGCCGAGACCGGGGCCGACACTGCGTTCCTCGAGCACCGTCAGCTCAGCCGGCAATGCACCGGCACGCAACAGCAGCGCCAGGTCCGTTGCCGTCTGAATCGTGAACCCACCTTCGATGATACCCGATCCGCCGATGATCGCCGTCCGGATCACCGGAGCGCTGATCACCTCGCCGTCGAGCACGATGGCAAACTGCCGACCGACATTCTCCGTCGTGATCTCGGCGAATCTGCGCCCGCCGGAGGAGTCAAACCGGAAGCTGACGACCGGCTGCCCATCTTGGAAGGTCGCCTGGGCGTCAACCAGATTGTCGCCGCTCAGTTCGATGCGCCTGCGCACGACATGGTACTGAACAGGCTCGCCAGCTTCCGTCTTCTCGAACGACGGCAGTAGTTCCGAGCCTGGCGGAAGGCGGCCGGCCCGCGCATCCGACACGTTCGTCTCATGGTCCACGAGATGGAAGGTCATGCTCGCCGTGCGTCCGATCAACTCCCGCACGCGGTCGGGATCCACGCCGGGAACCTGAACCAGGATCCGATCCTCACCCTGGCGCTGGATCACCGGCTCGGTCGTCCCGATCTCGTCGATCCGGCGTCTGATGATCTCGATCGACTGGTCGACCGCATTGCTGCGGAGTTCCGGCAGCGCCTCTTCGACCAGCGAGACGGAGACGCGCCCCTCTTCGCCGACTGTGACGTCTACCCGATCTTCAATCCCCTGCGCTATCAGGACAGCCTGGTCGCGGTCTGCCATATCGCGAAGGTTGAACCCGGCCGATGCCTCGTCCCGGCCAAGCTGGGTATAGCCGATGTCGGCCTGCCGCAATCCCTGGCGCAGGGCATCCACCATCGAATCCAGCCGGACGGCCAGGACGTCCTGCCACTCGACGCGCATCAGCAGATGCGAGCCACCCTGCAAGTCGAGACCGAGATTGACCTGACTGGTCGGCATCCAGCTGGGCAGGTCCGTCTGCCAGCTCTGAACCGTCTCACGCGGCAGCAGATTGGGCGTCGCGTAGACGAGCCCCAAGCCGCAGACGATCATGATCAGAATGATCTTCCACTTGGCGAAGTATACCATGAAGCGGTGTCAGCTCCCCGCAAGTCTGCGCACTATTGCACCTGCGCCTTAGCGGCGCGACAGCGCGCGACCAAGACCGCGCCGCGCCGGCCGCTCCACGGCCTCGCCCTGGGGTGCGGGCTCTGGCGCCTCCTCGGCGGTCTCTTCCTCGACATCCTCTTCTTCGTCCCGATCCCGCGAGCGACCGCCTCGGGCCGGCTCCGGCTTCGCAAGAACGCTGGAGACGGTGCCGCGCAGGACCTTGACCCGCACGCCTTCAGAGATCTCCACCGTCAGCTCGTCATCGGCGGCCTTGGTGATCGTTCCGATGATCCCGCCGCCGGTCACCACCCGATCGCCCCGGCGCAACGCCCCCAGCATGTTGCGGTGCTCTTTCATCCGCTTCTGCTGGGGTCGGATCAACAGGAAGTAGAAGACGACAAAGATGAGGATGAGCGGCAGAAACAGCTCAAGCGGATTTTGTCCTTCCAAGGCTCATCTCCCATGGCACGCCGGCCCCACCATCCGGCCGGCCACCCTATGATGCAAAAAGGTGCGGCACTATAGCGGGGCACGGGCGCGGTGCAATGGTATCGGCTCACGCCGGCTCGGGGGCCGCTGGGCCGGTGTTGTCCCGAGGCCAGCCTGTGCTACCGTCGCCAGCCGCCAGAGCCAGCAATCCCGCGACTCCCGCACGCATATGGTGTCGACCGTGGCCCAAGACGACCGCGACCTGCTCAGTCTCCTGTCTCGCATTGCAGACGCATTGGAGCGACAGGCACCTCCGGCGCCGCGGCCGGCTGATCTTGCCGCGGCCGATGCGTTCGTCTGGCATGCCGACGCGGACGCGCTGGAGCCGGTCGAACGGGTCGCCCGGATCGACCTAGACCTCTTGCAAGGTGTTGCCCAGCAGCGCGACATCCTGCTGGAGAACACGCGTCGGTTCGCTGAAGGTCTGCCCGCCAATAACGCCCTTCTCTGGGGCGCACGCGGCATGGGCAAGAGTTCGCTAATCAAGGCCGTGCACGGCGCCGTGGCCGCCGAGCGGCCGGGCGCGTTGGCGCTGGTGGAAATCCACCGGGAAGACGTTTCCAGCCTGCCGCGGCTGTTGACGATGCTGCGCGCCTGCCCCCGCCGGGTCGTGTTGTTTTGCGACGATCTGTCCTTCGACCAGTCCGACACCAGCTACAAGTCGCTTAAGGCCGTGCTGGAAGGCGGCATCGAGGGGCGGCCGGAGACCGTGATCTTCTATGCAACATCCAACCGACGGCACCTCATGCCGCGGGAGATGATCGAGAACGAAAGGTCGACCGCGATCATCGCCGGAGAGGCGGTCGAGGAAAAGGTGTCGCTGTCCGACCGTTTTGGTCTCTGGCTCGGCTTCCACGCCTGCAATCAGGAAACCTATATGCGGATGGTTGGCGGCTATGTCGCCGCCTATGGCCTGGAAATCGATGAGGCGGAATGGCGCGCCGCGGCGCATGAATGGTCTATCACCCGCGGCGGCCGCTCAGGCCGCGTCGCCTGGCAGTTCATCCAGGATCTGGCGGGGCGGTTGGGTCGCAAGCTGGAACGGCAGTAGGCCCCTCGCAAGAACCCGTCAGTCGGCCAACGGCTGACCGGACAATCTGGCCCGTTCCCGCTCGTGGGCCGGGTCCATCAGTTTGTGCAGGTGGACAATGAAGTACCGGACATGGGCATCGTCCACAGTGGCGCCGGTGGCTCCACGCCAGGCTGCGTACGCTTCGGCGTAGCTGGGGAATACGCCGACGATGTGGACCTTTTCTAAATCCGCAAACTCGATGCTTCCGGGGTCCACCAGTTCGCCACCGAAGACCAAATGCAGCAACTGACGCTCAGGCTTGTCTTCACTCATTCTTCAAACCGTTCCCGGGCCGGCAGGGCCATGTCAGCGCGACAATGCCGGAAGCAGGTTCGCCGGGTCTACCGCTTCGGTTCCCTGACGGATCTCGAAATGCAGCTGCGGTGACCCCACCGTGCCGCTGCTGCCGACGGTCGCGATCGGCTGGCCGACGCTGATGCGGTCACCTCGCTGCACCAACACCTCGTCCAGATGCGCATAGGCGGTCACCCAGTCGCCATCATGACGGATCAGCAGCAGGTTGCCGTAGCCGCGCAACTCATTGCCGGAATAGGCCACGACACCGTCATCGGCGGCAGCGACGGTCGCGCCGCGCGGCGCAGCGATGTTGATCCCGTCATTATGGGTACCGTCCGGCTTAGGGCCGAAATCCGACACGATGTCCCCAACCAGCGGCCAGCCAAAGCGGTCGCCGCGCGGCGGCGGGCCGGAAACCGGCGGCGCCGGTGGCGCGGCTGCCGGTGGCAAGGCCGCGACTTCGCTGTCGGCTTCGCCCTCGGGCTCCGGTGCCGGTGCTGTGTCCACAGTCGCTGTACCAACAGTGGCCGGGCGCTGCGGGCCCAGCTGCAGTGGCGCGCCTGGCGAGGCCACTGGGGGCTCCGCCTGCGCCGCGGCTGCCGGATCGGCCGACTGCGGGTCAAGCGGGTCCATTGGTTCAAGCGTCTCTACCGTCACGGCCGTGGACCCTGTGGGCGGCGGCTCGAAGCCTATATCCTCGCCGGGCCCCAGCAACGTCGGCTCCACGCTGGCCGCCTGCGGCGGGATGCGGGACGGATTGACCACACGGTAGCTTTCGGCACTGGCGATAACGGGTGTCCGGCGCGCCGGAAGCGTCAGCCGCTGGCCGGGCTGCAGCGTATAGGGGGGCGCCAGGTTGTTGGCCGCGGCGAGGTCGCCTTGATCGACACGATAGGTCTCGGCGATCACGGACAGCGATTCGCCCGGCGCCACCACATGGTCCTGCGGCACCGGCACGCGCAAGAGCTGCCCGCGCCTGAGCGTGTAGGGCGGCGTCAGCCCGTTCAGCGCGATGACATCGTCCACGGCCACATCGTGCCTCGTCGCCACGGACAAGACCGTGTCGCCGCGCAGCACTTCCACGAAGTCGGGTGGCGGGCCCTCGGGTGCGGCAAATCGCACCGGCGCAGGCCCTGCATTGCACGCCGCCAACGCAAGCATGAGGGTCGCTACCAGCGAGAGACCCGTGATTCGCCCTCGTCTGGCAGGTTGGGCAGCAGCGGAACGAAACGAACTGGCCACAGATCCTCCCGCTCCAAGCCGGCTTCCGTCCGGCGAAACCGGACCAGCCGCTGATCGCGCCGTTCGTCCCCCATGGGGATCACCAGAACACCACCAACTCCAAGCTGGTCCGTCAAGGCCGGCGGTGGGGCTGAGCCGGTATGTGCGGCCGTCACGATGATCCGATCGAACGGCGCCTGCTCCGGCCAGCCCTTCATGCCGTCGGCAACCCGCGAGGTGATGTTGTGGATGCGCAAATTGGCGAAACGGTGTTCGGACGTTTCCAGCAATATGGCATGCCGCTCGATCGTGTAGAGCCGCCGGCAGAGCTTGGCGAGCACGCAGGCCTGGTAACCGGAGCCAGTGCCGATCTCCAGCACCTTGTGCAGATCGGTGACCTCCAGCGCTTGGGTCATGTAGGCAACGACCAGCGGCTGGCTGATGGTCTGGCCCAGACCGATGGGCAGGGCGCGGTCTTCGTACGCCTGGTCGAGAAAGCTGTCGGGCACGAAGGCCTCACGCGGCACCCTTTCCAGCGCGCCCAAGACCCGATGATCGGTAATGCCCGAACGGCGCAGATGCATGAGAAGGCGGATCTTGCGCGCCTCTTGCGTCACGTGAAGGCCTGCCGAAGGGTCGCGATGGTCGGATAGTGCGTCAGGTCGAGATAGAGCGGCGTGACTGTGATCTTGCCGTCCTGCAGCGCGTGGACATCGGTGTCCGGCGCGATTTCGCCATTGCTGCGGGCGGTGCCGATCCAGAAATAGGTGCGACCGCGTGGATCGATCCGTTCCGAAAGCTCGTCGCCGATCTTGCGGTTGCCATGGCGCACCACGGTAATGCCCGTCACCTCGTTCGGTGCCCGCGCCGGAAAGTTGACGTTGATCAGCACATTGACTGGCCAGTCAACGGCCGTCAGACGCCGCAGCACCTCCGGTCCCCAGCGTTCGACCGTGGCGAAATCGACGGGCTTGTCCGCCGTTTCCTGGCTGAGCGCCACTGCGCGGATCCCCAGAAGCGTCGCTTCCATCGCCGCGGCGATCGTGCCCGAATAGGTCACGTCTTCACCGATGTTGAAGCCATGATTGATGCCGGAAAGCACCAGATCCGGCTTGCGGTCGGAGAGCAGGTGGTTGATGGCCAGCAGCACACAGTCGGTCGGCGTGCCGTCGACCGTGTGGCGGCGCTGGTCCAGCTGCTTCAGGCGCAACGGCCGATGGATCGTGAGCGAGTGACTGGCGGCACTCTGTTCGGCATGGGGTGCACAGACCCAGACATCGTCGGACAGCGCGCCGGCCAGCCGCTCAAGCACCCCCAATCCCGTCGCATTGATGCCGTCGTCGTTGGTGAGCAGAATCCTTGGCAGTCGCGGCTCAGTCATCGTCGCGGCGGATGACTTCCATCCCCCCCATGTAACCGCGCAGCACTTCGGGCACGATGATACTTCCGTCCGGCTGCTGACAGGTCTCCATCACAGCGATCAGCGCCCGGCCGACGGCAACGCCCGACCCGTTCAATGTATGGACGAAGCGGGTCGCCTTCTCCGCCTTCGGCCGATACCGCGCATTCATCCGCCGCGCCTGGAAGTCGCCGCAGGTGGAGCACGAGGAAATCTCACGATAGGCGCCATGCCCCGGCAGCCAGGCCTCGATGTCATAGGTCCGCCGCGCGGCAAAGCCGATATCGCCGGAGCACAAGGAGACCACGCGATAGGCGAGGCCGAGACGCTGCAGGACCGTCTCCGCACAGCGGGCCATCCGCTCCTGCTCGGCATCCGACTCTTCCGGACGGGTGATGCTGACCAGTTCGACCTTGTTGAACTGGTGCTGGCGGATCATGCCGCGCACATCCTTGCCGGCCGCGCCGGCCTCGGACCGATAGCAGGCGGTCAGCGCCGTCACCCGCAGGGGCAGTGTGTCGGCATCCAGAATCTCGCCGGCCACCAGATTGGTCAGGGGCACCTCTGCTGTGGGAATCAGCCAATGGCCCGTCTCGGTGTGGAAGAGGTCCTCGGCGAATTTGGGCAGTTGCCCGGTACCGTAGAGCGCGTCGTCGCGCACCAGAAAGGGTGGCGCGATCTCTGAATACCCGTGCTCTTGCGTGTGCAGGTCGATCATGAACTGGCCCAGCGCACGCTCAAGACGCGCCAGCGGACCGCGCAGCACGACGAACCGGGCGCCGGACAGCTTCGCCGCCGCAGCGAAATCCATCATGCCGAGGGCTTCGCCAAGCTCGAAATGCTCGCGCGCGTTCTCGATGGCGATCGGCTCCCCCCACCGGCGAACCTCAGCATTGTCCGCTTCGCTGGCACCGTCCGGCACGTCATCGGCAATGGCGTTGGCCAGACCGGCGAGGCGATCGTTCATGGCTGCCGCGATCTCGCGATCCGCCGCCTCCAGCCCAGCGATGCGGTCTTTGATGCGGGACACTTCGTCCATCAGGTGGGAGGCATCGCCGCCCTTCTGCCGCACGGCACCGACCTCACGCGAGGCATCGTTGCGGCGCGCCTGAAGCTGCTGCAGCTCGGTCTGGCCGGAGCGCCGCTTCTCGTCGAGGGTGAGGATGTCCGTGGCCTGCGGCGCAACTCCGCGCCGGGCCATAGCGCGGTCGAACCCTTCCGGGTCTTCTCTGATCCAGCGAATGTCATGCATGGCGGAAACGGTGCCCTTCTCCGGGCGCAATTCATGGCCCGAAATGTTCGGGGGCGATCCTTATAGGAGTGTTGGCCGGCTGAATCCAGCGCCAGCCCGAAGACCTATTCGGCGACTGCTTCCTCGGCGCGTTCCTGTTCTTCGCGCCGCTTCTCGATCAGGTGCGCAAGCCATATCGAGATCTCGTAGAGCGCCAGGATTGGTACCGCCAGACCGACCTGGCTGATGATGTCCGGCGGGGTCAGGACGGCCGCCACGACGAAGACGCCGACGATGGCGAACTTGCGCTTCTTGCGCAGGCCCGCGGCGTTCACGATGCCGACCCGGGCCATCAGCGTCAGCGCGATCGGCAGCTGGAAAGCCAGGCCGAACGCGAAGATCAACTTCATCACCAAGTTCAGGTACTCACCGACGCGCGGCAGCACCTCGATCGCGACATCACCGTTCCCGCCGGCCGTCTGGAAGCTCAGAAAGAAGCTCCAAGCCAATGGGAAAATCACATAATAAACCATTGATCCGCCGAGAAAGAAGAGGATCGGCGCGGCAATCAGGTATGGCAAGAAGGCGCGCTTCTCCCGGCGGTAAAGGCCCGGCGCGATGAACATGTAGAGCTGGGTTGCGATGATGGGGAATGCGATGAAGGCCCCTGCAAAGAACGCGACCTTGACGTAGGAGAAGAAGACCTCCGTCAGACCCGTGAACACCAGTGTGGCCCCGCCGCCGTCCTCCGTATGCGTGGCCGTTTCGACGCCGATCACCTCCAGTTCCGTGACCAACGGTGCCGCAAGAAAATTGAAGATATCGCTGGCGAAGACATAGCAGACCAGGAACGCGACGAACATCGCGCCAACGGCGTAGACAAGGCGATTGCGCAGCTCGATCAGGTGATCGATCAGCGGCATTTCCTTGTCGTGCAGTTCGTTATCCGCCGCAGTCATCTATCCGCATCCATCACTTCTGCGGTTCGGCAGCTGGCGCTGGCGTAGGCGCCTGGGTAGACGGCGGTCCGCCGGCCGGTGCGACAGGCGTCTCCTCAGCCTTCGGCTGGCTAACTGCGCCGTCGTCCACTTGGGGTTTTGCCTCGATCTTGGGCTTGTCTGCCTTCGCCGCCCCGTTCTGCGCTTTCTTGGCCCGGGCCCTGGGGTCGTTGGGGTCGAATGCGCCCTTCAACTCGTCGTCCGGATCGACAAGGTTCTCGATCTGCTTCTTGACGCTGAATTTCCGGGCTTGGTCCACACCTTTCTTCAGGTCGTCGAGTTCCGCCTCGCGCATGGCGTCATCGACATGCCGCTGGAACTCGCGTGCCACCTTACGCGCGCTACGCATCCACTTGCCGGCGGTGTAGAGCGCCTTGGGAAGGTCGCGCGGCCCGATGACAAGCAGAGCCACGAACAGAATGACGGCGAATTCCGGCCAGCCGATATCCAGCATTATGGGCGCCCTTCGCTCAACTCAGGCTGGGCCGCCGATCAGTTCGCCTTCGCGCGGTCCTCGGTGCGCGCCGTGCTGGCGTCGCCGGACGACACGGGCGTCTCGGTCCCGGCATCGATCTGCCGTGGCGTGGCGCCCTCTTCGGTTTCCTCTTCGTCTTCCTTCATGCCCTTCTTGAAGTTCTTCACGCCTTTCGCGACATCGCCCATGACCTTCGGCAGTTTGCCCGCGCCGAAAATGATGAGAACGATCAACAAGATCAGGATTACCTGCCAAACACCGATGCTCATGACTGCTGTCTCCGTCGTCCCGCCCCACCCGTCCGGGCCGGGTCTTACGCCAGGAGCGGGTCGAAAATTATGGCAACCCGCGCATTGTCCCGGCAATGCCGAGGCGCGGATGCCATCCCATGCCTAGGAGTTAGCGACTCTCTGCCCGAAAGACAAACGCTTGCGACGGGTCCAGGCGGATTGCCACCGTTGTGTCACAGTATGCAGGCGCCATTCCGGGGATCCGAGCCACCAGGTTTTGCGGGCCATTCGGCGTTGTCACCACCAGATGCACGATCGTCGACCGACCAAGGGGCTTCGAGGCGGCCACTGTCGCCACCGCGCCCGCAGGATCGGACGGCCCGGTGACGGACAGGGCCTCGGGCCGGATCAGGATTGCTGCGTCCGCGCCATCTTCCAGCCCGGGCGCGTCAAGCGGCCCCCATGGCGTCTGCGCATGGCCGCCGGCGACGGTCGACACCAGCCGGTTGACCTCGCCGAAGAAGCCGGCTGAGAAGGCGTCTGCGGGCCTGCAGTAAAGATCGAGCGGACTGCCGATCTGGACGATGCGACCCTCGCGCATCAGGGCGATGCGGTCCGCCAGATACATCGCCTCTTCCGGATCGTGGGTTACGATCAAGGTCGCCGCGCCGCTTTCCTTCAGAATGTCCAGAGTCTCGTCTCTGACGGAGCGGCGCAAATTGAGATCCAGGCCCGAAAACGGCTCGTCCATCAAGAGCAGGTTTGGCTCCGGCGCCAGGGCGCGTGCCAGGGCCACCCGCTGCTGCTGCCCGCCGGACAGTGTGTGTGGAAAGACGTGCGACAGGCGGCCCATGCCGACCCGGTCGAGCATCGCCGAGGCCTGCCGTATCTGCTTGCGCGCCGGCAGCCGCGACAGGCCGAACCGCACATTCTGCAGGACGGTCAAATGCGGAAATAGGGCGTAATCCTGGAACACCAGCCCGACGCCACGGGCTTCGGGGGGTTGCCCACCCCCGGCATCCGCAACGACGGAACCGGCCAGCCGCACGATGCCGGACTGCAAGGGCTCCAGACCCGCGACCATCCGCAGGAGGGTTGTCTTGCCGCATCCCGAAGGCCCGACAAGGCAGACGATCTCTCCCGGCCCGGCGGACAGGCTCACCCCATCCACCGCCACCACCTCACCGAACCGACGGGTCACCGCAGCGACATCAAGAACCGGCGCGGAGCCCGTAACGTCGGCCAGACGCTGCGGCAGGCTCATGCCCCGCACAATCCGCGCCGCGGGTCGCCCTTGTGGCGTGGTGCCGACGCGATCACCGCGGCCCCTCCTCTACGTCCAGTTCGGCAGCCTCCATGACGTCGAGCAGTGACGGAGCGGACTCCCCCTCCTCCAGCACGCTGCCCGGCAGGGTCGCGACGGCAGGCCCCCTGTCGATCAGTCCGGCGGCTGCGAGATCCTCCAACCCCGGCAGATCGCCGGTGGAGCCCAGGCCGAAATGGTCGAGAAACTCGGGCGTCGTGATCCAGGTGAGCGGCCGGCCCGGCGTCTGCCGCCGCCGCCCCGGGCGCACCCAGCCCACTTCGAGCAGCTGGTCGAGCGTGCCCTTACTGGTGGCAACGCCCCGGATCTGCTCGATCTCCGTGCGCGTGACCGGCTGGTGGTAGGCGACGATGGCCAATGTTTCGATCGCGGCACGCGACAGTCGGCGCGGCTCCGCCACCTCGCCGCGCAGCCGTGCGGCCAGATCTGGGGCTGTGCGGAAGGCCCAGCCACCCGCAACAGCCTTCAAGACGACGCCATGCCCTTCGTACCGTTCAGCAAGCTCACGCAAGATGGACTTCACGTCGGTGCCGGAGGGCAGCCTCTCTGCCAGAGCCGCTTCGGTCAACGGCTTGGCCGATGCGAACAGCAATGCCTCGACAAGTCTCACCGCTTCGGACAGCAATCGGCTCACGCCCCTCCACCCTCCGAGCCTTCCGGTATGGCGCGCAGAAAGAGCGGCCCGAACGTCGCTTCCTGCCGCAAATTGACCGCGCCGTCGCGCGCAAGCTCCAGTGCCGCGGTAAAGGTGGCCGCCAGGGCCGAGCGGGCGATCACTTCCTCGTCCAGATCATGGGGCAGAAAATCGTGCAGCGCACGCCAGTCCTTCGTTCCGCCCAGCAGGCTCTTCAATCGGGCTAACGCACGCTCCGTCGAGTACAGCTTTGACGGCTCCACCTCAAGGCCTGCCGAGGACAGCCGCTTGCGCCGATGCGTTGCCGCGAAGGCCCGCATCAAGTCCTGGATGGTGTCCTGGAACTCCGGCTTGCGAAACGGTGTCAACGGTTCGGTCGCGCCGCGCGCCAGCACTGCCTGGCCAAGCTGGGGCAGCGCCATGAGCTTGCGTGCGGCCTCGCGCATGGCGTCTAGCCGACGAAGCTGGAACGCAAGGGCGGCCGCCAGCTCTTCGCCGGTCGGCTCTTCGCCGCTGGGCTTCTCTGGCAGCAGCAATCGCGACTTGAGATAGGCCAGCCAAGCAGCCATCACCAGGTAATCTGCGGCGATCTCAAGCCGCAACCGGCGGGCCCTTTCGATGAAGGCGAGGTACTGGTCCGCCAGCGCGAGGATGGATATCTGCGTCAGGTCGACCCGCTGCTGGCGGGCCTGGTCCAAGAGGACGTCGATCGGCCCCTCATACGCCTCAAGCCGCAGGACAAAGGCGTCATCGCTCAGCCGCTGGCGCGGCGGGTCTTCGAAGGCGTCCGTATCGGTGGATGACCGTTCCATGGGGGTCGTTTACGCCAACCCGACGACCCGAGCGATCCCTTCAATGATCCAGCGGGATGGCGCAAGCACGACCTGGGTGAAGAAATCGAACTGCAAGCCCATCTGCCGGCCGATCAGCGGCAACAGAATGATGACCGCAATCAGGATCGGCAGGCCGAACCGCTCAAGCCGCGCCAAGGGTAAGGCCAGCGGTGCCGGCAGGATGCCGACGGCCACGCGGCCGCCGTCCAGCGGCGGCAAGGGCAGCATGTTGAAGACCGCCAGAATCACATTCAGCACCAGGGCGTTCTGCAGCGTCTGCTGGGTCCAGATACCGGCCGAGGGCGGCAGCAGAAATACCAGATGTATCGCCGCCGCCGCGATCGTCGCTTGGATCAAGTTGCTCACCGGGCCGGCCAAAGCGACCAGCACCATGTCGCGGCGCGGGCGCCCCAGTTGGGAGAAGCGCACAGGCACGGGCTTTGCCCAACCGAACAGGAACGGCGCGCTCACCATCAACAGGATGGCAGGGATCGCCACGGTGCCAACCGGGTCGACATGCTTGATTGGATTGAATGTTACGCGGCCTCGCTTATGGGCCGTGTCATCCCCCAGCTTCCAGGCGACATAGGCGTGGGCGGCCTCGTGCAGCGTGATGGCAAAGATGACGGGCAGCACCCAGATGGATGCCCGATAAATCGTCTCCTCGAACATGGGTCAGCCGGTCTCGCCTAGGCCTCAGCCAGCAGGTCGCGCAGGAGGGCACGCAGGGTCGCCGGATCGGTCGGAGCAGACGGTGGCTGCAGGCGGCCACCAAGATCCAGACGCTCAGCGCTTTCCGCGCGCAGTCGCGGCGCAGCCTGGGCCACGTCGGCCATCTCCGCGAAATCGCCATTGCAGTGCAGCGCCACATCGCACCCGGCGGCGAGTGCCGCCGCCACCCGTTCGGCCGGCGGGCCGTCGAGTGCCTCCATGCACAGATCGTCGCTCAAGAGCACGCCGTGGAAGCCGATTGCGTCTCGGATCACCTGCTTGATCACCACATCGGAAATGGTCGCCGGTCGGTCGGCATCGATATCGGTGTATACCACATGGGCCGTCATTGCCCAGGGCATCACCTCCCAATCGGCTTTTGCCAGCGTCCGGAACGGACGGAAGTCCTGCGCCTCGAGTGTGACGAAATCGGCATCGACGACCGGCAGTTCGTGATGGCTGTCGACCGGCGCACGGCCATGGCCAGGCAGGTGCTTCATCACCGGCCGCACGCCTTCCTGCAGCATGCCGAGGCACACGGCCTCGCCCAATCGCGCGACGATATCCGGATCGGCCGAGAAGGCGCGATCGCCGATGATCTCGCTGGCGCCGTCGATGATCAGGTCCAGCAGCGGAAGCGTGTTCACATCGAAGCCCAGAGCCCGCACCGTCGCAGCAAGAGCGCCGGCGTTCAGACGGGCCGCCGACACGGCTCTGTCCATGTCGCGCATCGCCAGATCGCCGAAGTTCTGGGCAGGTGGATGGGCCGGCCATCGCGGCGGCCGCAGCCGCTGCACTCGGCCGCCCTCCTGGTCGATCAGGATCGGTGCATCTTCACGCCCGACCGTCTCGCGCAGATCGGCCACCAGTCGGGCGACCTGACCCGGATCCTGGCAGTTGCGGCGAAACAGGATGAAGCCGAGCGGGTTGGCCTCATGGAACAAGCGCCGCTCCCGCGCCGAGAGCCGGGGACCCGAGCAACCGAAAATGACGGCGAGTGGCTTGCTGCCCTCACGGTCGGACAATGCAGTCCGTCCCCCGATCCCGCAGTTCCCGGCACAGCGTGCGGGCACCGTCACGGTCCAGCATCCCGCCCTGAATGCGGTGGTAAGTCCGGCCGTTGACGTCCACGACCTGGATGAACAGGTCCAGCCCCCCCAGCAAGTCGGGATAGCTGCCCTTGAATTCATCCCAGCCGGTGCGCGCTGCCTGATCGGAATTCACGGCCGCAAGCTGCACCCTGTAAGTGCGGTCCGGTACGGCAGTCGGCGCCTCTGCGGCAGCTTGCAGCACGGCGGCAATCGCATCGACCGGGGCAGTGCCGCGATCGGCCTCCGGCGGCGAGCTCTCGACCGAAGGCTGCGCCTCGACTTCGACGGGCGGCGACTGCACCGCTTGCGGCGGCACTACGGGTTCGGGCTGTTGCGCAGCCACGTCCACCGGCGCATCCGCAGGCTCAGCCGCCGGCTGTCGCACCGGCGCCAGCCCAACCGACATCTGGGCAATCTCAATCCGGCCGGCCGGTCCGGCAGGCTGGCGGCCCAACGGTTCAGCCCGCGCCAGCCGAACGGGCGGCGCCTCAAGCGGCAGAGGGCCACCGGTGATCAAGCCGACAGGCACATTCTGCACCACCGTAATCGCCGGTGCGGTGGGCATCTGCGGCGGCGGCGCCGCCTCTGCCGTGCCATCGTTGCGCGAAATCAACGCCTCCGGCCTGTCGGTCGCGGCGCTGCCGGAGCCCGGCCCTGCGTCCGCGCCGCCGGCAGACGGCTCGGCGGCGAAGACAGGCAGCTCCGCGCTCGACAACGTGCCGGCGTCCGCCACCTCCGGACGCGCGATGGGTTCTTCCGGCGGCGGCAGTACCGCGGTCTCGCTCCCACCATCGTCGCCCTCAGGCTGCCGCGGCTCTTCCAACACCAGCCGGTCGCGATGCGGCACCTCCAGTCCGCCCGGATCATCCGGTCGGACGCGCACCGGGTCCGAATCGGCCCGCACCAGCGGCACCTGTCCGTCGCCTGCAGAGATCCGGTACTGCTCATAGGCGTACCAGACGATCCCGGCGAATCCGAACAGCACAACGACAAGGCAAGACAGCAGAGCGATGCGGCGCAGCCCGCCCTGCCTTTCTTCCTCGTCGAACCCACGCCGATCGTCGGGCGGGTAACCGCGCAGATCCTCCGCCTGCCTCAGTTCGTCCATCGGCCGCTCGCCCCACTCCATGGCTGGGCATATGCCCACGGCGTCGCCCGCGGTCTGCGCCGGGGTTTCTTCATCTAACACCGTCCTGCCGCGTGATTGCAAGCAAACAGAACGATCCGCGAAACCTTAGTCAGAATGGGTGGATACGAATGGAAACTTGCGTCGTTGGATCAGATCTTGGATGAGAGATCGAAGAGGCGTTGGTGTTCCAGCAGGGCGTACCGGTCCGTCATGCCGGCGATATAGTCCGCCACCAGCCGGACGAGATCCGTTCGCCCCATCCCTGCCCCCCGCTGCTGCCAGCCTTCCGGAAGGCATGCGGGCTCGCGCAATAGCAGGCCGAACAGGTCATGCACGACGCGGCGGGCCTTGCTGGTTTCCCGGTTCACCTGGAAATGGCGGTACATCTTCTCGAACAGAAAGCGCCGCACGCCGGTCTCTTCCTCCCGCAGGGCGTCTGAGAAAGCCACCACGGGCTCGCTGGCGCCGCGAACGTCATCCGGATGGCCAGGTCCCAGTGCGTCGAGCCGCCGGCGGGTCTCGTGCAGGACATCGCCCACCATCCGGTCGATCACGCGCCGTACGATCTCATGATTGCGCCGCCGCGGTTCCACCCCGGGTGTCAGCCGATCGACCGCTGCGACGATCGGCCCGACCAGCGGCAGTCCGCGCAAGTCGTCCACATCGAACAGGCGCGCGCGCAGCCCGTCGTCGATATCGTGGTTCATATAGGCGATATCGTCCGCCAGCGCGGCGACCTGCGCCTCTGCGGAGGCGAATCGGGCCAAGTCAAGCCCCCACTCCAGATCCAGCGCCGCGATGGTCCGGTAGGCCGCCTTCTGCCCTTCGGCAAGGCTGAGGGGTCCGTTGTGCTTGACCACGCCCTCCAGCGTTTCCCAGGTCAGGTTCAGGCCGTCGAAGGCAGCATAGCGCCGCTCCAGCACCGTCAGCACCCGCACTGTCTGATCGTTGTGGCTGAACCCGCAGCAGTCCGCGTCGGCGTCGCGCATCGCCTGGTCCAGCGCGTCCTCGCCGGCATGTCCGAACGGCGTGTGCCCGAGGTCGTGCGCGAGCGCTATCGCTTCGGCCAGATCCTCGTTCAGCCCCAGGGTCCGCGCGATCGACCGCGTGATCTGCCCCACCTCAAGGGTGTGGGTCAGCCGCGTGCGGTAGTAATCACCTTCGTGGTAGATGAAGACCTGGGTCTTGTACTGCAGCTTTCGGAAACCGCCGGAATGGATAATGCGGTCGCGGTCGCGCTGAAACGGCGTGCGGGTCGCGCTTTCCGGCTCGCCAAAGAGACGGCCGCGGCTGGTCTCGGGCTGGCAGGCATACGGCGCAGGCATCGTGGGCCGGACGCTATCACGTGCCGGCGCTTCCGACCACTGTCGGCACAAGCCAGCGCCGGATCGGTTCATCGTCCCACACCTGCACCTCAATGAACTTGTCCTGGGGCGCCAAGGCGACAGATGCCGAAGACTGTCCCGGCATCCCGTGTTCGCGGACGACCTCTTCGACCTCCGCCAGTGTGAAGACACGGCCGTGGTAGTCCCTACGGTCCTGTCGGTGGTCCGGGAGCGTCGCCAAGGGCAGGCTTGCCATGCTGTCCGGGAATGTGAATGTCAGCGCCTGCGCCGGGAACGTTGCCAGCGGCAGGACGTGCGACCGCGGACGCGACGGGTCTTGCCCATCGGCGAAGTTTCCCAGGAAGAAGTAGATCGGGCGTTCCAGAGGCGTCCGCCCGAGCCTGTGCTGCCGCTCGGAGATCAGCCAGTCTTCCACCTGCCGCCTGCGGCGGAGGTAGTTGGGCTTGATCGTTCGGTGCCCATTGGCGCGGATACGGTCAAGAAACGCCTCCGCCTCGCTATCCGGCAGGGTGCATATGTTACGGAAGGCTCCGAAGTGCGGGTCGTAGTTGTGCGTGATGACGGTGGGAAGCTGAGCACGGCGAACCACGGCGTTCGCTCGTCACGTTGCGGTGGATGGTGATGGTCGCGTCGCCGCCGCGACGGCCCGGCTGGAAATTGGTAGGACTCCTGTCAAGCGCATTGCCCGTCCGCCACATTTCCGCCAGACTTGGCGCTTGCGGGGTCCCGAGGGCACATCTTGGCCATTCTCTCACATCGCTTGGAAGACCGTGGAGACGGTATCGTGTTGATTCTCGACGGTGAGATCGACATGTCCAACTCCAAGGATGTGCGGGGCGTTATTCTGAATGCGCTGGACAAGACGGCGGACCTCTCGATCGACCTCTCCGGCGTCAACAACATGGACAGCTCCGGCATCGCCCACCTGATCGAGGGGTTTCAGCGCGCCCGTAAGACCAAGAAGTCGTTCAGGGTCAGCGAGGTCAGCGACCCGGTGCGCATGGTGCTGAAGATCGCACGTCTTGAGGCGATCTTGCTGGCGTGATGCCGGCCTTTGCATGATCGCGTCGGGCGGATCGGCCGGCTGCCGGTGCAAGACGGTTTGAAGCGGGGCGCATTGGCCCTTACATTCCCGTCTAAGCACGCATGGCAAAACCGCATGGAACCGACATGACGGACGCACAAGTCGCAGAGATGGCCCCGAGACTGACGATGTCAGAGAGCGCGGCCCGCCGCGTCGCCGCGCTGAGAAGCGCAGAAGGCGATGAAGAGCTGATGCTGCGCGTCGCCGTTTCCGGCGGCGGCTGTTCGGGCTTTCAGTACGGCTTCAGCTTCGACAACGAGGTTCGCGACGACGACCTGACCTTCCAGCGCGACGGCGTGACCTTGGTGGTGGACGAGGTCTCGCTGGAGCTCTTGAACGGCGCAGAGATCGATTATGTGGAAGAGCTGATCGGCGCGTCGTTCCAGGTGCGCAACCCGAACGCCTCATCGTCCTGCGGCTGCGGCACGTCCTTCTCGATTTGAGGCAACAGCTGCACCGCCAGCGCTGAGCCCCACGCCGTGACCACCATCGCCACCTGGAACGTCAATTCGGTCAAGGCACGGCTGGAAAACGTCCGCACCTGGCTGGCTGACACCGCTCCGGACATCGCGCTGTTGCAGGAGATCAAGTGCGAGACGCCGGCCTTTCCGGCGGAGCCTTTCGAAGATCTCGGCTACAACATCGCCGTCGCCGGGCAGAAGGGCTACAACGGCGTTGCCATTCTGTCTAAGCGGCCACTTGATGTGGCTGTCGACGCCCTGCCGGGCGATCCGGACGATGTGCAGGCCCGCTATCTGGAAGCAGATATCGGCACCCTCAGGATTGCCTGCCTCTACCTGCCCAACGGCAACCCGCCGGGCAATGGCACTGCGAGCGAGAAGTACCGCTACAAGCTCGCCTGGATGGACAGGTTGCGGGAGCGCGCAGCAGAGCTTCTGGCCGAAGATCACGCAGTGATCTGGGGCGGGGACTTCAACGTGATTCCGGACCCGGCTGACTGCCACGACCCCGCGGCATGGGAAGGCGACGCCTTGTACCGGCCGGAGACGCGCCGGTCGTTCCGCAGCCTGCTCAACCTTGGCCTGACCGAGGCCTTTCGCGCCGTCAACCGCGACCGCAATGCCTATACGTTCTGGGACTACCAGGGCGGTGCCTGGCAGATGGACAAGGGCATCCGCATCGACCACTTCCTGTTGTCGCCGCAGGCCGCTGACCGGCTGGTCGGGTGCCGCATCGATCGTGAGCCGCGCGGACTGCCCAAGGCGAGCGACCATGTGCCGGTGATCCTGACGATCGACGGGGAATGAACGCGCCGGACACCGGAATGGACGTGGCCGGCGGCTGTTTATGCGGCGCCGTCCGCTACCTTGTGCGCTGGCCGCCGCTGAACATCGGATACTGCCATTGCCGAATGTGCCAGCGGTCGTCCGGTGCGCCGGTCGTTGCCTGGTTGACGGTCGCCCGGCAGGGCTTCCGCGTAACGCAGGGCGAAACACGGGCCCATCGATCCTCACCCCGGGGCCTCCGCCGCTTCTGCCCGGCCTGCGGCACGCCGCTGACCATGGAGGTGCCCGGCGACGATCGTGAGATCGACGTCACCGTGGCCAGCCTCGACACGCCGGAAATCGCGGCACCGGATCACCACGGCTGGACGTCGAGCCGACTGGCGTGGTTCGACATCTCCGACCGGCTTCCCCGTCACGGCGAAGACTATCCCGGCTGACAGCGCCGCCGCGCCCGCGGGATCTGCCTGGGGATCGATCCGATCACGTCCGGTCAAGGCGATCCGTGAAAGCAGTCCCGATCTGTGTCATATCGAGGAGCACTGTCGCGTCCGCGTCCTATCGACGTTGACGCCTTCAATTGCGTTGCCCTCGCCTTCGAATGCGGGGACGGTGTAGGAAAGCGATCCGGGTCCTATCGGCATCGGATGGACCACGACGATAACAAAGCAAAAATCTAGGGAGACGACACCATGGACAAGATGCGTTTTAAACCAATGCTATGCAGCCGTCTGACCTTGGCCTGCGCTGCCCTGGCGACGGCGATCGCCGCTGGCGGCGGCGCGGCCGATGCGCAGGAGCCGATCCGCATCGGATCGTTCCTGTCCGTCACCGGCCCGGCGTCATTCCTCGGCGACCCCGAGCAGAAGACGCTGGAAATGTATGTGGAGGAGCTGAACGCCGCCGGCGGCGTGATCGGCCGGCCCCTGGAGCTGATCGTCTATGACGACGGCGGCGACGCCAATGCCGCACGCACCTTCGCCACCCGCCTGATCGACGACGACGAGGTCGACCTGATCATCGGCGGGTCCACCACCGGCGCCACCATGGCGGTCGTGCCGCTGGCGGAGGAAGCGGAGATACCGTTCATCTCGCTTGCCGGCGCTGTGGTGATCATCGACCCGGTCAAGGCATGGGTGTTCAAGACGCCGCACACCGACCGTATGGCGTGCGAGAAGATCTTCGAAGACATGGTCGCCAACGGCATCTCGACAATCGCCATGATCGCCGGCACCGGCGGGTTCGGCACGTCGATGCGCGAGCAATGCCTGGATGCGGCAGACGCCTATGAGATCACGATCGTCGCCGACGAGACCTACGGGCCCCGCGACAGCGACATGACCCCTCAGCTGACCAACATCCGCAACACCGAGGGTGTTGAGGCGGTGCTGAATGCCGGCTTCGGACAGGGGCCGGCCATCGTCACCCGCAACTTCGCCCAGCTCGGCATCGACGTGCCGCTCTATCAGAGCCATGGCGTGGCCAGCGCCTCGTATATCGAACTGGCCGGCGACGCGGCCGAAGGCGTGCGTCTGCCGGCCTCAGCGCTGCTGGTGGCCGAAGACCTGCCGGAGGACGACCCCCAGCGCGAAGTCGTCGTCAGCTACAAGCAGGCCTTCGAAGAGCGGTGGGATCAGCCGGTCTCGACCTTCGGCGGGCATGCCTATGACGCGCTGTTCATCGCCGTCGACGCGATCGAACGGGCCGGCACCACCGATCCGGCGGCCGTGCGCGACGCCATCGAGCAGACGTCAGGCTTCATGGGCACGGCCGGCGAGGTCAACTTCTCGCCCGACGACCATCTGGGGCTGGACCTGACGGCCTTCCGGATGCTGGAGATCCGGGACGGGACCTGGACGATCGTTGAGTAAGGCGTGAGAGCGCCACTGGTGCGCACCGCATCGCGACCCGGGTCAAACCGGCGCGATGCGGGCTTGTCCGGCCCTGGCCATCACATCCCCGCAGGGGCCAACGCAGGGCCGACGTGACCCTCCGATAGACACCGACCATGTCAGAATTCCTGCAGTTCCTGTTCTCTGGTCTTACGGTCGGCGCCGTCTATGCCATGGTCGCGCTGGGCTTCACGATCATCTACAACGCCAGCGAGGTGATCAACTTCGCCCAGGGCGAATTCGTGATGATCGGCGGCATGTCGTCGGTCTTCCTGTTGTCTGCCGGCGTGCCTCTGCCGCTGGCCATGCTGGCTGCCGTCGTGATCGCCGTGGGCATCGGCCTTGCCCTGCATGCCCTGGCGATCGAACCGGCGCGGGGTGCCTCGGTCGTTACGCTGATCATCATCACCATCGGGGCGTCGATCCTGCTCAGGGGGTTGGCGCAGGTGGTTTTCGACCGGCAGTTCCACAGCCTGCCGGCCTTTTCCGGCGACGTCCCGATCACGATCGCCGGCGCTGCCCTGTTGCCGCAGACGCTCTGGGTCCTCGGCGGTGCGTTGGTCATCGTGCTGGCGCTCGGCTGGTTCTTCACCCGCACGCTCACCGGCAAGGCGGTCATGGCCACCGCGCACAACCGCCTGGCCGCACAGCTTGTCGGCGTCAACGTACGGTTCGTGCTGATGTTGAGCTTCGGCCTGTCCGCCGGCATTGGCGCCATCGCCGGCGTGCTGGTCACGCCGATCACGCTCACCAGCTACGACGTTGGCACCATGCTGGCGTTGAAGGGGTTCGCCGCCGCCATCCTCGGCGGGCTGGGTAGCGCGGCCGGCGCAGTGCTGGGCGGCTTGCTGGTCGGGATCGCGGAGGCCATGGGTGCGGGCTATGTGTCGTCGGAATACAAAGACGCGATCGCCTTTGTGATCATCCTCTTGGTGCTGTTCTTCCTGCCGCGCGGGCTGCTGGGCGGCAAGGCTGCGGAACGGGTCTGATTAAGTGCGCGTTCCCCTGCCCTCTGACGACTGGATCGCGGATCCGCGGCGGGGCGGACTGGCCCTGCTGGCGCTGGTGCTGGTGGTCTTGCCGATCTTTCTGCCCAACCGCTTCTACTATGATGTCGCGATCCATGCCGGCCTCGCAGCCATCGCCGTCGTCGGCCTAAACCTGCTGATCGGCTATGCCGGCCAGATCAGCCTGGGCCATGCCGGCTTCTTCGGCCTTGGCGCCTACGGTTCGGCCGTGCTGACCGGTACGCATGGCTGGCCGCCGCTGCTGGCGCTCTTGGCCTCTGCCCTGGTCGTGGCGGTGCTGGCGTTCCTTGTCGGCCGCCCGATCCTGCGTCTGCGCGGACACTACCTGGCCATGGCGACGCTGGGCATGGGTCTGTTGATCTTCATGGTGATCACCAATGAGCGGACGGTTACCGGCGGACCGGACGGCATGGCGGTGCCCGCCCTGGACATCTTCGGATTCTCCCTCAGCGGCCGCAACAAGCAGGCCTGGTATGC
This sequence comes from Alphaproteobacteria bacterium, assembly GCA_028281925.1. Classification (GTDB taxonomy): domain Bacteria; phylum Pseudomonadota; class Alphaproteobacteria; order DSM-16000; family Inquilinaceae; genus JACKIG01. The sequence goes on from JANQIX010000034.1 coordinate 34,498, forward strand.
GCTAGTGGCGCTCTGCCTGCTGCTGGCCGTCTGGCTGGCGCTGAACCTGATCGACTCGCCCGTCGGGCGGGCCTTGCGGGCTTTGCACGGCTCGGAAGTCGCGGCCCGCGTCGGCGGCGTGGACGTGGCCGAATACAAGCTGATCATCTTCGTGATCTCCGCCGTCTACGCCAGCGTCGCGGGGTCGCTCAGCGCCCACTACGGCGGCTTCATCACGCCCGACGCCGTGGGTTTTCTGCATTCGATCGAGTTGGTCACGATGGTGGTGCTGGGTGGGATGGCATCGACCTACGGCGCTGTCGTGGGGGCGGCCGTACTGGTGGCCCTGCCGCAGTTCCTGACTGCCTTCCACGACTATGAGCAGGTGATGCTGGGGGCGATCCTGATCGTCTGCATGATCTTCCTCCGGCGCGGCCTGCTGCCCAGTGCTATCGACCTCATTCGGGCGCGCCGGCCATGACGATCCTGGACGTCAAGGATCTAGCCAAGGGATTTGGCGGCATCCGCGCCATTCAGGGGTTGTCGTTTTCGCTGCGCGCCGGGGCCATTCATTCCATCATTGGGCCGAACGGTGCGGGCAAGACCACGCTGTTCAACCTGGTCACAGGGCTCTACGCCCCCGATCAGGGTCGCATCGCCTTCCTGGGGGAAACCGTCACCGGCCTGCCGCCGCACCGCCTTGCCGCCATGGGTCTGCAGCGGACGTTCCAGAACCTGCAGATCTTCGAAACCATGACGGCGGTGGAAAACGTCATGGTGGGTCGGCATCTGCACATCCTGCGCGGCCTGCTGCCGTCGCTGTTCCGGCTGCCCAGTATCGTCCGCTCCGACCGTGATGCGCGCGAGCGGGCATCGCGGCTCTTGGACTTCGTCGGCCTCGGCACCTATGCCGAGATACCGGCCGGCGCCATGCCCTACGGCGCCCTGAAGCGGCTGGAGATCGCGCGCGCCTTGGCCGCCGAACCCAAGCTGCTGCTGCTGGACGAGCCGGCGGCCGGCTGCAACGCCGCGGAGACGCAAGAGATCGACACGCTGATCCAGCGCGTGGCCGCCGCCGGCGTCACTGTGGTGCTGGTGGAACACGACATGAGCCTGGTCATGGGCGTGTCGGACCACATCCTGGTGCTGGACCACGGCCAGAAGCTGGCGGAAGGCCCGGTTGCGGAAATCCGCGCCAATCCTGCCGTGATCGAAGCCTATCTCGGCACCCGCGCCGCCGAGGCCGGTGCAGTGCCGGCACCCGCTGGCTGAGTGGCTCCGATGCTGCTGCAGACCCGCGGGCTCACCAGCCACTACGGCCGCATCCAGGCGCTGAAGGGCGTAGACATCGCGGTTGGCGAAGGCGAGCTGGTGGCGCTGGTCGGCGCCAACGGTGCCGGCAAGACCACGCTGCTGCGCACGCTGTCAGGCGTGCAACCGGCCTCGGGCGGCAGCGTCGCCTATTCTGGCGCCGACATCACGGCGTCGGCACCTTACCGGCGGGTGGCGCTCGGCATCGCCCAGGTGCCCGAAGGGCGGCAGGTGTTCGGGCCGATGAGCGTGGAGGACAATCTGCGCCTCGGCGCCTACAGGCGACGCGGTGACGATGCCGAGGGGGCACTGGAGGCACAGTTCGCCCGCTTCCCCGTGCTGAAACAGCGACGCGCTCAGGCGGCCGGAACGCTCTCGGGCGGCGAGCAGCAGATGCTGGCCATGGGCCGTGCCCTGATGGCGCGTCCGAGACTTCTGCTGCTGGACGAGCCGAGCATGGGCCTGGCGCCAAAGATCGCCGAGCAGATTCTCGACATCGTCTGCGGCCTCAGAGCCGACGGTATGACCGTCTTCCTGGTTGAGCAGAATGCCTTCGCCGCGCTCTCGATCGCCGACCGCGGCTATGTGCTGGAAACGGGCCGCGTGGTCCTGGAAGGCGCCGGACGAGACCTGCTGGCCGACGAGCAGGTCCAGCAGGCCTATCTTGGCGTGTGACGCTCGGCGACGTGGGAACCCGCTAACCCTCTCCGCTAAGCGAGGCCAACGTGCGCCGAATGCGCGTTTCGTGCCCCCCGGCCCAATAGAGGCGCCGGCAAGTCGGGCATGTGCGGATCGGGGGCCGTGCTGCCATCGGTCTGACTGCGCCGGGTTCCGCAAGGTTCAGGACCACATTGCAGATCAGACAGCGGCTCAGCGGGTTGTGCTGCCAGTCGATGGCAACTTGCTGCCCTAGCGAGGCGCTCTGTTCCGCCAGCCGGTCGCCTGAGATGACAACCACTGCACCGTCGGCGTATCTGTGGCGGGCGAGTGCACGGTCGCGGGTGATCAGAAGGCGGCCCTCGCTGAGCGCGTCGGCCAGAATGTCGCGGTCGCGTGCATGGGCATCGGCCGCCGTTGTGTCATAGCCTGCCGCGCGCAGCCAGCGCGCCAGGCGCAGCAGCATCCGGTCGCAGAGGAAGCGTTGCGGCATGACCTCAGTCCTCGGGAGAGCGGCCCGTCGCATGATCACCTTCGCCACCGTTGCCGGTCTGGTCTACGGCCTCATCGTGGTCGGCCTCTATTTCGGCCAGCGCTCGCTCTTGTATTTTCCCGATCGTACTGTGCCCGATCCAGCCCACTATGGCGTGGCCGACGCCATGACGACGGTCCGCTACGACACCGAAGACGGGCTGACCCTGTCTGCGTGGTATCGACCGGCGGACCAGGACGACCGGGCAACGGTGGTCTATTTCCACGGCAACGGCGGCCACCACGGCCACCGCGGGCCGACTGTCCGCTATCTCTGGGAGTCGGGCTACGGCGTCCTGCTTGCAGGCTATCGCGGCTATGGCGGCAATCCGGGTTCGCCGAGCGAGACGGGCTTGGCTGCCGATGCGCGGGCCGCACTGCGATGGCTGGCCGATCAGGGCGTCGGCTCAGATTGCATCGTGCTCTATGGCGAGTCGCTGGGCTCTGGCGTCGCGGTCAGCCTGGGCTCTGAAGCAAGCGTCGCTGCGGTGATGCTGGAATCGCCCTTCAGCTCCATCGCCGATGTGGGCCAGGCGCATTATCCGGTGTTCCCGGTCCGGTTGCTGTTGCGCGACCGGTTCGACAGCACTTCAAGGGTTGCGGATGTCGGCGCCCCGATCCTGGTGATGCATGGCGACGCCGACCGAACCGTGCCGATCAGGTTCGGCCGGCGGCTGTTCGAGGCCGCGGCCGAGCCCAAGCAGGCGTGGTGGGTGCCCGGCGGCGGACATGTCGATTTGCACCGCCATGGCGCCGCCGACGTTGTGCTCGAATTCCTGGGACAGCATGCGGCGGGCTGCACGCCCGCCGCCGCTCACGAATAGGTCGGGTGGAACGGGATCGTCCGCCCCAGCGCCCGCCGATAGGACGCCCACTCGTTCACTGTGTGCACCGTATCGCGCTCGTCGCGCCGATATGACCGATACGACGGGAAGATATACCCTCTCCAAAGAACAATATGACGCAGCATGGACTTTCCCCCTCTTGTTTCGGGTTGCTCAATTCACGGCACCCCTTGTTTCAGCGACCCTGACTTTGCTCTTGCCAGTTCGAGAGGTAGTTGCAGCGCCCTCTCATCAGCCTTTGCGGCCATTGACGTGTCTATCGGCCCGACCCACCTGCAGCGGCCCGGGTGGCGGATCCAGTCCGACTAGAGCCGGACAACGTGGAACGGACGCCACTGTTTGGCAGACCGTCGGCAAAACGCCCATTCTGCAGGCGAGTGGTACCCTCGCGGGTCCGGCTGCAGGACATGGACATGCCGGAGTTGCGGCACATATCCACGCCACCGAAGCGATCGCGCCAACATCGGTTCTCTCCCGAGTCCAGCGTCGTGTCTCATATTAGTATGGGCGCACGAAGTGCGCCTTTCAAGGAAAAATGTGCACGCCGTGCGCCTTTAGGGTAAGCTGGATGAATGAGAGACTTGTGCAGGTTCACCGAGGCTGAGGATCCAAACCGTGCAACCCAAGGCCTTCCGCCGTTGGCGCAAATCACTTGGCCTTTCGCAGAAGGAAGCAGCGGAGGCCCTGGGCCTCAAGCGCCGGGTCGTCCAATACTACGAGAAGGGCGAACGCGAGGGTGAGCCGATCGAGATCCCGAAATCCGTCCGCCTGGCCTGCTATGCCTTGAGCGCTGGCGTCCGCGACTATCATGGCCCGCCGGCTGAGGCGGACCCTAAGGCCGCCGCGACTGCGGATGAGATAGTAGGACATGCGCAGTACGCGGCCGGCAAAGGCGACGCGTGAGCACTAGAACCAGCACCGCCAGCCCATAGGGTGTTGCCTTCCGGTTCCACCCGCCGGACAACTGCGCCTGCCAGAGCTGTCCCGTCCATAAACCGCCGGAGCGACGAATGATTGCAGCGGGCCGTGATCTGGGGGCGCAGTCCGACCGCCCGCGCCTCGGCCTTGCCCTCGGCGGCGGCGTTGCCCGCGGGTTCGCCCATATCGGCGTGATTCGCGTGTTGGAGAGAGAAGGCTTGGTGCCGGATGTGGTCGCCGGCACATCGATCGGTGCGGTCGCAGGGGGATGCTATGTGGCCGGCGTCTTGGATGCGTTCGAAGACTGGGCGCGGTCGCTGAACCGCCTGAAGGTGGTCGGGTATCTCGACTTCAAACTCGGCCGGTCGGGCCTGCTGGCCGGTGAGCGGCTGGGCGCGGTGCTACGCCGGCATCTGGGCGACCGTTTGGTGGAAGACCTGCCGAACCCTTTCGCGGCCATTGCCACGGACTTGGCGTCCGGCCGGGAAGTCTGGATCCGCGATGGGCCACTGACGGATGCAGTGCGCGCAAGCTACGCGCTGCCTGGCGTCTTTCCACCGGTTCGGTTCGACCGACGCATGCTGGTTGACGGCGGATTGCTGAACCCGGTTCCGGTGGCCCCTTGCGTGGCCATGGGGGCCCATGTGGTGCTCGCCGTCAACCTGACGGCAGATCGCGGACGGAGAACGGGTAGAGACTTCGCGGCCCTGCCGGGTGCCGGCAGCGTCGATGATCTGGAGACTGTCACGGATTCAACCGGACACCGGGGACGCCCGCGCATCCCCCGGTTCGGCGGCCTTGAGCGGAAACTGTTCCAGCGACGCCGCGGCGAACCCAGCGTCGTATCGGTGATGATGGCGACGATGGGCATCGTGCTGGACCGGATTGCGCGGATTCGCCTGGCCGGCGAAGCGCCCGATGTGATGATAGCGCCCAGAATTGGGCATATCGGCTTTGCTGACTTCGATCGCGCCGAAGAACTGATCACCCGCGGTGCCGAGGCTGCGGAAGCGGTACTGCCGGAGCTTCGCAGCCTGTTGGCCGGCAAGGCGGACTATCGTCCGCCGGCCGAATTCGATCCGGGTCAGCCGGCCGGACCGGCCGCCTGAAACATCAGCCCCGGATCGCCACCGTCTCACCCCTCGGTCGCGCAGTCACGTTCCATGGCGCGGTACCGCGTCAGACGTGTCACGCGCAGCCCGGGCACGCCGTGGGCTTCGATACGCTTCATCCAGACAGCCAGTTCTTCCGGTGACAAATCATATCGCCGGCACGCCTCATCTTCGCTGATCAGCCGTGAGCGGATGGCCTGAACGACCGCAGCCTTGCGGCGGATGCCCCACCGCTTGGTATCAGCCGGCGGCAAGTCGGCCATCGAGATGGCAGTAGGCAGGACCGTGACATTCGAGCCACCGTAGCCGCCGCTTGAAGGATAGTGTCCCATAGTGAACCCCTTTGCGTCAGATGACGCACTCATTAATACAAAAGAGGTTTGAAGTATTAGTAAACGAGGGCGATTATTTATTTGGAATAATCTTGGATATTATTTTCTCATGATTTATAGCGAATGTGACAATTCGGGAGTTGCATCGACTATGTCGAGCTTTTTTGGGATTTTCTTTGATTGGCCCGCGGCTATTGCCGCGAGCAGCTGGTTTCAGGCGGCCGCAGCTTCGCCCGGACGCGGCACCAGCCGCAGGGCGGCCCGGATGCCCTCCGGCCCGGCGCCTGCCGCAGAGGCCTCGGAGAGGCGGCCGCGCCAGGCGCGGGCGCCGGGAAGGCCGTGAAACAGGCCATGCATATGCCGGGCGATCGCCGCCAGTCGTGTCCCGCGGGCGCAGACATGCTCGGCGTATGCGGCCATCGCCTCGGCCACCTGCCAACGATCGGGCGTGGTGGTTTCGTCGCCGAAGAACCGGCGGTCGACTTCGGCGAGCATGAAGGGATTGTGGTAAATGGCTCGGCCAAGCATCACGCCGTCGAAATGCTGCAAATGCTCTTCCGCCGCATCCAGGTCCGGTATCCCACCGTTCAGCACGATTTCCAGTGATGGGTATCGGGCCTTGACGCGCTGCACCACATCATAGCGAAGGGGTGGGATCTCCCGATTCTGCTTCGGGCTCAACCCCTTCAGCAGCGCCTTGCGCGCATGCACGACAATGGTGCTGCAGCCCGCCGCGGCCACGGTGTCGATGAACCGGTGAAGGTCATCCTCGCCGTCGCAATCGTCGACGCCGATCCGGCATTTCACCGTCACCGGCACGGACGTGGCAGAAATCATGGCGGCAACGCACGCCCCGACCGTTGCCGGCTCCGCCATTAGACATGCCCCGAACCGGCCGGATTGCACGCGGTCGCTGGGACAGCCGACATTCATGTTGACCTCGTCATAGCCCCATTGGGCGCCAATGGACGCCGCCTCGGCCATGGCCACTGGATCGGCGCCGCCAAGCTGCAGGGCGATGGGGTGCTCCTCAGGTGAAAACCCTAACAGACGCTCTAGGTCGCCGTGGATCACCGCCTGTGCCGTGACCATCTCCGTGTACAGCAAGGCACGGCGCGAGATCAGGCGCAGTAAGAACCGGTCGTGCCGGTCCGTCCAGTCCATCATTGGCGCTACGCAGAACCGATGTGATGGATATGTCTGCTGTACCGGCATCTTCCTGTATGGATTCTGGGCACCCATAGCTTTGATGATGGGGCCTTTCGGCCAGCAAGCACAGTCGTCTTAGCCCGTATTTCCAGGGTGAAGCGGCGGACCGAAGCCAGCTTCGCCTCATTCTGATATACATTTCAGCAGCTTATGTCAGATGAAGCGGGGCTCCGATGCATCGCTGCTTGCGTCCCGACGACCGCCCGGCAAAGATGGCCTCTGCCCGAAGCCCCCGCATGGGGAATCCCTGTCCAAAACCGGTAGTTCCTGCATTTCACTGTGGGCGCACAAGGCCGGAACCTTAGACCCGCTGATTAGGATCCAACGATGCGTAGCGGCGTAGTTTCCTTGACCTTCGTCATTCTGACGATCGTGGGCATAGTCTTGATGCCCTCCCGTGCCGATGCGCAAGCCACGGTCGTTGAGGTCCACAACAACACGAATGCAACGCTCACGGTCTATACCGAGAATGTTGCTACCGGGATCGTCGGGGGTGAGACCGTGGATGTTGCGCCGCTATCGATTGGTCTCGTCCCGGTGCCGAGCGCAGGGCAGACTAGGCTCACATTCGTGGCCCGGCTGATGCAGAGCCCGCTGATCCACGAGCGATCCCTGGTCGTCAACACCGGGGAGCGTTATGCGGAGGAGGTCTTTGCGACAGACTTCAACGTCGCCGCCATGTTTGACGATCCGTCCTTCGATCCACCCGCGCATGCATCCATCGATTCTCCCGGCCAGGCCCCCGTTTCGGGGAGATACTGGTTTGACGATGGCTGGACGGGCTGGATGGTCGTTACCCAGGAAGGCGACTGGGTGGAAGCCACCTATGGCGGCGGTCGCGGCAACTGGGAAGGCCCGTTGTCGGGCAACAAAGTAGAAGGGGATTACTTCTGGGATCTCGACAGCTCCTCGCCGGTCACCGGCAGTGTTCACATGCAGTTCACGCAAGACCAAGTCTGTGGAACTTATCAACGCGACGGCAGTAGTGGTGGGCCTACTGAATGGGGTTGTGGAGCGCGAGAGAACTAGCGCGCGATCTCTCAATCACTCAAAGAAGTTAGTCCATGTAATGCTCTCGCGGATGGTGTACGAACGAAGGTGTGTGAACGTCTATCCCGATTCAACTTAGGAATCTCCGCTTAGACGCCGGACTGCGCGTGCGGCAAAGCCGGCATGGCAGTCAGCTCAAGGTTTCGTCTGCCGGCCATGGATAAGCGGCGCCGCTATCATCGGGGCGCGCGTCGCCAACACCCAAACGACGTTGCGCCAGTGCCTTGTAGAGAAAGGGACTGGTTCGTCAGGCACCCGACCCGCCGCGACAGCATCGCATCGTTCGAAAATTAAGGTAAATATTCTGGCAGCGTTAACCGGTATTCAAAGCGATCTCCAAGTTTTAACGATTAACCTATAAAATGCTGCCTACATGCTATTAAAATATTGGCATAGCCTAATTTGAAGATTATGCTCCCCATCAACGTCGCTTTCATGAATTTCACAGATCGCAATGGGGACTTGTCATGCGCAGTGTGTTCCGACGCTTCACTCGTGACAAATCTGGTGCGACGGCTGTCGAATACAGCCTGGTCGTCGCCATCGTGGCGGTCTCCGCGATCGCCGGAATGGACGCCTTCGGGGCCTCCCTGATCGACATGCTCGACCACATCGCTCAGACGATCAATTCCGTGATCAACGAGAGAATTGCCCAAGGCTGATTCGCCTAAAGTTCCGGGGGCCCGGCTGTCGCCTGTCTGGCCGCCGGGGCCACCGGAAGATGTACTTGCGCAGGTTGACGGGGCTGAACCTTCCAGCATCTCCGTTCCTGCGCAGCTCATGATCGATCGCCGGACCCGATCGATCGCACTGAGACCATTTGGTTCAGGCAGACTGTCAGTATTCGGTTGTCCTGCTGCCGCGACCGGACCACCTTGTGGCCGGAATTGGCGGAGGGGCAATGGCCGGTCCGGGGTTGATCCTGTTCTTCGTGGTGTTCTCGGCGCTTCGGGACGTCTACTTCCGAGACGTCCTCCACGCGCTGGACTTCTTCGAAGTCATCATCATCGCCTTCTCTATCTGCACCCTGGTGTTCATGGGAGTGGCGGTGGCGCGCGGCAGCCGCAGCCTGGCGCTCTTGCGGGCCGATATGCGCATCGTCGTCGCGATGAACGTGGCGACGGCGGTCACCTGGATTTCTTACTTCCTGGCGCTGAAGCATCTGGAGCCGGCGGCCGTCAACACGCTATTCACCGGCATCGGATCGCTTGTCATTGTCACCCTGACGGCCATCGGTCTGCCCATAGCAGCACCCAGCCGTGTCTCCCGCGGCGAGGCATGGTGCCTTGGCGGCATCGGCTTCTCTCTGGCATTGCTGGCCTGGGGGGCGATTTCCGGCAAGCTGGGCACGCCGCCGATATCGTCCACACTCGCCGCAGCCGGCGTGTTGCTGGCGCTGTTCGCCGGAACGACGATCACCATCAGCATGCTGTTCACCAAGCGCCTGCACGACCAGGGCGTGACGGCCGACGCCGTGCTGGCGACGCGGTTCATCGGCATCGTAATCATCGCGATCGCCATCGAATGCACCGACGGCAGCATGTCGGTGACCTCTGTGGATCAGGGGGCCACGCTTGCAGTGGCGGCCTTCGCCCTGATCGTGCTTCCCATCTATGCCATGCAGCTGGGGATCGCCCGCACGACGCCGCTGACCGCAAAGGTCATTGCCTCGCTGGGGCCGGTCATCCTGTTCGGACTTCAGATGCTCGACGACGCCATAGCCTATTCCGGCTTTACCTTGATGTGCGTGCTGCTCTATGCCGGGTTTGCCGTTGCCGCCAATGTCATGCGCGCGCGCGCTTCGCTGCGCGGTGAACTGGATATTCAAGGCGGCCCGGCAGAGACCGGCGAGGCTGCCCTGGCCGGCCGCTCACGGTCGCGGGCAGAGGATGAACAATGACGGTGGAGACGGAAGCGGACGGACCGGCCGGTACTTTGACGGACCCACAGGGCCGCCCAAGTTGCTGGTGGCATGGCGGCCTTCCGGATTATGTCGCCTATCATGACGCGGAGTGGGGTCGGCCCGTCGCAGACGACATCCGGCTGTTCGAGAAGATCTGCCTTGAGGGCTTTCAGTCGGGCCTGAGCTGGCTGACCATCCTGCGCAAGCGGGATGCATTCCGGGCGGGGTTCGCCGGCTTCGACTTCCGTCGCGTGGCAGCATTCGACGACGGCGATGTGGAGCGCCTGGTGGCCGATGCCGGGATCGTAAGGCATCGCGGCAAGATCGTCTCAACGATCAACAATGCCAGGCGGGCCTGCGAGATGGCTGACGAGTTCGGTTCGCTCGCCGCGTTCCTGTGGCGGTTCGAGCCGGATGCGTCGGAGCGGCCACCGCGCCTCGACCGGGCAACGCTTGGCACCCTGGCACAGACCCCGGCGTCCGTTGCGCTCAGCAAGGCCTTGAAGAAGCGTGGTTGGAGCTTCGTCGGCCCGACAACGATGTATGCGTTCATGCAGGCGGTCGGGCTGGTCAACGACCATATCGAGGGATGCTGGGCCCGAGAGGAAACGGAAGCCGAGCGGACGCGCTTCCGCCGTCCGGTCTGATCTTCCGGAACCGCCGCGGGCCCGCCTCGGCCACGCCTGGAGCAGCCGCCCCTGCCCCGTCACCGCGCCCCTGAACCGGACCTAGATCTGACGGAAGTAGAAGGTCGGGCCGTTGTCGTAAGGGTGCACACGCAAGGCAAATCCGCCCTGGGCCTCGGATAGCTGGATGTAGAAAGTCTGCGAAATCGACGGATACTCGAACATGGTTCCGGCACCCGACCATCCGTCGGCCGTGAAGTAGAAGACGCTTCCCTGCACCTGCACTTGGCCCGAGACTTCGAAGAGATCGCCGATCCGCTCCAGAGTGACCTGAGCGACGGCTGGCGCCCCGAAGAACTCTCCCTGGAATTGCCCTTGCCATGTGTCCGCAGAGGCCGGACGGGCGCCGATCACGCTCACCGCCCCGAGGAAGACTGCACCCATCAAAATGAGAAACCGACGTCGCATCGCCGTACCCTCCCGTTCATGCGGCCTGTGGTGGGATCATAGGGGGCTGGGCGCGGGACGCCTGTGACGGCGCGCACAGCCTCCGCCACATTCGGCGAGCCGGCCTCCGGTCCCGGCGCCGGCGGTCGCGCAAGGCGCCTCGCGCCTCTCCCTATCGACGTTCCGGATCTTTCTCCTGCCCATCCTGTACGGACAATGATGTTCCAAAATCGCCGTGTAATCTTTGATGGGATTTCAAATCCTCTAGACACATCCGTTAGAGATGCAAGCAATCACCTCTATGTTCATCGCGCTCCCAGAAACGTGTTGTGATCCTGAAATGTTATTCTAAGAAGGATGGCGCTGCATAATCACCACCCTCAGCCATCAATGCTCCGATATTGCGGCGCACCATCTCGAGCTACATTGCAACGTTTTATTAATGCCCTGACGGTATACTTCATTGCATTGGCAACCTATTACCGCACAGGAGGAAGAGATGAAGACGTACGAAATCAGGATCCCTGAGGTCGAGCAGGCTGCCTGCCGCCGCGCCGCGCGCAAGGGCGTTATGTTCGCTCTTCCGTGGTTTGCCGTAATCGTCGCGTCCGGTCTCAGTCTTTGGATGGTCGCAGCCTGAGGCACTTCGCCTATGTCGCTCCGATGCCGGCACCTCGGCACGGTATCGGACCCGCGTCGAAGTGCCCGTGCTATGCGGACACATTGTCCGCAAGCACAAGGTGGCGCTCAACGCTTCGCTAACGATTGGTCGGCCACACTAGGTCTGCACGGGCGCAAAAGGGCGGATCCATGGGCGACGTCACCTACCTTCCTGCAGACAGAACCAGCAAGTCGGCTTCGTCGGCCGGCGCAAACCGGCAGAACGGCAATCGGGGCATCCTTCTTGTCGCTACGGATGAGCGTACGGGTGCCAGCCTGCTGATGGCTCTGGAGGGCCAGGGCTGGCAGGTCGCAGTCTGCGCTGCCAGCGATGTCGTCAACCACCTGACCGCCGCCCCGGAAGACCTCGTGCTGCTGGCGACGGACCGCGCGGCGACGGCCGTACCCCTCACCCGCGAAATCCGCCACGCCGGCTGCGACGTGCCGTTGGTGGTTCTGCTGTCGGACGGATCGGCCGACGACCGCGCCTCGGTCCTGCAAATCGGCAGCGACGAATGCCTGACACATCCCTTCTGCAATGCAGAGCTGTTCGCTCGGCTCGATGCCGTATGCCGCCGGCCGCGGTGCACAGTTGATCCGATCCTGCGTGCCGGACCGATGGTCTTGGATCCGGAAAACGGCACGGTATCGATCGGCCGCGAGGCGCTGCATGTGACCAAGCAGCAGTTCGCCATCCTGTTCGCACTGGCCCACCATATGGGACGGTATGTCGACAGCGATCGCCTGGTGCGCCTGTCGCAGCGGGAAAGCAATCGACATGATGCTTCCAAATCCAGGGTCTTAGCGGTAGTTATCTATCGTCTCAGACGGCTTCTCGAAACATGCGGCGCCGGTCTTATCATCGAATCTTCGCACGGCCAGGGATATCGCTTGGCGCTGTGCGCACAAAGGGAAGCGGTCTGATCGCGCCTGCCCGCCGCACGCCTGCGCATCTCTTCGCCCTTTTTTCGGCACTGATCTTCGTCGGCACGATCTGGCCCGCAGCAGCGTCTGCGGACAACGACAGCTGCCGTTGGGCGCAGGACGGCGAATGCGATGAGCTTCGCCACGGTGGAACCGGGGCCTGCGCCGACGGCACCGACATGACGGATTGCGGTGTGAGTGTCGGCGGCAACGACAGCTGTCGATGGGCCAATGACGGCGAATGCGACGAACTGCAATACAACGGCACCGGGGCTTGCGCCAACGGGACGGACACGACTGATTGCAGGCTGGCCGCCAGCGGCAACAACACCTGCCAGTGGGCCTTCGATCGCGAATGCGACGAACCCGGCGTGGGAACCGGCGCCTGCGCATCCGGCACGGATGCAGCCGACTGCCGAGCCGTTCTTGCCGGTGGCGACGATAGCTGCCACTGGTCACATGACGGTGAATGCGACGAGCCGCGCTATGGCGGCACCGGCGCCTGCACGGACGGCACCGACACCGCGGACTGCAGGAGCGTCGCGTCCGGCAATAACACCTGCCGCTGGGCCTTCGATCGCGAATGCGACCATCCGGATATCGGCACCGGCGCGTGTGCTGCCGGCACGGACACAGCCGATTGCCGGGCGCTGGAAGCCGGCGGTGAGGACTCCTGCCGCTGGGCGCTGGACGGGGAATGCGACGAGCCTGGCATCGGCACCGGTGTATGCACGGACGGGACCGATGTCACCGACTGCCGCCCCGTCGCCAACCGCCGCAACCGCGACAACTCGTGCGAAACCGCGTTCGACGACCAGTGCGACGAGCCTGGAACAGGCACGGGCCAGTGCCGCGCACGGACCGACACGGTCGATTGTCTCGGACGGGCGACACCGGCCGGCGTCCGCGATCACTATTTCGGATACGACGACCGCTTCGTGCCGCAGACCAAACACCTGCCCTGGCGCGCTATCGGCCTGCTGGTGAAAGATGGCGGCGGCACCTGTACGGCCGCCCTGGTTGCCCCGAGCGTCGCGCTGACGGCGGCCCATTGTGTCGTCGATGTGGACGGCTCGGACGCTGCGCCGGATGCCTTCCTTGCAGGCTTCAACGGCAATTCGCATGCGGCCCGGGCCGAGATCGTCTCATTTCTGGCCAATCCCGGTTACAACCCGGAAATCGACCAGGAAGGCGAAGACTGGGCGTTCCTGGAGTTGGACTGGCCGATCGGAGAAGAGACCGGATACTTCGAGGTCCATGAGATCAACGACCAGGATATCGCGCTGTTGGACGCTGGCCAGTGGGATCTGCTGAGTCAGGGCGGCTACAGCTGGGACAGCCCGGACCGCATGACCGCCAATGCCGGCTGCCCCATCGTCGATATCCGCGAGGCCTTTGGCTTTCTGCACCAATGCGACACCACGCACGGGGATTCCGGGTCGCCCCTCTTCATTGAGCGGGACGGCCGCTACCTGATCGTCGGTGTTGATTCCGAGTTCCTCGACACGGAAAAGGGTGGGCTGGCGAACCTAGCGGTGGATAGCCGGGCCTTTGCGGGCCCCTTGCTTCACTTTCTGACGAAGATCGGGCAGCAGTAACTCACCGCACATGGCGCGGGTGGCGGGCCGGTCACACCCCTTGCTCTCGACTCCGGCATTCCTCCAGGAAGGCCTCGAAACGATGGGCGGCGACGCCGTTCACTTCGACGATGCGTGCCCCCACATGCCCTGACGGTTCAGTGTGTCGTACGATACGGGCCGCGACATCGAAGTCGTCGACCGTCGATCCGTCGGCCGTTAGTACCAGCCGGACCTCGACGGACTGCCCGACCGGCGGTAGGGATTCCGGCGGTAGGAGGCAGAAAAAGCCGCCGACGCTGCAATCCACAAGCGGGTGCATGCGGCCGTCCTTCAGCAGCGTACCGCGTTCCCGAACCGGCAGTCGAGGGTGCCTCCGACGCTCCAGGTCGACCGCTGCGTCGCCGTCGTCCGACTCTGCCACTACGCGCCCGCTCCCTGCTTCGCAATGTCAACTGCTGCGCAGAAACTCTACATCTCAGCCGGCGTCACCCGCAATGGCCGACGGGCAAGCTAGCCACCACCCACAGGCGCGAGGCCGAATACCTGTTCTCGATCGATCGTCGACTGCCAGTGGGCGACGCCCCGAGGCCCTTTGCCTTGGAACGGCGACCCGCTGCTATCCGCTGGCAGCGTCGCCCTGTGTCGGCAGCTCGGCGCTGAACCCGTTCATCCGGTAATAGACATCATCGTGGATGACAACGCCCTGCTCGGGCCGCACGGTGGCGGTCCAATAGGTGATGAACACAGGCATCGCGTCGGTCAGCGGCAGTCTCTGGGTATAGCCCAGCGCGAGACGACGCTGGACTTCCGCGGCGTCCATTCCCTCAGGACGCAACAGCAACTCTGCCAATTCGGCTGCATCTTCCATCCGCACACATCCGGAACTGACCGCCCTGTAGGCGCGCTGGTACACGCCGCGATTGTTCGTGTCGTGCAGGAAGATGCTTTCGCCGTTGGTCAGGGTGAACCGGTACCGGCCCAGGGCATTGTGCCCGCCCGGACGCTGAACGATGCCGATACGCCAGGGATCAACCTCCGACCAGTCGACCGTGGCGGGGTCGACCGCCTGGCCGTCCAGATAGATGCTGGAGGCCGAAACGCCAGAAGCGCCGCTGTTGCGAAGCCTCGGCAGCACATCGTTGCGCATGATGGTGGGCGGGACGGTCCAGGTCGGATTGAGGATAACCTCGACGATCCGGTCTTCCATGATCGGCGTCTGACGATCCGGGCGGCCGGCCGCTACGCGCATTCTGCGCGCAACGCTACCGTCGCGGATCAACAGCGCCTCCATCGACGGGATGTTGACCTGGAGGAATACGGGCGGCGCATTCTCGCGCAGCTGTTCCAACTCACGGATGGAATACGAGATCGCGCGAAACGCCTCTTCACGGCTGCGATTGAGCGCGGCAAGCGATTGGGGCCCAACAACGCCGTCAACAAACAGGCCAAGATCAGTCTGGAAAGACTTCACGGCTTCTTCTACGACTTCGGTAAAGACCGTCCCGACAGTCTCGACTTCTTCCGGGGTCAGATAGCCAAGCTCTTGAAGTCTAAGGGTCAACTCACCCACGCGCGGGCTGACGGCGCCGAGCCGCAGCATCTGCCCATGACTGACGACGGTTCGCGGCTGTTCAAGGTCCGTGGCAATCGTGCTGGCTTCGTGGCGAAGCTGTGCCAGCCAGCCCGCCAATAGATCATCGTTGGTTTCTTCAGCGAAGCCAGGTCGGCCCGTGACGGCCATCGCCCCAACCAGGGCCATGACCGCGAGAATACGTGTGAACCCCATCTGCGCCCCCAAACCGCATCCTGAGAATGCGAGTATATTCAACCTCACATAATCAATCCTTCAAAATTTATCATTCCAAGTCCTAACAATCCATGGAAGATGGCGGCGGACCCCGGGATTCTGACCGGCCTCTGTGCCGTGGACGCGTGTGACCTTTTACCTCAGGCGGCGGGATGAAGCAGGGGTCTGCTGCACCCCGGCCCAAGCGGCGCGTCGGCCCCGGGCGTGGCAACGGCGATCCTAGGTCGCCTCGAGAGTCATCGACCGAGGGCCCGCGCGAACGCCTCCTGCGACCGCTCACCCACTGGAAAAACGCCCTTTTGCCTCCTTCATTTCGTCAAGATCGCGGTTACACTCCACGTTCGATGCGCGAGATCTGGACCAGCATTTGGATTTGTCTGGTATGAGGGAGGGGTTCGCTATGCCGCGCTACTTGGCGATCACGGCAGCCGCAACGCTCATGTCGTCAACCTTGGCGATGGCGCAAGACGGTGGCCCGTACCGGAGCCCGTTGCACGAGTCTTATGCTCGGGCCATCGAGCTGTGCAATTCACTGGGTTGGTCTAGCATCAGCTGTCAGAACAACCGCGCTAATGTGGAGGAGTTCTGCGCTCGTGGAACGCCCGGCTGGTGTGATCTGTCCGAGCGCATTCGCGATGACGTCGCGCGATCGCCGTTTCCCCATCAGCAGATCCCGCCGGAGACGCCGACAAACCCGGGTGCGGGCGCGCCGTCGGGCCAGCCGCCCGTTTCAATACGAGACCTGGCCCCGCCCGCAGGCTCGGGCGCCGGTTCTGTGTCGGGGCAGCCGATTTCCGGCACGCAGCCCCTCTCGACGGGTTCGACGGCAACGGGGACCGGTGCCGGCGGCACGGTTCCGCCCGCCGCCGAGCAGGATGGCCGCACGTTCCAGGATGTGCTTCAGGGTCTCTCGTCAGAAGAAAACTGACACCGTGAGGTCGGCCGGGCCTATCCGGCCGCACCGGGCTCAGAGGACGTAGTCGCTCTTGTAGCTTTCCAGCATCTTGATGTAGTTCGCCCGCTCGAAGGCCGTCGGATCGGCGACATTGGCCTGGCTCATAGAGCCCTTCATCTGCTGGACGCCGCTGTAGCCGCGCCGTTCCATCCAGCCCGTGACCCCGTCCACCAGGGTCGACACAAAGCCCGGCCCATGCTTCAGCAGCGCCGAAGTGGACATAACTGCATCAGCCCCGGCCATGAGGTACTTGACCACGTCTTCCGCGGCATGGACGCCGGTCGTCGCTGCCAGCGACGGCCGGATGCGCCCATGCAGCACCGCGATCCAGAGCAATGGCAGCCGCATCTCTGTTGAGGCGCTGAGGTTCAGGTTCGACTTCACCTCCAGCTTCTCAAGATCGAAATCGGGCTGATAGAAGCGGTTGAAGAGCACCAAAGCGTCCGCGCCGGCCGTGTCCAGACGCCGCGCCATGTCCCCCATGGCGCTGAAGAACGGGCTCAGCTTCATGGCCACGGGCACGCTGACGGACCGCTTCACGGCCGTCAGCACATCGACATAGCGGTCCTCGACCTCGCGGCCGGTCATGCCCAGATCGGCCGGGATGTAATAGACGTTCAGCTCGATGCCCTTGGCGCCCGCCTCTTGCATCTGCCGTGCGATGTCCGTCCAGCCCCGGTCGGTGATGCCGTTCAGGCTGGCGATCACGGGAATATCGCAGGCCTCCGTGGCCCGCCGGATCAGGTCCAGATAGCGGTCCGGACCCACATGGTAATCTTCCACCATGGGGAAATAGGTGAGCGATTCCGCGAAACTCTCGGTGCCCGACGTGGTCAGGTGGTCGAAGGCTTCGCTTTCGTGCTGCAACTGCTCTTCAAACAGCGAGAACATGACGATCGCCGCCGCGCCTGCGTCTTCAAGCCGCTTGATCCCGTCCACGGACTCCGACAACGGCGACGCCGAAGCCACCACAGGATGCTTCAGGGGAAGGCCCATATATGTCGTGCTCAGATCGACCATTTTCTTTCGTGTCCCCAAACGTCGTCATCGAGGCAGCAGGTGGCACCGGGCGCAATGGCGCACCGGGCCGGTGGACCCATTAACCTCGGGTGGCCATCTCCTCATACACCTCCCACTTCCGGTTGACCTGCTCTTGAGCCAGCGCCATCAGCTGGTCAGCGGTCTGCGGGTTGGTGCGCGTCAGCATCCGGTATCGCAGCTCGTTGTACGCGTAGTCCTTCAAGGCGACCCGAGGGCGCTGGCTGTCGAGAACGAAGGGGTTCTCGCCGCTCTCCCGGACCCCCGGGTTGTAGCGCATCAGGGGCCAATAGCCGCTGTGCACCGCCAAGCTCTGCTGGTTCAGCCCGTTCTGCATATTGATGCCGTGGGCGATGCAATGGCTGTAGGCGAGGATCAGCGACGGCCCCGGATAGGCCTCGGCCTCGCGGAAGGCCAGCAGGGTCTGCTGCGGGTTCGCCCCCATGGCGATGCGGGCGACATAGACATTGCCGTAGGAGATCGCCTGCAGCGCCAGATCCTTCTTGCCGACCGACTTGCCGGCCGCGGCGAACTTGGCGATGGCGCCCATGGGCGTCGACTTGGACATCTGGCCGCCGGTGTTGGAGTAGACCTCGGTGTCCAGCACCAGGATGTTGACGTTGCGGCCCGTGGACAGCACGTGGTCGACGCCGCCGGAGCCGATGTCGTAGGCCCAGCCGTCGCCGCCGACGATCCAGACGCTACGCCGCACAAGGTGGTCGATGACGGACCGCAGCCGATCGGCCTTCTCGCCCTGGATTTCGGCAAGGCGCTTCATAAGTTCCGCCACACGCGCGCGCTGCAGCCGGATCTCCACCTCCGTCAGCTGGGAAGCCGCCAGCGTCTCCTCGACAAGATCGCTGCCGAGAGCCTCTTTCAGCTCCAACACCGTTTCCTGCGCGATCTCGACATGCTTGTCGGCCGACAGGCGGAAGCCCAGTCCGAACTCTGCATTGTCTTCGAACAGCGAGTTGGCCCAGGCCGGGCCACGGCCTTCGGAGTTCTGCGCCCAAGGCGTCGTCGGCAGATTGCCGCCATAGATCGAGGAACAGCCGGTCGCATTGGCGATCGTCAGCCGGTCGCCGAAAAGCTGCGACAGGAGCTTTAGATAGGGCGTCTCGCCGCAGCCCGCGCAGGCACCGGAGAACTCAAACAAAGGCTCCAGGAACTGCGAGCCGCGCACGGTCGAGAAGTCCACGCGTCCACGGTCGTTCACCGGAAGGGTCTCGAAGAAATCGATATTCTTACGCTCCGCCTCGATCACCGGGTCCTTGGGCCGCATGTTGATGGCCTTCAGACCGCTCTGCTCTTTGCTCTTGGCCGGGCACACCTCGACGCAAAGCGCACAGCCGGTGCAGTCTTCCAGATAGACCTGAAGCGTATAGCGTGTGTCCGGGAAGCCGCGGGCGTCGATCGGCGCAGACTTGAACGCCTCCGGCGCGCCGTCCAGCAGGCTTTCGTTGTAGAACTTCGAGCGGATGACGCTGTGCGGGCAGACGAAACTGCAGTTGCCGCACTGGATGCAAATGTCTTCCTCCCACACCGGTACGAACTGCGAGATGTTGCGCTTTTCCCACTTCGTCGTCGCCGAGGGATAGGTGCCGTCGATGGGCATGGCGCTGACCGGCAGTTCGTCGCCGCGCCCGGCCATCATCATGGCCGTGACCGATTTGACGAAGTCCGGCGCGGCGTCGGGGACGACGGGCGGCAGTTCGTGCTCGCTTGAGGCCGATACCGGAACCTCCACCTTGTGCAGATGGGCCAGCGTGTGGTCGACCGCCTCGAAGTTCTTGCGGACGACTTCGTCGCCCTTCAGCCGGTAGGTCTTCTTGATCGATGCCTTGATCTTCTCGATCGCTTCCTCGCGCGGCATGACGCCGGAGATCGCGAAAAAGCAGGTCTGCATGATGGTGTTGGTGCGCGTGCCCATGCCGGTCTCGCGCGCCACCTTGAAGGCGTCGATCACATAGACCGGCAGCTTCTTGGCGATGATCTGCTGCTGGACCGAGCGCGGCAGGTGGTCCCAGACCTCGTCGGGTCCGTAGGGCGCGTTCAAGAGGAACGTGGCACCATCAGCCGCCCGCTCCAGCACATCGGTCTTTTCCAGGAAGTTGAACTGGTGGCAGCCGATGAAGTCGGCCTTCTCAATCAGGTAAGACGACCGGATCGGCTCGGGCCCGAAGCGGACATGGGAGATCGTCTGCGAGCCGGACTTCTTGGAATCGTAGACGAAATAGCCCTGGGCGTGGAACTCCGGATCCTCGCCGATGATCTTGATGGTGTTCTTGTTGGCGCCGACGGTGCCGTCGGCACCGAGGCCGTAGAACATGGCGCGGACGACGCCCTTGCCGACGACGCGGAAGGTCGGATCGTAGTCCAGGCTGGTGTGGGTGACGTCGTCGTTGATGCCGACGGTGAAGCCGTTCTTGGGATCGGGCTTCTTCAACTCGTCGAACACGGCCTTGACCATGGCCGGCGTGAAATCCTTCGACGACAGGCCGTAGCGGCCGCCGATGATACGCGGCATGGCTGCAATCGGCGACGTGCCGCCGGCATGCGCCTGCGCCAGCGTGGTCACGACGTCGAGATACATCGGCTCGCCGGTTGCGCCTGGCTCTTTCGTGCGGTCGAGCACGCCGATCGCCTTGACCGTGGCGGGCAGTGCGGCGACGAACGCGTCTGCGGCGAAGGGGCGGTAAAGATGCACCTGGAGGACGCCGACCTTCTCGCCCCGCTCGGCCAGGAACTCCGCCGTCTCCCGGCAGATATCGGCGCCTGAGCCCATGACGATCAGGACGCGCTCAGCCTGCGGATCGCCGAAATAGTCGAACAGGTGATAGCGCCGGCCCGTCAGTTCGGCGAACTGGTCCATCACCTTGGCGACGATCCCCGGGCAGGCGTCATAGAACCGGTTCACCGTCTCGCGGCCCTGGAAGTAGACGTCGGGGTTCTGCGCGGTGCCGCGGATGAACGGGTTCTCGGGATTGAGGCCCCTCGCCCGATGGGCCAGCACCAGGTCCTCGCGGACCATCGCGCGGATCTCTTCGTCGCTTAGAAGCTCGATCTTGTTGACCTCGTGCGAAGTCCGGAAACCATCGAAGAAGTGCACGAAGGGTACGCGGGCTTCCAGCGCGGCGGCCTGTGCGATCAGGGCCATGTCGTGGGCCTCTTGCACCGAGCTTGCGGACAGAAGCGCAAAGCCGGTTGACCGGACGGCCATGACATCCTGGTGATCGCCGAAAATCGAGAGCCCCTGGGCCGCCAGCGAGCGGGCGGCCACATGGAAGACGGCCGGCGTCAGCTCACCGGCAATCTTGTACATGTTGGGGATCATCAGCATCAGGCCCTGGGAGGCCGTGAAGGTCGTGGTCAGCGATCCCGTCTGCAGCGCACCGTGCACGGTGCCCGCGGCGCCCGCCTCGCTCTGCATTTCCACGACCTGGGGAACGTTGCCCCAGATATTGACCTTGCCTTCGCTGGACCACTGGTCGGCCAGCTCCGCCATGGTCGACGACGGCGTGATCGGATAGATGCCGCAGATCTCGTTCACACGGTAGGCGACATAGGCGCAGGCCTCGTTGCCGTCGATCGTGGTCACTTCATGTTCGGCCATGGTGTTCCCCCGGCACCTGGCGGACCTGCCGGCCCGCGCCGTGTATCCCCAGTTTCCGCAGCCCGAAGCGCTGCGGATCGTCTAAGCTGATCGGATCCCCCAGGCCCCGCGTCACTCGGCCGGTTCCGGAACCATTTCGATGGCGTGGCACGGGCACTGCTCGAAGCAGACGGCACAGCCGGTGCAGAGATCGTAGTTGTAGCGATAGCGCTTACCCGGCCCGAGCTTGATCACCGCATCTTCAGGACAAGCACCGAAGCAGCCGTCGCACTCGAAGCAGTTGCCACAGGACAGGCACCGCTTGGCCTCATACACGGCCTCTTTTTCCGTCAGGCCCTTCAGAACCTCTTCGAAGCTCGACCGGCGCCGCGCCATGTCCAGATGCCCCTGCGGGCGCTGGGCGGCATCGGTGTAGTACCAGACATGCAGCTTCTCGAAGGTCGCGATGTCGTGCTTCGGCGGCTTCTCGTAAGCCTGATCGCGCAGCCATGCATCTATGTTGCGCGCCGCCTTCTTGCCGTGGCCGACGCCGATGGTCACGGTGCGGTCGGACGGGACCATGTCGCCGCCGGCGAAGATGCCGGCATAGCCAGTCATCATCCGCTCATCGACCACGACCACGCCGTCCCATTTGAACTCGATGCCCGGAATGTTGCGCATGAATGCGGTATCGGTGTCCTGCCCAAGGGCGAGGATCAGATCGTTGGCCTCCAGCTCTTCGAACTCGCCGGTCGGCTGCGGCCGGCCGTTCTCGTCGACCCGCATGACCTCTACGGTGAACTTACTTTCATCGACCTCTTTAATCGTACGGAGCCAGTGGATCTTCACGCCCTCTTCCTCGGCCTCGTCGGCTTCGAAAGTATGCGCGGGCATATGCTCCTTATCGCGCCGATAGATGATCATCGGTTCGACGCCGAGACGCTTGAGCGTGCGAGCGGCATCCATGGCCGTGTTGCCGCCGCCATAGACGGCGACCCGGCGGCCCAGCTTCGGCACATCGCCGGTCTCGACATCCTTCAGGAACGAAACGGCGTCCAGCACCTTGCCGGCGTCGCGGCCAGGGATTTCGGTCCGTTTACTTAGATGCGCGCCGACCGCAATGAACACGGCGTCGAATCCGCCATTCCTCTTCTCGGCCATCACGTCCTCAACCTTGTGGTTAAGGACGATCTTTACGCCCATGTTTTCAATGCGCTTTACTTCGGCTTCCAAGATGTCCCGCGGCAGGCGGTATTTGGGAATGCCGAAATGCATCATGCCGCCGGCAAATGGTCCGGCATCGCGGATTTCCACGTCGTGGCCCAGGCGGCGAAGGTGATACGCCGCGGACAGGCCGGACGGGCCGGCACCGACGACGAGAATGCGCCGACCGGTCGGCTCCGCCTCGAATTCGACCTGCCAGCCCTCTTCGATCGCCCTGTCGCCGAGATGGCGTTCAACGGCATGAATGCTGACGGTGGAATCCAGCCGCGCACGGTTACAGCTGTCTTCGCAGGGGTGGTAGCAGACCCGCCCGTGCACCGCGGGCATCGGGTTCTCGCGGATCAGGTGCTGAAAGGCCTCGTACATCCGGCCTGCCTGAGCGTGCGTCAGCCAGCCTTGGATGTCCTCACCTGCAGGGCAGGCATTGTTGCAAGGCGGAAGCAGGTCGACATAGACCGGCCGCTGAATTCTGAAAGGACCCGTCCGCCGCTCGTGCGACAGATCGGGCGGCGTGGTCATATCGACTGGTTTGTCCGTCATCGTCGGGTCGGGCTCCGCGGTTGGACGTCGCGACATGCTGTCCCAAAGGTGCCAAGGTCAGAGTCCGCGGCGCTTCCCCCCTTTAGCGCGGGCATTTCCCTGCCGAAGCAAAGACCCTGCCACTGCCGCCTTGCGGCGGCGGGACCACGGCTGAACGACCCGCCAAGCAATCCCCAACCCCGGACCCATCGCCATGACATCGATCAATTATCCCCCGAAGCGTTGATGCACTTGAGGAAGTCCGCCGGCCTAAGATTGCGACTAAGTCTTATTTGCGACTACAGAATACTCGAGGCCATCTTCGGTCCGCTGCCGCGCCGTGGCCTATCCTCCGCCCGCAGTCATCCCAGCCAGCGGACCAACAGCACACTGATGCCGGGAAAGGCGATCAACACTGCGACACGCAGGATGTCGGCGGCGAGGAAGGGCAGCACGCCCCAGAATGTCTGGCGGATCGGAACGTCGCGCGCCAAGCCATTGATAATGAACACATTCAAACCCACTGGAGGCGTAATCAGCCCAACCTCGACGACGATCAGGGCCAGAATGCCGAACCAGATCGCCACCTCTTCCGGCGGCAGCCCGAAATCGAGCGCCGCGACAATCGGAAAGAAGATCGGCACCGTCAGCAGGATCATGCTGAGGCTGTCCATCACGCAGCCCAGCACCAGATAGCCCAGCAGGATGGCGACCAGGACGAGCCACGGCGACGCTGTCCACTCACCGACCAGCAGGGCCGCCAGCTGCGGCAGGCCCGTAAAGGCCAGGAACGCGTTGAACATCGCGGCGCCCAGCAGGATCAGGAACACCATGCCGGTGGCCGCCGCCGTTCCGATGAGGCTGTCCAGGAATTCCCTTCGGCGCATCCCGCCGCGCAGCACAGCCGCCAGCCCGGTGGCCGAGGCGCCGACGGCCGCCCCTTCCGTCGGCGTGAACCAGCCGAAATAGATGCCCCCGATCACCAGCAGAAAGATCAGGGCCACAGGCCAGGTCGCCGCCGCGGCAGAGAGGCGCGTCGCCCAGCCCTCGCGCGGCCCCGGCGGACCGGCATGCGGATGGACATGCACATAGAACGCGATCGCCGCGATATAACCAAACACCGCCAACAGCCCCGGCAAGAGTGCGGCGATGAACATCTTGGCGATGTTCTGTTCGGTCAGCAGCGCATAGATCACCAGGATCACCGAAGGCGGGATCAGGATGCCCAGCGTGCCGCCGGCGGCCAGCGTTCCCGTGGCCAGCGCACCGGAATAGCCGTAACGCCTCATCTCCGGCAGGGCCACCCGCGCCATCGTCGCGGCCGTGGCGAGGGACGATCCGCAGATGGCGCCGAACCCGGCAGACGCGCCGATCGAGGCCATGGCCACGCCGCCCGGGCGATGGCCCAGCCAGACATAGGCGGCCCGGAACAGCGCCCGGCTCAGGCCTCCTCTGGAGGCGAACTCCCCCATCAGCAGGAACAGCGGCACCACCGACAGCGAATAGCTGGAGAACTGGGGAAACACCGTCGTCTTCAGATGGGCCAGCAGCGGCCCCCAGCCGCGCAGGCTCGCATAGCCGACGACACCGACGCTCAACATGGCGACGCCGACCGGAATACGCAGTGCAAGCAGCAGGAACAGGGCGGCAAAGCCGGCTGCCGCCGCCCCCAGATCGGTCATTCACTCAATACCCGTGGCCACGCGCGAGATCGGCGGCACCCCGCCAGGATGTCCAGGCCGTCACGACGACCAGCAACCCCATGGCGAATATCGCGGGCGGATACCCCCACCAGACTGGAATCGCAAGCACCATCGTAGTCTCGCCGAAGCGATGCAGATCCACGGCCCCCAGAGCGAGTTGCCACGTCATCAGGATCGCCAGCAGGGCGAGCATCACGTCGCCGGCGAAGCGCAGCCACATCAGCCGCCGCGGCGAGGCGCCCCAGGTGAAGACCTCGACCGCCACATTGCGGCGGCTGATGTGGCAATAGGGCAGAAAGCTGAACACGGCGACGGCCACACCCAGTTCGACAAGCTCGAAGTCGCCGTTGACGGGTCCGAACCAGGGGCCGAGCCAGGGCAACGCCAACGCCTCCCGCCCTGCGACGCTGACGACCGTCAGCGCGACCAAGCTGCACAACACCAGGCCGCCGCCGATCGCCAGAACGCCGCACAAGCGATGGAGTACGCGATCCACCGCAGCTTCAACGGACATGGGCTTGCCTGCTCCTCGTTGACGGTCACCGGAAACGGCTGCTAGAGAGAACACAAGCGACACAGGGGTGCCCGCGTTTTCGGACACGGGCTGAGATCATACCCGTCGAACCTGATCTGGGTAATGCCAGCGAAGGGAGTCGCGGCCAGAGACGAGTCGACATCCGTCCGCAAACCCGGTCGCGACACCCTTCCACAAAGATACGGTGGAAGGACCGTCGTCACCATGACCGACATCTGCACGTCACGCCTCTCACGCCGCCGCTTGGCCGGGCTCGGCAGCGCGGCGCTCGCCGGCAGCCTTGCCACCCCTGCCATTGCCCAAGAGCGCCGGCTCTGGCGGATGGTCACGTCCTGGCCGATCAACGCGCCGGGTCCCGGCACCAGCGCCAACCGCCTGGCCGAGCGCATCACGACGTTGAGCGGCGGCCGCTTGACCGTCGAGGTGTACGGCGCGGGCGAGCTGGTGCCGGCCTTCGAGGTGTTCGACGCCGTCTCCCTCGGCACCGCGGAGATCGGCCACACGGCCGCCCTGTTCTGGGCCGGAAAGATGGCCGCAGCGCCGTTCTTCACCGCCGTGCCGTTCGGCCTGACACCGCTGGGGCATGAGGCGTGGATCTATGAGGGCGGCGGCCAAGCATTGTGGGATGACCTTTACGGCCAGTTCGGCGTGAAGCCCTATCTGGCGGGCAATTCTGGCATGCAGATGGGCGGCTGGCTGAACCGGCCGGTTGAGAGCCTGGACGACCTGCAGGGGCTGGTCTATCGCATCCCAGGCCTTGGGGGCGAAGTGTTGCGCCGGCTCGGCGTCACGCCCGTCAGCCTGCCGCCCGGTGAGATCTTCACGGCTCTGCAGACCGGCACCATTGACGGGGCCGAGTTCCTCGGCCCCTGGAGCGACACGGCGCTGGGCCTCAACCGCGCCGCGCAGTTCTATTATTGGCCCGGTTTCCATGAGCCGAACGGCTCGGCCGAATGCATCGTCAATCGCGACGCCCTGTCGGCCCTGCCGGACGATCTGCAGGACTTGGTGGCGGTGGCGTGCGAGGCGGAAGCGATCCGCGGCCTGGCCGAGGCCAACTGGCAGAACGCCCAGGCCCTGGCGAGGCTGCGCAGCGAGGGCGAGATCGAACTGCGTGCCTTCCCAGATGACGTGCTATCGGCCGCTCGAGAGACGGCCGTGGAGGTGCTGGACGGCCTGGCGGACAGCGACACCATGGTCGCCGGCATCCTTCAGTCCTATCGCGAAGCGCATCGAAGGCTGGGCGACTGGGCGTCGTTGACGCTCGCACCGATGAGCACGGTGGCGACCCTGTGACAGCCCCCAAACCATGGCAGGGACTGATGGCCCTGCGCACCCGGCGCCCCGTTGTCCATAGCATCACCAACCCCGTCGCCATAGCGCTGGCGGCCGGTGTGCTGCAGGCGGTCGGCGCCCGGCCCGTGATGGCGCAGGCGGCGGAGGAGCTGGAAGAGATCGTCAGGGGTGCGGCTGGGGTCACCATCAATATCGGCATGCCGACTGCCGAGCGTGCGGAGACGATGCGACGGGCCGCCGGGCTGGCGCACCGCCATGGCCGACCCTGGGTGCTGGACCCGGTCGGCGTGGGCGGCAGTGCCTATCGCCGCGATCTTGCGCACGCGCTGATTGCCGAAATGCCGGCCGTGATCCGCGGCAATGCCGACGAGATCCTGGTATTGGCGGAAATCGACCGGCCCGTGGGTGGGATCGGCATCGATGCCGAAACCTCTGCCGATGCTGCCCTGCCCGCTGCCAGGGCTCTCGCCCGACAGACAGGCGCGGTGGTCGCGGTGACGGGGACGGTCGACCATGTCACCGACGGTGTGCAATTCTGTGCGATCGCAAACGGCCATCCCATGATGACGCGGGTGTCGGGGCTGGGTTGCGCGCTGAGCTGCCTGGTCGGCGCGACGCTTGCGGTCGAGCCCGATCCCATGGCGGCCTCGGTTCTCGCCCTGGTCCTGCTTGGCGTCGCTGGAGAGGTCGCAGCTGAGACAGCGCAAGGGCCGGGCAGCCTGCCCGCCGCCGTCGTCGATGCGCTCTACGCGCTGGATCGACCGACCCTGGAACGGAAGGCGCAAACGCGATGACACCGGCGAAGAGCTTCGATCTCTCCCTGTACCTGGTCACGGACCCCGCCATGACCGCGTCAAAGGGATTGCCGGCGACGGTGGCCGAGGCTGTGGAGGGTGGCGCCACCTTGGTCCAGCTGCGAGATAAGGACGGCTCGACCAGAACATTGATAGATGCCGCCAATGCGCTGATGAACTTACTGAAACCGCTTGGCGTTAAACTGATCATCAATGATCGGGTCGACGTCGCCATGGCGATCGGTGCGGATGGTGTGCATCTGGGGCAGGACGACATGCCGGTGACCATGGCGCGACGCCTGCTGGGCCCGGAGGCCATCATCGGTGTCTCGATCTCCGAGCTTGCGCATGTCCCGACCGCCGATCCCGACATTGTCGATTATGCCGGCATCGGCCATGTCTTCCCGACACGGACCAAGGCCAAGCTGGGACCCGCCCTAGGCATCGACGGGTTCCGCGCGCTGCGTGAGCGCGTGGCAATGCCGGTCGTGGCAATCGGCGGTATAGATCCCGACACCGCCGGCCCGGTAATGGCTGCCGGCGCAGATGGTGTCGCGATCGTGTCCGGCATCGTCGCAGCGCCCGATCCAAAGGCGGCGGCCACCCAATATGCCCTGGCTGTTGCGGCGGCACGCCTTTCCCATTCCAGTACCGGAGGCAATCTATGATCCCCAATGTGCTGACCATCGCAGGGTCCGACCCAGGTGGCGGTGCCGGCATTCAGGCCGACCTGAAGACGTTCTCTGCACTCGGCACGTTCGGCATGGCGGTGATGACGGCGCTGACGGCCCAGAACACGCAGCGCGTCAGCGGCGTGCACGCCGTGCCGCCGGACTTTGTGGGCGAGCAGATCGACACCCTGATGGAAGACATCCGCGTCGATGCTCTGAAGATCGGGATGATCGCGACCGCAGAGATTGCACGGACGGTGGCGGATCGCCTCTCTCGATCCAAACCACCGGCTGTGGTTCTGGACCCCGTGATGGTGGCCAAGAGCGGGGACCGCCTGCTGGACCCCAGCGCCATCGACACGGTGCGTACGGCTCTGGTGCCTCTGGCAACGGTCATCACGCCTAACCTGCCTGAAGCCGCCGTTCTGCTTGATCGGCCCGAACCGGCCAGTCTCGCCGAGATGCGCGATGCGGCGCAGGCCCTGGCGGATCTCGGCCCACGTTGCGTCATGCTGAAGGGCGGGCATTTGAGCGGTGGCGAGAGTCCGGACCTTCTCTATGACGGCAACCGCATGATCGAGCTGCCGGGCCGGCGGATCGACACGAAGAACACCCATGGCACCGGCTGCACGCTGTCGGCCGCCATCGCTGCCCTGATCCCGCAACGCGACGACATCGCAGCCGCGATCACGGACGCCAAAGCCTACGTGACCGCCGCCATCGCGAAGAGCGGCACACTTACCGTCGGCTCGGGTCATGGGCCGGTGCATCACTTTCACGCCCTGTGGGCAACCGCCGATACGAAGGAGACAGTCTGACCCATGGCCCGGTTCACCGAACGCGCCTGGCAGGACACCGCCGCACTGAGACAGCGCATCCTCGACCTGCCCTTCAATCAGGAGCTTACGGCAGGTACGCTGAGCCGTGAACGGTTCCAGACCTACATGATCCAGGACGCGCTCTATCTGGAGGCGTACAGCCGGACCCTCGCGATCGCCTCGGCCCGTTCGCCGGAGCCGGACGCCATGGTGCAGTTCGCCCGTGCGTCGGAAGAGGCGCTGGTGGTCGAGCGGGCACTGCATGGCAGCGTCTTCGAACAGTTCGGGGTCAGCCCCGCCGAAGCGGCAGCGACAGAGCCGTCGCCAACTTGCGCGGGATACACGAACTTCCTGCTGGCGACCGCGCAGACCGGGACTTACGGCGAACTGGTCGCCGCGATCCTGCCCTGCTTCTGGATCTATTGGGAGGTGGGCCATCACATTTCGGACCGAGCGGCGCCGGACAATCCCTATCAGGCCTGGATCGACACCTATTCCGACAAGGCATTCGAAGAGGCGGTCGAAGCGGTGATCGCGATAACCGACCGTGCCGCCGCCGCCACAACGGACGCCGATCGCGAGCTAATGTTGCGGGCCTTCCGGCGCTCGACCCGGTACGAATGGATGTTCTGGGACGCAGCCTACCGGCTGGAAGGCTGGCCGGTCCTAATGGGCTGATCTGAACGCACAATCGCCCCTTGCGGGCCCTGGTCGCGTAGAATGTGCGCCCCTTGCCCTGGTAACATGGACCATCGCCACCATATATGAGCGAGCACCCACTCACTTAGCCCGGTGCCCTTCGGATGGATGTGACGCAGTCCACGGCTCGCGAAACACCGGCGCGCCCCTTGGCAAAGGGACGCATCGCCGCCTGGTTCTTCTATGACTGGGCCAGCTCCGCCCCGCCGGCAATCATCATCAGCTTCGTCTTCGCCACGTTTTTCACCGAGTCCGTCGCTGCCGACACCACCACCGGTACCGCGCTGTGGGGCAATATGATGTCGGCATCCGGCATCACGATTGCGGTGCTCGCGGTCCTGCTGGGCCCCGTGGCCGATGCCGGCGCCGGCCGCAAGATCTGGCTCGGCGCCTTCAGCGGCCTTGCCATCGTCGCCGGCGGATTGATGTGGTTCGTGCAGGCCGACACGTCATGGATCGTCACGGCCCTGGTGCTGGCCTTCCTGGTGAATGTCGGGCTTGAGGTCAGCATGGTGTTCTACAACGCCATGCTGCCTGGCCTGGCACCGCCGCACATGGTGGGCCGTATGTCTGGCTGGGGGATCGGCTTCGGCTATGTCGGCACGATCTTCTGCCTGGCCATGGCGCTCGCCCTGGTGATGGCGGACCCGCCGCCCTTTGGCCTTTCATCCGAGACGGACGAGGCGGTGCGGATGACGTCCGTACTGGCATCGGCCTGGTTCCTGGTGTTCGCGCTGCCCCTGTTCCTGGGCGTCCGTGAGCCGCCGCACAAGGTGAGCATCGGCCGGGCGATCATCACCGGCGTCACGTCGCTGGCTGACACGGTGCGCATGCTGAAGACCCACGGCAATACGGCCCGGTTCCTGATCGCGCACATGATCTACCGCGACGGCATGAACACCATGTTCTATTTCGGCGGCGTCTACGCCGCGGGCACGTTCGGCATGGATCAGGAGCAGATCCTGCTGTTCGGCGTGCTGATCTACATCACCGCCGGCCTCGGTGCCTTTGCCTTCGGCTGGCTGGACGACCGCATCGGCGGACGCAAGACCGTGTTGCTGGGGATCGCGGGCCTGCTGGCCTTCGGCCTTCCCCTGCTTCTGGTGGAAACGCAGACGGCGTTCTTCGTGCTGGGTGTGGGCATCGGCATCTTCTTCGGGCCGGTGCAGTCCGCCAGCCGGTCGCTGATGGCCCGCCTCACCCCGCCCGGCCATGAGGGGCAGATGTTCGGGTTGTTCGGCCTTTCCGGAAAGGCCATATCGCCGCTGGGACCGCTGCTTGTCGGCTGGGCAACGCTGATCGGCGACAGCCAGAGGGTCGGCATGGCCACGGTCATGGTGTTCTTCGTCGTCGGCGGCCTGCTGCTCTTGGCTGTACGCGAACCTGTGGGTGGAAAAGAGGTGTCTTGATGACCACGCATCCCCTGCCGCCCATTCCGACGACGCGCCTGGGTCGCGAAGGACTGCCGGAGCTGGTATCGCGCTATCCCGACCGGCTGGCCGTCATTCTGCGGGCGGCGCGGCGGCGCTACACCGGACCCGGCGTCAGCCTCGGCGACAAGCTGACCCGGCGGTGGGCAGAGCGCACGGGCCTCGCCGAGACCGGCGAGATCGACGAGGTCGCACGCCGCGTGGGCCGGCCGGGCGCCTGGCTCTTGAACCTCAGCTATGAATGGGCCTGTACTTCCGCCGTGCATGTGCCGGAAGACGGGCACCCTCGCCTGCTCCGCACGCTCGACTGGCAGCTGCCGACCCTGGGTACAGCGATCGTGGTGACTGAAATCGACGATCCTGCGGGATCGTGGCTGAACCTCACCTGGCCGGGGTTCGTCGGCTGTGTGCAAGGGCTGGCGCCTGGGCGGTTTGCCATTGCCATCAACCAGGCGCCCGGCCCGGCGACGCGGCTGGGCCTTCCGGGCGACTGGCTGGTCGCCCGGCGCATCGCCTGGCGATCGGACGCCAGGCCGCCGGTCATGCTGCTGCGCGACGTCTTCCGCCGCTGCCGGGATTTCGCCGAGGCGAAGCAGCGGCTCACCGAAACCGCGGTAACGCTTCCGGTCATCTTCACGATCGTTGGCGTGCGCCCGGGGCAAAGCGCCATCATTGAGCGGATGCCCACCCGCGCCCGCGTGCACGACACTGCGCCTTCGGTTACCAACCACTGGCTGAATACCGAGTTCCCCGGACGCACGCATTCCATCCTGTCACCCGAACGCCTGGAGATGGTCCGGGCCGTGCTGCCGGGCGAGGCCCGGGATTTGGCCTGGGTGCGCCCGCCGATCCTGAACGAGCGGACGCGCCTCGCCTTGGAGGCATCGCCGGCCGACGGGTCGCTGATCGTGGAAGGCTACGAAGGCGAAACCAGGGTAACCGACCGGCTGAGCTTGCAGCCGGCCATGGCGGCCTAGGATCTGGCCGCAGCCAAACCGAACCGGACACGGTGAATCCGGCAGGAGAAATGCCACCATGCGTGATGACGGCCCAATTCAATGGCCGACACTTCGGGAGTTGATTGAGGATCTCGCCCGGCACGGGGAACGCACTGCCGTCATGGCCGTCCACGGCGACCGGACGACCGAGATCACCTTCTCCGACCTTGCCGATAGATCGCTGCGTCTCGCCTCCGGCATGGTGGCCGCAGGCATCGGCCCCGGAACGCCGGTGCTGCTGTTCGGCCCCAACAGTATCGACTGGATAGTGGTGCGGTTCGCCCTCGCCTCCATCGGCGCGCTGACGGTGGCACTCGACGATCTGTTGACGGATGAGGAAGTCGCGACGTTGGTCCCCGACAGTGGAGCCAACCACGCCTTCGTCGCCATGCGCCATATTCCGCGCGTTGAGGAAAGCGCCGGGAACCAGGATCTGCAGATCCTTCGGCTGGACGACGATGGCGACGGCACGGCCTCTGCCCTGCCACACTGGTCGTCGCTGCTGGCGGATACGGTGGCGCCGCTTCCTGCGATCGATCCGCAAGCGCCGCACATGCTGGTCTATACGTCCGGAACGACCGGCCGGCCCAAGAGCTTCCTCTTGTCGCATGCCAACAACCTGCACAACGTCCGCGCCCTGATGGCGCAAAGCGTCGTCGGCGAGGCCGACCGCATCCTGCTGCCGCTGCCATTTCACCATGTCTATCCGCTAACCGTCGGCATCCTCACCTGCCTCGCCTCCGGGGCCATGCTTGTCCTGCCGGAAGCCGTGGATGGGCCGCGCCTGGCAGCCGCCATGCGGCACGGCCGCATAACGGTGATTGTCGCGGTGCCGCGCCTCTATGCTGCGTTGATGA
This sequence comes from Alphaproteobacteria bacterium, assembly GCA_028281925.1. Taxonomy (GTDB): domain Bacteria; phylum Pseudomonadota; class Alphaproteobacteria; order DSM-16000; family Inquilinaceae; genus JACKIG01. The sequence continues at coordinate 67,518 of JANQIX010000034.1, forward strand.
CCGGCATCGAATCCCGTGCCGCTGCACGGGGCTGGCTCGCCAGCCGCGCCTTCAAGACCCTGTTCGCCTTCAGCTTGATGGCGCATCGGCGGTTCGGCTGGCGGATCGGGCGTAAGCTGTTCGCCTCCGTCCATCGGCAGATCGCACCAGACTTGTGGCTGCTGGCGTCAGGTGGTGCGCGGTTCGAGGCGGACCTGATCTGGAAGCTGGAGGCTTTGGGCTGGGACGTCCGCTCCGGCTGGGGGTTGGCCGAGACGGCCTCGATCCTGACCAACAACGGCGGCGGCGCGGGCAAACGGATCGGCAGCGAAGGCAGGCCGCTGCCAGGCATGCAGGTGCGCGTGGCCGACCCCGATGCAGACGGCGTCGGCGAGCTGCAGGCGCGGGGCCCGTCGGTGTTCCTCGGCTATCAGGACAATGCGGAAGCCAATGCCACTGCCTTCACGGAGGACGGCTGGTTTCGCACCGGCGATCTCGGCCGCGTCGACGCCGATGGGTTCGTGCACATCGCCGGGCGCGTGAAGGAGATGATCGTGCTCGGCGGCGGCAAGAACGTCTTCCCCGAAGAGGTGGAGAAGATCTATGCCGCAAGCCCACTGATCGAAGAGATCGCCGTGCTGGAGGACGGCGGGGCGCTGGCGGCATTGATCGTGCCGGATATGACAGCGATCCGGGACGCCGGCCACATGCAAACGGTGGATGCCGTGCGCGTGGCGCTGATGGAGCACGCGCGCGGCCTGGCGTCGTTCCAGCGTGTCAGCGGTTTTACGGTGACCAGCGAGAGCCTACCGCGAAACCGGCTTGGCAAGTACCAGCGCTTTCTGATCCCCGACCTCTACCGTCGTGCGAAGGATGGCCTCCCGTCCGGCCGCAAGCGTAAGCTTTCGGACGCCGACCGGGTCCTCTTGGACGCGTCGCCGGCGCGGGAGCTTTGGGCCTACCTCAAAGGGCGCTACCCGGCGGCTGACCTGCATCCTGATCTCTCGCTGCAGCTCGATCTCTCAATCGATTCCCTGGAATGGGTGACCCTGTCTTTGGAGATCGCCGAACGCCTGAATGTGCGGTTTTCCGAAGACGATGCAGCAACCCTGTTCACCGTCCGCGACCTGATTGAGCGGGCGGCGGAACGCGTGGGTGACGGCACATCCGTCGCCACAATCGGGGATGGCGGCGTGATCGCGCCGCTCACCGACGCGCAGGCGCAGTGGCTGCGGCCGCTTCCCGCAAGCTACCGGCCACTGCGCTGGCTCATCTACGCCGTCAACACCTTCCTGATCCGCGGACTGTTCGGCCTGCGCGTCAAGGATCTCGACAGGGTCCCCATGTCGGGCCCGGTGATCATTGCCTGCAACCATGTCAGCGACATCGACGCCTTCATCGTGGTCGCGTCCTTAGGCATGAAGCGCCTGCGATCCACCTGGTGGAGCGGCGATGTGAACAGGCTGTTCGGCAGCAGGATCTTCCGTCTGTTCTCCAGGGCGTCGCAGATCTTCCCAGTGGACGAGCGCGCTGCCGGGGCCACGCTCGCCTCCGGCGCCGAAGTCCTGAAGCGGGGCAACATCCTGGTCTGGTTTCCTGAGAGCTGGCGATCGCCTGACGGCGAGCTGCAACGGTTCCTTCCTGGCGTGGGACACCTGATGCTGCAGTCGCAGGCCACGGTGATCCCGGCGCGGGTGACCGGCGCATTCGAGGCCTGGCCGCGCGATCGGCATTGGCCGCGCTTCACCCGTCTGGGAATCACCTATGGTCGTCCCCTGGACACAGCGGCGCTGATCGCCGAAGGCTTCAGCGATCCGGCCGAACTGGCCGATCGGGTGCGCACGGCCGTCGGCGATCTGTCGTCTCAGCGCCCGTAGACGCGCGCGCTCGTTGGAGGCATCAAGTTTCGCTAGACGGCACAATCCCCTGGATGAGAAAGATATTGCGCTGACCACCGGGATCCGATTAGCGGTGATGGGTAGAGTGAATTGCAGTTCGAAGGTGTGCGATGGCAGCCGTGCTGATAATTGACGACGTAGAACACGTCCGATTGCTGCTCCGCAGCCTGCTTGAGACGGCCGGCCATGAGGTAACGGAGGCGGGCACAGGCAATGAAGCGCTGGCTCAGATGCGCTCAGCACCATTCGATCTGATCGTCACCGACGTGATCATGCCCGATGTCGATGGTATCGCTGTGATCAAAGAGGCACGCGAAGTCTGCCCTACCGCCAAGATCCTTGCGATCTCAGGCGGCAGTGCAGACCTCTCAGCGAACCTGTCCCTAAAGATGGGCGAAATGTTCGGTGCCGATGCCGTGTTGTTCAAGCCGTTCGACAACAAACACTTTCTGCAGACGGTGAGCCGCCTGCTCAGCCAACATCCTTTCGTTTGGCATGACGCTTGAGCATCAGCCTCAGCAGTTCCTCCAACCGCTCGGCCAGCTGGAACCGGTTGTCGTCTGACATGTCGGCTATCGAAAGCTCCAGCTCGCGCAACGGATCATTGGCCAACAGGGTCTTTGCCTGATCGGTCAACTCCAGGCGATGGGTCCGCCGGTCACTGGGGATCGGCCGGCGCACCAGCAGCCCGCGTTTGACCAGGGCGTTGACCGTCTGCGAGGCACTGCTGCGCGACGTCAGATTATGCTCGGCGAACGCGCTGACGGTGCATGCCCGTTCTTCCGCCCTGCCGAAGAAACGCAAGGCGGTCCATTGGGCCGGCCTGAGATCGCCAGCAAAGCCGAACCGATACGCTAACTGCGCAATCTGTTCCATCACCTCCGCTGTGGCGCGAGACGATGTCCGCGGTTGATCTGCAAGCGGCACGTTGAGACCCGGCCTCGTTTCTTCTTCACGCCATGTACGCATCACTCTCTACCATTCCTCTTGCAAACTGAAACGGTGGTCTTCCTCGAACCCCATGTCTCCTGTGAAGATGACCACTGTCCAGTCCCTTCCTTGGGTGCGTCGCGGCCCCACCGACCCTCGACATCGATACGCGCGATCCCCTGCCGTTTCGGCGCCACGGTCCGGCAACCCGACATCACGGGGACGGCTCGCTCGAACGGCAAACCGATGAAGCGCGCTAAAGTTGAACTTACTTTATCATCGCCGGTGGGGATGCGAAATGGAAAGATAATTCCTTAATGGGAACAAGATAATTTTGTCTCAGGTAGATGGTCACCGTTGTAGATGGTCGCCGTTTAAGCATCCTGCGAATCGACTGGCAGACGCTACGCAAAGACTCAAGTTTTCCGAACCTTCGCAGGGACCTATCGGCTACGGGACCGCGTCCGTCCCCATCTAATCCACGGCTGGCCAGCGCCTTGGGTCCAGTAGGTGCGGCGGAATGCCTGATGCGATTCGACGCGCCTGCTCGGCCACAGCATTTTCCGGCATGGATCGAAGGACCGCGAGGTTCTCCTGCAGTTCCTCGCAATTGGCGACTCCGATGACCGCAGATGCAACCCCAGGTGTCAACAACACACCCGCAAGGGCCAGCGACTGCAACCCGCATCCCGATTCGGCCGCCAAGCCGCGAAGCCGATGAATGGTAGGCTTGAGGGGCAGCAGATGGCCGGGCAACTCATCATCCGATAGCAGCAGGGCGCCCTGAAGGAACAGACTGCGGGCGAACACCACGACCCCCTGCTCCACACATCGGTCGATCAACCCGCTTTCGGCGAACCTCTGATCCAGCAGACTTGCAGGGAGCTGAACCAAGCCGACGCCGGGCACAGCAAGCGCGTCGGCGAGCTGCTGCGGTTCATAGACCGAAACGCCGAACGCGCCGATGCGGCCCGCATCAACGGCCCGCTGCAGCGACGCGACGACCCCGGGGCGGTGCAGGTCCGACGCACGGTGGACAAGGTATCCGTCAAGCCGCTGAAGGCCCAGCGCGGTGAGGCTGGCCATCACGCACCTTTCCACATAGTCGGCAATCTCGCCGTCGCCAATGTCGATCGGCGGCAGCTTCGACACGATCAGCGGCTTTCGTTCGCAGCCGGCCAACCAGCCTCCGATGCGGATTTCGGCGTCGCCATAGTTGCGGGCGGTGTCCAGGCAGGTGATGCCGGCGCGCTTTGCGGCGTCGAGAGTGTCGGTCAACCCGCGATCGCCTGGCGGCTGAGTCCGCCTGGCCTTGCCATAGGGCATGCCGAACTGGACGGTGCCGAGTGTGATGCGGGACAGCGCATCGGCCGGAAAGGGCATATTCGGATGCTCCTCGATCAGCATCTTGATCGACAAGGGGGCCGCGCCGGGATCTTGGCGCGTTCGCATGGCTGATCTAGAAACATTGGCAACGATCATGCAGCAAGGGCTTGTCGTCGCGAACCGGACGGACCGGCCGAGCCGCAGCGGTGAAGACATGCCCGATAAGCCAATCGTCTGCATCCAGGGACTGGGATTCGTCGGCGCTGCCATGGCGGCCGCCGTTGCGGATGCGGTCAATGGTTCGGGCGAGCGTTTGTTCAGCGTGATCGGCGTCGAACTGGATACGCCCGCCGGGCGCAGCCGGGCGACCGCCATTAACGAAGGTCGCTTCCCGTTCCACTGCCCGGACGACAGGCTGCAGACGGCCATAACTGAGGCGTACAGGGCCGGCAATCTGCGGGCGACAACCGATGAGCCAGTCTACGAGCAGGCGGATATCGTGGTGGTCGATGTCCCGTTGGACGTTCGGGATGACAGCGACGACCCAACCTGCGACCTGTCCGGATTTGAAGCCGCGATCCGCACGCTGGGTCGGCGGCTGCGGCCCGGTTCGCTGGTGATGATCGAGACGACCGTGCCTCCGGGAACCTGCGCCAATGTGGCCGCGCCGTGCCTGGCGGCGGAGCTTCGGGCGCGAGGGTTGCCCCCGGAGTCGGTGTTGCTGGCACATTCCTATGAGCGCGTGATGCCGGGGCCGGACTATTTCGAGTCCATCGTCAACTACTGGCGCGTCTATGCCGGCCACACGGATGAAGCGGCGGATGCCTGCGAGGCGTTCCTCTCCAAGGTGGTCAATGTCGCCGACTATCCCCTCCGTCGGCTGCGGTCAACCACGGCATCGGAGACCGCGAAGGTACTGGAGAACAGCTATCGCGCCGTCAATATCGCTTTCATCGAGGAATGGGGCCGTTTGGCCGAGGCCATGGACGTCGACCTGTTTGAGGTAGTGGAAGCCGTGCGGGACCGGCCGACGCACAGCAACATCCGCCAGCCCGGCTTTGGCGTCGGCGGGTATTGCCTGCCGAAGGATCCGCTCTTTCCCGCCGTTGCCGCGCGGCTCTTCCTCGATAACGACCGGATGGCCTTCCCCTTCAGCCGCAGCGCGGTTGAGATCAACCGGCGGATGCCGGTGACCAACCTCGACCGCTTGGAGGCCGTGTTCGGCCCGGTCGGCGGCAAGACGCTGCTGCTTCTCGGCATAGCCTACCGGTCGGATGTGGACGACACGCGTTCGGCGCCGGCTGAGCTGTTCTATCGGGAAGCGTCGGCGCGTGGCGCCCGGGTAATCTGCCACGATCCGTATGTCCGCCGCTGGGAAGAGACCGGGTTGGAGATCCCGTCGGCGCTGCCGAACCCGGCGCATGCGGACGCGATCGTCTTCGCTGTCCCGCACCGGATGTACCGCGAGATGGATGTCGCCGAATGGCTCTCGCATGCCAGCCCCTTCGTCGCCAACCCCTTCGTCTACGACTGCGACAACGTTCTGGAGGATGACATGCGCGAACGCCTGCGCGGCCTGGGCTGCCGGGTGGAGAGCACCGGCCGGGGGCTTGGGCTATGAGCCGCGCACTGATAACGGGCGGAACAGGCTTCATCGGGCTGCACCTCGCAAAGGCGCTCGCCGGCCGCGATGTGCGCGTGGACCTGCTGGACCTCGCACCGCCGGATCCGACCGACACTGATCTGTCCACGCTGATAGCCGGCGGTACGGTCACGCACATCGTGGGCGATCTTCGCGACCGGGCGACGTGGAACCATCTCGGCCGCGACTACGACCTGATCGTTCATCTTGCGGCCATGCTGGGGGTGTCGGCGGTGGCCTCGGCGCCCTACCGGGTGCTGAGCGAGAATGTCGAGACGACGGCCGCGGCGATCGAGCTTGCCCGAGGCCAGCCGCAGCTCCGGCGATTCGTTTTCGCATCGACCAGCGAAGTCTATGGCGGCACGCAAGAACAGCTGGATTTGCCCATTCCGACACCGGAGGCCGCGATCCTGGCCTTGCCGGACCTGGACCGGCCGCGCACCTCCTACATGCTCTCGAAGATCTACGGCGAGGCCCTGACCCGCCATTCCGGCCTGCCCTACACGATCATCCGCCCGCACAACGTCTACGGCCCTCGCATGGGCATGCGCCATGTCGTTCCCGAGATGCTGAAGCGGGCCCGGGGCCTGTCCGAAGGGCAGCCCTTCGCCGTCTATTCGGCCGACCACACCAGAACGTTCTGCTACGTCGACGATGCTGTGGAGATGATCTTGCGTGCGGCCGAGGCGCCCGCCGGCGACGGTGCTGCGATCAATATCGGCGCAGCGGCGCCGGAGATCACCATGGCCGCGCTGGGCCGTATGGTGTTGCAGATCGTCGGGCGGTCGGCGCCGATCGATCCCCAGCCGGCCACACCAGGGTCTCCGGCGCGGCGCTGCCCGGATATGGCGCGGTGCGTCGAGATCAGCGGTTTTCGTGCCGAAACCCCGCTGGAGGACGGAATTCGCCGGACCTACGACTGGTACCGCACACATCACTTTGACCGGAATGTCTCGGCCGACGCATAGGCCTTTCGCACTGCGGGGAAAGCGCTTGACACTGCGTGTTCAGACGATGAACAGTGCGCGAGTTCATCGTCTGAACACGCGCTGAGGCGTTCGGGCGAGCGGGCATTCGGCGACCGGACGGCTGCAGGGGATCTGCTTCACCTGCAGTGCGGTAGCATGCGCGGATCGGGGTTCACCGACCTCGCCCATCGAACTCTGAAGACATCGGTCCCACTTCATGGCACGGCTGCTGCTGGCCGGGGCAAATCACGAAACCCTTGTCCTGGCTCGGCACCTTGGCCACACCGTCGTGGCCGTGGCGGACCCCGGGGTGGGCGACGGGGATTGGCACGGATTGCCGGTCCATCGCAGCGATGCCGACGCACTTCAAAGCGATGGCTATGAGGGGACCATCCTTGCCATCGACGATCCTGAAAACCGTCGCCGGGCGTTCGGGACCTACGCAGGGGCCGGCTGCCCTCTCCCGCCGCTGATCGGCGGTGACGCGGCTGAGGGCTTGTGCCATGGCCATGGCCTGCTTGTGCAAAGGCATGCCGTGGTCTCCGTCGACTGCCGGTTCGGCATGGGGGTCAGGATCAATATCGGGGCGACGGTGATGCATGACGCCGCGGTCGGAGACTTTGTGACGATCGCGCCTCGCGCCGTTCTGTTGGGGCGCGTGACTGTCGGTGACGGCGCCTATATCGGAGCCAGTGCAACGGTCATGGGCGGTGTCACCATCGGCCAGAGGGCCGTTATCGGCGCCGCGGCGGTGGTCACGCGTGACGTTGACGACGGCGCCGTCGTCAAAGGCAACCCGGCGCGCTGAGACATGGCGCAGATCCTGTTCAGCACCCATGCAACCGCGAATACCGGGTTCGGCCACGCGGCGCGCTGCGCACGGCTTGCCGGCCTGCTGGCCGCACGGAGACCGAGTCTCGACATCGCCCTCGAGGGCGCGTTTTCCGACAGCGCGCGGGCCCGGCTCGCCGCCATGTCCGGCTTCCGGCTGACCGCGCCCGGCGAACCCGCGGACGTCGCCATCTACGATCGGATGGACGATGTCCAGGCCCCAGAGGTCTGGGATCCCGCCCATCTCGACGATCTCCGCCGACGCTGCCGCAGCGTGCTGTTCATGGCGAACGGCCGGCGCGACCCGGAAATGCCCGCAGAGGTGACCGCCATCGGCTACAAGCCAGGGGGCCCGCCGGCCCGGCCGCCGCGGCTGCTCTGGGGCCTGGAGTTTGCGCCGGTGGCCGGGGACATGGTGCCGGCACTGCCCATGGTGAGACAGCACGACAGCGCCCTGGTCGCGCTGGGGGGTGCACAAGGCTCGGATGGATTGCTGGCCGTGCTCGACGCAATGTCACGGATCGACGCTCTCCGCCATGTCGACGTCATCGACTCACCGGTCAATCCGATCGCAGCACCCCTGCCCGGCCTTCGGGCAAACCAAAGCCAATCAGTCCATCGCGGTGTGCCGTCGCTGACCCCCTTTCTCGCGTCGGCCGCGGTGGTCATCGCAAGCTATGGCCACCTGGGCTACGAGGCCATGGCCTGCGGCGCGCCGCTGTGTCTTGTCGGTCAGAAGCCGTTTCAGGCCGACTACGCCGACCGGCTCGCCGAACGCGGCCTTTGCATCTCCGCAGGACTTCTGGCGGACAACGGACCCGAGGGGCTGACTGAGGCAATTTCCGCGACGCTGTCGGCCGGCGACCAGCTAGGCCGGGCGGCGTCGGCAGCCGTGGACGGCCGCGGCCTCGACCGGATTGCGGACCTCATCCTCAGTGCCCTGGGCAGGGCCGCGGCATGACGGCCGCTGTGCCGCGCTGCGTCGGCGTGATCCAGGCGCGGATGAATTCCACCCGGCTGCCCGGCAAGATCCTGTTGCCGCTTGCCGGCGCCCCGATGCTGGAGCGGCTGATCGAGCGCATCCGGACCTCGCGCAGGCTGGCCGCAGTCTGCGTCGCCACAACGGACACGCCGGCCGACGATCCGGTCGTAGACCTGTGCCGGCGGGTTGGCGTACCGGCCCACCGCGGCAGCGAGGCGGACGTCCTGGGCCGCATGCTCGGCGCTGCGGACCAGCATGGCGCCGACATCATGGTGCGGCTGACGGCAGACAATCCCATCGTCGACGGGGACCTGATCGACCTGGTGCTGGACCGGATGCTGGCCGAAGACCCCGCCCCCGATTACGCGCATACTGTCGACGGTACCGGGTTTCCGTTCGGCCTGTTCGTTGAGGCCGCAACGATGCAGGCACTTCGCTACGCGGCCGCCGGTGCCGACGCGGAAGAGCGCGAGCACGTGACCCTGTTCCTGCGTCGCCGGCTAGACCGCTTCCGCATGCTGGCGGTGCCAGCCCCGGGGCCGTTTGCCGTCGATCGCGTCTCGGTCGACACGCAAGACGACTATGACGCAGTGCTCACCCTGTTCGAACATCACCACGCGCGGGACCCGCATTTCACGTTTCGCGCCCTGCTGCACAGCACGACGACAGCGATGCCCCAAGACATGACTGCCGGACAATGACCAAGCAAACCGACACCTGGACCGGCGAATTCGGCGCCGCCTATACCCGCCGCAACACCTTCGATGCGGAGGGACTGAGGGGACTCTATCTCGACCTCTACGGCGTAGAACGGCCGGAGATGAACCGGCGCTTTCTCGATGGGCTGGACCGCGATCTGGCGGTTCTTGAGGTCGGCTGCAATATCGGCAATCAGCTCGAGTGCCTGCACGATGCGGGCTTCACCAGGCTCACGGGCATCGAACTCCAGCCGAACGCGGCCGCCCAGGCGCGGCAACGCCTGCCCGTGGCCGATATCCACGTGGGGTCAGCGTTCGCGCTGCCCTGGCCGGACGCCAGCTTCGACCTGGTCTTCACGTCCGGTGTCCTGATCCACATCGCGCCGGATGACCTGCCGCGGGCCATGACCGAGATACATCGGGTCAGCCGCCGGTGGATCTGGGGGTTTGAGTATGATGAGGAGAGCTTTCAGGAGATCCCCTATCGCGGGCATGATGCCCTGATGTGGAAGGGCCCCTATGTCCGGCTCTGGCAGGAGACCTGCCCCAATCTCACCCTCACCCGCGACGAAAGGTTTCCCTATCGCGCCCAGCCCGGCAACCGCGATGTCATGTACCTGTTTGAGAAGCCCGCGGTCTCGGATGAAGCTTAGCGTGACCTCAATGTGCGACCGGCGGATGCCCGCCGAACGGCTATGGCGTCCATGACGGCAATGCCTGAAACCGCAGGCGCGACGATGAAGGTCGATGCCATCCGGCCGGATCGTCTGATGGCCGGCCAGCGTGAGGCGATGGCCCGCGACATCGCCATGCTCGCGTCCTGGCGGGACGGGTTCGTGGACGTCGATTGCCCCGCCTGCGACAGCGACGGTCGTATCGATCTCTACGAGAAGTACGGGCTACAGCATCACCGCTGCACGAACTGCGGAACGCAGTACATCTCTCCGCGGCCGACGGACGAGATGCTGGGCCGTTTCTATGCCCAGTCTGAGAACTATGCCTATTGGGCGGCGCATATCTATCCGGCGAGTGCGGAAACACGGCGGGTGCAGGTGTTCCGGCCACGCCTGGAACTGGTGCGCCGCGTATTGGCGGATCGCGGTCGGAAGGGCGGCACCCTGGTTGAGGTCGGTGCCGGCTATGGCATCCTGCTGGAGGAAGCGGCAGCCACTGAGCTATTCGATCGGTGCGTCGGTCTGGAGCCGTCGCCGCGGTTGGCGGAGATCTGCCGCAACCGCGGCATCGAGGTGATCGAGCAACCATACGAGACCACCGCCCTCGATCAGCCGGCTGACATCATCGTTGCCTTCGAGGTGATCGAACATCTGTTCCGGCCGGCAGACTTCACGGCCTGGCTGTTTCGCTCCGTGCGGCCCGGCGGCCTGATCCTGCTGACCTGCCCCAACATCTGCGGCTTCGACACGCTGTTGCTAGGCCGCCACTCAACGGCGGTTGACCACCAGCACCTGAACTATTTCACGCCGGCCAGCATCGCACGGCTTCTCGAGCGCTTCGGCTTCGTTGACGTGACGGTCACGACGCCCGGACGGCTTGATGTGGACCTGGTGCGCCGCGCTTGGCGTGAAGGCGTGGTGGACGAGGCGGCCCTCGGCCCCTTCGTGGCGCATCTTCTGGACGCCAGCGACGATGCGCTCGACCAGCGATTGCAGCAGTTCCTGCAACAGGCGGGACTGTCCTCGCACATGATGGCCGTCGCTCGCCGGCCGGATGCGTCGGGCGAAAAGGCAGCGCCTTGATTGCGGTCTTCCTGAACAACAAGCTGATAACGGCCGACACCATCCTGCCGCTTATGGTCTCGGTCGGTCGCCGCGCGCCCGGACGCCGCATCCGCTACTACTGCTTCGACCGGGCCACGGAAGCGGAGATCAAACGCAACACTGTGCTTCACGACGCCGCAGTCGAGACCGGACGGATCGTCTGCCTTGGTCGACCTGCCGGTGCGGGCCCGTTGCGGATCTTCATCCATCGCCTCGGGGTCCTCTGGCATCTGGCTGGCCTGTTCTTGCAGGCACTGCGGCCGCGCACCGTCTTCATCCATTTCAAGGCCTTGAACTTTCAGCCATTTCGGCTGCTGGCAAAGCTCAGGCCACGCGCCACCCTATTCGTTGAGGCCAATTGCTGGGGGTATCACCCCGTGATGATGGAAAAGGTTGGCAATCTGGGGCGGCCACCGCGCCGCCTGCCACCGCCCGGCGCCGGCGGTGTGATTGTCGGGTTCGCCAAAGACTGGCCTGAACTCACCCGCGAGGAGAGTGCCGGAAAACAGCGGCTGGTCGTGCCGTCGACCCATCTCAATCGTGACTGGCTCGACTGGGTGCGCAGCCGTGCCGACAGGTATTTGGCTGCAGATCTGACGGCAGCCGGCCATCCGACGGACGCCCCGATCCTGGTCTACATTCTGTCGTATTTCGGGGAGCTCGGCTTCCTGCGCAGCCCCGACAGCATGCTCACCCTCTTCGACGAGACTATGGACGCTTTGGCCGAGGTGTCGGACCGGGCCGTCATCCTGTTGAAGCCGCATGCGATTACAGACCGGGCCGTTGTGGACGCCGCCATCGCCGCGCGCCCGCAGGCCCGATTTGCGGTCACCAATCTGCACCCGGCGGTGCTCGCGACCAGGGCTGCGGCGTTCGTTGGCAACTACTACAGCACGACCTTCGGCGATGCGACGGCGTTCGGCGTGCCCACGGTCGAGTACACGGACTATTCGGACGAGACGCTGGCCGTCACCGAAGGCGGCTCGATGCGCGGCGAGTTCGTCCGGCATTTCCTGCTGCGCAATGCGGACGATCCGACGGAGATCCATCGTCTGCTCTCCAAACTGGTCGACGTGGATCGCGGCGAGCGGGTTCCGACGCCGGCCGATGAGGATCGCCTGAGGCCCATGCTTGAGCTTTTGGCGGCCTGATCGGCAGACTTCGGACTAAGGAAAGCAGGCACCGGTGCATTCCCATCCCCGGATCCTCGACCGGTTTGAAGAGTTCGTCTGCCCAGTCAGCCTGGCGCTGCGCGATGTCATGGCGCGGATCACGTCGCACCGGGACCTGTTCCAGGTGGTGGTGGACGCGGCGGGCCGGGTGGTTGGCACCGTCACGGATGGCGACATCCGCCGGGCGCTTCTCGCCGGTCACAGCCTTGACGAGCCGATCGAACGGTGTATGGCGCGGCATCCGCTGCTCGGCCGGATCGGTGACGACGACGGCAATCGCCGGGCCCTGGATAGGCTGCGGACCAACAGCCCGCACGCCATCTTCCTGCCTGTGGTCGACGATGACGGGCGGCTGCAGCACATCCTGCTGGGCAGTCCCGACGACCATGCCCCACCGGTTGCCTTGGTGATGGCCGGCGGTTTCGGCCGGCGCCTTGCCGAACGCACGCGGGAGACGCCGAAGCCGCTGTTGACCGTCGGTGACCGGCCGATTCTCGAGCACATCTTAAGGCAGCTCGAAGAGACCGGCTTTCGCCACATCTACATCTCCGTCCACTACCTGGCCGATCAGATCGTCCGCTTCGTCGAAACACGCAAAAGCCTGGCGGATATCACCTGCCTTCACGACGGAAGCCCGCGCGGGACGGCCGGTGCCATCGCCGGTCTGCCGGACCAGCCGGAGGGCAGCGTGGTGGTGTTGAACGGCGATCTGATCACCAATGTGGACTTTGGCGCGCTGGTTCAGTTCCACAACCGCAACGACGCCGATGCGACGCTGGCGGTGGCGCAGCATGAGTTCGAAGTGCCCTACGGCGTCGTTCGCCACGGGCCCGACGGCCAGTTCCATGGGATCGACGAAAAGCCGACGGTTCGCCACTTCGTGTCCGCCGGCATCTATTGTCTTTCGCGGGAGATCTGTGCCCTGGTCCCGGGCGATCGACCCATGGACATGCCCGATCTGATCAACCGGGGGCGCGAGATCGGGCTGAAGGTGGGACTGTTTCCGATCCACGAGTATTGGACGGATATCGGACGTCCGGCCGATCTGGACGAGGCGCACGCCCGCGCCAACGCTAGCCTTGCGGCATCGCGATAGCCGTGCGGCGCGAGCCGAGCTGAAGGAGACTGGGGTTCATGAGGTTGGGGGGACGTCGCGGGCTGCGCTGGCGCCTGCTGCCGGCGGTGCGTGTCGCATTTCGCATCTTCGGCCGCGGCTGGAACGACTTCTACGCCTGGATGCTGGACCGCCAGGAGCGGCACAACAACATCAACCGAATACTGGCGCGGGACCGTCATGTGGAGGGCAAGGACAAAGGGCTCTATGACATCTCCCGCGGGCCCATCCACGCCGCGTTCCTCAAACGCCACGGCTTGCGGCCGACGGACCGGTTCCTTGATTTTGGATGCGGCTACGGACGGACGGCCGTCGCCATCCTCGACTATCTGGAACCCGGCCACTATGTGGGTGTGGACCTTTCGGCCGAGCGCATCCGAATGTGCCATGAATATGCGGACCTGGAAGGTCTGAGCGAACGGCGTCCCCGGTTCGTCGACAGCACCGACAACGCGATGCCCTATCTTGAGGACGGCAGCATCGATGTCATCTTCGCCACCTCGGTGTTCTCGCACATGCCGATGGATCAGTGGCATGAAGTCCTGGAGGCGGCGCGGCGCGTCCTCGCCCCAGGCGGCGCCTTCATCCTCAACTACCACACCTCCGGCACGACCGAGCGAAACGTGAGTGACCTGAAGGACTATTACTATCCGCAGAGCGAGGTCGATGCGGCGTTCGCTCGGTTCGGCTTCGAGGCTGAGTTGCTGGACGGGTGGCACGACGATCTGTCGCCTGAAAACCGGGACCCATTGCTTCGCATGGTCCGCCTGCGCCTCGCCGAGGGAGCAGGCGCGCGCGCCGCGGCGGCGAGCGAGGCCGCCGTCTGATGTCTGAGGCCGTGTCCGAACTGCCCCAGACCCAGCCGCTCTGCTATTGCTACGGCATAACCAAGGACGACGTCCGGGAGCATTTCCGCAGACCCGGATCGACCTATGAGAGTCTGGTCGACGAGACGCGCATCGCGACCAAGTGTACAGCCTGCCGGCTGGACCTGGATCTGCTGCTGTCCGAGCTGCACGCCGTGCCGGGCGGCCCGTCGGCAAATGTCCGCTCCCCGGAAACGTCCGACCAAGGAAGCGGTCTCGGGTCGTGGGCTCGGCCGCAAGACCTCAGTGACGCCGGGTTCGTCCATGTCGACGGCGACATCACGACCGTGCTGCGGGTGGCCAATCAGGGGCTGCTGTTCGACGACACGACGCGGGTCGTCCCGTACAAATGGACGTTGCGCGTCTTCACCGGTGCCGGTCGCCTCGCCGCCAAGCGGGGCGGTTCGCTGGCGGTGGAGCAGGATGTCTCGATCGACTTCGCGGATCTGGTGGACCCGCCGTTTTCCGGCTGGTTCCTGATCAGCCTCTATCCGCGTGGTGAGGGCCTTTGTGGCACAACGCGGCCCCAGTTGATCGTGCTGGGTGCGGGCTGGGCAAGCCCGGTCCATACGCAGTTCCTGTCAATGGCCTGCCGACACAAGGCAGCGTTGCTGTTCAGCGAAGGCGGCCGCACGGGGGCGATGATCTCGCTGATCAATGCGTCGCGGGCATCGAACGCCGTCACCATCTCGCTCGCCACCGAAGTCGGGCGCGCTGTCGCGAATACGGAGATCCGCCTCGTCGGCTATGGCTCCCGCCTGGCCAACCTCGACGAGCTGTTCGGTCCCCTCGACGCCGAGGGCATTTTGACGGTCTCCGTGCGGAGCCGCGAGCCGGTGGCCAAGCATCTCATTCTGCGGAACCGGGACGGCTCCTGGAGCCAGAACCATTTTCCGAACGTGAAGTGACACAGAATATCGCCCACTACCTGTCGCCGATGATCTTCCCCCTGTTTCCGGAGGAGGCAGGGACGGTCTACATCGACTACAACCTGAACCACATCTTCGACGTCCGTGGCGGTGGAGGCTTCAACGGCCAGGTCACCGTCACGGTCCGCCAGTTCGTCGAAGGCGACTGCGGAGTCGATGACGTCTGGACGGTGGAGGTGACGGATAACCGCGTCGCACAGCCGGTTATCCAGAGGCGGCTTTCGGGCCAAGGATACGGCTATGTCGAGATCCACATCGAAGCCGACGCGCCGGCGTTCCGCAAGATCCTGGCACCGCCCGGCTACGCTCTCCTGCGCACCCGTTCGGGCAGCGCCATCGTCCTGGTATCCGATCAGAAATACGCCAATCCCCGCGTGGTCGACGAGATCCGCGAGACTGGAACGTTCTGCATGGTCCACACCGCCGGATACGTCGATCCGTCCACCGGGTTCGGCAACTCTCTGCTGCTGATCAATCCCTACGAGCAGACGGTGGTGACCCGCATCCACGGTGAGAACGGCCGCCGCGTGACGGAGCGGTTGCCAAGCCGCAGCGTGCGCCAAGTTCCCTTGGATCCGGTTCTGACACCCGGTCAATGGGGCACCTATATGGTCACGGGCAACAACCGGATGATCACCTACGACATCCGTCACGCATACGGCCAGCCCACGGCCATCACCAGCCTCGACCATCTGGACGTGTTCAGCGGCATGCGGACGCATCGCGAACATGGTGCGGTGGACTGGGCGCGCTCTGCGTCCCGCCGTTTCCTTCGCGAACGCGGCCTGCGCTACAGCTGACGGCCGCCAACGAGGACTCACGATGAAAGCAGCGTTCACCACCTGTTTTGATGACGCCATCGCGTTGGATGCGCAGTACCGCGAGATCGTCGGCAAACCCGTTCGCACGGATTCGCCGACGCACCTTTACGAGGTGCAGTATGCCACGGCCGCGCCGCCCCTTACGCTCGGCGCCTTTAGCTACAAGCACTACGAAGGCTGCATGATTTACGATGCGCTGCGCCGTGCGGGCATCGGCCTCGGTTTTGAGTCCATGCTGGACATCGGCTCGGGCTTCGCCGCGATGCCTCGGATCACATGGGTGCGAAACTACTCCCGCGACGTCACGGCGCTGGATCTCTATCCCTACGGCGTCAGCGCCCTGACCAACGGCATGGTGCGGCGCCGGCTGGCGCAGCTGGCAGCCATTCAGGCCAGCGGCGTGCGGAACCTGCGCGGCCCGATGGGCAAGTGGGAGTGGGTCGTGGAGCGTCAGAACTTCCGTATGCCACCTCTCCAACCGTCTGGCCGGTTCGACTACAAGGTCGCGAACGTCTTCGAACTTGAGGGACAGTACGACTGGATAAACTCCAGTCTCACGCTCACGCATTTCGACCACAAGATCCTGTTCGACAAGGTTTCTTCTCTCTTGGCCGACGGCGGCATCTTCACGTTCACCGTTGAATGCTGGTGGTATCCGGTGAACTCCACACAGATCACCGGTGCGGCACCTTGGATGTGCCAGCGCCTGACGCGCGACGACCTGTTGCGCTACTTCAAGGAGTGCGAGCCCGAGGTCGATGTGGATCATGTAGCCTCCGTCTACGACTATTACGCCGATCCTGAACACCCGACGGCGTCCGACTACATCGCCACGGCGGTCGCCAACGACCTTCACCCGGTCATCGTGGAGCGGCACATGAACGCCCGCAGCTGGAGCAAGCGCGCCTCGCTGGCGCCACCCTGGCTGAGGCGGGACACGGGCCACAGTGCGCTCGACGCCCTGGCCAACATCCACCGCTTCAAGCCCAGCGTGACGGTGGAGGACCTGTACACGTCCCACTACCTGCTCGGCTTCCGCAAGGTGGCCCGCCCGGCGGCCTCGGTCGCAGCGCGCAACGCCTAGACGTCGACGGAGCCGGGCCCATGACGGACCGCACCCTTTTGCCGCGCTTCGAGCTGGCCGGCCGGCCCATCGGAGCGGATGCGCCCGCGTTCATTACCTTTGAGGCCGGCCCCACCCATGACGGGGAAGCAACGGCCTGCGCGCTTGTCCGCCTGGCGAGCGAGGCCGGTGCGGATGCCGTCAAGTTCCAGGTTCTGGATCCGGACCGGCTTGTCGCCGACAAGGCGATGCCGTTCTCTTACGACGTGCTGCTCGACCGCGCGAGCGGCGCCACCGAGACGGTCAGCGAGCCGCTTTACGACATTCTCTGCAGGCGCGTGCTGTCGCGCGATGCCTGGCGCCGGGTAAAGGCGGAAGCCGACCGGCTGGGTCTGGCCTTCTTCGCAACGGCGCTGTTCGACGACGAGGTGGAGTTCCTCGCGGAACTCGGGTGTCACTCCATCAAGATCGCTTCGGGCGACGTCAACCATCTGCCGCTGATCCGCCGCGCGGCCGGCACCGGCATGTGCCTGCAGCTCGATACCGGGAACGCGACGTTGGGCGAGATCGAAGCCGCGGTGGATGCCGCCTTGGATGTGGGGTGCGGGCGCATCGTCGTGCATCAGTGCCCGTCGGGCTACCCGGCGCGGCTGGAGAGCATCAATCTCAACATCATACCGACGCTGGCGCGGCTGTTCGGTTGTCCGGTCGCCTATTCCGACCACACGCCGGGTTGGGAGATGGACGTCGCTGCCGTGGCGCTGGGTGCGCATATGGTTGAGAAGACCATTACGCTCGACCGCACGACGCGGAGCTGCGAGCACATGTTCTCGCTTGAGCCGTCCGACATGGCCGCGTTCGTGCGGGTGATCCGGGATGTCGAGACGGCGCTGGGCGGACCGCGGCGGATCTTGCACCCCGAGGAACGCCAGCGCCGCAACGCCGTGCGCCGATCAGCCTGGCTGGTTGACGGCGCCCAGTCCGGCGACCGGCTGGGGGACCTGAAGGTGGAGTTCCGGCGTCCGGGTGACGGCGTTGCGCCCGATCTGTTCGAGCGCTTGGCGGACGCGCGATTGGCCCGGAACGTACCGCCCGGCCACCGCCTAGAGCTTGGCGATCTGGGCTGAAGGCGAAGCGGGGGCGCAGAGAAGCCTTGCACCTGGACCCACGCGACTTCTTCGACTGGGTGAGGCCACTCCGGCGCCTGGCGTCGCTGCGTCTCGTCGGGCGCCGGCAGGTGACCGGTATCGCCTTGCTCACCGTGCTGGCCGTGCTGTTCGAGAGCTTCAGCATCGCCCTTCTGATCCCCGTCCTCGACTACATCCAGGCCGACGGCGACGTCGCCGGCCTGGCGGCCGAAGGCTGGCTGTGGGCGACATTGGTCGATGGGGCGAACTGGCTTGGCGTTCCGATCACGCTCGCCTCGCTGCTGCTCGGCATCTTCGTGCTGGTCTGCCTGCGCCAGGTGACGGCCTATGCGCGGACCGTCTATCTGGCCACGGTTCGCCAGCGGTTGGGCCAGCGAATGTCGGTGTCGCTGTTCAGCAGCGTGCTTGCGGCATCGTCACAGTACATCCGCAACTTCAATGGCGGGTCCTTCGTCTTCCTGCTGGGCCAGCAGGTGCAATCGGCGAATGCGCTGGTCTACTCCTTCGCCAATCTGGCCTCACTTGCGGTGACGTTCCTGGCCTACGGCGCGGTCACCTTTGCCGTGGCGCCGCTGCCTGCCCTGAGCGGCCTTATCCTGGGGGCCTTCGCGCTCTTGGCGGCGTCGTATTATGTGCGCCGCGCGCGGTCGATCAGTCGCCGGCTGGTGGTCGGAGGCGAAGCGTGGACCAGCTTTGCCGCAGAGCGCTGGCGCGCCTGGCGGCTGCTGAAGATGGGCGGAATGCTGGAGCGCGAGGAAGCCGAGGCCGATCGACTGGCCGGGCGGATCTGCAGTCTCTCCATCGGTCTTGCCCGGGTGATGGGCCGGCTGGAGCTGGCGCTGTCTCTTTTCATTCTGGGAGCGATCCTAGCAGCGCTCTATGGCGCCGTGGAGTTCCTCTCGGTGTCGGTCAGCGTCGTCACCGTGTTCGTACTGGTGGCGCTGCGCCTGGCACCGCTGCTGCGCCAGTTCGCCAATCTGCGGCAGTCGATCGCGGTCCAGGGCGCAAATCTCGACCGGATGATCACTGCCTTCGAGGAATGTCGGGCGGCACGCGAGTGCGACGACGGCACCACGGACATGCCCAGCCTGCGCCGCGGCATTACCTTTCGCGGCGTCCACTTTGCCTATGGCGATGGCAGTATACCGGCGCTGAACGGGGTCGACGCACATATTCCGGCCGGCCGGATGACCGCCATCGTCGGCCCCTCGGGCTCCGGAAAGTCGACCATGGTCGACCTTGTCCTGCGCCTGTTGAGGCCGACATCGGGCGACATCCTGATGGACGACGTGCCCATCGGGGAGATCCGACTGCGGCCTCTGCGCGAGCGCATCGCTCTGGTGATGCAGGATCCGATCCTGTTCGACACCACCATCGCTGAGAACGTGCGCTATCTTCGCCAGTCCGCATCGCTCGATCAGGTACGCGAGGCGTGCCGGCGCGCCCATGCAGGAGAATTCGTCGAGGCTATGCCGGACGGCTATGACACGGTGATCGGCGAAGGCGGAACTCGCTTGTCCGGTGGCCAGCGCCAGCGTCTGGTAATCGCCCAGGCGCTGCTCGCCGATCCGGAGATCCTCATCCTCGACGAGCCGACAAGCGCGCTGGATTTCGAAAGCGAACGCAAAGTCCAGGAGGTGCTGGAGGCCTTGGCACGCGAGCGGACGGTCACCATCATCGTGATTTCCCATCGACCGTCGACCGTCGCGAGGGCCGACCATATGATCGTGCTGAACGACGGCCATGTGGCCGAAACGGGCCCCCCGGGCCGCCTACTGGAAAATGGCGGCTGGTTCGCCGCGATGATGCGGCTGCCGGAGAACCATGCCCTCGGCGGCGCCTCGACGCCGGCTGAGGCCATGCCGGAGAAGGAGGTCGCATCTTGACGACGCCAGGCGCGTTTGCCAGCGAGGTGGTCATTGCCGGACGCCCCATCGGGCCGGGGCACTCGCCGTTCATGATTGCGGAGATGTCGGCGAACCACGGCGGCGACCTGGACCGTGCACTGCGCATCATCCGCCAGGCTGCGGCGGCCGGCGCCGATGCCATCAAGTTCCAGGCCTATACGGCCGACATGCTGACGCTCGATCACGATGGGCCGGGCTTCGTCATTGAATCCGACAGTCCCTGGAAGGGGGAACGGCTCTACGACCTCTACAAGCGCGCGGCCACGCCCTATGAGTGGTTTCCCCAGTTGTTCGCTGCGGCGCATGAGGTCGGCCTGATCGCCTTTGCCAGCCCGTTCGATGCGGGTGCCGTGTCCATGCTGCAGGCGCTGGACGCACCGGCGTACAAGATCGCCTCGTTCGAGGCGGTCGACACCGAGCTGATCGCTTGCTGCGCCGCGACCGGCAAACCGCTGATCATCTCCACCGGCATGTCGGATGAAGCGGAGATCGGGGACGCTCTCGATGCCGTTCGTGGTGCCGGCGGGCGTGAGGTTGTGCTGCTGAAATGTACCAGTGCCTACCCCGCCGACGCCGGTGAGGCCAATCTGCGCACCATTCCCGCCATGGCGGCGCGCTTTGATGTGCCTGTCGGCCTGTCCGACCACACGCTGGGCACGGCAGTCTCGGCCGCAGCCTGCGCGTTGGGGGCGTGCGCGGTCGAGAAGCACGTGATCGACGCGCGGCAACCGGCGACGGCCGACAGCGAGTTCTCGCTGCTGCCCGACGAGTTGAACCGTCTTGTCGCCGACTGCCGCGACGCTGCGTCGGCGCTGGGCGCGGTGCATTTCGGCCCGGCGGAGCGGGAACGCCAGAGCCTGGCCTTTCGCCGGTCGCTCTATGCGGTACGGCCGATCGCCCAGGGAGAGGCCATCAGCGCGGACAATGTGCGCAGCGTCCGCCCGAGCTTCGGCCTGCCCGTGAAGACCTTCCGAGAGTTGCTGGGACGCCGGGCGCGCGCCGCCATCGATGCCGGCACGCCCATGTCCTGGGATCTGGTGGAGTAGACATTGAGGGCGTCCGTGCGAAGCGCCGGCGCCCGATCGTTCCATGCAGCAGTATACGTTGAGAGATGTTCGCCGTCGGGAAGACGATGCCCGGCTGGTCTTCCAGTGGCGCAACGATCCGGTCACGCGCGAAGGGTCGTTTCACACCGGCAAGCGAGAGTGGGCGGAGTTCTGGCCGGGGTTTCGTGACGGCTTCCCCCTGGCCGGATCGCCGCTGCCGCAGTTCGTCCTGTGTGACGGCAGCCCGGTTGCCTTCCTGCGCTTCGACCCGCCGCGCCCCGGTGCCGGGCATGACGAACTGATCGAGGTGTCGATCAACGTGGCGCCGGAGGCCCGCGGTCGCGGCATCGGCGTGTCGGCGCTGCTGTTGGCGGAAGACTACCTCAGGCGTTTCGGCCATGACGCCATCCTGGCGCTGGTGAAGGCCGACAACGCGGTGTCTCGGCACGTGTTCGAGAAGGCGGGATACGAGGCGACCGGGGAAGTGAGCATCACACCGGCGGGCGAGCAGGTTCCGACCCTGGCAATCCGCTATATCCGCCGGCTCGGCAATGGGCCTGGAGGGTCGGCATGACCAGCGGCGGCCGTGTCGCCGTGATCCCGGCCCGCGGCGGCTCGCGCCGGCTGCCGCGCAAGAACGTCATGCCGGTGCGCGGACGGCCGATGATCGCCTGGACGGTTGCCGCCGCCGTCGACAGCAGCGTGTTCGAGCGGATCCTTGTGTCGACGGACGACGCAGAGATTGCTGCGGCTGCGGATCTGGACGGAGCCACGGTGCTGGATCGGCCGCCCGAACTTGCCGGAGATGATGTCCCCCTGGTGAGCGTTCTGCACCACGTGCTGTCCAAAGACAGCATGGGCGCAACGGCCGCCTGCCTGCTGATGCCCAATTGCCCCTTTCGCACCGCCGATGACATTGGCGCATCGGCCCGCCGTTTCGAGCAGGCCGGCGTGTCTTCGCTCATGTCCGTGGTGGCCTATGACTGGCGACGGCCGGACTGGGCACTGACCATGGCGGATGATCGCCAGGTGGCCTTCGCCTATCGGGATCTGGCGCCCACGCCGACGGAACGCTCGCCGCGCCTCGTCTGTCCGTCCGGTGCGATCCGCTGGGTTGCGGTCGATAGATTCCTCGCCAATCCGCGGTTCTATGCGGAAGACACCGAAGGGTTCGAACTGCCCTGGCATCGGGCTCTGGATATTGACGAACCAAGTGATCTTGTGTGGAGCGATCTGATCACGCTGGCCCTGGATCAGGGCATGTCGCTGGGTGAGGTCACGTGACCCGGCCCCGCTGCATGATCCCCGCCCGTGGCGGGTCGAAGCGCCTGGCGCGCAAGAACATCCTGCCGTTGGCCGGCCGTCCCATGCTGGCCTGGACGATCGAGGCCGCCGCCGAGAGCGGAATCTTCGATCGCGTGCTGGTGTCCACCGAAGATGCGGAGATCGCCGCAATTGCCAAAGCCGCCGGCGCCGAGGTTCCGGATATGCGCGACCCGGCGCTGGCGGGCGATACCGTGACCAATGTCGCCGTTGCCCTGGACCTCGTCCGCGTCATGGCGTGGTCGGACGAAGATGCCGTGGTCTGCCTGCAGCCGTCGTCACCGTTGCGCACGGGGACCCAGATTGCCGATGCATGGCGGCGGTACTGCGATGCGGCGGCAGACTTCCTGGTCAGCGTCTCGCCGGTCGACCCGCACCATTTCCACTGGGCTATGCAAGAGGTCGACGGACGCTGGGGAATGGTCTTCGGCGACCGTTACATGACCGTCCGCCAGGCGCTGCCGGAGATCTACGGCCCGAACGGTGCCGTCAAGATCGCGCGGATCGGGGCATTGCGGCGGAAGGGCGATTTCTTCGGCGAGCCGCTGGCGGTATCCGTGATGCCCCAGGCAGCATCGCTGCACGTGGCCACCGCCACCGACCTCGCGGTTGCCGAGACGCTTATGGGACAGCGCAGCCTGGCCGCAGCGGACGCCAGCGCATGAGCGGCACGGTGGTCGAGGGGCCTGCCGATCTCGCCGACGCGGTCGCGGTGGTCACGGCCGGCTGCGGCGGCATCGGTCTGGAGATCGCGCGCGCCCTCGTCCGCGCCGGTGCGCGCGTGGTGGCCACCAGCCGCAACCCCGGTGAGCTCGACGGCGATACGTCCGCAGAGGCGCTGACTGCCGAGAGGCTGGACGTACGCGCCCTCACCTTCGGCGAAGTCGAAACGGCAGCGTTCTTCCGCACTGTGGCGGAAGACCACGGACGCCTGGACATCCTGATCCATGCCGCCGCGGGCCGGTCGCCGGGACTGGCGGTGGATCAAGTAACAGCTGAGGCGTTTCGCGAAGAGCTCGACGACGGACTGGTCAGCGCCTTTCTGTGCGCCCGCGCCGCAGCGGACGCCGGCGCGCGATCGATCGTTACCATCGGCTCGATCTACGGCGTGCTGGCGGTCGATCACAGGATCTACACCGATCCCGGCAGGCAGACGCCGATCACCTATGCCTGCGCCAAGGCAGCACTGGTGCAGATGACCCGCTATCTTGCCGCCCTCTGGGCACCGCACGGGGTGCGCGTGAACTGTGTCAGCGTCGGTGGCATCCGCCGCGCACAAGATCCCCAGTTCCTCACGAACTACAGTCATCGCGTCCCGATGGGCCGGATGGCGGAACCGAATGAGGTGGCCGGAGCCGTTCTGTTCCTGGCGTCGCCGCAGTCGGGGTACATCACCGGCGAGAACCTGATGGTGGACGGCGGCCTGCATGTCTGGTGACCACAGCGCCAGGGAGGCCGCATTCGCGGTGCTGAGCCGATGATCGGGGTCATCGACTATGACGCCGGCAACATCCGCTCGGTGCTGAACGCGTTGGAGTGGGTCGGCGCCTCCGCCCGCCTGATCGGACAGACGGCAGAGATGGACGAGTGCCGCGGCCTGGTGCTGCCGGGCGTCGGCGCTTTCCGCTCCGCGATGGACGAACTGGAAGCCACGGGCCTGGCTGACGGCCTGCGGGAGTGGGCGTCGCATCGCCAGCGACCACTGCCCGGCGTGTGCGCCGGCATGCAGCTCTTGGCCGCCCGCGGCGAAGAAGGCGGCGCGTGCGACGGGCTGGGGCTGGCAAATGCCGAAGTCATTCGCATCACGCCAGTCGCTCCGGCCCGCGTGCCGCATATCGGCTGGAACGAGGTGGTGCGATACCGCGACGCTGTGTTGTGGGGGCCGCGGCAGCAGGCCTTCTGCTATTTCGCCCACAGCTATGCCATGACGTTCGGCGACCCGGCGGAGCGGTCGCGCTGGGTGGTCGGCGAGACCGATCACGGCGGGGCCATCGTGGCCATGATCGAACACGGCAACGTCATGGGCGCCCAGTTCCACCCGGAGAAGAGCCAGAAGGACGGGCTTGCCATCCTCCGGAACTTCGTCGAGGCGGCTGAGCGATGGTGAGAAAGCGCTTGGTCGTCAGCCTGCTCTGGCGCAACGGCGTCATCGTGCAGAGCGTGGGCTTCCGCCATACGAACGTGGTCGGCGACCCCAAGGTGGCGATCGAGTTCTTCAACGCCTGGGATGCCGATGAAATCGTGCTCTTGGACGTCACGCGCGACGCGGGCCGGCCGGAACGGTTCCTGGCCATGCTGCACCATGTCTCCAAGCACTGCTTCCTTCCGCTGACCGCCGGCGGCTGGGTCGCCGATGTGGCAAGGGCGCAGCTCTTGCTGGAGAATGGCGCCGACAAGGTGGTCGTCAACACGCGTGGGTTCGATGAGCCCGCGTTTCTGGGAGAACTGGCCGACAAGTTCGGCGCCCAGTGCGTGGTCGCCTCGATCGATGTGCGCGGGCAGGATCGCGAGACCTGGCAGGTCGCGGTCGACCGCGGCCGTCGGCCAACCGGCGTCGATCCGGTCTCGGCGGCCCGCCGGGCGGCCGAACATGGCGCCGGCGAGATCCTGCTGACCTCGATCGACCAGGACGGATCACTGAAGGGCTACGATCTCGACCTTGTCCGGACGGTTGCCGACGCAGTAGACATCCCCGTGATCGCCTTCGGCGGCGTCGGCGACTGGCGCCATCTGAAGGACGGCATCGATGCCGGTGCCGATGCCGTGGCCGCCGGAAACATCTTTCACTTCACCGAGCAGAGCACCCGGGCGGCCAAGACCTATCTGATCGACGCCGGCGCTCCGGTGCGGCCCCGTTAGCCCAGACAGTGGGAACCTGACCCGATGCGATACTGCGCGCGCTGCCTCTATCCGGAGAACGCCAAACCCTACATCATCTTCGACGACGAAGGCGTGTGCAGCGGCTGTCGCGTGGCCGAAGCCTATGACCGCGTCGACTGGGACCAGCGGTGGAAGCGGCTGGGCGAGATCCTTGCTGACTACAAGGCCAGGGCGCGCGCCGCGGGGGCACACTATGACTGCATCATCCCCGTCAGCGGCGGCAAGGACAGCCACTTCCAGGCCCATATCATCAAGCACATCCACGGGCTGAACCCGCTGTTCGTCACTTACAACCATCTGTTCAACGCGCCGCTGGGCTTGCGCAACCTCGAGAATCTGTTCTCGAAGTTGAACTGCGACCTGATCCGGTTCTCCAGCAACCCGGACACGGTGCGCCGCATCTCTCGCTACATGCTGAAGACCTGCGGCGACCTGACCTGGCACTACCATTGCGGCATCCTGACCTTCCCCATCCAGATTGCCGCGCGTTTCCGCATCCCGCTGATCATCTGGGCGGAGAACAACTTCTCCAACCTGGTCGGCACCTTCAATCCCGAAGACATGGTCGAATTCAGCCGCAAGCACCGCAAGGATTTCGGCCTGCGCGGCATCGAGGCGGACGAGCATCTGGGAGAGGCCTCCGGCCTCACCTGGCAGGACATCGGGCCCTTCCGCTACCCCGACGACGACCTGATCGAAGAGGTCGGCGTGCGCGGCATCTATCTCTCGAACTTCGTGCGCTGGGACGAACATGCCCAGGCTGAAGAGATGCGGCGGCTCTACGACTTCCAGCCCAGCGCGGAGGAGCGCGAACGCACGTTCAACCGCTATGCAAAGCTGGACGACCTGCACGCCAACGGCACGCACGACTACCTGAAGTACCTGAAATTCGGCTACGGCCGGGCGACCGACGATGCGAGCACGCTAATCCGTGCCGGGCGCATGACCCGCGAGGAAGGCATCGAGATGGTCGCCCGCTATGATCACGTCCGGCCCTCCGACCTCGATGTCTGGCTCGATTTCGTCGGCATGGGCGAAGAGGAGTTCATGACCTCTGTCGATCCGCTGCGCGACCCGGAGATCTGGGAGCGGGACGCTGCAGGCCGCTGGCAGGTGACTGACAGCGTGGTCAACCATCGCGACGACCCGGGCGTCGAGGCTGCGCGCCAACCGCTGAAGGCCAATGCGGGCTGGGAGTTCCCGGCCGGACGCTTTGGCCTGACCGATCGTCGCTGGCTGACGGAAGCCGATGGCTACAAGTACCTCTGATGGCTCGGCAGAACAACGGACACGCCCGCCTATGAGCGACCTCGACCGCATTCTGCCGTTGTGCCCGGACGGGCCGGTGCCGAAGACGGTTCTGCTATTCTCGCGGATCGACTTTGCCTGGCTCAATCCCATCCTGATGGCCGGCATGCGCGCGCGTTGGGGGACTCGATTCATCGTTGTGGCGCCCGCGGAGACCTGGCGCGCCTTCTACACGCCGCATCTGGGCCCTGACGATCGGCTGCTGGTCGCAGCGGATCTGGATGGCCAAGCGGCCGAGGTACCGCTGGAAGACGAGTCAACGGTCTTCGCGCGGGCCCGCGCACTCGAGGACCGCTTCAGCATCGCCCTGATGCGCGACGTGTTGCAGCAGGCGCGCCACCTCGCCTGCTCTTGGCTGACCTTCGCGCCGCAGAGCGCCTTTGCCCATCAGACGCCGCCACCCTACTCCGAGGTGCTGAAGCGGGCGATCTTCTTTGTCGAGTACTTCCAGACCCTGATCGCCGATGAAGAGGTCGACCTGGTCGTAGAGCGGCCCGGCGATCTCTTGTCCACCTGCTGCCTGATGGTGGCCGAGGCGGCCGGGCTTGCCACGACTTTCTGGCTACCGGCGCGCAACGGCAGCTTCGTGATGTTCTCCGACGGCCCCTATCTCGGTCACCGGCTGATCCGCACCGCCTACGATCGGCTGGAAGATCCCGAGCCGCTGCCGCTGGAGGGTCTTATGCCGCCGGACGACTCCCGGCGGAACTTCGCGCGGGCCAACGAATTGCGCTCGCTGCGGCATCTCGGCCGTCGGGTCTGGGAGGTCTCGCGCGACCATGCAATCTGGGGCGCGCAGCGGCTCCTGCGCCGACGGAAACACAGGGGGCTGACCTATGGTGCCGTGCTGCGCCAGCAGTTCGCCGTGTGGCGCCTGCACAACGCGCTGGCGCGCCGCGTGGTGAGTGATGAGCAGGAGATCCGCCGGCAGCCTTTCGTGCTGTTCCTGCTGCAGTACGAGCCGGAGTACACCACCCTTTCTCTGGCCCGTCAGTTCAACGACACCCGGGCCATCGTCCAGCAATGCGCCCTGTCGTTGCCGGCCGGCGTTCGGCTGGTGGTAAAGGAGAACGTGAACTCCATCGGAAACCGGGCGCTCTCGTTCTATGACGACTTGCTTAGGATGCCGAACGTGATCCTGGCGGATCACCGCATCCGAGGCCTCGACCTGATGCCGCACGCCGCTGCCGTGGCGACGGTCAGCAGCACGGGCGCGCTGGAAGCGAACCTGTTCGGGCGGCGTGCCGTCATCTTCGCCCAGCAGGTGGAGTATGGGTTTCTGCCCGACATCCACACCGTGACCGGCTTCACCGATCTGCCCGCAGTGCTGCGCCACGCGATCGAAGATCTGGACGCGGCAGAACGGCAGGCGATCCGGATCCGCGCCACACGCTATCGCCAGGCGCTGGAGGCGGTGTCATTCCAGGCACCGGGAACGCGGCCGTTCCGCGGCACGGAGACCACGCTGCCCGAGGGTGAGGCGGACCGTGCTGTCGACCGACTGCTCGACTGCTTCCGGCTGCAGGATGCGGCTCGCAGACGGGCAAGCGCCGAGGCGCAGCCGCCCGTGCTGCTGGAAACAGGGACGGAGTGATCATGCCGCAGAGCCCCTTGGGCCTGAGCGACCGAAACGGGATGGTGTGCTGACATGGCGGAACGTGAACCGACCAACGTCGCGGTGATCGTCGCACACCCGGACGACGAAGTGCTGGGTTTCGGCGGTACGATGGCGCTGCATGCCGAAAGGGGCGACACGGTCTCGGTGCTGTTCCTGGCCACCGGCCTTGCTTCGCGGCTGCCACCGAACGAGCCGCCGACGCCGGAGGCGATCTCCGCGCTCCGCGCAGATGCGCGTGCGGCCGGCACGATGCTCGGCGTCGGGCTGATGGAATTCGCCGATTTTCCCGACAACCAGATGGACTCGGTTCCTCTGTTGTCGGTGGTCAAGGTGATCGCCGACTTCGTCGAGCGCACCGGTGCGCGGCTGATCTACACCCACCATATGGGCGACCTGAACATCGACCACGGGATTACAGCGCGCGCTGTCCTGACCGCCTGCCGGCCGCTGCCGGGGGCTCAGGTCACCAAGATCTATGCCGGCGAGGTGCTCTCTTCTTCCGAGTATGGCGTGCCGGAGGACCGGTTCCGGCCCAACACCTATGTCGACATCACCGAGAAGCTGGAGATCAAGCGCGAGGCCCTGGCTCGGTACACCAGTGAGATCCGGTACTGGCCCCATCCACGCTCGGTGAAGGCCGTCGCCATGCTGGCCCGACTGCGTGGCGCGGAAGTGGGTCTCGACGCGGCAGAGGCACTGGTCCTTCTGCGCGACGTCCGGTCCGGCGTCTAGCGGTCCTAACGCGCCCCTGCATCGGCAAGATCTCCACGTGCGTCCACTTCCTCCCCTTGGTTGCCCAAGCCGCCGTCGCACCTTGGTCGGTTACAAGCCTGACCGATGAGCTTCGGCCTGAAGGAGCCTGCATGATCCGCTACCCCTATTGCCGGCCGGATATCCGCCAGGAGGATCGCGCTGCCGCCGAGGCGGTGTTGAACGGCGGCTGGCTTACCCAGGGGCCGGCCGTCCGTGACTTCGAGGCGGCATTGGCCGAGACCCTTGGGTGCCGCCATGCGGTGGTCGTCAACTCGGGCACAGCCGCTCTGCATCTGGCTTATCACGGAATTGGCCTGGGGCCCGAACGGGGCCTATTGACCTCGCCGGTCACGTTCCTTGCCACCACCAATGCCGCCAGGCTGTGCGGCGCACCAGTCGTCTTTGCCGACGTCGATCCGGCAACCGGGAACCTCACGCCGGAGACTGTGGAAGCGGCGCTGGCCGCCTCCCCCCACCCGATCGGCGCCATCGCGCCGGTCCATCTCGCGGGCCGACCCTGCGACCTTGCCGGCCTCGCGACCCTGGCCGAGGCGCACGGCATCGACGTGATCGAAGATGCCTGTCACGCGCCGCTCGCCCGTTATCCCGATGGCGCCAACAGCACATCAGCGGTCGGCGCCTGCGCCCACAGCCGGGCCGCCACCTTGAGCTTCCATGCCATCAAGCACATTGCAGCCGGCGAAGGCGGGGCGATCCTGACGAACGACGATGCGCTGGCGGACCATGTGCGCGTCTTCAGGAGCCATGGCATGGTGCGCGACGCGGCCGCCTGGCAGTCTCCACCCGAGCCCGACGCGCCCTGGTACTACGAGATGGACGAGCCCGGCTGGAACTACCGGCTGAGCGACATCAACTGCGCCATCGGGCGATCGCAGCTCACCCGGTTGGCTGCGGGTATCGCCGAGCGTGCGGCGCTGTCGGCACGCTATGATGAGCTTCTGGGCAACCATGCCTGGCTCGGATTGCCGCCGGCGCCTGAGGTTCCGGGCGGGCATTCCTGGCACCTCTACGCCGTCGCCATCGACTTCGACGCGCTTGGCCTCACCCGCGGTCAAGCCATGCGACGACTTGCCGAGCGGGGCATCGGAACCCAGGTGCACTACATCCCGCTCTACCACCAGCCTTACTATGCCCGTGAAGGCCACCCGCCACTGCCCGGGGCAGAGGCGTACTACGCCAGGACCCTGAGTCTGCCGATGTATCCCGGACTGTCCGAGGGTGCGGTAGCCGAGGTCGCCGACGCCGTCTTGTCCCTGGCCGAGGGCTGACAGTGGGGGACGGGACGTTGCCGCCGCTGCCCGTCCGGCTGCGACCGCTGACGGAGGCGGATTTCACCGAGGGCTATCTGGCGTGGTTCCGTGACCCGGAGGTGACGCGGTTCCTCGACGCCCGCAACATTTCCCGGACGGATGCCATCGACCACTTGCGCACGGGCCATGACGGCGGCCGCTGGCATCTCTATGCCATCTGCCGGACCGATACCGATGCCCATGTCGGCAACCTCAAGATCGGGCCCATCCACGCCCGCCATGGCGTCTCCGATATGGTCACGGTGATCGGCGATCATGCCGTCTGGGGCCGGGGTGTTGCCCGATCGGCGATTGCCCAGGGGATTGGGCTCGCCTTCGACCAGTTTCGTATCCGTAAGCTTTCGGCCAGCATCGACAGCCGCAATACGGGCTCGCTGAAGGCTTACTGCGCCGCCGGCTTCGCTGAAGAGGCGCGGCTGAAGGACCAATTCCTGGAGATGACGCCAAGCGGGCCAGTGCTGTCGGACAAGGTGTTCGTCGGCTGCTGGAATCCCGATTGGCGGCCTGACTGACCCAAACGCGCCGCGACCGCAGTTTCAATGCCTGCCGCTGTGCCCACCCTTGCCTATGTTGACAGCCCCGAAGCCCTGAGCCTTGCGCGCACCGGTTGCGGGCACGCCTTGATCGGTACGGACAATCCGTGGCTGGAGGCGGCGGCGCAGAAGGACGGCGCTGCCATTGTGAACATCGAGCGGTTGCTGGAACCGGCCGATGTGCTGGCGTTAGGCCAGGTGTCCATCCGCCTGGCCAATGCGATAGACCGCGCCCTGCCAGAGGCGGTCGGCACGACCGCAACGGGTCTGGCACCGGAACACCTGCGGCTGGCGGGCACGACATCGCGTCTGATCGCGAGCCTCGTTCATCGCGCGGCAGCCATGGCTCGCGCGCTGGACGCACACCAGCCCAATGGCATCCATCTCCACATCGTCGACACGCAAGACTGGGCCCCGACCACGCCGTTCCCGCTCACCCGTTTTGCGTCGCCCTATCCGCTCTTGGCGGACGCAGGCTTCTTCGGCGATCGGCAACTGCGGACGATTCGGGTGGCGACGACGCTGCCCAAGACCGTCAACCAGACCGCCAGCAAAGACCTGGCTCAACGTCTGGCGATGCTGCCATCGACCCTGCTGCTCCACGAAGCGATGCGCAGACTTGCGCCCTGGCGGAGGATACGCGGCCCTCGGATCGGGATCGGTGGCGAGAACGAGGGCTTGCGCGAGGCCTTGCCGCATCTTGTCGCGGCCGGGCTTCATCCGCTGCCCCTCGGTCGCTTGACCGCTGCCCCGACGGTCGAAGGCTCCGATCCAACTGCTGCAAGCTTGCTGCCGACACTCCGGAGAGCGCTCGACACCACTCTGGCCGGCGGCCTTGCCGACCTTCGCACATTCACGGCGGAGCAGACGGCGGCGCTGACGGAGGCCCTGCTGGGCCGGCTTTCGCGCGGGCTCGCGACGATCGCCGTTCAATGGGCGCAACTGCGCGATCACCTCGACCGGGTCACGGCCGCCATTGACCGGCCAGGCGTCGTTTTGACAAACGGTCTGTTCGGACCGCTGGGCGGGCAGGTCTACCACCATCTCCATGGCCGCGGCTTCACGATCGTCGATGTCGAACATGGCGTGACGACCGGACTGGCGGCGCTGTCAGCCTCGCGCGTGCACTGCTCGGAAGCGGCGGTATCAGACGTGCTGCTGGTCTCAAGCGACCGCGCCCGAACCCGCTTCGAAACGGCGCAGGAGGGCGGACGGCCGGTCGTGGAAACGGTGGGGCTGGCGGATCAGACCCGGCGGCTATTCCGCCCGCGCCTGCAGCGGTGGCTTGCCCGCCGCCGGCTCGGTGTGCGGAAGGACGAAACCACGATCATGCATGTCTCCACCTGGACGCAGTCGGGAAACATGCGTCCGGGCTGGGGCACGCCCTCGGAAACGGCGGTGTACGATCTGGAACGCCGGCTGGTCGAGGAGGTCTATGCCGGGCTCCGCCACAAGGTGCTCTACAAGCCCTATCCGACGCAGCGGCTTGCGTACGAGCCACCGCATCACGAAGCGATCCCGCCCCTGCCGCCGGTACAGTATCTGCCCGATGACGATTTCCGATACCTGCGTGCCGCCGCAGACGTGATCGTCACCGGCACGCCCACCAGCACACTCGGCTGGTGCGTCGGCACGGACCGGCCGCTTGTCTACCTCGACAGCCGCCTAATCAATCCACTGGAGGATGAGGACCTGCGGCGCCGCTTTGCCGAGAGCTTCCTGGTCATCGACCTGGACAGCCCAGACTGGCAGGCGGACCTGCGGCTGATGCTGAACCGCCCGTTGCCGGACATCGCGGCAGATTGGCAAGACCGGGCTCCGGCGCGGCGGGCGCTGCTGGCCGACAGCATTTCAGGTCCGGCCGGCTGCACCGGCCGCCGCATTGCGGACGTCGTGGCCGGTCTCATCGCCCGAGGCGCAAAGGCTGGCCTCGAACGCCCCGCCGCTCCCCCACTGGCACGGACCCCTTGATGGCGGAAGGCCGCCGTATCCCGCCAGATTGACCATGCGTTGGGGGCTTCGCGTCGCCACCCGGCCGGAGGTCGGGGCCGGTCACGTTCTCCGCTGTCTGGCCCTGGCCAATGCCATGCGGGATCCGGTGACGATCTTCACCGATCCCGGTCATGGCTGGACTGGCAAGATCGCCGCCGCCGGATGCGGCGAGGTCTGTGAGCCCGAGGCCGGCAGCATGGCTGCCTGCACGACGGCGGCGCAGACCGGCGCGGTCGATGCTGTGCTGATCGACGGATACGGCTTCCAGGACGCCGACATCCGTACCGTTGCGGCGTGCGTCTTCACGGCGGAGATCGACGATCTGCTGCAGCCGCCGCGCACCGCCGTTGTGATCAATCCCAGCGCGGATGACGACGCAGCTCCGTACGGCCCCACACAAAGCCTGATCCTCTGCGGGCCTCGCTATGCCCTGTTGGGGCCGCCGTACTCGCCAGCCCATGTGCGGGCCCGTGCTGCGATCCCGTCCGACACAGTCCGCGGCGTCCTGGTGTCGATGGGGGCACGCGACAGCGCCGATGCAACGTCCATGGCGGTGGACGCGTGCCGCGATGTCGACCGGCAGATGCCAGTGACCGTCGTTATGGGCACCGCCGCCACCCACCTGCCGAAGATGCGGTTGCGCGCACAGGACGATCCGGCCCTCACGCTGCTCGTCGACCACTACGATATGGCGTCGCTCTACCTCGCCCACGATCTGGCGATCGGTGCAGGCGGTGTGTCGCTGCTGGAGCGCATGTGCTGCGGACTGCCGACGATCGCCGTGCTGCAGGCCGACAACCAGCGGCGGAACATCGAAGCGACGGTCGCCGCTGGCGCTGTCCACGCCGTAGGATGCCTCGACAGCACGACGACCGTTGCCTTGGCCGAGGCACTGGGCGTCCTGATCGACGACCGAGAACGGCGCCACACCATGCGCGATTCCGGCCTCGCCATGGTGGACGGAAACGGCGCCCATCGGGTTGCAGAAGCGTTGGACTGGGCTTTACGCGGTCGCCTGCAGCACGCTTAGCGCGTACCGTCATCACCGCGTAAAGAATACCGTCGGATTATGTGTATATGCATTTATCAGCGACCGATGATGTAGTGAATCCGTTTCGGCATGGGGAACTAGGGGCCCAGCGCAGCCGTTCGGGCCGATCCGGCCGGCCAACTGGATGAATTCTTCGTTGGTCGCACGCCCCTCGTGTATGTTTCTGGGTATTCGGAACCTGGGGCTAAAGTTCCTTGCTGCCGACCGACGCAGCGACGATGTCGATTGCCTCCATCAGTTCGGCGGCCTCGATGACAAGTGGCGGCGAGAGGGTGAGGAACCGACCCTCCGACGCGGTCAGGTTGACGCCTCGCCGCAGGCAGTCGCGCTCAATCAACGCAGCCATCGAGCGGGCCGAAGCGTCGAGTTCGAGGGACATCAGCAACCCCAGCCCGTTGGCACCGCATAGCAGAGCCGAATCCTGCGCCATGCGAGAAAGGCGATTTAGCGCATCAGCGCCCAGTTCCCTGCTGCGGGCGACCAGTCCCTCGCCCTCCAGGACCGCCAAAGTCACCAAGCCCGCTGCCGCAAGCAGCGGGTTCTTTTCGTGCGTGTAGTGGCCGATGGCCAGACGGCCAGCCACGTTCAGATCGGCCCGCGCAATCACGGCTGACAGCGGAACAACACCACCACCCAGTGACTTGCCGAGCACCGTGATGTCGGGACGCACGGAGAAATGCTCGGACGTGAACAGGCATCCCGTCTTCCCAAGCCCGGTCGCCACTTCGTCGAAGATCAACAGAGTGCCGGTCTGGTCGCAGAGCTCGCGGATCTCAGGCCAGAACCAGTCTGGCGGCACGTGCGGTGTCGAACGCACCGGTTCGGCCAAGAAGGCTGCAAATCCCCCGCATCGGTCGAACAGATCCTTCACCGCCTGCAGGCATGCCATAGCAGCCGCCTCGCCCGCCAGCGTACCGGTAGCCCGGCGCCAGTATGGCGGCACATGCCAGCATCCCTGGAACTGAGGAAACCCCTGGCGCTCGGCAGCCCGTCCACCGATCCACAACGCGCCTAGGGCCGCGCCGTGCCAGGTGTCTTCGAAGGCCAATGTCGTCTTGCGGCCGGTCGCGACATAGGCAAGTTTCACCGCCATTTCGATGGCGTCTGTGCCCGACGTGCCGAACAGAACGCGTGCTGAGCCGTATGGCCAGAGAGATGCGAGCCGCTCGGCCAGCGCCGTTGCAGGATCGTTGGTGAAGCGGCGCGGGCAGAACGCCAGCGTGTCGAGTTGCGCCTTGAGGGCCGCGATCACGCGCGGATGGGCGTAGCCCAGGTTGTGACAGCTGTTGCCATGGAGATCCATGATGCGGCGGCCGTCGGCATCTTCCAGCCAGATGCCTTCCACGGCCCTCAGGGCCGACACGACAGGCGTCGAGCCTACCTGATGCAGAAACGCGGCGGCATCACGGCGAACAAGGCTGCTGCTTTCAGGGCCGAGCCATTCCGGCTGCCGGCCGATGGATGCAGGATCGGTCACGCCGGCCGCCGCGCGGGGACCAGCACGCCACCACGCGCCCGCGCCGCCCCCTCGAACAGGCCCATAGCCCCCATGACCATCGCAACGGTGGCGAGGATGGCGACGCTCTTGGCGCAGGCCAGGCCGTAATAGGCATTGGACGCGTGGTTGAAGATCGCCACCGAGGCAAGGTCGTGGTCGGGGCTGACCAGGAAGACAACGGCCGAAAGCGTCGTCATGCCGTCAACGAACACATAGAGCGCGCCCAACAGGATGGCGTGGCGCATCATCGGCATTGTCACCCGCACGAAGCGCTCTACGGCGGACGCGCCGAGGCTGGCCGCCGCCTCCTCTATCGAGGCGTCATAGCGCTGAAGCAGGGCCCGGCCGGCCAGAACGCCCACGAACATGTTGCCGAAGAGGATGTTGGCCACAAGGATCGCTCCGGTCCCGGTCAGCGCCAGGTCCGGTAGGCCGAAGGGGGCGTTGAAGAACACCAGGTAGCCGACGCCGAAGATCACCCCGGGCAAGATCGCGGGGAGCAGCACGACGAAGTTCAACAGATTGCGGCCGGGCGGCCTCAACCGCTCCACGATATAGGCGACAATCAACGCCAAGAGACCGCCGAGCGGCGCGGCGACAGCGGCAATCTGGATGCTCTGCCACACCGTCCCCAGTCCCTGCTCCGTCGACACGAAGCCGTAGACACTTGAGGTGTCGCTGAAATGGTCGAGCGTCAGGCCGAAGTCCTGCCCCCAGACGCGTGTGACCGATCCGACGCCAACGGCCAGGTAGAGCAGCCCCACAAGGCCAAGATAGGCATAGGTTACGACGGTAATGCCGAGCCGGGCCGGACGCGGCACCGGCAATTCCGTTGCAACGCCGGTGTCACCGGCGCTGGTGTAGCGCTTGCGGCCCATGATCGCTTCGAGCAGCAGATAGGCCAGCACCGCCGGCAGGATCATCCAGACACAGAGCGCAGCAGAGAGCGGCGTGTTGGAGAAGCCGATCATCTCATTGTAGACAACCCCGGCGATCGCCGAGATATCCTTGCCGATGACGAGGGGATTCCCGAAATCCGTCATCGACAGGATGAACACCAGGATCGTGGCCCGCACCAATCCCGGCCCTGCCAAGGGCAGTGTCACGCGGGAAAAGACGACCCAGGGGCCCGCACCCTGGCTTGCCGCAGCCTCTTCCAGCCGGCCGTCCTGCCGCGAGAGCGCATTGTCCAGGATGATGAAGGCCGGCGGCGTGAAGCTGAGGATCTGGGCGAGTACGACGCCACCAACGCCGTAAAGGTTGTCGGTGTTGGAGTCGATCAGCCCGAGCGTCTGATCGAGCAGATCGTTCGTGATCACCCCCTGACGCCCGAACAGCAGCACGGCGGCAAAGGCCATGATCACCGGCGGGGATACAAGCGGCACCAAGGCGGCAAACCGGACCGTCTGGGCGAACGGTACGGCGCCGCGATTGACGCCGTAGGCCAAGAGGAAAGCGATCGGAATCACGAACAGGCAGGCCAGCCCTGCCAGCATCAGACTGTTCCGTGCCGCATGGCGCAGCCGCGGTTCCTCAAGGAAGGCGCGATAATGGTCTAACGCCAACCGCTCCTCTTCGCCCGTACGCAGCGTTGCAAAGGCGGCTTCGTCCAACCGGTCGCGTACGGCGAACGCCAGCGGGATGCGCTTGTGCAGCATGATGATGCCGACAGGCAGTTCCGCCTCCAGAGCGGTGCGTTGGTCTGCCGACAGGGCGGCAACCGCAGCGGCGGCGGCAGCAATCTGGTCGTCGTAATTCGCGGTGCGGTCCCACGGAACGGTCTCGCCGATAAGCTCAAGTGCCGCCGCCGTCCCTTCCATCCGCTGGCGTTCGTCGGCGCTGTCCACCCAACCGTCGATCTGAGCGTCGCGCTCGTCCGCCGGAATCAGGCCGAGGGCCTCCGACGTGATCCGCTTCAGCCCCTCCAGCGGCAACGGGCCGGCGACCCGAATGCTCTCCAAGAGGACGGCGCCCAAGGGCAGCACGATGAAGATCAGCACAAGCGCCGTGGCCAGGAGGGCCGTGGTCCGGCCGGCGAGGTCACGCACCGGCGGCCTCGCCATCGGGGAAGACCGCGATGTCCTCGGCCGCGACCGAGATCGGCACATGGCCCTCTGCGTCGATACCCGCCCCAATCCATTGCGCCGACGGACAGAGGGCGACCAGTTCGGCTTGGCTACCGATGGCGATGCGAAGCCGCACGGCGGGGCCCAGGAAATCGGCGGCAACCAAACGCCCGGTCGTCAGGGCTTCGCCGTGCCCGTTACCCAACATGACGTTTTCCGGGCGGATCGACACGGCATAGTGCTCCGCCTCAGGAAGTTCGGCAGGCCGCGCGATGCGAGTTCCCAGTCCGTCGATCACGACAGCGCCATTGCCGTCGGACCGCGCCCCGAGAATGTTCGACTCGCCCACAAATTCGGCGACGAAACGGGTGCGCGGGCGCCGATAGAGCGAAACCGGATCATCTTCCTGAACGATCCGGCCGTGATCCATCACGGCGACCCGGTCTGAGATGGACAGGGCCTCTTCCTGATCATGGGTCACGTAGATGGCCGTGACACCCGTCTGATTGGTGATGCTGCGGATTTCCGTTCGAAGATGCGCGCGGATCCGCGCATCCAGCGCCGACAGCGGCTCGTCCAGCAGCAGCAGCTTCGGCCACGGTGCCAAAGCGCGCGCCAGGGCCACGCGTTGCTGCTGACCGCCGGAGAGCTGATGCGGATAGCGGTCCGTGATCTCTTCCAAGCGCACCAGCGCCGCCAGTTCGGCCACCCGGCTCGCGATCTCAGCCGACGACTTGCGCCTCAGGCGAAGGCCGAAGGCGATGTTCTGAGCGACCGTCTTGGTGGGAAACAGCGCGTAAGACTGGAAGACGAAGCCGATCTCGCGACGGTGCGGCGCCAATGCATCGATCCGCGCACCGTCCACCGTCACCGTGCCGGCGTCACTCCGCGTGAACCCGGCGACGATGCGCAAGAGCGTGGTCTTGCCGCATCCCGACGCGCCGACCAGCGATACGAACTGGCCGGACCGCACGTTGAGCGACACAGAGTCCAGCGCGGTCGTCGTCCCGAACCGCTTTGTCAGGTCGATGACGGCGAGATCGGCCAACGGCTTGGTCCTCGAAGCCCGCAGGCCGGATCGCACCGACTGAAACCGGTGCCGATCCGGCCTCATTAGGGATCGCCTAGCTGCCTTCGTATCGCGACGCCCACTCGCGCTTAAATTCATCGGCGTCGAGCGGCCGCCGCCGCTCCCACAGCGACAGGCCCGAAAGGTCGAAGTTGCCGTAGCCGGGCACGGCCGTGGCGCCGACGAATTCCGCCAGGACCTCCGCCGCGGATTCGCTCGCCACGAAGTCCAGGAACAGGCGAGCCTCGTCCGGGTTCGGCCCGCCGGCCACCAGGCCACCGCCCTCGATCACATTCGGGACAATCCGCGGCATCACCAGTTCGACCGGCAAGCCGGCGCGTACTTGGCTGATCACGGCCGTGTCGTAGGTCAACCCGACAATGGTCTCGCCGGACCCTGCCTGGCGGCCAGCCTGACTGCCGCTTTCGTTGTACTGGAAGATGTTGCGGTGCAGGTTGTCGATATAGTTCCAGCCATACATGTCGAGCATCGTGGAGAAGATCGACAGCCCCGTGCCCGACTTCGTCGGCGCAGCTACGGTGACGAAGCCCTCGTACTCGGGCCGGATCAGATCTTCCCAGCTCACCGGCATGGGAAGGCCCTCCTCCTCCAGTCGCTCAGTGTTCACCGCCATGACCATCAAGGTCGCGAAATGGCCGACATAGAAGCCGTCGGGATCGCGAAACGCGTCCGGGATCGGCGATGCTTCCGGCGAATACGGCTCGAACACGCCGGCGTTCTTCAGTTGCTCCAACGCGATGTCGTTCACGCCGTAGACAACGTCAGCCTGCGGGTTAGCCGCTTCGGCGATGGCGCGCTCTGTGATCGGTCCCGTCGACATGTTGACGTCACGGACCGTAATATCCGGATGTTGCTCCTGGAAAGCAGCGACAATCGCCTGGTGAAGTTCGTTGTTGGCCGCCGTGTAGACGACCACCTCTGCCGCTTGGACTTCGCCGGCCGTGGCCGCCATCGTCAGTGCCGCCGCGGCTGCCAGCGCGCCGCGCCGGGTCATTGTGTAGATATCGACCATGTTGCCCTCCTCTTCCCGATCTCAGAAAAGCAGGCCACCTCCCGCCTTAAGGTGATATAAACTACGCTAATCTCATGCTGGCGCACGTGAAACATTTGTTATGAGAAACAGGGAATGGAGCGGACCGTGAGCTCACGCCGAAATGGAGGTTTCGCCGTGAATTTCGTTCAACTGCGCGCCTTCTACGCGGTCGCGAACCGCGGCAGCTTTTCCGCCGCTGCCCAGTTCCTCGGCGTGAGCCAGCCGGCTGTCACGGTCCAGATCAAGGCCTTGGAAGAAACCCTGGGGGCAAAGCTGTTTCACCGGGGCGGAAACACCATCGAGTTGACGGACTACGGCCGCGAATTGCTGCCGGACGCCCAGAAGATCACGAAGATCCTGGAGACGATCGAAGCTCGCTTTGCAGCCAGCCGGACAGTGAAGTCGGGTTTCTTATCGATTGGTGCCTGCGCACCCTACCTGCTGGTGCCGCTCTTGCGTCAGTTCTGCGTCAATCACCCTGGCGTCAGGCTGGATGTCCGGTTGGACAACTCGCGTAACCTGATCGACGCCGTACTGGCGCATCAGATCGACCTCGCCATAGCCACGCTCAAGGCCCCGCGCGACGACTTAACCTGCCTGAAGTTGGTCACACAGACGGTGCACGTGCTGGTCCCGCACGGCCACCCGTGGTGCGGTCGCACGTCCATTCCGGTCGCCGAGCTGGAAGGCAAGCCCTTCGTCCTGCGCGAAGAGGGATCCATGACCCGAACGCTGTTCATCGATGGACTGGCCGAAGCCGGAGTGACGATCACGACTGCGTTGGAACTGCAAAGCCGCGAGGCGGTGAAAGAGGCGACAGCCGGTGGGCTTGGTCTGGGCATCGTCTTGGATCATGAGCTGGGCCAAGATCCGCGGATCGCCGGTATCCCGGTGGCCGGCGCGGACATGTCCGCTGGAGAATTCATCCTTGGCCGACAGGACTATTCCGACCTTGGCACTGTAAAGGCCTTCATCGACTTAGCGCGTGAGGTGTATGTCGAACGTTAGCCGGCGGCGGTCCGGCACACGCCAGGCCAATCTCGCCGAACGTTAGACGCCCGCACGCACCATGACGTCGTTCAGCGATGGGTCGATACGCGGCGAGTT
The DNA here is from genome assembly GCA_028281925.1 of Alphaproteobacteria bacterium. Classification (GTDB taxonomy): domain Bacteria; phylum Pseudomonadota; class Alphaproteobacteria; order DSM-16000; family Inquilinaceae; genus JACKIG01. The sequence goes on from JANQIX010000034.1 coordinate 108,199, forward strand.
CGCCTTGACGAAGGCCAAGAGCGCGCGCTCGTTGTCGTCCAGCACTCCGTCCCGGCCGATCCGGCCGGCCAGCCAGGCGCATTCGCCGGCGTCCACAGCCTCACGCGCCATGGCCTCGCTGGTGCGCCGGGCCTCCGCCTCGGCCAGTTCGCGCGCCCGGTTGCGCCGAAGCACATCCGCGTCGCGCCAGGCTGCCTCGAACGGCACATCACGCCTGCCGAGCGCCCGGGCAATGCCCCAGAGCAGGCCGCCGGCGCCGCGGCGCTCCTCTAGCCATTCCTCGCGGCGCATCGCCTCGCCCGCATCGGCCACATGCGGCGCGGATCGGGGGAACATCAGGTGGTTGGCGACCGCCCGCACGAAGAAATCCTTCCATTCCGGCGCGTTTGGCCGATCGCGGGTGGCGTCGTTCAGGTCGAACAGCAACTCCGCCTCGCGTCGCGTGACGGTGATACCGCCTTCGCTCGCCGGCCCAAGGACGGCCTGGTGAAGGATCGCAACGTCGCCCGATGTGATCGTACCGGGCAAACGGTCGTTGCCAAAGAGGGCGGTGTCCGGCGTCAGAATGCTGTCGCGCACGGCGTCGAGCACGAACAAGACGAGGCGTTCCGGACAGGCCGTCGCTCTGCGCAGGATGTTGATCAAGAGCTCCAGCTCGCTCAGCCGGTCAAGCCGCCCATCTCCTGTCACACGGTCGATCAGCCGCTCGGCCTGCGCGTTGCTTACGTAGCCTTTGGGCGTCGACTGACGCACGAAGTAGTCAGTCAGCACCTCGACATAGAAGGCATGCCAGGCCGGGTCTCTGTCGGGACACGCATCATTCAGGCGGAATACGCTGTCGGCTTCCGCCTCGCTGCACACACCGTCGGCATAGACGGTGCGGCGCAACGTCAGCACATCATCCGCCGTGATGTACCTCTTGGCGCAGAGCTCGCCCACCACGTCGACCAGTCCCAGGTCTCCGGCCATCACGCGCTCCCCCAATCCGTCGCAATACTCGCCAACTGGTGGAACGTCTATCAACGTAGCCTTAAGAAAACCTGAAACAACGCCAAGCCGAAGCCCGTCACCTCGCAAGGCCACCGAAGGGTCACGATCCATCCCTATGCGCCGTTCGGATCGGACCATAAGGTCGCGGCCCGGTTGAAGCTGCGCTTGGCCTTGCGGTACCGTCTGCCCATTCTCCGGACCCGGCATCGGTCCGCGTCCAGAACTGCACCGACACTGGAAGGGGTGGCTGGAATGACGAGAGCAATCACCGTGTCTGCAATCGCCGCTGTCATGATGACGGGATCGGCCTGGGCGACCGATGGGGATCCGGCGGCGGGCGAGCAGAACTTTCGGCAATGCCAGGCTTGCCACATGGTGGGGCCCGATGCTGCCAACAGGGTAGGCCCCCAGTTGAACGGTCTTATCGGCCGCCAAATGGCCGGTGTCGAAGACTTCAACTATGGCCCAGCCAACGCCGCCCTGGGCGAGGACGGAAGCGTCTGGACCGAAGAAGCGCTGTTTGAATACCTGGCCGACCCCCGCGCCTTCGTCGGTGGCGCTACGCGCATGACGACCCGCTATCCCGACGAGCAGTTCCGCTGGGACGTGATCGCCTATCTCTCGCAGTTCAACGCCGACGGCGAGCGGACCGAGTAGCGCCGCCGCTGGATCTCCCAGGAAAGATCGGCGGCACGATTTTTCCTGCGACGGATCTCGTTCGTCCATGCGTTAGACCTGACGACTGGCGGCCATGACCGTGGCCGCCTTCGCCAGGCAGTCGAAGGACCGAGCGATGATGCGCAACCTGAGCCGTGCCCCCGCCGGAGCGCTATCATGAGCCGCCGCGATGCCGCCGTCGCCGCCGGCCGTTTTGGCTATGGACCGAAGCCGGGGGAACTGGACCAGATCGCCAGCGACCCGCGCGGCTGGGTCATCGAACAGCTGTCAAAGTCACCCGAGCGCCCTGAGGGGCTGCGCGCTATCCCCGACTCAGTCGACCGTGCCGCGCAGGTGCTGGTGGCGCTGAACCAGGGCGCCGACAATCTGGCCCAGATGATGCGGCAGGAAGGGCGGCGGATCTATATCTCCGACGTCGCGGCGCGGACACTGGCCGCGGCCCGAACGGAAGACGCCGTGATCGAGCGACTGGTCCATTTCTGGTCCAACCACTTCACGGTGTCCGCTAGCCGTCCGATCGTCCTGCCGGTGGCCCTGCCGTTTGAGCAAGAGGCGATCCGCCCCCACGTTCTGGGCCGCTTCACGGACATGCTGCTGGCGGTGGCGCGCCATCCGGCCATGCTGGCCTATCTCGACAACGCGGTCTCGGTGGGCCCCAATTCTTGGGCCGGCCGTCGACGCGATCGCGGCCTGAATGAGAACCTGGCCCGCGAGATCCTGGAGCTGCATACGCTGGGCGTGGACGGCGGCTACACGCAGGACGACGTCCGCCAACTCGCCCTGATCCTCACCGGCTGGACGGTCCGGCGGCCACAGGACGGCGATCCGGGCCGCTTCCGTTTCCTACCGGCCATCCACGAACCCGGCGACAAGCGGCTTTTGGGTGTGGTCTATGCGGAAGACGGACAAGCCGAGGGCGAGCGCGCCCTGGCCGATCTTGCCCGGCATCCGTCCACCGCGCGGCATATCGCGGTAAAGCTGGCGCGCCACTTCATCGCCGATCAGCCGCCAGGGACAGCTGTCGACCGCCTGGCGGCGGCGTTTCAGGCGAGCGATGGCGACCTGCACGCCGTCAGCCGCGAGCTGGTGCAGATCGACGCCGTCTGGGCCGATCCGCTGCCCAAGTTCAAGTCGCCGAACGATCTCGTCATCTCCGCCCTCCGGTCGATGGGCGGTGCGCCCGGTAACTCGGAGGTTGGCACCGGCGCCGTTGCGTCGCTGGATATGCTGGGCCAAGCGCCGTTCACCGCCCCCTCGCCTGCTGGCTGGCCCGACACTGCAGAGGCCTGGGCAACGCCCGAAGCCATGGTGCGGCGCGTGGAATGGGGGTTGGAGGTGGCGCAACGCATCGGCGGCAGCATCGATCCGCGCCGTTTCGTGGACTGGACCATCGCACCGGTGGCGGCCGATGACACGCTGATCGCCATCGACCGCGCCCCGAGTGCCGAGGAGGGCCTGGCCCTGGCCTTCGCGAGCCCTGCCTTCCAGAGGAGGTGACCTCATGCCGCTCTCCCGACGGTCCCTGATCGGTTCCGCCGCCGCCGGCGCAGCACTTGCGGCCGGCCCCTGGCGCCTCGCACTTGCCGACGGCGTGACAGACAAGCGCCTCGTACTGGTCGTGCTGCGCGGCGGGCTCGACGGTCTCGCCGCGTTTGCCCCCTATGGTGACCCGAATTACCGCTCACTGCGCAACCAGCTCGCCCTCGACGAGCCGGGGCGTGACGACGGCTTGGTCGATCTCGGCGGCTTCTTCGGCCTGCATCCGGCGTTGGCGCCGCTGGCACCGTGGTATCAGGCCGGCGAAATGCTGGCGGTGCACGCCGTCGCCACGCCCTATCGCGAGCGGTCGCATTTCGATGCGCAGGACCTGCTGGAGAACGGCACGGCGCGGCCGCATGGCAGCGACGACGGCTGGCTGAACCGCGCGTTGGCCCAGCTGGGCGCCAGCGACCGCAGACTGGGGCTGGCCGTCGGCCACGGCGTACCGCTGGTGCTGCGCGGCGATGTCGATGTGGCCAACTGGCAACCGTCTCAGCTTCCGGCTGCCGACCCGTCTTTCCACAGCCTGGTCGCCGGCCTCTACCGCAATGATCCGATGCTGGCCCATGCCTTTGAGGAGGGCTTGCGCGCCACCGCCATGGCCGAAGAGACGCTGGATGAGGCGACCATGCGCCCCGGCCGGCGCATCGGCCGGCAAGAGGCGGCGACCCTGCTGGCCGAAACGGCGGGCCGCATGCTGGCCGATCCGGCCGGCCCGCGCGTCGCCGTGCTGGAGGTCCCGGGCTGGGACACCCATGCCGGCCAGGGCACGGTGAACGGCCGCCTCGCCACGGCCCTGCGGCGGCTGGCGGAAAGCCTGACCCGGCTTCGCGAGGGCCTGGGCCCTGTGTGGTCGGATACCGCGATAGCGGTCGTAACCGAGTTCGGTCGGACCGCGGGACCGAACGGCAGCGGCGGTACCGATCATGGCACGGGGACCGTGGCCATACTGCTGGGTGGTGCGGTCGCGGGCGGCCGCATGATTGCCGACTGGCCGGGCCTGTCGACGGGAGCCCTCTACGAAGGCCGCGACCTTGCGCCGACCCAGGACCTGCGAGCCTTTCTGAAGGGCGTACTGCGCGACCACCTGAACCTTCCCGAAAGCAGCCTGGCTGCCGGCGTGTTTCCCGGAAGCAGCGGGGTTGCCGCCATGAACGGTCTGATTGCCGTCTAGGCACCGCCTCGTCCATCGGTTGGGGCGCCATGCAGGCTATCGCCGGCTGGCCTCGCCCGCGCTCTGGTAGACTGACAGAATGTCGCAGTCACTCATGGCTGCGCGAGCGTCGGAGGTCGCCCGGTAGGGCGAACAGACCCATGACCGAAACCTATACGGCCAAGGTGCGCGAGGCCGTTGCCATCTTCCAGGACGAGGCCTCGCTGGATGCCGCCATTGACGATCTTGAAGAGCACGGGTTCGACCGGAACGACATAAGCCTGATGGCCAGCGAGCAGGCCGTCCGCCAGAAGCTCGGCGACCGATATGAACAGGTGGCCAACGCGGCCGACGATCCGTCGACACCGCGGCGCCCGGTGGTGATGCCCGAGGACGTCGGGGCGGGCGAAGGGGCGCTGGTCGGCGGCCTCGCCTATGTCGGAGCGGTCGCTGCAATCGGCGCAGCGGTTGCGTCGGGTGGTGCCCTGGTGACGGCCGCCATTGCCGGAACTATGGCCGGCGTCAGCGGCGGCTTGGCCGGAGGCTGGCTCGCCCAGCGGATCGGAGATAAGCGCGCCCGAGAGGTGGAAGATCACCTGAAGCATGGCGGGCTGCTCTTGTGGGCGCATATCCGCGATCCCCAGCATGAGCAGACGGCTGTCGAGGTGCTGTCGCGCCATACGGCGGAGCCTGTGCGGGTCCACGACATCGCAGCCAGGGACCCTCATGCACCGCCGCCGGAAAGCCCGGAGAAGCACGACGTCGGCATTCCGTGGCTATTCCGGCTGAAAGCCTGACGGCAAAGCGATCGGCTCAAGGCCGCTCCGTCACCGCAGCGCAGACGAGCGCCATGGCTTCCTTCAGCGCATCCGCAACAGCCGGAGTAAGCCCGTCGCCGAAACCGAAGCGCTCTCCCTCCACACCGACGACCGTAAGGCGCCGAGGCAGGCGGCCGAGCACGCGCGCCATCTCAATGGCGGCGGCGAGCCCGAACTGATGGCTGGAATGCCGGAAGGTGTCTGCCGGACATGGTTCGACGACCGCATCCAGCCTCACTAAGGCGCCGGGCGGACGGCCGGATCTCATAGCGTCAATCACCACCACCGCTTCGCGGCCGTCCCACGCTTCGATCAGCGCCGCCCCTTCCCCGCTTAGTTCCAGCAGATCCATCCGCCCGCCGGGCTCCGTTGCGCGCAACCGGTCGATCACCATCGGGCCGATGGCATCATCCTGCCGCAGCCGATGACCGATGCCGATGACCAGGGGCGGTCGTCTCACTCGCGATCGATGGTTAGGGTCAGGAAATGGGTGGCGCAGGAGATGCAGGGATCGTAGTTGCGGATCGCCTGCTCGCAGCGCCATTTCAGCGCCTCATCCTCCAGCTGCAGGCTCGCCTCCACAACGCCCAGCAGGTCGCGCTCGATCCGCGGCTGGTTCTGCGACGTGGGCGGCACGATCTGCGCGGCCGTGATATGGCCGGTGTCGTCCAGCGCATAGCGGTGCCAGCACACGCCCCGCGGCGCCTCGGTGCAGCCGGTCCCCTCGCCTTCGCCGATCACCGGCTCTATCGCCGGCGGATCAGGCGGCTGGTAGATTTCGACCAGACGGATCACTTCCTCGACCGCGTAGAAGGACTCCACCATCCGCACCAGAATGCTCTGGAACGGATTGCGCACCACGCGGGGCAGGCCGCAGTCGGCCGCCACTGCCTTTGCGTTGTCGCTCAGCTGGTCGAAGTTGTTGTTGTAGCGGGCAATCGGCCCCACCAGATAGGGCACGCTGTCGGCCTTACGCACGCCGTGCAGCGCATTGGAATGGGCGACGTGCTGCTCCTCGAAATGGTCCGGAAACGCCTCGATTGGGATATCGAGACCGCGGTTGTCGATCAGCCGGCCGCGGTCGATTGCATAGATGTCCGGATGGTGCAGCGATACGCACAGATAGTCGTCTTCGAAGCGTGGGAAGTCGAACCCGCCGAAGACGCGGGCCAGGCGGGCCGCCGCCTCCAGCCCCCAGCGGAGTTCGGGTAGCAACTCCGTCAGCGCTGACCGAGTGGGTGCCTTGTAGAAGCCGCCGACGCGGGTGTTGACCGGATGCACGGCACGGCCGCCGATCACCTCCATCAACGTGTTGCCAAGCTTCTTCAGCCGCAGGGCGTCGACCACGACGTCGGGATTCTGCTTGGCAAGCTGCAGCGAGTCGTCCAGCCCCAGGAAATCCGGCGCATGCAGCATGGCGGCATGCAGCACGTGGCTCTGGATCCATTCGCCGCAATAGAGGATCCGCCGCAATTGCTCGATCGCCGCGGTCGTCTCGATGCCGAGCGCGTCCTCCATCGCATGGCTAGCCCCCATGATGTAGGCAATGGGGCAGATGCCGCAGATCCGGGCCGTGATGTCGGGGGCTTCGGCGTGGTAACGGCCCTGCAGAAAGGCCTCGAAGAACCGCGGCGGTTCGAAAATCCGGAATTTGATGTCCTGGACGACGTTGTCCTTGACCCGGACATAGAGCGCGCCTTCGCCCTCCACCCTGGCCAGCGCGTCCACCTTGATGACGCGGGGCGGGGCCGATGCTTTCCTGCGCGCCGGCTTGCGGCTGCCTGCCCTAGGCCCGGTCATGGCTCTCGCTCTCCCGCCGGAAGTCTTCATCGTTGGCGTTGAAGGTCCGGAAGAGGTCTCGGACCTCGGGCCTTGCGAGGCCGATATGCTGCAGCTGGCCGGCGAGGCTGGTCGTATTCGGCGTCTCTTTAGAGCCGAAGCAGCCATAGCATCCGCGATCGACGCGCGGACACAGATTGCCGCAGCCGGCCTGTGTAACCGGGCCCAGGCAGGGGCGGCCTCTGGCCACCATGACGCAGACGGTGCCAGCCGCCTTGCATTCCACACATTCGCTGTGGCGCGGGATGTTGGGCCGGCGATCGTTCAGATAGGCGTTTACCACCTCAAGCAGCTGATGGCGGTTGATGGGGCAACCGCGCAGCTCGAAATCCACCGGCACATGGTCCTGAATGGCGGTCGACGTGGTCAGCGTGTCAATGAACTCCGGATGGGCATAGACCGTCTGGATGAAGTCTTTGACATTGCGGAAGTTTTTCAGGGCCTGAATACCGCCCGATGTTGCGCAGGCCCCGATGGTGATCAACGTCTTCGACTGTTTGCGGATCTTGCGGATCCGCACGCTGTCTTCGACGGTGGTGACAGAGCCCTCGACCAGGGAGATGTCGTAAGGCCCCTTTACCTCAGCCCTGGTGGCTTCCAGGAAGTATGCGATTTCCACCGCGCCGGCCACCGCCAGCAACTCGTCCTCGCAGTCGAGCAGGCTCAACTGGCAGCCGTCGCAGGAGGAGAACTTCCAGACCGCCAGCTTGGGCCGGCGCCGCGCGGCCGGTGGCTGCGGTCTCGCCGGCTTGCCGGCGACCGTCTTGGTGGCCATGGCCCTACAGCTCCCAGATCGACAAGAGCGGCTCCGCGCGGTCGTAGCTGAACACCGGACCGTCCTTGCACACGAAGTTGGCACCCCATTGGCAGTGGCCGCAAAAGCCGACGGCGCATTTCATATTGCGCTCCATCGACACGTGGATGTTCTGCTTCGGCATGCCGCGTTCGCCCAGCGCTTCTGCAGCATAGCGCATCATCACTTCCGGCCCGCAAACGAGGGCCACGGCGTTGTGACGATCGAAGCCGCCGCCTTTGATCAGCTGCGTGACCACGCCGACCTTGCCGCTCCACGCCCCCGTCGCCCGGTCGACGGTGACATGAACGGTCATGTCGAAACGGCCCCGCCACTGCTGCACCTCGCGCCGGAACAAGATGTCCTCCGGCGTTCTGGCACCATAGAAGATCGCCACATTGCCGAATTCCGCCCGGTGGGCGAGCACCCAGTAGATCGCGGGCCTGAGCGGCGCCAGGCCGACACCGCCGGCAACGAACACGACGTCCATGCCGTGCACATCGGCAACCGGCCACGGGGCGCCATAGGGGCCGCGCACACCCACCACGTCGCCCGGCTGCAGCGCATTCAGGGCCGCGGAGACCTTGCCGACGGACCGCGTGGTGTGGGAGATGCCGGCCGTAACCTTGCTGTCGCCGCTGATGCTGATCGGCACCTCGCCGACCCCGAAGACATAGAGCATGTTGAACTGACCGGGCTCGAAGCGGAACGGCAGGCCGTCCCGCGGCACCAGATCCATGGTGTAGGTGTCCGACAGCTCTTTGCGCACCCGCTCGATCACGAACGAGCGCGGCACCATCGGGTCTTGCCCGACCGTCCGGTTCGGGGCCAGCACGTTCATGCGCTCACGCCCGCCCCGGCAGACCGTAGAGGTCAAGGAGCTGCACGGTCGTGGCATGCAGCCGTTCGGCCAGAACCGGCACGAAGCGCTGCATCAGGCGATAGCCCAGCTCGTGGTCGTCCTCCATCTTCTCGCGCAGACAAACGGCATCCAGGCTGATCGCCCGCACCAGCGATATCGCCTTGGCGTCGGCCCACCAGCGGTAAGGCGGCACCAGCCAGGACCAGCCCAGCGTCTCATGCTCGCCGACCGTCTGCAGCGTGATCCTGCCACGGCCCGGCACCGGCAATTCCACGGACACGTTACCGTGCCGGATGATGTAGAAATGGGTGGCGTCAGAGTTGCTCTTGAAGATGTACTCGCCCGCCCGGAAGGATTCGTTGCGGGCACAGCCCGCCATCAGTTCAAGTGCCTCTTTATCGAACCCATCGAAGAAGTTGTGCTCCTTCATCAGTTCGTCGAGGCCTACGACATCCACCATGGGTCAGTCCTCCCCCTGCCCCGCCGTTTCGCTCGCGGCGATGGCTCTTGCTTCTTCGGTAATGTCGATGCCCACCGGGCACCAAGTGATGCAGCGCCCACACCCCACACAGCCGGACTCACCGAACTGGTCCCACCAGTAGGCGAGCTTGTGGGTCATCCACTGGCGATAGCGGGACCCGCCTTCACGCCGCACGGCACCGCCGTGGATGTAACTGAAGTCGAGCGTAAAGCAGCTGTCCCATTTGCGGATGCGCTCCGTCTCCATGCCGGAGAGATCCGTCACATCCTCCACAGTGCTGCAGAAGCAGGTCGGGCAGACCATCGTGCAATTGGTGCAGTTCAGGCACCGCTCCGCCACCGCATCCCATTGGCGGTGCTCCAGATGGCGCTTCAGCAATGGCCCCGCATCGGCCACCATCTCCCGCCCCATGCTGCGTGCCGCCGCCGCCACGGCATCGGCCGCGGCTGAGAGATCGTCCGCGCCAGCCGGCCGGCCGGGCAGCATCCGCTGCAGGTCCGCCCCGGCGTCGCTGCCGGCCTCCACCAGATATGACGGATCGTCGGCATCCCCGATCTCAGTCAGGGCCAGATCGTAACCATCCCCAACATCGGGACCGCTGCCCATGGAGGCGCAGAAGCATGTGTCGCCGGCCCGAGCGCAGTTGACGGCGACCAGGAAGTTCCGCCGCCGCCGCTCGGCATATCCGGCGTCCGTAAAGCCGCTGTCGATGAATACCTTGTCATGGATGCCGATCGCCCGCAGTTCGCACGCGCGCACGCCGATGAACGCGTACTTCGGCTGTTCGCCTTCGGTCGAAATCTCGAAGCCCTGTCCCTGCCGCGTTGCGGACCACAGCCGCTGGAGCGACGGGTAGAGAAAGCGTTTCCATGTGTGGGGCCCGACCACATGGGCGAAGCGTCGCGCATCGCCACTTTCCACCAGCCGGTAGTGGCCGCCATCCTGTTGCTCGATCCAGCCGGCTGGAAGGTCGCTCGCCGCGGCCAGCGACTGATAGACGATGGCCCCGTCAGCAACCTGCGGGCCGATCACCTGGTATCCGCGATCCGCAAGCGCTTCCAACAATGACTGCAACCCAGCCCCGTCCATGACGATGGCCGGCGGATTCTCTGCCATCGGCGCAATCCCGCCCATGTCTCCTCGATCAAGGATGGTCCGAGGCTGACGCAAGATCCTTGTTCCAGATCAACGACCGGTGCACGGTAGGTTAGACTAAAGCCAGATTCGCCGAGCGGGCGCCTTCCAATCGGCCGTCCTGTCAAGAGTACAAGAACCATACCGCGACTGAATGGCAGGACAAGACGCCGCAACCCGCGGGCGGCGGCGTCGTTCGAATCCGGCACGGAGGCTGGGGATGAGAAGAACTGCGCTGACCATTCTGGCCTTATGCGCGCTGACGGGCAATGCGACCGCCGGCCAGGTCATGCTCTATGACGATGAAGGCTGCGAAGGCAGCCACCGGCTGCTGGTCGACAGCGAACCCGATCTCGACCGGCTCGACTTTCTCAACGATGCGGAGGCCGTGCGCGTGGTCTCAGGCGTCTGGACGTTCTTCCGCGATGTCAACTTCTCCACCCGCAGCGGCCCCTCGCTCACGCTGGGCCCGAGCGGATGCGTGACCCTCGGTGAAGGCGTGGCGGAGGCCTTTCCCGGCGACGGCATGGATTCGGTCCAACGGGTCGAAGCTGGACGTCCGCCACCGGGATTGATCCTGCTCTATGACGAGCCCCATCTGATGCCGCCCTATCGCGTGATCATCGGCAACGAGACAGAGTTGGATCGCCAGGATTTCAATGATCGGGTCGAGTCCGTTCGTGTGGTCAGCGGCCGCTGGCGCCTCTATCGGGACTCCGGCTTCGGCACCGGCGATGGCCCCCCGGCACTGCTGGAGCCGGGCTCGTACCCCGACACCGAGTACCTGGACTTCCCGCACGACGAAGCGTCGTCCGTCATGCGTCTGCCCGACTGATCGGGCAAGCCGGCGTGGCGAACACCCGTCAGGGTAACGTCACGCTAGGCACTGGCATTTGCGTTACCCGCAACCGCCCTGCTGGGCGTGCAGGCGACCGCCGAGGTCGTTCAGATACTCCTGAATGCTGTCGGGAGAAGCACCGATCAGGCTCTCGAACCGGGCCTGCCGGCTTCGGCAATATCCCGTGGTGCCCAGATCGACCATCAGCTGGCTCTCTTCGTTGGCGATCACCGTGCGGTAATCGTCGAACCCGCGATCGCCCAGCTGCGCTTCGATGATGCCCTGGTACGACAACAGCATGCCGGCGTGGTCCGCGGTGAACTGCCGATAGCTGTTATAGGCATCGCCAAGACCATAGGACGAACCGCAACCGAGGCTCGCCATCATCAGCTGCGTGTGCACACGCATGGTCTCATAGGCCGTCGCCTGTTGGCGATTGTAGCAAGTGCCGCCGCCGAGGCTGCCCGTCAGGCGGTTCAGCTCCTGCAAGCTGGGAGCCGAGGTCGGCGCGGTCGCGTCTTGCGCAGACGCCGCGGGCGACAAGGCCGCAGCGAAGCCAAGGACAACCGCACCGATCAGCGAGGCCAGCGGGCGGCCGACGAGGCGGGCCGAACCGCCGGAGAGAGAATTCGAACGCATCATCGCCACCCTCCTTTCTTTAGGGGTCAAGTTGCAGGGAAAGTTCATAGCCGAAGAGATCCGGTTTCGAAGTGACTCGCCTCACATTGCCGCCGTGAAGACCGGCAGACGCGATCCGCCCACCGACGGCTGGGTCATGGAACTGAGGCCGGCACTTCGCACAAATCAGATCAGAAAGCTACCGTAATAATTTGACGTTAAATGCATTTACAAGTGCGCTTTAACGAACACCTTGTCCCGAACCCCGCTGCTGCGCTAGCGAAACGGCTGGGTACATGGCCGCCCCCATCCAATGCTCCCGGCGCCGTTCCCCTCACTCGGAGACCCATCAATGTCGGAATTCCGGCGCATCACTCTGATCACGCTGATCCTGATCGTCGCCGTCAATCTGCTGATCTTCCTCGGCTATCGCGTCGATGTGTGGATCGAGGCATGGACGCGCGATCCTGAGGCGGCGCAAGACAACGTGATCGTAGAGAGGCATGACGTGCCGCTGGACGCCGTCTACCCGGAAATGGGCGATGGCGAGATTGACGCTCTGCTGGACGAGATCTGGAGCCGCGGCATGACATACGATGCCGACGCGTTCATCCGCGAGGCGCCGTTTGCGGGCCGGTATGTCAACGTGGACGCGGCTGGCTTTCGCCGCTCGCAGGACCAGGCGCCCTGGCCGCCGGCCGACAACAGGCCGGTCGTCTTCGTCTTCGGCGGATCGACCACATTCGGCTATGGCCTGCCGGACGATCAGACGGTCGTTTCGCATCTGACGCGCCTGATCAGAGCCTCAGATGCCTATGCCGACGCCCAGGTCTACAACTTCGCCCGCGGCTTCTACTTCTCAGCGATGGAACAGAGGACCTTCACCGGCCTTGTCGGCCGCGGGATCGTCCCGGATCTCGCTATCTTCATCGATGGGCTGAACGAGTTCGCGTTCACCGGCGAAAGCTACCCGGGTGAAGGCTATCTGCAGGCCTGCGTCCAACAGTCTGCGGCGCCGGAGAGTCGCCAGAGCCTGATCGAGATCGACTTCGACCGCCTGGGCCATCACATCCCGATGGTCCGGCTGGCGCGGGACCTCAATGCGCCATCGTCTGCTCCAGCGCCCGCCGGCGACGAGGCAGAAGAGGCGTTTGACGGTTCGGCCTATAACAATCCGCCGGTGCTGCGGGGCGTGATCGACCGTTATCTGCGCCAGCAACGCCTGATCCATGCCATTGCCGAAGCCCATGATGTGCGATCGGTCTTCGTTTGGCAGCCGGTTCCGACCTACGCTTACGATCTGTCGCACCATCTGTTCGCCGGGTCCCAAGCCGACGGCCATACCTCGCCGATGTTCAACGACCATAACTATTCGGCCTTCGGCTATCCGATGATGGCGGCGCAAGTGGCCGAAAGCCCCCCCGACGGCGAATTCATCTGGTGTGCCGACATCTCCGAAGATGCCGAACGCCCCCTTTATGTCGATGCGGTCCACTACACGGCGGAAATGTCGGACATGCTGGCGCAGTGCATCTGGCAGGGGATGAACGGCACGAATCCGATCTGAGCCGCAAGCCACTCATGCGCAGCCCCGGGGCGGCGACGTCCGTGGCGGCAATGATCGACTTCGTTAGGCCCCTTGATCAAACCGTTTGAGTTGGCGACCGGCACGCCCATAATCCCGGTGCCAACAAACACGGCCCCGAACGCCGTAACTTGGGGAGAGAACACCAATGGTGAACTGGAGCAGCCGCCACTATGGGCGCGGGTTCGTGGTCTCGGCTATCGCGGTTACCCTGATGGCGCCGGGTATGCCGGATGCCTTGGCGCAGGAGACCTGCCCTGGCGACTTCACCAGCTTCCGCGGGACCGATACGACCCTGACCTGCGATTGTCCGGAAGGGGCCGCGGTGGGTTCGGTCTGGGGCTCGGGACCTTACACGGATGATTCTTCAGTCTGCGCCGCCGCGCAGCATGCCGGCGTGATCGGCCCCAAGGGCGGCCAGGTGACGGTGACCGCGTCGCCGGGTCTAGACGCCTACACCGGATCAGACAGCAACGGCATCCAGACGCAGGACTACGGCTCATGGTCCGGCAGTTTCGCGTTCGTCGGGGTCGCTGAGCCCTGTCCGTCGAACTTCACCGACTATCGCGGTACCACCGACGCCGTGACCTGCAGCTGTGCTACCGACAGTTTCGGCGGCAGCGTCTGGGGGTCGGGGCCTTACACCGACGACTCGTCCGTATGCACGGCCGCCCTTCACAGCGGACATGTCGGACAGGAAGGCGGGGTCATTACGGTCCGCCCGGCGGCGGCACTGGAGGCCTACCCCGGCTCAACCCAGAATGGCGTGACCTCCGCCGATTGGGGGCCGTGGGATGGCGCCTTCGACTTCAAGTAGGAAGGATGACAAGACACCGCTATGGGGATGATCGGACCAGCAGCGGGCGTTTCCGGGCCTGCGGCCGGCAAGGCTGCGGGGCTTCTGGAAGCGCCGGTTGCCGACTATCTGGCATCGCTCGGCACGCGCGAGCCTGATGTTGCAAGGCGTCTACGTCAGGCGACCGCGACCTTGCCCGAAGCCCATTATCAGATGGCGGCCGACTCGGGGCAGTTCCTGGCCTTCCTGATTGCCGCTACGGACGCGCGCCGCGTGCTCGATATCGGGACCTTCACAGGATACAGCGCACTGATCGCAGCCCTTTCCCTGCCATCGGACGGGATCGTCGAGTCGCTGGATGTGACTGAGCGCTTCCAGGAGATCGCGCGCTCACATTGGTCCGACGCCGGCGTTGCGGATCGCATCCACTTCCGCCTCGGCCCGGCGCACGAGACGCTGCAGGCGATGATCAAATCCGGCCCGGGCGGCTCCTTTGACCTCGCGCTGATTGATGCCGACAAAGAGCGGTACGAACAGTACTTCGAACAGTGCATGACGCTCGTCCGTCCGGGCGGGGTCATCGCACTGGACAACACGCTCTGGCGCGGGCGCGTCGCAGATCCGTCCGACGAAGGGCCGAAGGTGCGGGCGTTCCGGCTGCTCAACCGAAAGATTCAGGACGATCACCGAGTCGCGCCGTGCCTGTTGCCCTTGGGGGACGGTCTGACCGTCGTCTGCAAACGCGGTTAACCGGTTCCCGTGCATTCCGGAGGGGCCCATGTCGAGACGGACCATCGGTCTGGATGACGACCTGCATCGTTACCTGTTGGACGTCTCACTCAGGGATACGCCGCTGCTGGCCCGGCTGCGCGCCGAGACGGCCGAACTCGGCGACTCCGCCAGGATGCAGATCTCTGCGGAACAGGGCCAGTTCATGAGCCTTCTGGTCCGGCTGACCGGCGCCCGACGGATCGTGGAGGTGGGGACATTCACCGGCTACAGCGCGCTTTGCATGGCATCGGCCCTGCCGCCAGACGGTTGCTTGATCGCATGCGACATCAGCGACCAGTGGACATCGATCGCCCGCCGGTACTGGGCGGAAGCCGGCATTGCCGACCGCATCGACCTGCGCCTGGGACCAGCAGCGGAGACGCTTGAGTCGTTGCAGGCGGGGGACTTGGCGGGTCGTGTCGACCTGGCATTCATCGACGCCGACAAATCGAACTACCGCGGCTATTACGAGGCCATGCTGCGTCTGGTGCGCCCGGGCGGGCTGATCATGGTGGACAACGTGCTGTGGGGCGGCAGCGTCCTGGAGACGGAGACGTCCGACCCGGACACACGGGCCATCCAGGCGTTCAATCGCTTCGTGCATGGCGACCAGCGGGTCGATATCAGCCTGCTGCCGATTGGCGACGGTCTGAGCCTGATACGGTGCCGCTGAATCCCAGGTCGCTCAGTCCGGTGCCGCCGAGTGTATGTGTCAGATCGGAGCGCGTCGATTTGCCCCTCGAGACGCTTTCTTGCGGATTGTTTGCCTTTCCTTAATAAGCTCTGGCTTTCCTAAGCAAGACGCGCAATCATCGCTTAGTAACCGATCGGATTTGAGCGTCGGTTGATCGGTGTTGCCGTTCGGTCCCCATCCTGTGGCGCTGGATGAGGTCAAGGGTCGAAGTCCGCACCGGCTGAAGGATAGTTGCAATGCTGCGATATGGTGCCGGCCTGCTGATCAGCCTGCTCACTGCGACAAGCGCGTGGGCACAGGACATCTGCCCGCCGCGCCATGAAATTGAGGATTACCTGGCTTCCGAGTATCAGGAACTGCCGGTGGCCAGCGGAATCGCAAACAATGGCGGCGTGATTGAAGTCTTTGCCAGCGATGAACTGGGGACCTGGACGATCATCATTACGATGCCGAGCGGTGAAAGCTGCATGATCGCCGCCGGACAGGACTGGGAGAACCAGCCCATCATCGTGCCGACCTCGGACGCAGAGCGAGCGGTCGACGAACCGGAGGCCTGACGCCCTGAGCGTTTCAGTGCGTTGCGATGTGGGGTTCGGCTGGAGCGCTATCCATCGCTTTCGGCTGTCGAATCGGCATCTGTCTCAAACGCTTCGTGAAGCACCCAATCTCCCGCTGAGATCCCCAGCAACGCCGACAGTCCCCCATTGATCTCCAGCACTGCGCTGGCCGCGCCGGCAGAGGGATGGCTGTCGTCGGTCTCTGGCACCGTCTGCTCGGCGATGTTGAGGATCCGGCCGTCCGGCGCGATGAACAGCATGTCCAGCGAGATCAGCGTGTTGCGCATCCAGAACGAACGGGGCTGTGCCGTGCCGAAAAGGAACAGCATGCCCTCGTCCATCGCCATCTCTTCCCGGAACATCAGCCCCTGCCGCTGCTGGTCGCGCGTCAGCGCGAGCTCGACCGTGAACCGCAGTTCCGCGCCCCCTTCGGTCCGAACGATCACCTCGTCCAGTTCCAGACCGGCCGGCGACAACGCGGGCGCCGGCTCGTCCGCCCACGCCGCCGCGGCGATCAGCATCAGCAACCCTGTCGTCAACCCCCGCATCAGGTCTCTCCCCAAGTGCAGCCGTCCCCAACGGCCCAGTGTTGCCGCCCATTCATGGCCGCATGGCGGCATCGACGACACCCCTCACCTCTTCGCGCACCGGACCCGGCCTGGGCCGGTCCGCCAGGGTGGTGAACCAATGCTGCGGCGGATTGCGGCCCTGTGACCGCTGCCAGGTGAGCGAGCTTAGAACAGTTTCGGCTTCTGCCGTCGGCGCACGGTCAGGATCCCACCCGTTCAACACCGCCCAGACGCCGGCCCAGCAGCGGCCGACGCTCCACGGGTTGTAACCGCCGCCGCCCAAGACCAGCAACCGCGGTGCCAGCGGCAGGAGATCCCGCAAGACCGCCCAGAGCGCCCGGTTGGAGAGGGAAAGGCGGCTCAAGGGATCGTCCTCCAGCGCATCGGCCCCGCATTGAAGCACGATCGCCGCCGGCCGGTGGCGCTCGACGAGCGGAACGATCGCGCCTTCGCGGACGCAATCCATCTCGCTGTCATTGAGCCCCGCTGGTACCGGCAGGTTGCGGACGGCCGGCCCCGCCCGTTCTCCGGCTGCGCCGGTGAACGGCCAGCGCCCCGATTCGTGAACCGAGATCGTCATCACGCGGTCGTCGGTGGCAAACGCCGCCTCCACACCGTCGCCATGATGCGCATCGATGTCGACATAGGCGATCGGGTGGATGCCGCGGTCCAGCATCCTGAGGATCGCCAGCACCGGATCGTTGAAATAGCAGAAGCCGCTGGCGCGATCCGGGCGGCCGTGATGCGTGCCGCCGGCAGGGTTGTAGACGATGCCAGGTGCCGCCAGCAGTTCCGCGGCCAACAGCGAACCGCCACAGGCCGTCGCCGGCCGGCGGAAGATCTCTCCGTAGATCGGGTTTTCCAGCTTGCCGATGTTGAACCGCTCGCGGCGCTCGGCATCCAACGCCTGGTCCCGTTCGGCATCCATGATGGCACGCACATAGTCCGGCGCGTGGAACCGGGTCAGCTGCGCGGGCGTGGCCATGGGGCTGTCGATGTAAACGTCGTCGGCAAGCCATCCCATGGCACGGACAAGATCGATGACCGTCGACACCCTGGGAATGGCCAGAGGATGCCGGCTGCCGTAGGTGGAGTGGCGGAAGATCTCGCTGCCAATGAACAGGGGTGGACGGACCATGCAGGGAAAGACTGTCCCCGACTCGAATGTGTTCAAGGTCAGCACAGGGGTCTTGACTCTCATGTTCCTGTCATGTTCTGGTTAACGAAACGGAACACATAAGGAACATTCAATGGCGCGATGGCATGTTGCGCGCGAAGCGCTGACGCTGGTGGGCTACTTCGCCACGCTCTATGTGGCGGCACTGATCGGCCACGGATATGGCCTCTGACCACCGTCAGGGCCGCATCGGTGCCGATCCGGCGACGCTCAGGGGGACGGGTTCTCCGGCGGCACGGGCCGGGATCGGCCTTCCTCATCGATGGCGACATAGGTGAAGACACCCTCGGTCACTTTGATCGACTGCGCGCCACTGCGCCGTCTGACGAAGCTTTCGACCCGCACGCGGATGGAGCTGCGGCCGACATGCTCGACCCTGGCATAGCAGCTGAACCAGTCGCCGATTCGCACGGGCGCCAGGAAGCTCATGGCATCGACGGCCACTGTGGCCACGCGGCCTTCGGCCCGCACATAGGCGGTGGCGCCGCCGGCAATATCCATCTGACTCAAGACCCAGCCGCCGAAGATGTCGCCGTTGGGATTTGCATCGGCGGGCATCGCCAGGGTACGGGTCGCCGGCTCGCCGCGAGGCGTCCCGTCCGCCGGATCAGGGTTTCCGGTCAAGACCGTGTCTCCATCGTCTCCCCCCAATGGGCATTGTCCGCCGGTCGGGGGCCGACCGACCAGATTTTGTGGCCGATCGCCGTCGCGGTACAGCATGTCCTTGCCGTGCGGGGCGATCCATCCCTATAAGCCTGCCATGCGCGATCTTTTTGCCAACACTCCACAGGAAGACGGCAGCGGTGCCTACACGGCCGCCGATATCGAGGTGCTGGAAGGGCTGGAGCCTGTGCGGCGGCGCCCCGGCATGTATATCGGCGGCACGGACGAACGAGCCCTGCACCATCTCGCCGCAGAGGTGCTGGACAACGCCATGGATGAGGCGGTGGCCGGCCATGCAAGCTGGATCGAGCTTGAGCTGGACGGCGACGGTACGCTGACGGTGCGGGACAACGGGCGCGGCATCCCGGTAGAACCGCACCCGAAATTCCCCAAGACGTCGACCCTGCAGGTGATCCTGACCACCCTGCATTCGGGCGGCAAGTTCTCAGGCAAGGCCTATGCCATGTCGGGCGGCCTGCATGGGGTCGGCCTGTCGGTCGTCAATGCGCTGTCGGATCATCTGACCGTGGAGGTGGCGCGCGACCGGCGGCTTTGGTCGCAGAGCTTCGCCCGCGGGGTTCCTCTGGGCGCGGTGCAGCTCGTGGGGCCCGTGCAGAATCGGCGCGGCACGACGGTCAGCTTCCGGCCCGATACACAGATCTTCGGCGACGCCAAGCTGCAGCCGCCGCGACTCTACCGACTGGCACGGGGCAAGTCATACCTGTTCCGCGGGGTGGAGATCCGGTGGCGATGCGACCCTGCGCTGCTGGATGAAAAGGGCACGATACCGGCTGAAGAGACGTTCCATTTCCCGGGCGGTCTAGCCGATTTTCTGGCAACCACCCTGGCCGACCGCGCGACCGTCACGTCCCAGGCCTTCACCGATGAAGCAGCCCTTCCTGACAACGCGGGCCGCGTGGAATGGGCGATCGCCTGGCCGGAAGACGGCGAGGACGGGTCGTGCGCCTCTTACTGCAACACGGTGCCGACGCCGCTCGGCGGCAGTCATGAGGCAGGGTTCCGCTCCGGCCTTTTGCGCGGTCTGCGTGCCTTCGCGGAACTGGCGGGCAACAAGCGCGCGGGCGTGGTGACGGCGGAAGAGGTGTTCGGGTCGGGGCTCGGCGTCTTGTCTCTGTTCCTGCGCAATCCGCAGTTCCAGGGGCAGACGAAGGAAAAGCTCGCCTCTGCCGAGGCCACGCGTCTGGTCGAAGCCGTCGTCAAGGACCACTTCGAGCACTGGCTGAGTCGCGACCCGGCTGCGGCATCCGCGCTGATCGAGCATTTGGCAGCCCGCGCGGACGAACGCATGCGCCGGCGCCAGGCCAAAGATCTCGCGCGCAAGTCGGCGACCCGCAAGCTGCGCCTGCCGGGTAAGCTGATCGACTGCACGCGCTCGGCCCGCGATGGTACCGAGATCTTCCTGGTGGAAGGCGACAGTGCCGGCGGGTCCGCGAAGGCGGCGCGCGACCGCGACACGCAGGCCGTGCTGCCCCTGCGCGGCAAGATCCTGAACGTGGCCAGCGCCTCGGCGGACAAGCTGGCCGGCAATCAGGAACTCGCAGACTTGGTCCAGGCGCTCGGCTGCGGCACGCGATCCGCCTGCCGCATCGATGATCTGAGATACGAGCGCGTCATCATCATGACGGACGCCGATGTCGACGGCGCCCACATCGCGTCCCTGCTCTTGACCTTCTTCTTCCGCGAGATGCGCCCGGTGGTGGAAGCCGGCCATCTCCATCTCGCGCAGCCGCCGCTCTACCGGCTGCAGCGCGGCGGCCAATCGGCCTATGCCCGCGACGACGCCCATAAGGACGAATTGATGGCCACGGATTTTGCCGGCTCCGGCAAGGTGGAGATCAGCCGGTTCAAGGGCTTGGGCGAAATGCCGCCGTCGCATTTGAAGCAGACGACGATGGATCCCGCGAAGCGGATTCTGCTGCGCGTCGCGCTGGATGTCGTCGACGACGGCGGCGCGGATGCCGGATCCCTGGTCGACCGGCTGATGGGCCGCCGGCCTGAGCACCGCCTGCGGTTCATCCAGGACAATGCCCGCTTCAGCGAGGCACTGGATATCTGACGGGTCCCGCAAACGGCGGGCAGTGCCGGTTCAGCGATACAGCAGCCAGTCTCGCAGCAGCGCCGTCGCGGCCTGGGGCCGCTCCATCGTTGAGAGATGGCCGCAGTCCTCGATCACCGCGAGACGCGCTCCCGGTACCAGCGCGGCGATCTCTTCTGAGCGTTCCAGCGGCGTCAGCGCATCCTGCCGGCCGCAGACAACGAGGGTCGGACACACGACTGCGCCCAATTCCGGTCGGGAGTCGGGCCGGTTCAGGATCGCGGTCTGCTGACGGCGAAACGCCTCCGGCCCGATGCGCTCCGCCATATGCATGATCGGGTCGGTCAGCGTCGTTTCCGCTTGGCGGTCGGGGTGGATCAGTTGCGGCAGCAGCCGGGGGGTCACGCCACGAAAGCGGCCGCTGGCAGCGAGCGTCAGCAACCCCCGACGCCGGCGTGCCTGTTCTGCCGTGTCCGGCCGGGCCGACGTGTCCAGCAGCGCCAGTCGTTCCACCCGCTCCGGCTCGCGCCGAAGGATCTCGAAGGCGAGGTAGCCGCCCATGGAAAGACCGGCCAGAGCGAACCGGTCGGGGGCAGCCTCCAGCACGCGCTCCGCCATGGCCGGAATTGAGTCGTCAAGCGACAGATCCGCCACATGGCATTGCGCGATCTCGGCCAGGTGGTCGGTCTGATGGTCGAACAAACGGGCGTCGCACAGCAGGCCCGGCAGCAGAACCAGCGACCGCCGCGTCATTTGATCAGCCGGCTCAGTTCGCGAAATTCCGGCGAGCCGGCCCTGTGCAGCCATTCGAAGACGACCATCTCCGTGGTTGCGATGGCGACACCGTCACGCGCTGCGCGCGCAAAGGCGGCCTCAGCATTGGCTGGATCGCGCGAACCGCAAGCGTCGCGCACCAGCGCAACCTCGGTTCCGCCGGCCGCCAGGTCCATCACGGTCTGCAAAACGCAGACATGCGCCTCCATGCCGCAGACCACGGCCGTGCTGCGCCCGAGACCGGCGAGCCGGTCGGCGAAAGCCGTGTTGGCGGCGGCGGAGAACTCGATCTTCTCGACCACCTGATCTGCGGTCGCAAGGCTCGCAACGGGCTCGATCGTCGGCCCCAGCCCCCGAGGGTACTGCTCGCTCACCAGAACCGGCACATCCAGCCTATCGGCTGCCTGCTGCAGGATCCGGGTGTTGGCGACGACGGCTTCGGACCCGTGTATGGCGGGCGCCAGACGCTCCTGCACATCGACGACGATCAAGACGCAGTCTTCGGCGCGCAAACAAGGCATTGCCCGTGGACTCCCGAACGTGATTCGAGATGGTGCCACAAACGCAGCAACCGGGTATAGTGAGGGTCGATTGCCGGTGCTGAAGCTGACCGGCGCGGAGCCGCGACCGCCAATCAGCGGCCGACCGACGTCTCCTCATGGCGAGGACTGTTCACGTGCCGTCCCATCTTGGGGGACTCTAGAGCCGCATCCAGTGGCAGGCGACCATTCGGCTTCACGACGGCCGTGACGAGCCGCTGGAGGCAAACCCTGTGACGTCCGCGCCGTCACGACCACCTGGCAGACACTTCGATGACAGCAAGAGTTGACATGCCCTGCAAGACCGCGAGTGCGGTGCCATGACCTTCGCATCGTTTGGCTTGAAGCCCGAAATCCTGAGAGCCGTGAGCGATGTCGGTTACACCGAACCGACGCCGATCCAGGAACGCGCCATCCCTGTCATCCTGCAGGGCCGCGACGTGCTCGGTATCGCCCAGACGGGAACGGGAAAGACGGCGGGTTTCACGCTGCCGATGATCGACGCGCTTGCCAACGGGCGGGCGCGGGCGCGGATGCCGCGCTCGCTGATCCTGGAGCCGACGCGCGAGCTCGCCGCCCAGGTGGCGGAGAATTTCGAGCTCTACGGCAAGTACGAGCGGCTGAACTATGCGCTCTTGATCGGCGGCGAGCGGTTCGAGGAGCAGTCGCGCAAGCTCGACAGGGGTGTGGACGTCCTGATCGCAACGCCGGGGCGGATGCTGGATCTGTTCGAACGTGGCAAGGTGCTGCTGGCCGATGTGCGCATCCTGGTGATCGATGAAGCCGACCGCATGCTCGACATGGGCTTCATCCCCGATATCGAGCGGATCGTCGGCTTACTGCCGCGCACGCGCCAGACCCTGTTCTTCTCAGCAACCATGCCGCCGGAGATCCGGCGCCTGGCGGATTCGTTTCTCGACAATCCGGAATCCATCATGGTGTCCCGGCCGGCCACCACGGCCGAGGGCGTGGACCAGCGGCTGCTGGTCGTCCCGACTCCGGACAAACGCGAAGCGCTGCGCCAGCTGCTTCGCCAAGAGAAGCCGGAGAACGCGCTGATCTTCTGCAACCGCAAGCGCGATGTCGAAGTCGTCTACCGGTCGCTCAACAGGCACGGCTTTACCGCCGGACGGCTGCACGGCGATATGGTCCAGGCGGTGCGCACCGAGACGCTGGACGGCTTCAAACGTGGTGAGGTGTCGCTCTTGGTCTGCTCCGACGTCGCGGCGCGCGGCATCGACATCGCCGACCTCGCCTGCGTCATCAACTTCGACGTTCCCATCAATGCGGAAGACTATGTGCACCGCATTGGCCGGACGGGACGCGCGGGCCGCAGCGGCAAGGCCTTCACCATTGCCACGGCCGACGATGGCCGTTTCGTTTCTGCGATCAGACGGCTGATCGACAAGGAAATCCCGAAACTGGACCTTGATGGGCTGGAGGCGACCGACCTCGCCGCCGAAGAGGGTGGTCGCGGCCGTCGGCGTGGCCGCAAGAGCGACCGCAGCGAGGCGCGCGGCAAGGCCGACACCGACACTCCACGACGGTCGGGGCCACCCGAGACTGGTGGCCGCAAGCGCCGCCACCGGCAGGAGGAACCGGACGACGACCCGCCGGTCGTCGGCCTGGGGGACCATGTCCCGGCATTCCTGATGCGGCCCGTCAGACCCAAGCGGGCTGCACAGCGCGCCGATGCCGACGCCGATGCCGGCTGACTGCGCCGCCTCAATGACATGTCCGCAGCGCTAGTCCGCGGTTAAGGCGGCGCTTCCTTGCCATCCCGCGCAGCCAAAGGGTATCGTCCTCAAGCTGAGGTGCGCCGTTGGTCACTCGTGTTAAGGGGCATTTGCCCATGCGTCGCCTTGTCCTGCTGATCGCCGGTTTGGCGCTTTTGGTCTTGCCGATGGCCTCGCCGCTGGCGCAGCCGGCAGACGCGGGCGTGGAGGTCGAGGACATCGGCACCCAGGGCGTGGACGGCCAGGGCGCGGCGACAGAGGATGAGGATCAGCCGACCGTTCTGATTGCTGACGAACTGACCTACGACCAAGAGCTTGAGGTCGTGATCGCCCGCGGCAACGTCCAGCTTGCCCAGGGTGGCCGGATCGTCAGGGCTGAGACCATCACATATAACCGGCGCACCGAGGTGGTCACGGCAAGCGGCAACGTCACCGTCGTGGAGACCACCGGCGAGCTGTTGTTCGCCGAGTATGCCGAGCTGGAGGACGACCTGGCGGCAGGCTTCGTTGACCGCGTGGCGGTGCTGCTGAACGACAATTCGCGTATGATCGGCAATGCCGGCGTGCGTACCGAGGGACGGTACACCGAGGTCGAACGCGCCGTTTATTCTCCGTGCGAGCTGTGCCCGGAGAACCCGCGTGAGCCGCCGATCTGGCAGATCCGCGCAGCCCGCGCCGTGCACGACCGCGAGACCAGCGACATTGAATACAGCGACGCCTTCCTGGACATCTTCGGGCTGCCGATCGCCTACACACCCTATTTCTCCCATCCCGATGGCACCGTGAAGCGTCGCAGCGGCGTGCTCCCTCCGCTCTTCGGATCGACTTCGTCGCTCGGTCCCTTCATCGAAGGGTCGTATTATTTTGATATCTCGCCCGAACAAGATGCGACCTTATCGGTCACCGCCACCGGCGACGCCGGCTTCCAGCTGGCGGGAGAGTACCGTCGTCGCTTCGAGCATGGATCGAGCGTCACTTCTGCCAGCATCAATCAGAGTGATCGACGCGAGATCGGCGACGTCATTCGTGAAGACGCCTTAAGATGGCATGTCTTCAACGAGACTCAATTCGATCTTGGCGAGAACTGGCGCGCCGGCGCGGATATCGAGCGCACCTCCGACGACACCTATCTCGACGTCTTCGAAATCACGAACGACGACGTGCTGGAGACCCGCGGCTTCGTCGAAGGCTTCTACCGCCACTCCTACATCGTTGGTGAAGCGATCGGGTTTCAGGACCTGCGGGAGGATGTGGAGGTCGGCCAGCCCGACGTCCTGCCGCAGCTGGCCGCCGAGTATGTCAGCGAGCCGGGTGAGATCCTTGGCGGCCGGCTGACCGCCTCGACAAGCGTACTCAATCTCGACCGGCCGTCCTTCGAGGACCCGCCGCGAACCGCCCTTGAGGGCGTCGACACGCGACGTCTGTCGGCCAGCCTCGGCTGGGAGCGCCAGTACTTCACGGCATTCGGGCTGGTCACCGAGGTACGGGCGAGTGTGGACGGCCAGCTCTACTGGTCGGACAACCTGATCGACCCTCTGACCGGGCTGAGGCGTGACGGCGTGTTCGACGCAAGGGCCTTTCCTCGCGCGACCGTGGAGATGCGCTATCCCTTCGTGCGTCGGCAAGACACCTGGCAGCAGGTCATCGAGCCGATCGTGGCGATCACGGGTGCGCCCGATTCCGCAATCGACTCCGACATCCCCAACAATGACAGCGTCGATCCGGAATTCGACGAGAATAACCTGTTCAGCGACAATCGCTTCCCTGGCGTCGACCGGATCGATGGCGGATCGCGGGTCAACTATGGCCTGCGCGCCGGCATCTATGGGGATCAGGGCGGGTCCAGCACACTCGTCGTCGGCCAGAGCTACCGGTTCGGTGAGACCGACAACTTTCCCGAAGGTTCGGGGCTGGAAGACCAGCTTTCCGACATTGTCGGCAAGCTGTCCATTCAGCCGGGACCGGAATTCGTCGTGGATTACCGCTTCCGGTTCGATCCGTCCGACCTGCTGGCGCGGCGCCAGGAGCTTCGGTTCACCGTCGGCCCTCCTGAGTTCCGGCTCGGCGGCAGCTACACCTTCGTCGACGGCACAGGCACGGAGTTTTCCGAGCCACGCGAAGAAGTAGTTGTGCGCTTCAACTCGCGAATCAGCGAGTACTGGCGCGCATCGGGCGCGTTGCGCTATGACGTCCGCGACGGAGAGGCCAGAGACGGCCGTATCGGTGTGACGTATCAGGACGAATGTTTCACGTTCGGCACAGTCGTCAGGCGTGACTTCACCACCAACCGGGATTCGGATTCCGGCACCTCCGTATTCGTCAACATCGTCTTCCGCAACCTGGGCGAAGTGCCGTTCCGGGTGCTTTGACACACCATCGTTCCGCCAGTTTGACCGGACGAAGCGCTTTGCCAAGCCCCCGCAGCAACACACCCGGCCAGGACGGATAGCGCCATGGGCTTCATGGTCGACCCCGATTGGCAGATGTGGGTGACGATCGCGGCCATGGTGGCCGTGCTGATCGCCTTCGCCTGGGAAGGCGTCAGTCTGGAGCTGAGCTCCCTTACTCTGCTGGCGTTCCTGTTGATCTGGTTCCAGATCTGTCCGCTGAACGATCCAGTCGACGGCCACAATCGGCTTGACCCCACGACCCTGCTGGGTGGCTTCTCCAACCCCTCGCTGCTGGCCGTGCTGGCCTTGCTGGTGATGGGGCAGGCCATGGTCCAGACCGGTGCACTGACCGGCCTCACCCGGATGTTCGTCGGCCTCTCCAAGAAACGGAAGGGCCTGGCGATCGCGCTGGCATTCATTGGGGTGATTACGACATCGAGCATGCTGAACAACACGCCGGTTGTCGTGATGTTCATTCCGATCATGCAGGCGCTGGCAACGCGGCTGGGATGGTCGCCCTCGCGCCTGATGATGCCGCTGAGCTTCGCCGCCATCCTCGGCGGCATGACCACCATGATCGGGTCAAGCACCAACATGCTGGTGTCGAGCTCGCTGAGTGATCTGGGACTTGGCACGCTGGGGTTCTTCGATGTCACCACGTTGGGGGCGATGCTGGCGGCGATCGGCGCGCTTTATGTCGGATTGGTCCTGCCGAGGCTGCTGCCGCACCGCGGCGGCCTTGCCGGCGCGCTGCTGAGCCCCGGCAAGCAGTTCATCGCCGAGATCGACGTAACGCCCAATGCACCGCTGGTCGGCCAGACCGCGGTGTCCGGACTGTTCAAAGCGCTGCCAGAGGTCACGGTCCGCCTGATCCAGCGCGGCGGCCACAACATCTTCCCGCCGTTTGAGGATGTTGAACTGCAGGCCGGCGATGTGCTGATCGTCGCAGCGACCCGGCAGGCGCTGACCGAGGCCTTGGCGCGGAATTCCGGCTTCATGCTGACCCAGGCGGCCGGCGAGGTCGGCCGACCGACCAATGGCGGCGGCCGCCGCCCTGACGAGCGCGTGCTGACGGAGGTGATGATCGCCCCTGCCAGCCGGATGATCGATCAGTCCGTGGACGCGGTCGGATTTCAGCGGCGCTTCGGCTGCCTGGTGCTCGGCATCCAGAGACGCGGCCGCATGACGCGACAGCGCCTGGGCGAAATCCGCCTGGAGGCAGGCGACGTTCTCCTGATCATGGGCAGACGTACGAATGTCGATGCGCTGGCCAACAATCCCGATCTCGTTCTCATGGCCTGGGCCACGCATTCGCTGCCCATGCTGGAACGGGCCCCCTACGCCGCGTTCATCTTCTTCGCCACCGTACTGACGGCAGCCGTCGGTATTGCCCCGATCTCCGTTGCGGCCCTGTCGGGCGCGGTTGCGATGCTGGTCTTCGGCTGCATCAATATCAGACAGGCGGCACGGGCGCTGGACCGTACGATCTTCCTGCTCGTGGGCTCCAGCCTCGCGCTTGGCATCTCACTCTATGAAACCGGGGCCGCGCATTTCCTGGCGATGGCGATGATCGACCATCTTTCCGGGCCGGACCCGGTATTCAATCTGTCGGTCGTGTTCCTGACCGTTGCGCTTGCGACCAACATCCTGAGCAACAACGCGTGCGCCGTCCTGTTCACGCCGATTGCCGTCAGCATGGCCGGTCAACTCGGAGTCGATCCGTCGGTCATGGCGATCACGGTGATCCTCGCGGCCAACTGTTCCTTCGCGACGCCGATCGGATACCAGACCAACCTCTTGGTCATGGGGCCCGGCCACTACAGGTTCAGCGATTTCCTGAAGGGCGGATCCCCGCTGATCGTCATCATGTGGCTGGCCTTCAGCCTGATTGCCCCGATCTATTTCGGCCTGTGAGCGACGACCGAGTGACGGGGATCGAGCGGCGATGCCGGCGCTCGCCGGCTCGCCATGGACCTGACATCGGATAGAGGGCTTGGAGCGGACCTTGCATCTGTCGTAAAGCATTAACGGCCGCCGCCCTCGCCCGTAATGGCCGCACGCCACTCATCACATTGATGCCGTAGATCCGTTGGGTAGTGTCCCGATGAGCCTTCTGTACGATCCGGAGAAACGATACAGGCGACGCCGACTGCGTGCGCTCCTGCGTGCCGTCTTCTACGCCGCCGTGCTGATGGTCGTTGCCATTTTTGCCTATCAGATCGGTGTTGAAGAGACCAAGGGGCGCGAGAGGCGGCTGCGGGCGCAGATCGACGACCTGGAGGCGGCCCGAGAGGCGGACAGAAGCGCTGCCGTGCGTGCCGAACTGGACGCGGCTAGGGCCCGCTCTGCACAGCAATTGGCCGAGCAGGCGCTGGAGGCGTTGAGGGCGCAGATCCCAAGCGGCGACCTGCAGACCCTGACGACGCTGGTGGGCGCAAAGCTGGATGAGGGCGTTCCGGCGGACCGGTTGGCCTTCCTGGTCGACAGCGCCTCCGAGGCGCGCGAGTGCGCCGGCACCGAGGCCAAACGGTTTATCCTGTCTACGCCCGCGTATACAGGCCCCAACACTTCCGTGACCTTTGGCGAGGGCCGCATCACGGTTGCCGGCGACGGCGAGAACGCGCGATCCGTCAACGACGGTGTACTGGGGTGGTTCGATCCGGAAAAGGACGTCACCATCACCTTTACGCTGATCGGCGGCGAGCAGTCGGTGATCACCGGCATACTGCCGCTGCACCATTCCGTCCTGCTCGGCGAAGAGGAATTCCGCTTCACCGTCGTCGCGGACGAGCAGAGCCTGGTGCGTGTGACCACGGACCGCTGCGCGCTGCCCCAGCACGAGGACGCGCCGGTCGAATAGCCGATCGCCTATTCCGCCGCTGCCGGTTCTTCGTCCGTCAGCGACACCAGGGCCGCATTGCCGCCGGATGCCGTTGTGTTGACGGTCAGTGTCCTTTCCGTCGCATAGCGCATCAGGTAATGCGGGCCGCCGGCCTTGGGGCCCGTGCCGGACAGCCCCCTTCCCCCAAACGGCTGCACACCGACCACGGCACCGACCATGTTGCGGTTCACATAGGTGTTGCCGACACCGAGCCGTTCATAGATTTCGGCGGCGGTCTGCTCGTTGCGGCTATGAATGCCCAAGGTCAGACCGTAGCCGGTCGCGTCGACCGCGTCCAAGACCGCGGCAAGCCGGTTTTCGCGATAGCGGATGACATGGAGGATCGGCCCGAAGATCTCGCGTTCCAGCCGATCCAGGCTCTCGATCTGATAGGCGCGCGGTGCGAAGAACCAGCCGGCATCACAGGCCGGCTGAAGACGCAGGCCCAGGATATCCTGCCCCTGCCGCTGCATCCGCTCCGCATGCGCCGACAGCATCGCATGGGCCTCGCTGTCGATGACCGGACCGATATCAGTGTCGATCGCGGCAGGGTCGCCGATCTTCAATGCCTCCGCGGCCCCAGCCAGCATCGTCAACAGCCGGTCGGCGATTTCTTCCTGAACGAACAGAACGCGCAATGCCGAACAGCGCTGCCCGGCAGAGAAGAAGGCGCTCTGGATGACATCGACGACCACCTGTTCCGGCAGCGCCGTAGTGTCGACGATCATCGCATTCTGCCCGCCGGTCTCCGCGATCAGCGGCACGATTGGCCCGTCGCGTGAGGCCAGGGCGCGGTTAATGATCCGCGCCGTCTCGGTCGACCCGGTGAAGGCAACGCCCGCCACCCTGGGATCGACCACCAGGCGTCCGCCGATGGCCGGCCCGTCGCCGGGCAGCAGGTGCAGCACCTCAGGTGGAACGCCGGCTTCATGCAGAAGCCTCACGGCATAAGCAGCGATCAAAGGCGTCTGTTCAGCCGGCTTGGCGATGACCGCATTGCCGGCCAGCAGGGCGGCGGCCACCTGGCCGGTGAAGATCGCCAGCGGGAAATTCCACGGGCTGACGCAGACGAACACGCCGCGTCCACGCAATGAGAGGCTGTTGTCTTCGCCGGTGGGCCCGGGCATGGCCTGAGGGGCGGCAAACGTCTCCGCCGCACGGGCAGCATAGTAGCGGCAGAAATCCACGGCCTCACGCAGCTCGGCCACCGCGTCGGTGAGCGTCTTGCCCGCTTCCCGCACCGCCAGGGCCATCAGTGCGGCGCTGTGGCGCTCATAGAGATCCGCCGCGCGCCGCAGCACGGCGGCCCTGGCTTCCCCACCCATGGCGTCCCAGTCGCGCCACGACGCGGAAGCAACCCTCAGGGCATGGTCGGCATCCTCCGGCGTGGCGTCCACGACTTGGCCGACGACGCGTTCCCGGTCGGCCGGGTTGAAGGCGGGCCGCGCCACCCGATCGGCCGTGCCACCGGCGATCATGGGACCCGCCGTCCAGGCACCGGACTCCGCCCCCTGCATCGCGGACAAGGCGCCGGCGACGGCCATCGTATCGGACAGATCCAGACCCTCGGAATTGGCACGTTCCGGCTGGAACAGGTCGCGCGGCACCGGGATGCGCGGGTGACGGCGCTCAGCCAGTGCGGCAACTCGGGCGACAGGGTCGGCAATCACGTCGTCCACCGGCACTTGATCATCTTGCAGCCGATTGACGAACGAGGTGTTGGCGCCGTTCTCCAGCAGACGACGAACCAGATAGGCCAGCAGTTCTTCGTGCCCGCCCACGGGTGCGTAGACCCGCACCGGCACGTCCGGCCCAACAAGCTGGTCGTAAAGCGGCTCGCCCATGCCGTGCAGCCGCTGGAACTCGAAGCCCGCCCCGCCTCGCGCATGCTCAAGCGCGAACGCCACCGTATGGGCGTTGTGGGTCGCGAACTGCGGATAGAACCGGTCCGGCTGGGCCACCACCTTGCGGGTGCAGGCGAGATAGGACACGTCGGTGGAGGCCTTGCGCGTGAACACAGGATAGTCGGCAAGTCCCTGTTCCTGAGCGCGCTTGATCTCGGAATCCCAATAGGCGCCCTTGACCAGCCGGACCATGATGCGTCGGCCATGCGTCGCAGAGAGGTGCGCCAGCCAGTCCAGTTCGGCGACCGCCCGCTTCTGGTAGGTCTGCACAGCGATGCCGAGGCCATCCCAGCCCGCCAGCGCGGGATCGGCGAAGACCGCCCCGAAAACATCGAGCAGAGGGTCCAGCCGGTCGGCCTCTTCGCTGTCGAGACAGAGCCCGATGCCCCCGTCGCGCGCCTGCAACGCCAGGGCGCGGACCGCTTCCACCAGCGGAGGGATGCAGTCCGACCCCTTCAGCGGCTCAAACCGTGGATGCAGAGCCGAGAGCTTCACCGAGATCCCCGGCCCGGCAATAACGCCGCGTCCAGCCGCCTGCCGGCTGATGGTGCCGATGGCCTCGCGATAGGACGCCAGATAACGGGCTGCGTCGGCGTGGGTGCGTGCCGCCTCCCCCAGCATGTCGAAGCTGTAGCGGTAGCCCTTGCGCTCCGCCGGCTCCGCCCGGCTAAGCGCCTCTTCGATCGTGCGTCCCATGACGAATTGTCGGCCGAGGATCCGCATCGCCTGCTTCATCGCCTCGCGGATCACCGGCTCGCCCACGGTCTTGACCAGCCTACCGAAGAATGCGCCGGGCTGCCGGACATCGCGTGGGTCCAGAGTGATGACGCGGCCCGTAAGCATCAGCCCCCAAGTGGAGGCGTTGACGAACAGGCCCTCGCCCTTGCCCATATGCTTCGCCCAATCCGCCCCGCCCAGCTTGTCGGCGATCAGCTTGTCGGCAGTGCCGGCGTCCGGGATCCGCAACAGGGCCTCGGCCAGGCACATCAGCGCCACGCCCTCTTTGGTCGACAGACCGTATTCCTGCAGGAACGCATCGATGCCGCCGAAGCTGCGCCGCGTGGCGCGGACGCCCTCAACCAGGGCGCCGGCGCGCGCGTGCACCTTGGCGGCCATGTCCGCCGAAACGGCCGCCAGCGGAAGAAGAGCATCGACCGCGGCATCTTCGTCCATGCGGTAGGCCGCATCGACGGCGGACCGCAGCCCGGTGTGGTCCGGCAATGAGTTATCGAGGAATCGCAAGGCCCCGCCTCCCGATGCGATGACGGTGCAGATGCCAGGAGTATAGGCGCGCCGAATGCAACCTTCCAACGGCCCGGATGCTAAGGGCGCCATGCCATGGTGTGCTACATGGCCGCTTGTTGGCGCTCCGACAGCTCCCCCAACCTGCGGTCGGCCACGGCGCGGATCTGCGCACGCAGTTCAGGATGGGCTTTCAGGAAACGTCGGAAGTCGCGGCCGTTCAACTGCAGGAACCGGCAGTAATCGACCGCCGTGACATTCGCCGTCCGCCGCCGGAACGTCAGCAGCGCCAGTTCGCCCACAAAGTCGCCGGGACCGACCAGGAACCGGCGGCCCAGATGCGTCACCTCTACCGCACCGGAGGAGATGAACAGCATGAAGTCGCCCCGTTCGCCCTGGGTCATCAGCCGTTCGCCCGGATAGGCGAAGCGGGGACGCAGCACTTCGGTGATGCTGCGCAGATCCGCATCGCTGAGCCCGGAGAACATGGCAAACCGGCGCACCAGCGTCTCTGTGTCCAGCCCCAGGTCCAGCGGCGGCCGGGCCTCCAGCGCCTGATGCTCCGAGCGGATCCCGCTGTACAGATCCCGGAAGATCTCCTGGCTGATCACCGATTCCGCGAAGAGGGCGCGATACTCGCTCTCTTCCAGGCGCAGGGCCGCATTGCGCAGGAAACGTTCCTCCAGCGCTCTGGCATAGTCGGGGTATTGCAGCCTGAGCGCGCTCAATGCCTCCACGCAGGACTTCCGCCGTGTATGCAGCACCTCGCGCAGCCGATCTCCGATCGCGGGCTCCAACAGTTGGATCAGCTTGGTATCGAGGTAGATCAGCAGTTCGTCGATCACCATGCGCGTCACCAGCAGCATCTCGAACCGGTCGGCGAGCTTGTTGGCCAGTGGCGATTCCACGCGGAAGCGACGATGGGTGTAGAGAGCAATCCGGAACGACCACCGGAAGCGACGGCTATCGCTGGCCGCCGCCAGATAGCCGTGGTGGCCGCTCTCCTTCACGCCGTCGCGCAGCCGTCCGGCCTTGGCCAACAGCGGCTGCGTCGCGCGGCGCGACAGGGTGCGGTCGGCGAAATGGTGCAGGTAGAGCTCCTCCTCCCGGTTCGCCAGGGCGATCAGGCCGACATTCAGCTGTTCCGCCTCGCTCAGTCGCCCAGGGGTGCCGGCCGCTGTCTGCGTGCGCCGGCTTTCATAGGCGTCGCGCACCAGGGTCCTGACCGTGTCGGGGATGTGGTGACCTTCGGCGATCGTATCGATCCGTTCGCCGATCTCCGAAAGGGACAGCGTAATCGCGCGGTTCCTGAGGGCCGATTCCACCGGTCCCAGGCGGTTCAAGCCCAGAAGCCGCAGCACGGGCCGCAACGTCGTGGCATTGATCAACAGCGTGAACAGCACGAAACCGGTCGCCAGAAGGGCCACGAACTGCTTCACATCGGCCGGCACCAACGGATGCTCCGTGACCGCCAGCGCCAGCGCCAGCGTGACCGCCCCGCGCAACCCGCCCCAGAGAATCACCAGCTTGTAGGCTCGGGTGACGACCTCCCCCAGCCCCAAGCGGCTCAGTGCGGGCAACAGGCCCCACAGCACCATCGCCCGTGCCACCAACGCGGCCACCACCAGGATCACCAAGAGGCCCACGCCTTCCCACGTCACGGCCTGCAGGAAGCCGGTCACGCGCATGGAGGCGAAGATGAAGATCAGCGTGGCCGCCCAGAAGCCCAGCTGCTCCCAGACCTTCATCAGGCCCTGCCAGGTCTCCGGGCTGAACCGCGTGCGCCCGGCCGACCCCATCGCCAGCGCCGCCATCACGACCGCCACGACGCCGGAGACCTCCAGATACTCCTCGCCCACGATATAGACCGCATAGGCCGTGGACAGGGTCATGGTGATTTCGGCCAAGGGCAGCCCACGCATCGGCCCGATCAGCCAGATCGCCAGCCGCGCCCCGATCGCGCCGACAAGCGCTCCACCTAGGAAGGCGTAGAAGAAGTAGCCGAGTGCTCCGAACACGGTCGGTTCGGTGCCTTCAGTCAGGATCCCCAGCATCAGGACGAAGACGACGATGGCGGCTGCGTCGTTGAACAGGCTTTCGCCTTCCACCAGGATCGTCAGCCGGCGAGGCGCGCCGACATCCCGGAAGATGCCGACGACGGCCACGGGATCGGTGGTCGCCACGATGGCGCCCAGCAAAAGACAGACCACGATGTGCCGGTCGGACATCCCCCACAGCGCGACGCCGACCACGCCGATGCAGACCAACACCGCGACGATGGCCAACAGCAGGATCGGCCCGATATCGTCGATCATACGCCGGACATCCACCGTAAGCCCGGTCTGAAACAGCAAGATCGGCAAGAAGACCGTCAGGATCGCTTCGGAACTGATGTCGAGCGATGCCAGCATGACGCCAGCATTGGTCAGCGGCCCCAGACTTTCGAAATGAAAGGCCGCACGCGCCAGCGCGCCGAGGCCGATGCCCAACAGCGCCAGCAGCACGAGATGCGGCACCGCAAACCGGTTGGCCACGGCCTGAAGCATGGCGGCAATGGCGCCGACAACAGCAAGGACCAGAACGAAATCGGCGAATTCCAACGGAGCTCAACGCTGGGTCACGGGTTCATGCGCATCGCACAATAGGAGGCGCACAAGGCGCTGTCCAAGCGCTATCGCCGCCGAAACGATCTCGGCCCCCGCGACACTTGCTACCGTATCCGCTCCACCGCAAACCGCTCGTCCGGGTCTGCGATCGTCTGCTGCATGGCGATGATCCGGATCTCGCGGGCACCCACGCGATGGGTTTCTTCCAGCACGCTGTAGATGGAGGCGGCGACCCGCGACAGCGCCGCCCCAGGATCGCCGGATCTCAGATAGTGGGCGAGGAACAGGGCCGAAGTGGCGTCGCCCGCGCCGTTGACCGACAGGTCCAGCATTGGTGTCGTAACCAGCCAGGCGCCGCCTTCCGCCACAGCAAGCATCTCGATCGACTGAGGCGGCGCATCCTCGCGCACGAGGCTGGTCACCAGCATCAGCCGCGGGCCCTGCTGCCGCACGGCATCGGCTGCCGCCAAAGCCTCTTTCAGCGTGCCGATCTTGCGGCCGGTCAGGAACTCGAGCTCGAACTGGTTCGGCGTCACGATATCGGCAGCCGGCACGGCCACTTCGCGCATGAACTCCGGAATGCCCGGCCGCACGAACATGCCGCGGCCGACGTCACCCATGACCGGATCACAGCAATAGATCGCCTGAGGGTTCGCCGCTTTCACGCGTCGGACCGCATCCACGATCACCTCGCCCAGCGTCTTGTCGCCCATATAGCCGCTGAGAACGGCATTGCAGTCGGGCAGCACGCCGCGGTCCTCGATCCCCTGCACCACGTCGGCGATCTGATCGGCCGGCAGGATGGGCCCGCGCCACTGCCCGTAGCCCGTATGGTTGCTGAAATGGACGGTGATGACCGGCCAGACCTCGAACCCCAACCGCTGCAGCGGGAACACGGCCGCGCTGTTGCCGACATGCCCATAGGCGACGGACGACTGGATGGACAGTATATTCAACAGGTTGCTCCGCGTTTCTGCCTTCTCAGCTCAGGTTAACCGGGCGCCCCTGCCGTGTCCACCTTGACCTCGGAATGGAGCGAGCGGTGCACCGGGCACTTGTCGGCGATCTCAAGCAGGCGTCGGCGCTGTTCTTCGTCCAGCGGGCCCGTGAGCGTGATCTGGCGGTCGATGTGGTCGATCCTGCCCTCTCTGGTCTCGCAGTCCTCGCAGTCCTGGGCATGGATCTTCTGGTGCCGCAACGTGACCTCCGCCCATTCCAGCGGCCAGCCCTTCCTGTCCGCATACATCCGCATGGTCATGCTGGTGCAGGCGCCGAGCCCCGCCAGCAGCAGATCGTACGGCCCCGGCCCGGTGTCATCGCCGCCGACGCTCGCTGGCTCGTCGGCCGTCAACCGATGCGCCCCCGACGTGACCGCCTGCTGGAAGCGGCCGGCCCGCGTCTCGCGCACGACAACAGCGCCGTCCACCGGTTCCGGCCAGACATCGGTGTCTTCATCGGTCACGTAACGCCCGGCCCAGGCCGCCAGCACCGTGGCGACATACTGCGCGTCCTTCGCCTGCGACAGGTGATGGTCGGCATCGTCGAGCGAGACGAAGGTCTTTGGATGCTTGGCGGCTGTGAAGATCCGCGTAGCGTTGTCGATGCCGACCGTGTCGTCGAGCGGCGCGTGAAACACGATCAACGCGCGCCGCAGATTGGCGATGCGCTCAGCCTGCGCCTGCTCGCCGATGTCATCGAGGAACTGGCGGCGGATGCAGAAGGCCCGGCCGGCAAGCGTCACCTCCGCTTCCCCTTCGGCGGCGATGGTATCGAGATGGTCGGCAAAGAGATGCGCGACATGGCCAGGGTCGGACGGCGCGCCGATGGTCGCCACGGCCCGCACGGCCGGAAGATGCTGGGCCGCCGCCAGCACCGCGGCACCCCCGAAGCTGTGCCCCACCAAGAGCTGCGGCGCGGCAAAGCGATCCTCGAGCATTCGCGCCGCGGCAATCAGGTCATCGATGTTGGAGGTGAAATTGGTGTTGGCGAAATCGCCTTCGCTGGAGCCGAGCCCGGTGAAGTCGAAGCGCAACACCGCGAACCCGTGGCGACTGAGCTCCCGCGAGATGCGGCTGGCCGCTAGCGTATCCTTCGAGCAGGTAAAGCAGTGCGCGAACAGCGCGTAGGCCCGCGGCGGCCCTTCGGGCAAGTCAAGCCGGGCTGCCAGCGTGTGGCCGTGGCTGCCAGTGAATTCCAGCTTCTCGCTTCTTGCCTTCACCATCATCCATCCCCTTGGCCTGTGTGGTGTCTGGGGCCGATGCGCCGGCGGGAGTTCGCCTAGCTGACAGCGAAGCGCCAGCACCCCGCTGCGTCGACCTCGCGCCTTAGACGCGCGAGGCGGACCAGATGGTTCAGATGGGCCAGCGTCTCGCCAACCGCAAAGAACGTCTGATGCAGATCCAGTGGCCGCCGGAACAGTCTCTCGGCAACGGCAACGGCAGTGGGGGCGTCCCGGCAGGCCTCCAGGGTTTCCTCCAGCCGCTCCGCGTGGTGACGCGCCAGTTGGTCCAGCCGGGGGCCAAGTCCGCGAAACGGCCCGTCATGTGACGGCAGGACCAGCACATCCTCAGCCAGCGCGCGGAACGGCGCCATGCTGGCAAGGAAATCCGCCAGCGGATCGGCCAGCGGCTCGTTCGCCCAGACACCTACGTTCGGGCTGATCCGCGGCAGCACCTGATCGCCCGAGATCAGCACGCTCAGTTCGGGGGAGTAGAGACAGACATGTTCCGGCGCGTGGCCGGAGCCGGTGATCACGCGCCAGGTGTTGCCGCCGATCGCCAGTTCATCGCCGTTGCGGATCCGCGCAAAGCTGGCCGGAACCTGCGGCACACCCCGGCGATAAGCGTTGCCGCGCTCGCGCATGGCCGCGACCAGGTCCGCCGAAGCGCCGGCGCGGCCGTAGAAGCTCTCATACGCCGCTACCAACGCATCGCTGGTATCCAGCGACAGCATGCGCGCCCAAAGCCATTCCTGCTGGCTTACCAGCAGGGCCGCCCCCCATCGGTCCTGGATCCAGGCGGCAAGGCCCATATGATCGGGATGGAAATGCGTCACGAGAATGCGCGTGACCGGCCGGCCCGCGAGGAGAGTGTCGAAGACCCGTTCCCATCGCTCTCGCACCGGCGCCATGGCATAGCCAGTGTCCACTACGGCCCAGCCTTCGCCGTCGGCGATCAGCCACAAATTGACATGGTCGAGCGCGAACGGCAGCGGCATGCGCACCCAGAACACGCCGGGTGCGACCTCTAGCACTTCCCCGTCTCCGGGAACCAGTCCGAAGGGATATTCGACCGATGGATCAGACATGGCCGGCAGGGATGGCCGAGGCCGGCCACCAGGTCAAGTCTGGCCGTCGAAGATCGAATCTTCCAACCCGAGCACGAGCGGGTCTTCGATGAATGCCAGGATCGACGCTTCGTCCACCGGCGGAACCAGCCCGTCGGCCTCGCCCACCAAAGCGACCAGACAGCTGCGGAGCGAAGCAACGGCCGCCGGATTGTCAGTCAGCTCAAGCGCATAGCCGATCTGCAGCGCCAGTCCGCGCAGGCTCTCAGGGGGCGTCGTTTCGACGCGGTGGCGTGCAAGCTCCATCTCGGCAGCGGCCAGATCTCGGGCATCGGCCAACATATGCCGGTCATCGGCAGATAGCTCGTCGTCGGCCAAGGCCGAGTAGACCGTGCGCTTGTCGTCGAGCTCACGGAAATGCGCCACCACCGGATCGTCGTCCGCGGTCCTGCTGGGAAAGGTCATCTCGGCACAGTCAGCAACGTCACCATTTGTCAAGAGACTGCACGACGTCGTTGCGAGCCACCACTCTTCATCCGTATAGGCATCAGCCTGCGGGCGGATCGCTGACATCGGCGCCCCAGCGTGACCGGGGCGATTGCCTAGGCGGACCGTAACTCGGGCTGGTCTTCCAAGATCGTCTGGCCCGTTTTCGCCCAGTCGGCCAGGAATGCGTCCAGGCCCTTGTCCGTCAGCGGATGCTTGAACAGCTGGCGGATCACCGCCGGGGGCATTGTGCCCACATGGGCGCCCATCTTGGCCGCGGCATGGACGTGATAGGGGTGCCGGATCGAAGCCACCAGCACTTCGGTCCGCAGCGTCGGATAGTTGGCGTAGACCTCCAAAATGTCGCCGATCAACAGCATGCCGTCATGGCCGATGTCGTCCAACCGCCCGACGAACGGCGAGATGAAGGTGGCGCCCGCCTTGGCCGCCATCAGCGCCTGGACCGCCGAGAAGCAGAGTGTGACGTTGACCATGGTGCCGGCGTCCGAAAGCACCCGGCAGGTCTTCAATCCGTCTGGCGTCAGCGGCACCTTCACAGCCACGTTGCCCGCGATCGATGCCAGGCGCCGGCCTTCGGCCAGCATCGTCGCGTGGTCCGTCGCCGCCACCTCCGCACTCACCGGACCCGACACGACGGCGCAGATATCCGCCACCAGATCTACGAACCGCCGGCCGGTCTTCGCGACCAGAGAGGGATTGGTGGTCACGCCATCCAACAGTCCGGTTGCGGCAAGATCGCGTATCTCCGCGATATCGGCGGTGTCGACGAAGAACTTCATGAACCTCAGGCTCCCATACCGTGGCGTGTCGCGTTTGGCGCCGCCGAAGGACCTGCTGAAGCTATTGCAGGCCGCGCGCGACGAAGCTGGGGTTGAGAAAGTCGGGCTTCCCGTAAATCAGAGGCTCACCCGTCGTGGTCACCACGCTGCCGCCGGCCGCAGCCAGTACCGCATGCGCAGCCGCGGTATCCCATTCGCAAGTGGGGGCGAACCGCGGATAGACATCTGCAGCCCCCTCCGCCACCCGGCAGAACTTCAGAGATGAGCCGACGGAGACGGTTCCCGCAAGCGGCAGGCCCGCCAGATAGTCGTCCGTTTCCGCATTGCGGTGGGATCGGCTCGCAATCGCAATCATGCCCCCGTCGGGCGGGGTGCGGCAGGTCACGGACTCTGCCTCCCCCCCAGCCCTGCGGCGCCAGGCCCGTCGACCGTCGGACCAATAGGTCTCACCGGTCACGGGAATATGGACAACACCGAGGACGGGCCTCCGGTCGCTGATCAGACCGATATTGACCGTGAACTCCTTCCGCCGCGCGACGAACTCTTTCGTACCGTCCAGCGGATCGACCAGATAGAACGGCCCGCCACAAATCTCCGGCGCGTTGCCGGCCGCTGTTAGCTCTTCCGCCACGATCGGAATGCCCGGTGTGTGCGCGGCCAGCGCTTCGACGATCAGCGCTTCCGCCCGCTCATCGGCAACACTCACCGGAGAGGCGTCGGCCTTCCGGCGGACCTCGAAATCCGTCCGGTAGATGTCCATGATCACGGCACCGGCCTCGACCGCCACGCCGCAAAGGAAGCGGCTGAGCTCAGTCAGATCCGGCAGCGCCCTGGCGCCCGTGCCGTGCACGTTCATCTTCTCTGTCCCCGCAGACCGCTCCCTCAGCGGCGGTGGCCGAAGCTAACAGAGCGCAGCGGCGGGGAACAGGTGCTCACGCGCCGGCAAGTTGGCGCAACAGAGGCAGGTTGTGGGCGAACCCCGGCACGTCCGCGTCCGGGACCTTGGCCCCTTCATCCCAGCGGCGTAGCGCAATGGCCGCAGCACCTGCCGGCTTGTCGGCAAACGTCCCAGCCAGCTCCGCCGACATCGGCCCGCCTTGCAACGCCAGGCTGCGCACCGATCCCGGCGTCAGTCGATCGAAGTAATCGGGCTCGATCCCGCAAAGCGCCCGCTTGGCAGCCACATGCAGGCGGATCGGCTCCGTCACCGCGTTGGGGAAGATCGGTGCCAGAAAGCTGGCCCCTGCCACTTCATGACGCGTGTCGACGCCCTGCTCCGCGATGTCCTCGCCCAGATCGTGCAGCAGGTGCCCGATATCGTGCAGCAGAGCCGCCGCCACAAGTTCGGGCGAGGCGCCCTCACGCTCCGCCAGGGCCGCAGACTGCAGCATGTGCTGCGCCGTCGAGACGGGTTCGCCGTGATACTGCCGCGCGCCCCGATCGGCGAAGAGGTGTTCCAGTTGCGCGATCATCTGCGACGCTGCGGTCATGCCGCTCTCCTCACTTCAGGCACCGCGAATTCCCGGTCGGCAACGGCCGCCCGCACATCGCGGTCGTGAAAGATGCCTACGATCGCCGCGCCGCGTGCCGTGGCGTCGCGGATCAGCGAGATGACGACCGCCCGGTTGGCCGCATCCAGCGATGCCGTCGGCTCGTCCAACAAGAGGATGGGCCGTTCGGACACCAGGGCACTGGCGATGTTGATGCGCTGCTGCTCGCCACCGGAGAAGGTCGCCGGCGCTATGGTCCACAGCCTCTCCGGCACGTTCAGGCGCTGCAGCACGCTTGCGGCGCGATCCCGCGCAGCCTCCCGCGCCGTGCCCAGACGAATGAGGGGCTCGGCCACGATCTCGATGGACGGGACCCGCGGCACGACCCGCAGAAACTGACTGACATACCCCAGCGTTCGGGCGCGCACGGCGAGCATGGTGCGCGGCGATGCCGATGCGATATCGACCATCGCGCCGTCATGGCGCACCAGGATGCGGCCGCCCTGGGCCTTGTAGTTGCCGTAGATCAGGCGCAGCAGCGTGGACTTGCCGGCGCCGGAGGGGCCGGTCAGCGCCACGCATTCGCCCGCCGATACGGTGAATGAGAGGTCGGAAAGCACAGGGATCCGTGCGCCACCCTGGACGTGCAGCGTAAAGGTCTTGTCCAGCTCCTCCACCGCGATCATGGCCGGCGCGTCCGTCATGCCTGCAGCACCGATGAGACCAAAAGCTGCGTGTAAGGATGCTGCGGGTCGTCCAGAACCTGGTCGGTCAGCCCGGATTCGACGACCGCACCGCCCTGCATCACCATCAGCCGATGCGCCAGCAGCCGCACCACCGCCAGGTCGTGCGTGACGATCACGGCGGCGAGCCCGAATTCCGCCACCAGCCCGCGTAGCAGGTCCAACAGTCGCGCCTGAACCGAGACGTCCAGCCCGCCCGTCGGTTCGTCCATGAACACCAGCCTTGGGCGGGTCACCAGGTTGCGTGCGATCTGTAGGCGCTGTTGCATTCCGCCTGAAAAGGTAACCGGACGATCGTCGATCCGGTCTCCATCGATCTCGACACGCTGCAGCCACTCGTCCGCGGAGCCGCGAATGTCGCCGTAATGGCGCCAGCCTGCGGCCATCAGGCGTTCGCCGATATTGGCACCGGCGGAGACCCCCATGCGCAGGCCGTCGCGCG
This sequence comes from Alphaproteobacteria bacterium, assembly GCA_028281925.1. Taxonomy (GTDB): domain Bacteria; phylum Pseudomonadota; class Alphaproteobacteria; order DSM-16000; family Inquilinaceae; genus JACKIG01. Next base: position 150,128 of record JANQIX010000034.1, read on the forward strand.
GGTTCTGCCGGACGATGCCCCATTCGGTTCGCTGCAACAGGCGGCGCCGGGATTCGGGCAGCGCGAAGATGTCGACCGCATCGCCGTCTTCGCCGCGATAGACGACGTGCCCGGCCGTGGGCGACAGTCGCCCGGACAGGCAGTCGAGCAACGTCGTCTTGCCGGACCCGCTCTCGCCGACGATGCCCAGAACTTCGCCCGGCCACAGCATGAAGGCGACGTCGCGGCAACCGAGCCTGTGTCCGTACCAACGTGTCACGCCGTCCGCGGTCAACAGGGGCGGGTCAGTCTCTGTCGCAGGCGATGGGTCAACCCTCGCGGCTTCCGGTGTCCTCATGCCCCGTCGCCCTCGCCGCGGTGGCCGGCGGCCCGGCGCTCGGCGCAGTAGTCGGTGTCCGAACAGACGAACATGCGTCTGCCGGTATCATCCATGATCACCTCATCCAGATAGCTGTCCCCGGCACCGCACAGGCTGCACCGCTTGGACCACGTTTCCACGGAAAACGGGTGGTCCTCGAAATCCAGGCTCTTCACCGGCGTATGCGGCGGCACAGCGTAGATTCGTTTTTCCCGACCCGCGCCGAACAGCTGAAGCGCTGGGCAGCGGTCCATCTTCGGATTGTCGAATTTCGGGATCGGCGATGGCGCCATGATGTATCGCTGGCCCACCTGGACCGGATAGTCGTAGCCAGTGGCAATGCGACCATGCTGGGCGATGTCTTCATAGAGCTTCACATGCATGACGCCATAGTCGGCCAGCCCGTGCATGCGCCGCGTCTCCGCCTCCCGCGCCTCCAGCCAGCGCAGCGGTTCCGGAATCGGCACCTGATAGACGAGGATCTGGTGCGGGCCCAGTGGCGTCTCAGGCACGCGATGGCGCGTCTGGATCAGCGTTGCGTCGGTGGTCCGCGTCGTCGTGGCAACCCCGGCCGTGCGGGCGAAGAAACGCCGGATCGAAACGGCATTGGTCGTATCGTCTGCACCCTGGTCGATCACCTTAAGGCGATCATCGGCACCGATGATCGCTGCGGTGACCTGAATGCCACCGGTGCCCCAGCCGAACGGCAAAGGCATCTCGCGGCTGGCGAACGGGACCTGATAGCCCGGCACGGCAATCGCCTTCAGGATCGCCCGGCGGATCATGCGCTTCGTCTGCTCGTCCAGATAGGCGAAGTTGTAGCCCGTGGACTGCACTGCGGCGGCCTCACTCATCCGTCGTATCCCCTGCGGCACCGGCCTGGGCCCGCATCTGGCGAACCATCACCAGTTCCGCCTGGAAGTCGACGTAATGGGGCAGCTTCAGGTGCTGCAGAAAGCCGGACGCCTCCACATTGTCGCTGTGCATCAGCACGAACTCTTCGTCCTGCGCAGGCGCCGTTGCCTCCTCACCCAGTTCCTCAGCGCGCAGCGAACGGTCCACCAGCGCCATGGCCATGGCCTTTCGCTCCGCCTCTCCGCAGGCAAGACCGTAGCCACGGGTGAATTGCGGCGGCTCGGTCTTCGATCCCTTGAACTGATTGACCATCTCGCATTCGGTCAGCGTGACCTCACCGATCACGACCGGAAATCCCAACTCCGGCGGCACGATCTCGATTTCGACCTCACCCATCCGGATCTCGCCGGCAAACGGATGATTTCTGCCGAAGCCGCGCTGGGTGGAATAGGCCAGCGCCAACAGGAACCCTTCGTCACCGCGCGCGAGGTTTTGCAGGCGCAGATCGCGATCGGCCGGGAACTCCAGCGGCTCGCGGGTGAGATCGCCGACCGATGCATCCTCTGCATCCGGCGCTTCCTGTTCGATCAAGCCTTCCGCATCCAACAGCGAAGCGACCTTGGGCATTCCTTCGGCTGGCGCCGCGTCGCCAGGCTGTGTGGCCACCGGTTCGGTCCCGCCGCCGCCCGCCGCCAGGGCGAAATCCAAGAGCCGATGCGTATAGTCGAACGTCGGCCCCAGCACTTGGCCGCCCGGCAGGTCCTTGAAGGTGGCAGAGATACGGCGGCGCACGGTCATGCGGCCCGTATCGATCGGGCTGCTGACGGCCAGTCTGGGCAGCGTCGTCCGATAGGCTCGCAACAGGAAGATCGCCTCGATCAGATCGCCGCGAGCCTGCTTGATGGCCAGCGCGGCAAGCTCTCTGTCGTAGACCGAGCCCTCGGTCATTACCCGATCGACCGCAAGGGCGAGTTGTTGATCGATCTGTGCCAGCGAAAGCTCTGGCGTCTGAGAATCGCCGCGGCGGGCTTCCGCCAGCAGGCGATGGGCGTTGTCGATCGCCCTCTCACCGCCCTTTACGGCAACGTACATCGCTCTAGCCCGCCATCGCTGCAATGCCGCGGGGCAAAGCCGCCAATTGCCGGCCGCTGGCGAACACAACGTCGATCCCCAGCGGAAAAAGCATGCGGTTGCCGGCCTGAAACGTCCAGAACCGGGCATCCAAGCCATCGACCTGCAGCATCGCCTGCCCATCGATGCCAGGGCCGTTCAGCCGCACGCCGCCATCGGCGCGCAGCCCATCCACCTGAATGACGACCGTCGCCGACCGGTCCGGGAAATCCGCATCGCCGACCGCAAATCCGTCCAGGCACCGCACATCCGTGCCGTCGACCAGGACGCCGAACGTGGCCTGATCCAGCGGCTCCACGAAAGCGCAGCCGCAATGGAACGCAAGATAGCCGGCCGCCTCTCCGCCCAAGCGGGGATCGAGCCAAACCGGCGTATCGAGGTCGGCCAATGTCAGCAGCACCGCCGCTGCGGCCGGCATCAGCGACGTCGGTGGCGCCAGCTCCGCCGCCAAGTCGACGATCGTTCCCGGCCGGGCGAAGGCATCCATCAGCCGTCTGAAGGTCTGCTGGGCGTCGGGCACGGGGCTGCGGAAGCCGGGCGCCAAACCGTCGCGCGAAGTCTTGTCGATCAAGTCTCAGTCCCCGCGCGCAAGCGTGAAGAAGTCGACCCTGGTGGCCGCCACCTTCTCAGCCATGGCCTGCTTGCGGACGGCCTCGCTGTCCTCAAGCGGTCCGATCACCTCGTCCAACAGGCGCTCGCGATCGTCGGGCCGCTGCATCAATGCGTCGAATGCGGCCGCAAGCTCCGCCTTTCGGGCATCCCGGCCGGCGATGTGGGAAAACCCGAGGGTGCCGTCGGCGAGCCGGACCACGCATCGCGTCATTGTCATTTCGCCGAGATTGAACCGCCGGCCATTGCCGCCTGCCCGCCCCTGGATCATCGCCAGACCAACCTCCGCAGGCCGCAGAAGGCTGTAGTCCGGCGGTGCGCGGAGACCTTGCCATGCGCATTCGAGGTCGTCGGCCGCAGCCTTGGCCAGAGCCGCCATCCATCGCTGACGTAAGGCAATCGGTGCCGCATCTTCTGCTGAGACGGCCGCGCCGGCTGGCGGCATTTCCGACCTCCAAAAAGTCGTCGCGCGATTATCCGGACGAGCGACGAATTTGTCTAGACATCCGCATCACCTATCGTCGATGATAGCTGCAACGTTGGGTCGAGCCAAGCTCGGTGATGTGAAGGTTTTGCAACAGGATGTGACAGACATGTCCCTGTCCAGGGGCCACGGCGTTGCGCTGTGGCGTCAGATCGAGAAGACGCTGGAGGACGAGATCGCCTCCGGCACACCAACAGCGGGTGCCAGGCTGCCCACGGAGCAGGAGCTTGTGAGCCGGTTCGACGTCAATCGGCACACCATTCGCCGGGCCCTTGCCGGCTTGCAGGATCGCGGACTGATCCGCATCGAGCAGGGTCGCGGAAGCTTCGTCCAGGAAGACGTTATCGACTATGTGCTGGGCCGTCGGGTTCGTTTCAGCGAGAACCTCTCCCGACAAAGCCGCACTCCGTCCCGGCGCATGTTGCGCAGCATGCAGGCGCCCGCCGACCCGGCCGTGTCGGAGGCCCTGCAAGTCCCGCGCGGGCAACCGGTCATCATCGTAGAGTCCATCGGGGAAGCCGACGGCGAGCGCGTCTGCTTGACCTCACATTACTTCCCCGCCGCCCGATTTCCGGATATCGCGGCACATTACAAGGCGCTGGGCTCCGTCACCGAAGTGCTCAAGCAATACGGGATCACCGACTATCATCGTCAGATCACGCGGATCACGGCCCGCATGCCATCCGGCGAAGACGCCCGCTATCTGCATCAGCCGAAGACGCGGCCGATACTGGTCACGGAGTCGATCAACTCCACCCTCGACGGCACGCCGATCGAATACGGGCTGACGCGGTTCGCCAGCGATCGTGTCCAGCTTCTGGTGGAGGGTTGAGCGCAGGGCGTGTCGCTCGCCTCAGATTTCCGGATCCCCTTCGACCACATCCCTGAGCCCATCGGCATCGCGGATGATCACATGACGGCGCTCCAGCTCGATCCAGCCCTGCCGGCGCCAAGTCTGCAGATGCTTGTTGATGCTCTCGCGGCTGGTGCCCATCAGCTGTCCGAGCTCGTTCTGCGAGATCGGCAAGCCGATGCGGGTCCCCTGCTCTGTCTGTTCGCCATAGAGATCCGCCAGCCCGAGCAGCCGTTTGGCCAGCCGCGCGGGCAGGGCCAGGAATGATGTGTCCTCGATGCGCTCGCTCATCCATCTCAGGCGTGCGCACAATAGCTCCAGCAGGTGGACGGCCAGCCTCGGCTGGCGCTCCAACAGCCCGGTAAACTCCGCCCGGCGAATCATCATCAAGTCCGTCGGCCCCATGGCGACCGCGTCAGCCGTGCGCGGCAGACCGTCAAGCAAGGCGATCTCGCCGAACATCTCACCCGGCTCCATGATGTTCAGCAGCACCTCTTTGCCGCCGGCGGAACTGGCGATGATCCTGACTTTGCCCGCAAGAACGCCGAACAGCGCGTCGCCCTCGTCCCCCTTTTGGAACAGGATCTCACCGTCACCGAGCCGCCGCGTCACGCCCAACTCCACCACCCGGTCCTGCACCGCGGGCTCCAGGTCCGCGAAAAGATAGTTGGTGGCGATCAGCGCTTTCTTGTCGAGGGACGGCATCCCCTGCCTCCAGTCTCCAGTGGGACGGTTCGGGCCCTGCCAGGGACGGCCTGTCGCCTGACAGTCACCATCGTGTCGCATCTATGGCAGTTTGTCCTTGCCACATTTCCGCAACGACCATTAGCCTCGAAAATGGCCTGGCGGGGCATCAACACGCCGCGAGGTCCGGGGGAAACACGAGAAGATACGCGCTGCCGGCCACGACCAGCAGGCCGATCGGGCGCGGCGCCGGCGTCAAGCGCATACCGCGTCGCCGTGCCGCAGTCTGGAACGGTCGACCGGCATCGGAGCGATGGGCCCATGTCGACCCGTGCGCAGGACAATGAACCGATTACCGTCTCGGGCCGCGCTGCCGATGGCGCACCTGTCGCCCGAACGCTGAATATCGCAGACCGGACCCTGCGCGAGGCCCTGGCGGCTGGCCACGCCGACCGACCCTGCCTTATCAACGAAGACGACCGCTGGACCTATGCCGAGCTCGACGAGCGATCGAACAGGATCGCGCACGTCCTGACCTACGACTTCACGGTCGAGCCGGGCGATCGCGTGCTCTTGCATGCGTCCAACACGCCCATGACCGTCGCCTGCTTGCTTGCCGTCATCAAGGTTGGCGCCGTCGCCGTGATCGCGGCCCCCCTTCTGCGGGCTCGCGAACTGGCACGCATCGCCAAGGTCACCGGCGCCGGCATGTGCCTTTGCGATGCAAAGCTGCGGCACACGGTGGAAGAGGCGCGCCGGCGCGCACCGCAACTGGCCGATATCATCACCTTCAACGGCGGGTTCGCGGACGACGATCCCGACCCGATGGAAGCGCGAAAGGCCGGCAAGCCGCCAACCTTTGACAGCATTGCGACGGCCGCGGAGGATCCTTGCCTAATCGCGTTCGCCACCGGAGACGGCGGACCCGGAAAGGCCATCTGGCACAGCCATGCCGATGTTGCCGTGATCGTGTCGGGCACGGCGGAACACTTGGTCGATGCGACCCCGAATGACGTCGTGTGCGGGACACTGGCCGTCTGCTCAACGGTCGGGTTGACGGCCCAGGTGCTGGCACCGCTGGCCCGGGGTGCTGCCTGCTGCCTGACCCGGCGGGGGTCCGCCGATGCGCTGCGCCAGATGATCGAGACCAACCGGGCCAGCATCTGCCTGACGACCCCGCCGATCTACCGCCATCTGGTGGGCAATGGCCGGCCGGACGCCTTTTCCAGCCTACGCAAGGCAATATCGACGGGCGAGCGCCTGCCGCGCGCAACTGCGGTGTCCATCCGCTCGGCCCTCGGCATTCCGTTGATCGATGCCGTCGAGGCTGCCGAACTGGGTGGGATCTTCCTGGCCGGCAATACGGACGAGTTGCTGCGCCCGCTGCCAGGCTACGGCATCTCTGTTCTGGCACCGGACGGCTGCACCGACGCCGTCGATCAGCCGGGCCACCTGCGTGTTCGCGGCCCCACCGGCGGTCGTGTCTGGCCCGAAGAAGGCGAGCCGGCCGATACGCGCGAAGAGTGGTCGGAGACCGGCGATCTGGCGGTTGTCGACGGGTCCGGCGCCGTTCGTCTGTTGGGGCGGATCGAAGATGCGCTGACGCCGTCGGGGCTGATCCTGCCGCTCGATGCGCTGGAAGATACGCTGCTGAGCCACGGCCGGGTCGCCGACAGCACAGTCTTCGCCGCGCCGGACGGGGCGGAATCGGTGACGGTCCGGGCCTTCGTTGCGGCCGCCGGCGACCTGCCCGACCCATTGCTCCAAGACGCCCTGCACGCGGCTCTCCGGGCGGTCCTGGACAGCACGGCCGGCCCCAAGGTCCTGCTCCGGCTGTGGCTGCTGGACCGCCTGCCGCGCAGTGAGGGCGGAAAACTGCAGCGTGAGAAGCTGCCGGTCGCTTGAAAACCGGCGCCGGGACAGGCAAAGCTGCGCGCAGCCCGGCCAATCTCCTGGCCAGGCCAACCACACGGATCCGTCCACTTCCCCGTGACGGGCATTGTCAGGTCTGGGAGGCACTGCAAATGAGGTCATTGATTCTTACCGCCGGCGCTGTTGCGCTGATGGCGGCCACGCCGGCTGCGGCGGACGAGTTGAAGATCGGCATGATCACCACGCTGTCCGGCGGCGGCTCAGGCCTCGGCATCGACATCCGCGACGGTTTCATGCTGGGGCTGGAGCATGCCGGCGGTTCGCTCGGCGGCCTGGAGACCGAGGTGATCGAAGGCGATGACGAGCGCAGCCCCGAGGTGGCCGTGCAGCTTGCCGACCGCATGATCGAACGCGACGGCGTGCACATCGTCACCGGCATTGTCTGGTCGAACCTGGCGCTGGCCATCATGCCGACGCTGGCCCGCAACGAGGTGCTGTTCATCAGCCCGAACGCCGGCCCCTCCGCGCTCGCCGGCGAAGGTTGCAGCCCCTACTTCTTCAACGTTGCCTGGCAGAATGACAACAATCACGAGGCCATGGGCCAGCACGTCCAGAATGCGGGCTTCGAGCGGCTCTTCATCCTGGCGCCGAACTATCCGGCCGGCCAGGACGCGCTGACCGGGTTCCAGCGCTTCTATACCGGCGAAGTGGTCGAAGAGCTGTACACCCAGTTGGGCCAGCTGGACTATGCGGCGGAGCTGGCGCAGATCCGCGCGGCGGAGCCCGATGCGGTCTTCTTCTTCCTGCCCGGCGGCATGGGCATCAACTTCATCAAACAGTACGAGCAGGCCGGCCTGAAGGACGAGATCCCCCTGTTCGGCCCGGCCTTTTCATTCAGCCAGGACATCCTGGGCGCCGTGGGCGAGGCAGCGCTCGACGTCTACAACACCGCGCAGTGGAGCCCGGACCTGGACAACCCGGCGAACGCCCGTTTCGTTGAAGACTTCGTCGCAACTTACGAACGCATTCCGTCGCTCTATGCCAGCCAGGGTTATGACGCAGCCCTGCTGATCGACGCCGCGGTCACGGCCGCCGGCGGCGACCTGGACGACACCGAAGCGCTGATCGCGGCCTTCGAGACGGCGGAGTTCGACAGCGTGCGCGGCGACTTCAGCTTCAACACCAACCACTTCCCGATTCAGGACTTCCATTTGCGCCAGATCGTGCAGCTTGACGACGGCACGCTGACCAACAGGCTGGTCGAGACGGTCTTCACCGAGCACGGCGACGCCTACGCCCAAGACTGCAGTATGTAGGCTTCGATATCGCATCTCCCTGCCCGGCTCGCCTGACCGGCGGGCCGGGCGCCCAGCCTAGAACCGGGACAACGGATCGATGGATCCGCTGCTGCTGATTGAACAGTCGCTGAACGGGTTTCAGCTCGGCGTCATGCTGTTTCTCATGGCCGCCGGACTGACGCTGGTGTTCGGCGTCATGGACATGATCAACCTCGCCCATGGCTCGTTCTACATGGTCGGGGCTTACCTCACTGCGACCTTCGTTGGCCTGTTCGACAGCTTCCTCTTGGCGGTGGTGCTGGCCGTGCCGCTGGCCGCGCTGGTGGGCGTGGTGGTGGAGCTGGTGGCGCTGCGCACGCTCTATGGCCGCGATCATCTGGATCAGGTGCTGGCCACATTTGGCCTGATCCTGTTCTTCAACGAGCTGGTGAAGATCGTCTGGGGGCCTGTACCGCTACGCCTGACACCGCCGGAGTTCCTGGCCGGCCAGGTGGAGCTGATCCCCGGCGCCCCCTACCCGGCCTTCCGCCTGGCCGTGATCGTTGTCGGCATCGCGGTCGGCGCCTTCCTCTGGTACCTGATCGGGCGCACACGTTTGGGCATGCTGATCCGCGCCGGGGCCAGCAACCGGGAGATGGTGACGGCCCTTGGCGTCGACATCGCCCGCATCTTCACCGCCGTGTTCGCGCTGGGCGCCGGCCTGGCGGGTCTTGCCGGCGCCATGGCCGGGCCGATCCTGGCCGTGGAGGTGGGCATGGGCGAGCACATCCTGATCTTGACCTTCGTCGTGATCGTGATCGGCGGCATCGGCTCGGTGAAGGGCGCCTTCGTCGGCGCCGTTCTGGTGGGGATGGTCGACACCTTCGGCCGCGTGCTGCTGCCGACGACCCTGAAACTGTTCCTCGACCCGTCGACCGCGGACGGCGTCGGCGCATCGCTGGCATCCATGGCGATCTACATACTGATGGCCGCCGTGCTGTTCTTCCGCCCGCGCGGGCTGTTCCCCGCCCATGGATGAGGGGATGGCCGGCGCCCGCCGGCGCAAGATCGCTCTTGCGTGTCTGTTGGGCTTCCTCGTCCTGCTGCCTCCGGTGGCCTTGGCGGCCGGGGAGCCGTTCTATGTCAGCCTGTTCACACGCATTCTGATCACGGCGCTGGCGGCTGCCAGCCTGAACCTGATCCTTGGCTTCGGCGGCATGGTCAGCTTCGGCCACGCGGCCTTCGTGGGCATCGGCGGCTATGTCGTCGGCATCGCCTTTGTCCATGCCAGCGACGGCACGCTGTTCCTGGGCCTGCTGCCGGGCACGGTCAGCGGCTTCGTGGTGCTGCCGCTGGCCATGATCGTGGCCGGGCTGGTGGCGCTGCCGATCGGCGCCATCTGCCTGCGCACCACGGGCATCTCGTTCATCATGATCACGCTGGCCTTCGCCCAGATGCTCTACTATCTGATGATCTCGCTCAGGCGGTACAACGGGCAGGACGGTATCGCGGTGTGGCAGCGTAGCGAGCTGCCCTGGCCGATCGACCTCGACGATCGGATGTCGTTCTACTACGTCGCGCTGGCGGTTTTGCTGGCCTTCCTTTACGGCACTCACCGCATGGTGAACAGCCGCTTCGGCCGGGTCCTGCGGGCGGCGAAGGACAATGAGCGCCGGGTCCGCGCACTGGGCTTCCACGCCTACCGCTACAAGCTGGCGGCCTTCGTGATCGCGGGCGCGGCAGCCGGTCTATCGGGCGCGCTGTTGGTCAACTCCACAGGCTTCGTCGGCCCCTCCTATCTGGAATGGCACCGGTCCGGCGACCTGATCGTGATGGTCGTGCTGGGGGGCGTGGGCACGCTGTTCGGCCCGGTGCTGGGCGCCGGCGCCCTGATGTTGTTGGAGGAGTTCATCCCGGAGCTGCTGAACGGCCTGGCCGACGGGTTGGGCGAGCACTGGAAAATCTTCCTCGGGCCCATCCTGATCCTGATCGTGCTCTATGCCCGCCGCGGCCTGATGGGGCTGGTCGACGGCTCGCTGGGCGGCAGCCTGCTGCGGCGCCTGCGCCCGGAGCCCCCACCCGGCAAACCGCCGCGGAGGCGGCGATGACCGCGCCGCTGTTGCAGGCCGTCGGCCTGACCAAGCGCTTCGGCGGACTGGTCGCCAACGACGCCATCGACCTCGGCGTCAGCGAAGGCCAGGTCCATGCCGTGATCGGCCCCAACGGCGCCGGCAAGACGACACTGCTCGCGCAGTTGAACGGCGAACTGAAGCCCGATCGCGGCACCATCCATTTTGACGGGCGCGACATCACCGCCCTACCGACGGCCACACGGGCGCGGCTGGGCTTGGCCCGCAGCTTCCAAATCACCTCGGTCTTCGCCAGCTTCAGCGCCGTCGACAATGTGGCGCTGGCCGTGCAGGGCCAGGAACGCCATAGCTTCCGGTTCTGGCGCGATGCCAGCGGCGACCCCGCATTGGCTGAACCGGCCGAACGTGCGCTGGAACGCGTCGGCCTTGCCGACCGCAGCCATGTTCCCGCCTCGGCACTCGCCCACGGCCAGAAGCGCCAGCTTGAACTGGCCATGGCGCTGGCCATGCGACCGAAACTTCTGCTGCTGGACGAGCCCATGGCCGGCATGGGGGTGGAGGAAAGTGCGGCCATGGTGACCCTGCTGGCGGGCCTGAAGGCGGAGGTGCCGATCCTGCTGGTGGAGCACGACATGGACGCCGTGTTCGCACTCGCAGACCAGATCACCGTGCTGCTTCATGGCCGCGTGATTGCCAGCGGCCCGCCGGCGGAGATTCGTCGCAATGCCGAGGTACGCGAGGCCTATCTGGGCGAAGACGCCGCCGCAGGGGACGGCTGATGGCGCCGACGCTCTTGCATGTGCAGGACCTCCACAGCTTCTACGGCGAGAGCCAGGCGCTCTTCGGTGTGTTCCTGTCGGTGCATGCCGGCGAGATGGTGACGCTGTTGGGCCGCAACGGCATGGGCAAGACGACGACCCTGAAGTCGATCTTGGGGTTGGTACGGCCGCGCGACGGTGTGGTGCGCATCGAAGGTCATGCCGTACAGGGCCAGCCCGCCCACCGTATCGCCCGCGCCGGCTTAGGGTTGGTGCCCGAAGGCCGCCAGATCTTTCCCAACCTGACCGTCGCCGAAAACCTGGTGGCGACCGCCGCCAACCCGACGAGCGGGGCAGACCCGTGGACCTTGGAGCGCGTCTTCACCTTCTTCCCCCGCCTGGCCGAGCGCCGCCGCCAGATGGGTGGCCAGCTTTCCGGCGGTGAACAGCAGATGCTGGCCATCGGCCGCGCGCTGATGACCAACCCCAAGCTGCTGATGCTGGACGAGGCGACCGAGGGCCTGGCCCCGATGGTGCGCGCCGAGATCTGGCGGTGCCTGGCGCAGCTGAAGGCCGACGGCCAGTCGATTCTGGTGATCGACAAGTACGTCGATGCGCTCACCCGCATCGCGGACCGCCACTACATCATCGAGAAGGGCCGCATCGCCTGGTACGGCACCAACAGCGATTTCCTAGACGAGCCGGCGCTGAAGGAGCGGTATCTGGGGGTGTGAGGGTGACATGGGCCGCCTCAGCCTCCTCGCCCTGCCCGCTTCCCAGCAGCAGAAGATGCTCTGAGGTTAGGCTTCCGTGGACCCGTGTTCGGCCAGAAGCGCGGAAACGCTGACGAGGACATCTGGCAGCTGCGTTTCCTTGATGCGCCAGACTCGACCGTGGTCGATCACGGCTTAGCCATGAATGAACACATTCTTGAATCCGAAGATCGCCCGAAGATGTGGGATCCGGTCGGCCATTTCCGGGTCGACCTTCGAGAGTCGATTGAGAGCCTCGCCAATAATCTCAAACTGCCGTTCCACCGCTGCGCGTACGAGGGCGTCTTCTGCGTAGCCCTTTGTGTCAAGTCCAGTCGTGAACTGTTGGATTGCTTCCGCAGCCTGCTTCACATCCCACAGATAGGCTCGTGGGTCACGCAGCATAGACGAGCTCACGCGATCGGCTGATCGCAGCGAGGATGTATGGATTCCGGACCGCCTTCGCTTCCACTAGATCGACCGGCCGCCCGAGAAGCCCTCGCAGCGCCTCAGCGAGTCCAAAGAACTGCTCCAACGGCGGCAGGACGCTATCGGCTTTGAACGTCACTAAGAAATCGGCGTCGCTGCGATCTGTATCGAAATCTCCTTCGCGTGCCGCCGACCCAAACACCTCAAGCTTTGCCACGTCGTAGCGTCGGCAGATATCGATCAATGCAGCCCGCCGACTGGCAATATCAGCATGCATCGTGTCGGTCTCCGACGTTCGGCCGGTAGTTTCCAGTCCGCAACATGGGAATGTGCAGCGGCGCTGTCCAGAATTCCGACAGGGGGTCCTACCCGCACCCCTCCGGCACCTTCTCCTCCTGTAGCACCGGCTCCCAAGCCGCCGTCTCGTGATCCGGGTGCTGGAAGGAGCGGAGCTGGGACTTGCGTTCGGGCAGGATGTTAGATTCGGTCGACGAGCGTGACCAACCGTCAGACAGGTGCAGCCAGGGCACTTGCGCCTCGGTGCCATAGTGGACGGCGGGCGGTGCCAGCTCCGGGTGGTCCAGGCTGCCGATGGTGACGTCGATCCACTCGCTGTCGAGATAGCCGAAGCTGAGCGGTGTGCCGCAGTCGGCGCAGTATCCGCGCTCCGCCACGGTGGAGCTGAGGAACATCGCCGGGCGGCCGCGGGTCCAGGCGAAATCGGTGCGGCGCACCGGGGCCAGTGCTGCGAAGGCGTTGCCCACGGCCTTCTGGCACATGCGGCAATGGCAGAGATGCGTGCCCTCCGGCTGGGCGTAGAGGGCGTAACGGATGGCGCCGCACTGGCAGCCGCCCGTCAGTACCGCTTTGCGATCTGTTGTCTTTCCCATGTCTGGCCGCCCCCGATGATGGTTCGTGGGCGGCCAGTCTACACCTCCAGTTCGGGTGACTGCTCGTTAAAGCGCGGCGCCGACCGCGCAGCCGATGGCGAGGATCACCGCCAGCTCGGCCAACACGATCCATGGCACGCCAAGCACATGCCCACGCGGGATGCGCTTCTGATAGGGCAGCAGGTCCGCCGCGCTCAGGCGGCGGCGCGGGTTCGTCGTTATCATTGGTACAGTCCCTCAAACCATCCGGGTGGGGTACCGTGCCCGACTGTTCCGGCGCCGGCCATGACGGCCGTCACAGGGCGCTGATCGCTCAGTCTTTTTCGGTGGTCGGGTCAGGTGGTCATCCCCGTGACCATTAGATGGTGTGTCCGCGGCCGCGACGCCAGATCGCCACTGTACTCGGCTCACACGAATGTTAGGGTGACGCGCCCTTCTTTGTCAGAGTTGCGAGCCCACGGAGCCGGCGAATGCAGGCCATCTTCATCATGGTGAAATGCGAACTCGGCAAGGCCTACGACGTGGCCGCCGAGATCGTGGACAAGATCGAACAGGTGTCGGAGGTCTATTCCATCTCCGGCCAGTACGACCTGCTGGTGAAATGCTATCTGTCGCGCGACCAGGATGTCGGGCATTTCGTGACCGGCGTGGTCCAGCAGGTGCCGCACATCAAAGACACGCAAACCATCATCACCTTCAATGCCTTCACCTGAGACGGTCTATCTCGGCTATGACCAGGCCGGGCTGGACGCGCAGTACAACCTGCGCGCCCGGCATCCCGAGCATCCGGAGTTCTTCGCCGTCTATGCCGGCGACAGCGCAGCGGTGCGTGGCCGGCTGGCGCATGCGGACTGCGCCTATGGCACGCATCCGCGCGAGCGGGTGACGCTGTTCCCGGCGGCGGAGGCGAATGCCCCTGTGCTCGCCTTCATCCATGGCGGCTATTGGCAGGCACTCAGCCGGCAGGATTTCGAGTTCCTGGCACCGGTGTTCGTGGAACGGGGCATCACCTTCGCCGCGATCGGCTATGACCTGTGCCCGAATGTGAGTTTTGCGACGTTGGTGGAGCAGGTGCGCCAGGCCGTGCTGTGGCTCTACGACAATGCGGCTGCGCACGGGGCCGACCCGGACCGGCTGTTCCTGTCCGGCCATTCCGCCGGCGGCCATCTGGCCGCGCTGATGGCCTCGACCGATTGGCCGGCACTGGGCCATCCCGCCGGCGTCGTGAAGGGTGCCATGGCGATCAGTGGCGTCTATGACCTGGAGCCGATCCGCCTCAGCTTCCTCAACGGCCTTTTGGCGTTGGACCGACCGACCGTGGAGCGGCTGAGCCCGCTGATGACGATCCCGGCGACGCCCAGCCCGCCCCTGCTGCTGGCGGTCGGCGGTGAGGAGTCGGAGGAGTTCCACCGCCAGCAACGGGACTATGCCGCCGCCTTGCAGGCTTCCGGCCATGTAGCGCGCTGCGTTGACATGCCGGGATACCACCATTTCGACGTGATCCAGGCGTTCGGCCGGGCCGACACGCCGATCTGCACGGCCATGTGCGACCTGATAATGGCCTATGGCCGATAGTGTGGCTGAACGCTTTTTGTCTTAACCACTTGATAGGAGTTAGCGCGTAATTCTTCACAATAGTGGCATGCATCCCATGGATCGGGAGCTTCGGCATGGCGGGTGGCCAGGAAATTACGTACACGGTGCTTGCGCGCGACAGCAAAGGCTGGCAGTCGCAGGGCACGACGCATGAGATGCAAGTGGCCGTCGGCAGTGCACAGGCTTTGGTGGACAAGAAGAAGTTCGTTGAGGCGCGAGTGGACCAGACCTATTTCGACAAGCGCAATAATCGTGAAGTGACGTCAACGATCATGGAGCGGAGTCAGAAGACGCGCAACGTGCCGATGGCCCTCTGGTTTGCACTGGCTTTGGTTGCGGGCGCGATCAGCTTCGCTATTACCTACACCGTCGTCAACGACGGCCCACCGTTCCTCTGAGCGTTTGCCTTAGATACCCGCCTTCGCGGGTTTGGCGCTCTCGCTGTTAGCTTCTGCATCTACCACCTGTACGTCGTCCTAGCGAAAGACGAGGACCTCTCCGACATGGGCGCCAGAAGTCAAGTTGGCGCCCATGAACCTTATCTTGCTCTCAAATGGACACCCCACCACCGGGCTCAGGCGAAAAGGCCGTGCAGATACCAGCGGCACGGTCTCTCCGGGTCGTAAGGACCGTCGCGATAGAGCCAGAACCGGCGGCCGTCGGCATCTTCCACATGGTAATAGTCGCGCGCCGGCCTGCGCGGCGCATCCTGCCACCATTCGTGGGCAATCCGCTCCGGCCCGTCGGCGCGGGCAACGCGATGGTGCCGCCCCTGCCAGCGGAACAGGATCGGCGGATCGTCCGGCACCGGGGCCATAGCCTCGATCGGCTGCGGCTGGGCCAGCAGGCGTAACGGACGCGGCGTATCTGCCGGCCATGTCTCGGCCGAGGGTGCGGCCACGGCGGCCTGCCGCGCCACGGCCCGGTCTGGCCAATGGCTTTCGCGCACCGCAGGCCGGAATACCGCCCCCTGCCCCAGCCGCAGGGCCAGACGATCGGCCAATTCGGCCAGCGCCCGGCCGCCGCGTTCGGCTGCCGCTTGGTCCAACGCCGGCTGTGATGGCGCCATCGGCTCCACCGCATCGGCGGACAGCACCGCCACCTCAATGCCGAAGCCGGCATCCAGCCCCTCCAGCCGATCCCGGAACAGCCGGAACAGGCCCGCGGGCTGGCGCATCGGCACGCTGGTGCCGATCGACCGCCGCGCCACGGCACCATCGACCCGGTAGAGCGTCAGCTCCGCCCGACGCACGCCCAGCCCCGCCTGTTCCAGGTCGCGGCAGAGCAGGCCCAGCAAGCGGTCGAGCGCGGCCTCAACATCTTCGGTCCGGCCGATCGGCTCGGCAAAGGCCAGGCGCGCGCGATAACGGGCAACGGGCTTCAGCGGAGAGATCGCCTCCGCTTCCGCCCCCGAGGCCTGGTCGAGACGCTGCAGCAGGCGCCGGCCGAAACGGGTGGCAAGCGGTCCGCGCGGTAGGGCCTGCACATCGCCGATGCGGCTGAGGCCGGCACGCTCCAGCGCCGCTACCGTGGCGGCGTCGAGACGCAGGCCCGCAACCGGCAGCGGTGCGATCGCCTCACGCGACCGGCCGGGCGTGATCACGGCGGCCTCCAGCGCCCCGCCCCGCCAGCCATGGCCGGATCCGACCCGTGCGATGGCCCAGGCGGCCCCAGCCGTGTCGGCAACGGCAAGCCGGGAGAGGAAACCGAGCCGGCCCAGGCGTGCGGACAGGTCCCGCGCTAGGTCCGCTTCCCCGCCGAACAGATGGGCGCAGCCGGTGATGTCCAGCAGGATGCCGTCGCCGCCATGGGGGGCGGCCCAGGGGGTGTAGCGGCCGCACCAGCAGGCAAGGTCGCGCAAGGCGCGGCTGTCAGCCTCAGGATCGGCCGGCACCGCCTGCATCCCCGGCTCCAGCGCCCGCGCATCGGCCAGCGGCATGCCGGGAAACAGGCCGGCCGCCGCGGCCGCGTCGTCCACACCGGTCACGATGCGGCGGCCGCGGTCGCCGGTGACGGTGACGAGCGGACGGCCGCCTTCCACCCCACCCTGTCGGTGCACGCGGTCGGTGGGCAGGGACGGCAGCCAGAGGGCCAAGATGCGCCGGGACATGGGGAAAAGCCACTCGTGTTGACTCGGGTATGCGAACACTAAGCGAACTTTAAAGAACAAGACAAGAACATTTTGCCAGTCAGAACTCAGGCGGCATCGGCATCGATCGTGGACGACACCGGCCGACCAGACGCCGCGGCACCCTGCTGGTCTGCGGCCAAGGCCAGCCCCGTCGCGGTCCCCAGCCAATCGACGGTCCAGGCATCGGGGCGGCCGCCGCGGCATCGCAGCAGCTCCAGCCGCCAGCGCGGCCGGCCAACCCCCGGCTCAACCGTCCCGCTCGCGATGGCGGGGGGGAGGCCGGGTTCAGCCGCGACCTGCCAGCGCGTCACGGCCACACTGGTGCCGGCGCTCTCAGCCGGGCGCAGCAACAGCACTGCCGCACCGCCGGCTTCCGCCGCCAGATGCAGACGGCGGCTGGCGACGAGGTCGAGTTGCGGCACCTCCGCCAGCACGGCGGCGAGTGCGGTGCCGGCTTCGGCCGCACGCGCCGCTTCCTCCAGCGCCCACAGCCGGTCGACGCGGCGCGGCGCGTGCGCGATGATCAGGCGGTCGGGCGTCAGCCCGAAGGCGGCAAGGCCGGGCGGATAGAGGTCGCAGGATTCAGTGATCCACAGCACCGGCGCATCGGCCGCTTCAGCGGCGCGGGCCAGCAGAAAGGCGGCAAAGCCGTCGGCGGCGCCATCCCGGGCTGCAGGGCGCAGGATTTCGTGCAGTGCGCCGAGCATAAGTCCGCCGCCCGGCAGGCCCCGGTCGATCGCCGCAAGGCCGGTCGGCACGGCCCGCACGCCCGCCCCGCCGATGCCTTCCAGCGCCCGCACATGGGCCTTCAGCGCGGCCAGCGCCGCCCGTTTCTGGTCCGCACGCGGAGTATGGAAGGCTGGGGTGATCATGTATGTTCATTATTTGTTCTTCATCTCGATCTGTCAACTGCGCTCTGAGCACCGACCGGATCAACAGCCATCGCATCCTGGTGATCGATCATCCCTTGCCGTGGCGTCGAACCCGCAAGGCGGGTATAGCGGACTGACCTCAACCATGCGGTCCGAGCGACGTGCCCCTAGACGAAGTGCCGACATGACGGACCGACCAAAGCCCCACGGCCCGGCCCGCCTATGGATCTGAGCGTCGTGGTCCCGACGCTGAACGCGGCCGGCACGCTGTCCGAAACCCTCGCCCGCATCCAGGCGGCGGCGATCGTTCGCGAAATCGTTGTGGTCGACGGCGGATCGACCGACGGGACAACGGACCTCGCCGCCGCCGGAGGTGCACGCGTCGTCACCGCGGACCGCGGGCGCGGGACACAGCTCGCCCACGGTGCCGGGAAGGCAGCCGGTGACTGGCTGCTGTTTCTCCATGCCGATACAAGCCTCGGGCCCGGCTGGACCGATGCAACAACGGCCTTCATGGCCGAGCCAACGAACCGCGGCCGCGCGGGCTATTTCCGCCTGGTGTTCGACGACCCCCATCCGGCGGCCCGCCGGATCGAGCACTGGGCGATGCGCCGCTGCCTGTGGCTCGGTCTGCCCTATGGCGACCAGGGCTTGTTGATCCACCGCAGCCTCTACGACCGTGTCGGCGGATACCGGCCACTGGCGCTGATGGAAGACGTCGACCTGGTGCGCCGGATCGGCCGTCGCCGTCTGGTGCTGCTGCCCGCCGACGCGGTCACCTCGGCCACGCGCTATCGGCGGGACGGCTGGATCGCGAGACCGATGCGCAACCTCGCCCTTCTCGGGCTGTGGCATCTTGGCGTGCCGGCGCGCTGGCTCGCGCGGCTCTACGGCTGAGCCATGCGGCCGTCCGACCGCCTGGTCATCCTGTTCGCCCGCGCCCCGAGGCTCGGCCAGGTCAAGCGCCGCCTGGCGGCCGGCATCGGCGATGTTGCCGCGCTCGCCTTCTACCGCATCACCTTGCGCACCGTGACCCGCCGCCTGGCGCGTGACCGGCGCTGGCGGCTGATCGTTGCCGTCACGCCCGACGGCGCCCGCATCCCGCGCCTCGGCCGGCGCGTCGTCCAGCAGGGCCAGGGCACCGGGGACCTGGGTGCGCGCATGGCGCGGGCGCTTCGCCCGCGCAGACCCGGCGGGGCCCGATCGGTCGTGGTGGTCGGCAGTGACATTCCAGATGTTTGCGCACCGGCCGTGTGGCGCGCCTTCGTCGCCTTGCGGCGAGCCGATATGGTGTTCGGCCCGGCGTCCGACGGCGGCTACTGGCTGGTCGGCGCCCGGCGCCGGCCCCTGGAACCCCACGGACTGTTCGCGGGTGTCGCCTGGTCTACGGCTACGGCACTGGCCGACAGTATCGCCAGCGTGCCGCGCACCATCACAGTGGCCCAGATCGACCAACTCGACGATATCGACACGCGGTCGGACTGGCTGGCCTGGCGCCGGCGTAGGGGGACACAGGCACGATGACCCTGGACCTTCAGGCAGTCCGCCGCGCACTTGCAGACGGGCCGGATGCAGACACCCAGCTGACCCCGCTGGCCGACACCGGCCTTGCCCACTGGCATGTGGCTCTGGCTGCCACCGGCCGCCTGCTGCGCATCCCCAAGCAGAGCCAGATGGCGCTGGCGCCCGCCGACAACCTGGCCTATCAGGCGGCCTGCTTCGCCCGGGCCGGCGCCAGCGGCCACACGCCGCGGTTCCACGGCACGCTGCCGCCGTCGCGCGACCTGCCGATGGGTGCGCTGATCGTCGACCATGTCGAAGGCCGACCGCCGCGACTGCCCGAAGATCTGGCCGCGATCGCCCGCGCCTTCGCCGCCATCCATGCGCTCGCCATGCCCGAGCCCGCCGCCCGGGCGCCTCTGTTGAACCCCGACCATGCTCTGGCGCAGGTGATGGAAGAGGTGCTGACGCAGGCTGTCTATCTCGACCAAGCCGCGATTGGGGATGCCGTGCGCCAGCACATCGACCGGGAAATCGCGACGGCCAGCGCAGAGGTGGCTGATGCAACCCCGCCGCCCAAGCGGCTGATCAGCTTCGACGGCCATCCGGGCAACTTCCTGATCACGCCGCATGGCCGGGCGGTCCTGGTGGATCTGGAAAAGGCGCGGTACGGCCAGCCGGGTTTCGATCTGGCGCATGCCACGCTCTACACCTCCACCACCTGGGATCTTGCCACCTGCGCCGAGCTGTCGGTCGACGAGATCCGCGATTTCCTCGGCGCCTGGCGCGATGCCTTGCCGCTGGATCTCGCGACGAACCTGGCGCCCTGGCTGATGATCACCCGGCGGATCATGTGGCTCTGGTCGGTCACTTGGTGCGCCAAGTGGCGCGTGCTGCACGGCCACGGCCGCCGTCAGACCGACGGTGCGGCGTCGCAGGATTGGTCCGCCGAGCTGACGGACGACGCCACGGTTGCCCATGTCCGAGGCCGCGTCGACGCCTACCTGAGCGAGGCCGTCGTCGACCGCGTACTGGCGGAATTCGCAGCACTAGCCGCTGATGCCGAAGCGTCCTGAGGACGGCCCCTTGTTGCGCACCCGTTTGCGGCCTTAAGCTGACCGTTGCCTATCCCCTGCCCTGAAAAGGCGGAGCCCCATCATGGACGACCTTCCCGGCGCGCCGCCGGCCGTGGAGCCGGTGCCCAACGATCTCGACCCCTTCTGGATGCCGTTTACGGCCAACCGCCATTTCAAGCGGGATCCGCGTCTGATCGTCGCCGCGGAAGGCATGTATTACTGGAGCCATGACGGCCGCAGGGTGCTGGACGGCACGGCGGGGCTGTGGTGCGTCAATGCCGGCCATGCCAGCCCGCGCATCGTCAAGGCAATCCAGGATCAGGCAGCACGACTGGACTACGCGCCCGCCTTCCAGATGGGCCATCCGCGCGCCTTCGATCTCGCCTCGCGCCTGATCTCGATGATGCCGGACGGCATCAGCCATGCCTTCTTCACCAATTCCGGCTCGGAATCGGTCGACACGGCGTTGAAGATCGCGCTCGCCTATCACCGCATGCGCGGCGACGGCTCGCGCACCCGCCTGATCGGGCGTGAGCGCGGCTATCACGGGGTTGGCTTCGGCGGCATCTCCGTCGGCGGCATCGTTACCAACCGCAAGCATTTCGGCACGCTGTTGGCCGGTGTGGACCACCTGCCCCACACGCATGATCATGCCCACAACGCGTTCACGCGCGGCCAGCCGGACTGGGGTGCCCATCTCGCCGACGATCTGGAGCGCATTGTCGCGCTGCACGATGCGTCGACCATCGCCGCCGTGATCGTGGAGCCGGTGGCCGGGTCCACCGGCGTGCTGATCCCGCCCAAGGGCTATCTGGAGCGGCTGCGCGCCATCTGCGACCGCCACGGCATCCTATTGATCTTCGACGAGGTGATCACGGGCTTCGGCCGCCTGGGCGCGACCACGGCGGCGGAGGTGTTCGGCGTCACGCCCGACCTTATCACCACGGCCAAGGGCCTGACCAACGGGGCTGTGCCCATGGGGGCGGTCTTTGCGCGGCAGGAGATCTACGACGCCTTCATGCACGGGCCGGAGCATCTGATCGAGCTGTTCCACGGCTATACCTATTCCGGCCATCCGCTGGCCTGTGCCGCGGCGCACGCCACGCTCGACACCTACATCGAGGACGGGCTGTTCGAGCGTGTGGCCGAGCTTGCGCCCTATTGGGAAGATGCGCTGCACAGCCTGAAGGGCGAGCCGCATGTCCACGACATCCGCAATCTGGGCCTGATTGGCGCGGTGGAGCTGGAGCCGATCCCCGGTGACCCGACGCGCCGCGCGCTGGATGTCTTCCGCACCGGCTACGCCAACGGCGCGCTCTTGCGCTATACCGGCGACATTATTGCCATGAGCCCGCCCCTGATCATCGAGAAGGCGGAGATCGACCAGCTGATCGACGTCCTGCGCCAGGCGATCCGCTCGGCGGCCTGAGCCCCCGTTTTCGACATCTCGGGTGCTGCAACCGGGCTCATGCTGATTCGCCAGGATGGCCCCCGCTGTTGCGACTCGCGGCGCGGATGCGACGGAAATGGAAGACCGCCGCCCCGCGCACGCCCAATAGAGATCGCTCACCGGGGCGGCTGCCGCCAATCCGTTGACCGATCATCTTGATCATGAGGCTACAGGCACAACAGCCTGTTCGCGATACTAGTTTGGTGGCAGCTTTCGACGACATCCAAGTATCACCATATTATGCGGCCACAGCTCCATTTCAGAATATTTTGCAATAAAATCAATGCACACCCGCTTCATTCTAACTCAATAAGTGAGAATTGACTGTCGCCATCGATTGAATTTCAATGCAGAAGCAATAATGCTTCAAAAAGAGAATTTCCGAATCATACGCTTTCCCTTTTGAATTGACCATGAGAGTCTTAAAAGTGCATAGATAACAGAAAGATACAAATCGTGAACGCACTCAGGATGAGGAAGACCTTGAAACGGCCGGCCGTATTGCTGGCCGGGCTCGCCGTGCTCAGCGGCTGCGCTCTGCCTCTGCCGATCGTCCTCGTGGGTTATGCCGCTGACGGCATCAGCCTGGCGGCCAGCGACAAAACATTGTCGGACCATGCCTTGTCCGCTGTCGCCGAAGAGGACTGCGCCCTGTGGCGCGTCGTGACCGATGAGGAAATCTGCATCGACGACGGTCGCCGCATCGACGTCATGGTGGCGTCTGCCAACGGACCGGTCGTGTATGGCGGGCCCGCCGAGGCAGCGGCCCGCCCCGCAACCAACACCGAGCCGCAGCCAGACGTTGCAGCCGGCCGGGTTGCCGTTCTGCCTGCCGGTGCCCCCATCGGCGCAATCGCCGCTCTCGTCAGCGCCGACACTTATGCCGACATCCGCAATGCCGGCGAAACGATCCCGCTGTCCGCCGCTGCCACGTCGGCTCCCGCCGGGGCGCCCGGCACGGCAGTACCGGTCCGCGCGGCCGCCGATCCGGATCTTGTCACCGTGTCGGAATTGGGCTTTACCGTTCCCTTCCCGCCTGCTCGGCCGGAGCATCGCTCGGCTACCCACAGCGGTTTGCCGAGACCGTCAGTCAGCGACCTGCCCTCTACGGTCGACGACATTCCCCTGCCGCCATCGATACCGGCTCGGCGCGACGTCGTGGCCACCCTTCCCGGCGCCGCCGCCGGCATGATCCTGCCACCCCCACTTCCAGCCGAACGGGGGTAGCCCGAGACTGCGTCCTAGACTGCCATTGACACGACCCCGCCCCGTGGCTGCAATAAGGCCGACAGTTGAAGGCACAAGCCTTCACCATTACGCGAACACGCGGGGGGAGAGTGGATATGTCGAGGAGGCTTGGTGGGCTGCTGGTGCCGGGGGTGGCCGGCCTCATGGCCGTCGGATGGACGACGGCAGGGGCACAAGAGCTGAACGTCTATAACTGGTCTGATTACATCGGCGAGACGACGCTGGAAGACTTCGTGGCCGAGACCGGCGTTGAGGTCAATTACGATGTCTATGACAGCAATGATGTGCTGGAGGCCAAGCTTTTGGCCGGCAATTCCGGCTACGACGTGGTCGTGCCGACGGCGCAGCCGCATCTGGCCCGCCAGATCGAAGCCGGCATCTACATGCCGTTGGATCTCGACCGGATCCCCAACGCCGAGGGGCTGGACCCGATCTTGATGGAGCGTGTCCAGGCGGCCGACCCGGACAATCAGCACGCGGTCATTTATCAGTGGGGAACCAATGGGTTCGGCTATAATCGTGACATGATACTTGAACGCATGCCCGATGCCCCGGTGAACAGTTGGGACATGATTTTCAACCCCGAGGTGGTCTCGCAGTTCGAGGATTGCGGGGTCTCGGTTCTGGACGCGGCCACCGAGGTGTTCCCGATGGCCCTGCACTATCTCGGGCTCGATCCGAACACCGAGAGCACGGACGATCTCGCCCAGGCCGAGGCGTTGATGATGTCGATCCGCCCCTATGTGAAGTACTTCCACAGCTCGCAATACATCAACGACCTTGCCAACGGCGATACCTGCCTTTCCGTCGGCTGGTCAGGCGACGTGCTGCAGGCCGCCTATCGGGCCGAAGAGGCCGAGAACGGCAACGACATTCACTATGTGATCCCGGAGGAAGGCACGGTCGTCTGGTTCGACATGCTGGCGATCCCGGCTGATGCGCCGAACCCGGTTGCGGCCCACGACTTCATCAACTTCGTGCTGCGGCCGGACGTGATGGCGGGCATCACCAACTATGTCGCCTACGCCAATGCGGTGCCGGCGTCGCTGGAGATGGTGGACCCGGAGATCGCAGAGGACACCCGCGTCTTCCCCTCGCAGGAGGTGTTGGAGCGGCTGTTTGTAACCCGCGTCGTCAGCCCCCGGTTTGAGCGTGAGCGGACCCGAGCCTGGACGCGCATCCGTACCGGACAGTAACCGACCGATCGGTCAGGGGCGGCCACTCGGCCGTCCCTCTCCCCTCATTCCGCCGAGACACGGACGACGAAAACGGACGCGGACGCCATGTCCCAGCCCAACCGCAGGCAGACCAAGCTGGAGCCATGGCAGGATCCCAACGAGGAGCCGTATGTCCGCATCGACGGCGTCACCAAGAAGTTCGGTGACTTCACCGCGGTCGACGACATCAGCCTGAACATCTATCGCGGCGAGCTGTTCGCGCTGCTCGGTGGATCCGGCTGCGGCAAGACCACACTTTTGCGCATGCTGGCCGGCTTTGAGCAGCCGACCGAGGGCCATATCTATATCGACGGCGTCGACATGTCGGAGATCCCGCCATACGAACGCCCCGTCAACATGATGTTCCAGTCGTACGCCCTGTTCCCGCATATGACGGTGGAACAGAATGTCGGCTTCGGCCTGCGCCAGGACCGTGTGCCAGGGCCCGAACTACGCCACCGGGTGGACGAGGCGCTGGAGCTGGTCAAGCTGGGCCATCTGAAGCGCCGCAAACCGCACCAGCTTTCCGGCGGCCAGCGCCAGCGGGTCGCGCTCGCACGCAGCCTGGTGAAACGGCCCAAGCTGCTGCTACTGGACGAGCCGCTGGCCGCGCTAGACCGCAAGCTGCGCGAAGAAACCCAGTTCGAGCTGGTCAACATCCAGGAACAGGTGGGCATCACCTTCGTCATGGTCACGCATGACCAGGAAGAGGCGATGACCATGTCCACCCGCATTGCGGTGATGGATGCCGGCTGGCTGGTGCAGTTGGGCACGCCGGCGGAGATCTACGAGTATCCCCGGTCCAAGTTCGTTGCAGAGTTCATCGGCCAGGTGAACCTGTTCGAGGGGCTGGTGGTGGAGGATCAGGCCGACCACGTGCTGATCCAGAGCGAGGCAACGGGCAGCGACCTGCACATCAGCCACGCCGGATCCGTGCCCGTCGGCACACGGGTCTGGGTTGCGGTGCGGCCGGAGAAGATGGCGCTGTCGCTGGAGCCGCCGGGCGTTGAGCAGAATGTCGCCCGCGGCACGGTCGATGAGATCGCCTATCTTGGCAATCTCAGCATCTATCTGGTGCGCCTGGAAAGCGGGACGATCGTGCGTGTCACCTCGCCCAATCTGACCCGCGTCACCGAGATGCCCATCACCTGGGAAGACGATGTCTACATCACCTGGCCCAACTACGCCGGCGTGGTGATCACGCAATGAGCCGCAAGGGCTTCCTGCCGCTGGGCGACCGGATGACCGAAGGGCAGATGCCCATGCACCTGCCGGCCACGGCCCTGCTGCGTTGGCTGCAGCGCCTGGCCTACAGGCTCGGCATTCGCGGGCGCGGCCTGGTGATCGCCGTTCCCTATCTCTGGCTGCTGCTGTTCTTCCTTGTCCCGTTCGCCATCGTGCTGAAGATCAGCCTGTCGGAAGCGCTGATCGCCCGCCCGCCCTACAGCCCGCTGTTCGAGTGGGTTGAGGGCATGTATCTGGAGATCCGCGTCAATTTCGGCAACTACCTGTTTCTGTTGGACGATTCGCTCTATGCCGTTGCCTACCTCAACAGCCTGAAGATCGCCCTGATCTCCACCTTGCTATGCCTCTTGATCGGCTATCCGATGGCGTATGCTATCGCCACGGCCGACCCGGCCTGGCGCAGTTCGCTGCTGATGCTGATCATCTTGCCGTTCTGGACGTCGTTCCTGATCCGGGTCTATGCCTGGATCGGCATCCTCAAGCAGAACGGTCTCTTGAACAATCTGCTTATCAATCTCGGCCTGATCGAAGAACCGCTGGCCATCCTATATAGCGATCTCGCGGTCTATATCGGCATCACCTATTCGTACCTGCCGTTCATGATCCTGCCGCTCTACGCCACGCTGGAGCGGCTGGACCGATCGCTGCTGGAGGCGGCGGCCGATCTCGGCTGCCGGCCGTTCAAGGCGTTCCTGACGATCACACTGCCGCTCAGTCTGCCAGGCATTCTCGCGGGCTCGCTCTTGGTCTTCATCCCAGCCGTCGGTGAGTTCGTCATTCCAGAGCTGCTGGGCGGTCCGGACACGCTGATGATCGGCAAGGTGCTCTGGAACGAGTTCTTCACCAACCGCGACTGGCCGGTGGCCTCGGCCGTCGCCATTGCGCTGCTCCTGTTCCTTGTCATCCCCATCATGGCGTTCCAATACCTTCAGGGTCGCCAGCAGGAGGCTCGGCGCTGATGCGGCGCAGCGGCTTCCTGTTCACGGCGCTCGCCTTCGGGTACGCCTTCCTCTATGTCCCGATCCTGCTGCTGATCATCTATTCGTTCAACGAGAGCCGGCTGGTGACCGTCTGGTCCGGCTGGTCGACCCGCTGGTACGGCGAGCTTCTGCAGAACGATCAGATGCTGTCTGCGGCCGGCCTGTCACTGAGAATCGCGGCCGTGACGGCGACCTTTGCCGTGGCGCTCGGCACCATTGCCGGCCTCACGCTGGCCCGCTTCGGCCGCTTCCGCGGCCGCACTCTGTTTTCCGGCATGATCACGGCACCCCTCGTGATGCCGGAGGTGATCACCGGGCTGTCGCTCTTGCTGCTGTTCGTATCGATGGAACAGCTGATCGGCTGGCCTGGCGGCCGCGGGGCGACGACGATCACCATCGCCCACATCACCTTCGCCACCGCCTATGTCGCTGTGATCGTGCAGTCCCGCCTTGTGGGACTGGACGAATCCGTCGAAGAGGCGGCGCTGGACCTGGGCGCCAAACCGGCGAAGGTCTTCTTCGTCATCACCCTGCCGATCATTTCACCCGCGCTGATCGCCGGCTGGCTGCTGGCGTTCACCCTGTCTCTGGACGACCTGGTGATCGCCAGCTTCGTCTCCGGGCCGGGATCGTCGACCCTGCCGATGGTGATCTTCTCAAGTGTGCGTCTGGGCGTAACGCCGGAAGTGAATGCGCTGGCCACCGTCATCATCGTCATCGTGACGACCGGCATTCTCACGGCGGGCGTTATCATGAGCCGCCATGAACGCCGGCGACAGCGCGACCGGCAGCTCGCCGAGGGTGGCGCCGATGGCGAACCGGCACGGGCAACCTGACTGCGGAATTTCAACGCACGATACACTTCGACAAATCGACGACTGGAGTTCGCCGATCAGCGCCGCTACCATCGCTCCATCCGAGACAACCGATCAGCAATGACCGACCCGACAGACACACCGCGAAGCCAGGGCTTCGTGATGCCGGCCGAATGGCATCGCCATTCCCGCTGCTGGATGGCTTGGCCGTGTCGCGAAGCGCTGTGGGGTGGCGGGCTCGAGGCGGCCCGCGCGGCCTATGTGGAGATCGCGCGGTCGATCGCCGAATTCGAGCCTGTGACGATGATCTGCAACGCCTCCGACGTGGCCGAAGCGTCACTTGCCACCGGCAGCGGCGTAGAGGTGCTGTCCCTGCCGATCAACGACAGCTGGCTAAGGGACAACGGCCCCACCTTTCTGCTGGATGGTAGCGGCCAGCTTGGAGCGGTGCATTGGGGTTTCAACGGCTACGGCAACAAGTATCAGGACCATGCCGAAGATGCGGCCGTTGCCGCCGCCATTGCCACACGGGTCGGCGCCCGGATCTTCGACGCCGGATTTGTGCTGGAGGGTGGCGCCATTCATGTGGATGGCGAGGGCACGGCCCTTGTGACCGAGTCGTGCGTGCTTAACCCCAACCGCAATGCCGGCTTCACCCGCAAAGCGATGGAAGCACAGCTGTCGGACCTCTTGGGCGTGGACAAGGTGATCTGGCTGCCGCGCGGGTATGAGGACGACGAGACCGACGGCCATATCGACAATATCGCGTGCTTCGCCCGACCTGGCGTCGTGCTGGCCCTGAGCACGGACGATACCGGCGACGCCAATCATACCGTGCTGCGTGAAAATCTCGGCATCTTGCGCACGGAGACCGATGCCAAAGGGCGCAGGATCGAAGTTATCGAAGTGCCGCAACCGGCGCGCCGTTTGGGGCCCGACGGTCGCCGGCTGCCGCTGTCGTACATCAACTTCCATATGGCCAATGACGGTATCGTCATGCCCAGCTTCCGCGCCCCGGAGGACGACCGCGCCTTTCGCATTCTGCGGGAGGCGTTTCCCGATCGGACCGTGCGACGCGTTCAGGCCGCGGACATCGTGGTCGGCGGCGGCGGCATTCACTGCATTACGCAACAACAGCCGGCGCCATAGGCAACGGCACCCATCTGCCACCGGAACCCCTGGAGAACCGGCGTGGAGGAGGCAGCGAGTTGAGCGCGGCGGAACAGGTGCGGCCCTGGTGGCAAGGCGCGGTCATCTACCAGATCTATCCGGCCAGCTTCCTGGACACCAATGGCGACGGCTGGGGAGACCTGCCCGGCATCATCGAGAAGCTGGATTACGTCGCTGGGCTTGGCGTTGACGCCATTTGGCTATCGCCCTTCTTCCTCTCGCCGATGACCGATTTCGGCTATGACGTGGCCGATTTCCGTTCCGTCGACCCGCGCTTCGGCACCGACGCAGACGCCGACCACCTGATTGCACAAGCGCATGCTCGCGGGCTGAAGGTCATGATCGACCTGGTGCTGTGCCACACATCCGACCAGCACGCCTGGTTCCAGGAAAGCCGCACCAGCGCCGATAACCCAAAGGCGGACTGGTACATCTGGCGCGACGCCAGGCCCGATGGCACGCCACCCAACAACTGGCAGTCCGTCTTCGGCGGACCATCCTGGGAATGGGATGCCCGCCGCGGCCAGTATTACCTGCACCACTTCTTCAAGAGCCAGCCGGCCCTCAATTGGCACTGTCCCGAGGTGGAGGCGGCCGTGCATGCCGAGACCGCCTTCTGGCTGGACAAGGGCATCGACGGGCTGCGCCTGGACGCCATCGCAAGGCTGGCCGCCGATCCCGAGCTGCGCGACAACCCCCCTCGGCCGCCGGGCGAGCACGACCATTGGGTCGGTGCCATGGTCAGCCCCTATCACCTGCAGCACCACGAATTCGACCGCAACCGGCCCGAGATCTTCCCGCTCTTGGACCGGCTGCGCAGCTTCGTCGACCGCTATCCGGATCACTTCCTGTTGGGGGAACTGGCAGACAGCCACGCAGTTTCCGCCGATCGGTACATGGCGCCGGGACGGCTGCACAGCTGCTATACGTTTCAGTTCACTTGGCCCAACCTCGACTCCGAAAGCATGCGCGGCATCATCGCCCATAATGGAGAGAAGTTGGGGGACCGCTATCTCACCTACAGCTTCGGCAACCACGACTGTATGCGGGCGATCAGCCGTTGGGGGGACTTGCCGCATCTCTCCGGCGACCCGGCCGCGCTGTCCCGGCTCGTGCTGGCCCTGTTCTTCAGCCTGAGGGGCAGCGCCTGCCTGTATCAGGGGGACGAACTGGGGCTGACCGAGACCGATGTGCCCTTCGAACGGCTGCTCGACCCCTTCGGCATTGCCTTCTGGCCGGATTACAAGGGCCGCGACGGCTGCCGCACGCCCATGCCCTGGATCGCAGATGCACTCCACGGCGGCTTCTCCAGGGTCGAGCCGTGGTTGCCCCTGGGGACGGATCATGCCGGCATGGCGGTCGACCTCCAGGACACGGACCCGGCCAGCACACTCAACGCCTGCCGTCGGTTCTTGGCGTGGCGCCGGAGGCATCAACCGCTGATCGACGGCGACCTCACCCTTGTGGAGGCCCCCTCCCCCGTGCTGGCCTTCACGCGGACTTGCCGAGCGCAGGGTGTGCTCTGCGTCTTCAATCTGTCCAACCGCGACGCGGCCTGGCAGAGCCCCATTGCCGGCGATCCGATCGCGGGGCACGGCATGGAGGGCCGCTGGCAGGGCGCCGATGTTCACCTTCCGCCGTTCGGCGCTGCGTTCGCCGCAATGCCCAATGGCCCCGACTCAGGGAGGGCACCGTGACGGCCGCCAACACCAACCATCCCTGGTGGATGGGTGCGGTCATCTACCAGATCTATCCGCTCAGCTTTTGCGATGCGGACGGTGACGGCGTCGGCGACCTGCCGGGCATCATCGAGAAGCTGGACTATGTCGCCGGCCTGGGCGTCGATGCCATCTGGCTGTCGCCGTTCTTCCTGTCGCCGATGGATGACTTCGGCTACGACGTCGCCGATTTCCGCCGTGTCGACCCCCGCTTCGGCCATGACGAGGATGCCGACCGGCTGATTGCCGAAGCCCACGCCCGGGGGCTGAAGGTGATCTTCGACCTTGTGCTGTGCCATACCTCGGACCGGCACGACTGGTTTATCGAAAGCCGCGGCAGCCGCACCAACCCCAAGGCGAATTGGTACCTTTGGCGGGATGCCCGACCCGACGGTACGCCGCCCAACAATTGGCAGTCCGTGTTCGGCGGCGCGTCCTGGGACTGGGGGCCGCAGCGCGGCCAGTACTTTCTGCACCACTTCCTGAAGAGCCAGCCGGCATTGAATTGGCGCAATCCGGACGTGGAGCGGGCCATGCACGCCGAGATGGGCTATTGGTTCGACAAGGGTGTCGACGGCATGCGCCTGGACTCCATCTCGCGCCTGGTGGTGGATGCGGAGCTGCGCGACAATCCCCCGCGGCCGCGCGACGATACTGAGCATTTCGTGGGCTCCCGCCTCAGCCCCTACAACATGCAGCAGCACATCTATGATCGGCAGCAGCCGGAGATCCTGGAGTATCTTGAGCGGCTGCGCCGCTTCGCGGACCGCTGGGCCGACCGGTTTCTGTTGGGTGAGGTGGCTGACGGCCACGGCACCACGGCCTCGCTCTACGCCGCCCCCGGGCGCATGCACAGCAACTATACGTTCCAGTTCGCCCAGCCCGTCTTCGATGCGGACTTCCTGAAGCGCACGATTGCTGCCGACGGTGCGGCCGCGGGGCCGGCCTGGCTGACCTACAGCCTGGGCAACCACGACTTGGTGCGCATCGTCAGCCGCTGGGGCGTGCTGCCGCATCTGAGTGGGGACGGCCCTGCCCTCGCCAAGCTGGTGATGGCGCTGACCGTGTGCCTGCGGGGCAGTGCCTGTCTCTACCAGGGCGACGAACTTGGGCTGCCGGAAGCCGATGTTCCGTTCGACCGGTTGGCGGATCCGTTCGGCATCGCACTATGGCCGGACTTCAAGGGCCGCGACGGCAGCCGTACCCCCATGCCCTGGTGCGGGGACGATCCGAATGCCGGCTTCTCCACCGCCGAACCTTGGCTGCCGCTTGCCGAAGACCATCATGCGCTGGCGGTCGACCGGCAGGACAGTGATCCGGAAAGCCCGTTGGCGCTCTGCCGAACCTTGCTTGCCTGGCGCAAGCTCCAGCCGGCGCTGATCCAGGGCGAGCTTGCGTTGCTGGATACGCCGTCGCCAGTGCTGGCATTCGTTCGCTCAATTGGCGCTGACAGGGTGCTCTGCGTCTTCAATGTGTCCAACACGGCCGTGTCATGGCGGCCGCCGGGGCGCTGGCGCCTGCTCACCGGTCACGGGTTCGCGGCGGGCTGGAGCGATGGGGCCGTCGCCCTACCACCCTTCGGCGTCGCCTTCGGCGCGCCGGAGTAATCACCCCGCGCCGTCGCGCAGAACCGTAGGTCGGTGTCAAGCGAAGCGCGACCCGACATTCCATCAAGGCACAACCGACGCAATGTCGGGTTTCGGCTTCGCCTCTACGCCGACCTACGCGCTGGAGACCTCAGGCGGGGCCGTCGCGGAGACTGGCCAGCGGGAAACGGTCGACTTCGATCAGCAGATCTGAGAGAGCGCCGGCAAAGTGATCAATTAACGTCGCACCCATGTCGGCGTCGGCGGCCGTCGCGTCGCCGCAGACGCCGGCGGGGTTCAGGTCCTGGGTCTGCCAGCCGAAGCCGATGCGGCCATGCGGCGACAGATACCGGTAGTCCGCAGCCATGTCCTGCGCCGAGGACGCGAAAGCGTCCCTCGCCTGCTCCCGCACCAATTTCGGCGCCAGGTGCAGCATCATTGCCGTTTCCACCGTGCCGCCATGGATACCGTATTGCTGTTCGGCGGTACCGACGATGCCCTCCGGCAACCCGAAGCCGAACCAGCTCACCGTCACAGCCAGCATGCGGTGGTGCGCCCGCAGTTCGTTGGCCAGGATCGTCATGGGCTCCGTCTGCCCGCCATGACTGTTGAAGAAGACCAGCTTGCGGATGCCGGCCCGCGCCACGCTCTCTGCGATGTCGCGCCACAGCGCCATCACCGTGGCAGCACTCAGGCTCAACGTCCCGGCAAAGGCCGTATGCTCGATGCTGAGGCCGATCGTCTGTTCCGGCAGCACCAGCACCGGCAGATCCGCTGGCAAACGGGCCACCGCCGCCTGCAGGATGCCGCGGTTGATGATCGCATCGACCCCGGTGGGGAGGTGCGATCCGTGCTGCTCTATCGCGGCGACCGGCAGAATGGCGATGGCGCGTTCCGCCGGCAGGTCCTGGAACTCAACCGTCGTCAGGTGTTCCCATTGCCGGTGCGGCACGTCCGTCATCAAACTGTCTCGCGCGTCAGGTTAGGGTGCGGTCGTCCTCAGTCAGACAAGATCGCGTTTCCCGCCCCACCGCAAGCTCCGGAGACACCATGCTGATAGCGCAGATCACCGACATGCATGTCGTGGCCGAAGGTGAACTCGCCATGGGCAGCGTGGACACCGCCGCAGCACTCTCCGCCGCCGTCGAGCGACTCAACGGCTTCTCGCCGCAACCCGACATCGTGGTCATCACCGGCGACCTGACCGACGGCGGCCAGCCGGACCAGTACCGGAACCTTCGCCGGCTGCTGGCGCCGCTGAAAGCGCCTTTCATCGTTCTGCCCGGCAACCACGACGACCGTGCGGCCATGCGCCAGGCGTTCGCCGACCACACCTATCTGCCGCAGACGGGGCCGTTCCTGCACAGCGTGATTGAAGATCACCCGCTCCGCATCGTGACCCTTGATACGGTCGATCCCGGCTCCAGCGGCGGCCGTCTTTGTGCCGACCGGCTGGCCTGGGTTGACGCGGCACTGGCACGGGAGCCGGATCGGCCGACTCTGCTGGCGCTGCATCATCCGCCGTTCGACACCGGCATCGGTTTCATGGACCGGATCGGGCTTGAGGGCTGCGACGGCTTGGCCGACGTCATCAGCCGCCATCCCCAGGTCGAACGGGTGATCTGCGGGCATGTCCATCGTCCGGTGCAGGTACGGTTCGCCGGCACGCTTGCCAGCATCGCACCAAGCACCGCACATCAGATCCCGCTGACCCTGGATCCAGATCAACCGGATGCATGGCTGCGCGAGCCGGCGGGTCTGTGCCTGTTTCTATGGGCCGACCGCCGGCTTATCGGCCACACGCTCTACATCGGCGACTTTGGCGACACGACCTTATACTAAATACACAACATGTTCGGATGATATCCGGCAGAACAATCACGACTTGGGAAATACAACTGCATGAAGCCCAGCCGTTAACCAAACGTTACCGGATCACCGGAAAGACATCGAACTGATGCAGCCGTACAACACCGAATTTGCCGGCCGTCGGCAACTTC
The DNA here is from genome assembly GCA_028281925.1 of Alphaproteobacteria bacterium. Classification (GTDB taxonomy): domain Bacteria; phylum Pseudomonadota; class Alphaproteobacteria; order DSM-16000; family Inquilinaceae; genus JACKIG01. The sequence continues at coordinate 183,774 of JANQIX010000034.1, forward strand.
GTCCCTTGGCAATCGAATTCAAACGAATGGTTGCGCGCGCCCATCGCCGGCTCGATGGGGACACGCTTTCACGCGACACCCCGCTGCTTCAATTGATTTAGATCAATGCCGCCGATCATTCCCACAGGAACTGTGTGGCATCCGTTGCGCAGGGCGCCGGGCGCTGGATATGCCTGCCGCCGGCATGTCTTCGATGCTCCGCACCTGACCCATGCGCCCCCGCGACACGGCCTACCGAGCAATCCTCAGCATCGGGGAATGATATGGCTACAGCAGCCGCAGCAGTTGCCCAGGACACAGCAGGGACACGCGACAGCGTCGACTACAACGAGGATGTCGTCCGCCTGTTCACACTGGCGACGGTGTTCTGGGGTGTCGTTGCGTTCCTCGTAGGCGTGGTCATTGCCCTGCAGCTAGCTTATCCGGTGCTCAATCTCGGGCTTGAGTGGACCAGCTTCGGGCGGCTGCGCCCGGTCCATACCTCAGCGGCTATCTTCGCATTCGGCGGCAACGCGCTGTTCGCCACATCGCTCTACGTCGTGCAACGCACATGTCGGGCCTCGCTGTTCGGTGGGCGCGACCTCGCCAACTTCCTGTTCTGGGGCTACCAGCTGTTCATCGTGCTGGCGGCAAGCGGCTATGTGCTGGGCATCACCCAGGGTCGCGAATATGCCGAGCCGGAATGGTACGTCGACCTGTGGCTGACGATCGTCTGGGTTGCCTATCTGATCGTCTTCGCCGGCACGCTGTTCAAGCGCCAGGAGCCGCACATCTACGTCGCCAACTGGTTCTACCTGGCGTTCATCATCACCGTTGCGATGCTGCACATCGTCAACAACTTGGCGGTGCCGGTGTCGTTTGCCGGTGTCACCAGCTATTCCCTGTTCTCCGGTGTGCAGGACGCATTGACCCAGTGGTGGTATGGCCACAACGCCGTGGGCTTCTTCCTGACGGCCGGGTTCCTGGGCATCATGTACTACTTCGTCCCGAAGCGGGCCGAACGGCCGGTCTATTCCTACAGGCTGTCGATCGTCCACTTCTGGTCGCTGATCTTCCTCTACATCTGGGCCGGCCCCCACCATCTGCACTACACAGCGCTGCCCGATTGGGCGCAGACGCTGGGCATGACCTTCTCCGTCATGCTGTGGATGCCGTCCTGGGGCGGCATGATCAACGGCATCATGACGCTGTCGGGCGCGTGGGACAAACTGCGCACGGACCCGGTTCTGCGGTTCCTGGTCGTCTCCGTTGCCTTCTACGGCATGAGCACGTTCGAAGGCCCGCTGATGTCGGTGAAGCCGGTCAACGCTCTCAGCCACTATACGGACTGGACCGTCGGCCACGTCCATTCCGGCGCGCTGGGCTGGGTGGCCTTCGTCTCGTTCGGCGCGGTCTACTATCTGGTGCCGAAGCTATGGAAGCGGCGCGAGCTCTACTCGCTGAAGCTGGTGTCGGTCCACTTCTGGATCGCGACGGTCGGCATCGTTCTCTACATCACGGCGATGTGGGTCTCCGGCATCATGCAGGGCCTGATGTGGCGGTCCTACGACAGCCTCGGCTTCCTGCAGTACAGCTTCATCGAGACCGTGGAGCGGATGCACCCCTTCTACGTGATCCGCGCCCTCGGCGGCATCCTGTTCCTCTTGGGCGCGCTGGTGATGGTCTACAACCTGATCCGGACGATCCGGGGCGACATACGACAGGAAGCGGGGCTGGCGCCCGTGCGCCCGGCTGCCGCCGTTTCTGCAGAATAGCCGCGCGCCACGCCTGAAGGAGCCGCAGGCCAATGAAATGGCATGCCATCTTTGAAAAAAACGTGCTGATCCTCGCTGCAGGTATCCTGATCACCGTCTCGATTGGCGGGATCGTCGAGATCGTGCCGCTCCACACGATCGAGAGCACGATCGAGGAAGTGGAGGGCGTACGCCCGTATTCACCGCTGGAGCTGGCGGGTCGCCGCATCTACATGCGCGAGGGCTGCTACAATTGCCACAGTCAGATGGTGCGCCCGTTCCGCGACGAGGTGGAGCGCTACGGCCACTACAGCCTCGCCGCTGAGAGCATGTACGACCATCCGTTCCAATGGGGCTCCAAGCGCACCGGACCGGATCTGGCGCGGGTCGGCGGCAAGTATTCCAACGCCTGGCACGTCGCTCACATGATCGACCCGCAGTCGCTGGTCCCCGGGTCCGTCATGCCGCAGTACCCATTCCTGGCGGAAAACGCGCTCAACATCGGCGATATCGCCGCGCATCTGGAAGCCAATGTCGTCGTCGGCGTCCCCTACACCGAGGACATGATCGCGGCTGCCGAGGCTGACCTGTTCGCCCAAGCCGATCCGCTGGGGGACCATGGCGGGTTGCTGGAGCGGTATCCCGGCGCCACGGTCGGCGACATCGACGGGAACCCGGAGGTGCTGACGGAGATGGATGCGCTGGTGGCGTACCTGCAGATCCTGGGGCAGATGGTCGATTTCTCGCAATACACGACTGAGGATCTGCGGCAGTAGTCGCGGTCCCGACGAGGGGACGTATCCTTGGAGGCTATCTTCGAGTTCCTGAGGTCATTCTGGGTCGTCTGGCTGATGGGGCTGTTTGTCGGCATCGTGATCTGGGCCTACCGGCCGAAACGGAAGGCCGAGATGGAAAGATACGGCCGCATCCCGCTGGACGACGATAACTAGGAGACGTGAGGCGATGCCGAGCGAGGTCGAGAAGGACGCCATCACCGGCACTGAGACCACCGGCCATGAATGGGACGGCATCAAAGAGCTGAACACGCCGCTGCCCAAGTGGTGGCTGTACGTGATGTACGCCACCATCATCTGGTCCCTGGGGTACTTCGTATTCTATCCCGCGATCCCCTGGGTCAACGGGTTCACGCGCGGCATCCTTGACTATGACCAGCGCACCGACCTGGATCGCCAGCTCGCCGAAGTTCGCGAGTTTCGGGGTGAACTCCTGACGCGCATCGAAGGGGCTTCGCTGGCGGAGATCCGGGAAGACGACGAACTGCTGGACTTCGCGGTGCGCGGTGGCGGCCGCGCCGCCTTCGCCGAGAACTGCGCGCCTTGCCATGGCCTGGGCGGCGGCGGTCAGCAGGGGGGCTATCCCGCCCTCGCCGACGATGCCTGGATCTGGGGCGGCACGCTGGACGATATCTATGCGACGCTGCTCTACGGCATCCGCTCGGACCACCCGCAGACTCGCTTCGGCATCATGCCGGCCTACGGTGTCGACGAGATCCTCACGCGGGAAGAGATTACCGACATTGCCCATTATGTCGTCTCGCTGTCGGGCGAGACGGAGGATGCAGAGGCGGCAGCGCGCGGTGCCGAGCTTTATCAGCGCCCGGATCTTTGTGTCACATGCCATGGCGAGAATGCCGAGGGTAACGTGTTCCTGGGTGCCCCGGCCTTGAGTGACCAGATCTGGCTCTATGGCGGCACCGTCGCGGAGATCACGGCGCAGGTGCACAACCCCCAATACGGCGTCATGCCCGCCTGGATCGATCGGCTCGACGATGCCACCATCAAGATGGTCTCGGTCTATGTGCACGCGCTTGGGGGCGGCCAGTAGCGGAGCTGCGGAGCTCGTTTTAAATGATGGATAGTGTCGTCCCTGTAGAGGACGTGCTGTCGCGCAAAGAGCAGAAGCGCGAACCCCTTTACGCCGGCCGCGTCAAGGTCCACCCTATGGACATCCGCGGTACGGTTCGCCGCATCAAATGGATCGTCTTGGGTTTGTGCCTCGGCGCTTACTATCTGGGGCCCTGGATCCGCTGGGATCGCGGCCCTGGCGCGCCCGACCAGGCGCTGCTGGTCGATCTGCCCAATCGGCGCTTCTATTTCTTCTGGATCGAGATCTGGCCGCAGGAAATCTACTACCTGACGGCATTGCTAATCCTGGCTGCCCTAGCCCTTTTCCTGGCCACCAGCATCGGCGGCCGCGTCTGGTGCGGCTATACCTGCCCGCAGACTGTCTGGACCGACCTATTCATGTGGGTGGAGCGTCGGATCGAGGGCGACCGCAATGCCCGCATCCGGCTCGATAAGGCCCCGATGAGCCTGACCAAATTCCGGAAGCGGACGACGAAGCACGCCGTCTGGCTGTTGATCGCCCTGCTCACCGGCGGCGCCTGGATCATGTATTTCTACGACGCACCCACCCTAGTGGCTGAGTTCTTCACCGGTGCGGCGCCGATGGCGGTCTATTTCTTCGTCGGGCTGTTCACCGCGACGACGTATCTCTTGGGTGGCATCGCTCGGGAACAGGTCTGCGTCTATATGTGCCCGTGGCCACGGTTCCAGGCGGCGCTGTTGGACGAAGACAGCCTGGTCGTCACCTACGAACGCGGGCGTGGCGAGCCACGAGGCCACCACAAGAAGGGTACCTCCTGGGAAGGCCGTGGCCACTGCATCGACGACCGGAAATGCGTCGCTGTCTGCCCCACCGGCATCGACATCCGCGACGGCCTCCAGCTCCAATGCATCGGCTGCGGCCTGTGCATCGATGCCTGCGACAGCGTGATGGACAAGGTGGGGCTGCCGCGCGGCCTTGTCCGCTTCGATTCCGAGCGCAACCAGGCCCGCATCGCGGCCGGGCAACAGCCGGAGAAGTGGACGAAGCGGCTGGTGCGCACCCGCACCATTATCTATTGCGTACTGATCGCGACCGTCCTGTCGATCCTGCTGATCGGCCTTATCGGCCGCAGCGGCCTTGATATCACCGTGCAGCGCGAGCGCAGCCCGCTTTTCGTACCCCTGTCCGACGGCAGCATCCGCAACGGCTTCACCGTCAAGATCCTGAACCAGACACGCGATCCGCACAGCTACGCCCTGGCGATCGAGGGGGTCGATGGCGCTCTTGTCACCGTTGTGGGGCAGGAAGGTGTGACGGAAGAAACCGTGCGGCTGACGGCGGACGCGGACAGCGTGACCACCTATCGCGTCCACGTGGCGCTCCCGCGCGAAGCGCTGGATGGCGAGACCACGCCGTTGGACTTCGTGCTGACCGACCTCGACCGTGATCGCACCGCCCGATACGACACCACCTTCAGGGGGCCGTAATGAGCGTCGCCACACCGCAGCCACAGCGCCGCAGCGCCTGGATCCCCTGGGCCTTCGTCGGCTTCTTTCTGGTCGTTTTCGCCGTCAACGCGATCATGGTCACGATTGCGTTCACGTCATGGACCGGCGTACAGACTGAAGAGGCCTATATCCAGGGCCTGCAATACAACGATCGACTGGCCGAGGCCGAGACTCAGTATGCGCTCGGCTGGACGGTTGATGTGGCATTCGCACAGTCCGGACCGGAGGTCGGTGAGCTTCAGGTTCATGCCGCCGACGAGCGCGGGACTCCCCTGACATGGGCATCGGTCACGGCGACATTCGTGCGCCCGACCCAGCAGGGTCAGGATTTCAGCGTCGAGGTGCAGCCCGCCAGCGCTGGCTATGCCGCGGTCGTTGACTTCCCCCTGCCGGGCGTCTGGGATCTGAAGCTGTTGATCGAGCATGAAGGACGCCCCTATCGGTTTGAGGAGCGGATCTTCCTCAGTCCATGACAGAGGTTCTGTCCCCGCCGGCGGCAGCACCAAGGCCGGACGATGAAGAACCGTCGGCCGTGCCGCCGGGCTGCGATGGTCCTGCCCCCTCCCCCGGCCGATTTGCCTCTTTCGCCACAGCCGATGCGGACGGTCAGTTCTCACTGCACCTGATGGTGGACGGTGCCCATTGCGGCGGCTGCGTTCGCAAGATCGAACGGGCCCTGGGCGGGTTCGGCGAGGTCACCCACGCACGCCTGAACCTGACCACCAAACGGCTGGTGGTGCGCTGGGACGGCCTGCAGGACCGCGCGGACGCCCTGGCCGACACGGTCGAGGGCCTCGGCTTCGGCGTGATCCCGTTCGACCCGGCGAAGATCGGCCGCGGCGATGCGGAGGAAGAGAAGAAGCTGCTGCGCGCCATGGCGGTCGCCGGGTTTGCGGCGGCGAACGTCATGCTGCTCTCCGTCTCGGTCTGGGCGGGCCATGCCCAGGGCATGGGGCAGGCGACGCGCGACCTGTTGCACTGGTTTTCCGCTCTGATCGCCCTGCCGGCCATCCTCTATGCCGGCCGGCCATTCTTCCATTCGGCCTGGGCTGCGCTCTCGAAGCGCCACACCAACATGGACGTGCCCATTTCGCTGGCCGTCGTGCTGGCCGGGGGCGTGAGCCTGTGGGAGACGATGCGCAGCGGGCCGCATGCCTATTTCGACAGCGCCGTGATGCTGCTGTTCTTCCTATTGATCGGCCGTTTCCTTGACCGCCGCGCCCGCGGCCGCGCCCGTGCTGCGGCGGAACGGTTGTTGTCCCTGGGTGCGGACGCCGTGACCGTGCTGGACGAAGCCGGCCGCCAGAAGCATGTGCGCATCGACCAGGCCCGGCCCGGCATGACAGCCTTCGTCGCGGCCGGACAGCGCATCGCGGTCGATGGCCGCGTTGTCGAAGGCCGGTCCGATGTGGATCTGAGCCTGATCAGCGGCGAAACGGTACCGGAGCCCGTCGGTCCCGGCGATGCGGTCTTTGCCGGCACGCTGAACCAGACGGGGCCTGTCAGCCTCCGTATCACGGCGGTGGGCGACGATACGCTGTTGGGCGAGATCGTCCGGCTGATGGAGCTGGCGGAACAGCGCCGCGCCCGGTTCGTCACCCTGGCCGACCGCATCGCCCGGCATTACGCACCGGTAGTGCACGCCCTGGCGCTGTTGACGTTCCTGGGCTGGACCCTGCTTGTCGGCATCGCCTGGCAAGAGGCGCTGATGATCGCCGTCGCCGTGCTGATCATCACCTGCCCCTGTGCCATCGGCCTCGCCGTGCCGGCAGTGCAGGTGATCGCCAGCGGTCGCCTGATGCGCCAGGGTATCCTTTTGAAAACAGCCACGGCGCTGGAACGGCTGGTCGACATCGACACCGTTGTCTTCGACAAGACCGGCACGCTGACCACCGGCAAGCTGGCGCTGGTGGATGCGCCTGCCGATGATACGGCGATGGCGGACGCCGCGAAAATCGCGCGCGCCAGCCGGCATCCGCTGGCCCGGGCTCTGGCCGCCGCCGCACCGGAAGGGCCGAGTGCCTCCAGCGTCGTCGAGGTGCCGGGGTGCGGGCTGGAATGGAAGTCCACGGCCGGGGTGGTGCGTCTCGGCAGCCGCGCCTGGTGCGGTGTTGCGGATGAGGACGCGACATCGGTGGGGCCGGAGCTTTGGTTTGCCCGCCCGGACTGTCCGCCGGCACGGTTCCAGTTCCGCGATACACCACGGCCGGACGCGGCGGAGGTGGTGAACGGGTTGAAGCGCCATGGGATCGCGGTTGAGATCCTGTCCGGTGACCGCGAAGCGAGCGTCGAAGCCATTGCCCGCTCGCTGGGGATCGAGCGCTGGCATTCGGCCGTACGACCCGCGGGCAAGACCGCGCATCTGGAGTCCCTGGTCCGAAGCGGTCGCACAGTGCTGATGGTGGGCGACGGGCTGAACGACGCGCCCGCCCTGGCGGCGGCAACCGTGTCCATGTCCCCGGCCACGGCCGCCGACATCACGCAGACGACCGCCGACGCAGTGTTCCAGGGCGAACGCCTGCAGCCGGTCCTAGAGGTGCTGACCGTGGCGCGGCGCGCCGATAGGCTGGTGAAGCAGAATTTCGCGCTCGCCTTCGGCTACAATGTCCTGGCTGTGCCCCTGGCGGTCGCCGGACTGGTGACGCCGCTGATCGCAGCGGTCGCGATGTCCGCCTCGTCCATCATCGTCGTCGGCAACGCGCTGCGCCTGGCGGCCGCACGGCAGCGATGAGCGGGCTGATCTACCTGATCCCGGTCGCCCTTTTTCTGGGACTGGTGGGACTCGGAGCGTTTCTATGGGCGCTCCGGTCCGGCCAGTTTGACGACCTGGAAGGTGCCGCTGAGCGGATCCTCTTCGACGATGAGGATGATGATCCGGGAGCCAAGGAATCCCGCAATGATGGCCGGTGACGGCAACCCTCTCGCGGCTCCTTCGATGGCTACGATTTGACAAGAGATTTAAGCATTTCTTCACGCTGAGCGGGTGCACTGTCGTGTTACGTGATCGGGCGTCATGCCATGATCCGCATCGGGAGTGCCAGGAAGGTGCCGGACGGACCGGAGCGCCAGAACATCGGTGACAGATCGAACAGCGACTCGCCGGCCATTCCGGGCTATTCGCGGACGCTTGCCAGACTGGTAGCTGGCAAAAACATCGAACCCGAGACCCTGCTCGCAACCGACTATCTCAACCATTTCAATGAGATCGTCATGCTGCTGGAGATCCTTCCCGACATCCCCGACTGTCTGGAGGATGTCCGTCAGTGGCAACCGAAGTCGTACCAGGATCACTTCCGGGACAGTGTGTTCACCGACAAGGACCTCGCGATCTTCGCCTACGAGAACGCGCCCGCGCGATATCGCGAACCGTTCGACGATGTCGTTCGTCAGATGGACACGCTGGTCGCTTCGGCCATCGTGGATATCGAGCAGTCGATCGCCGGCGGCGACAGTGTCCGTCTGGCCGCACAATGCGGCGAAACGGTCGAACGGCTCGGCCAGTTGGTCGACAAAGCCAGCGCGATCATCCATGGCCATACGGACACGGTCGACCAAGAAACGGTCGACAGCCTGATGAAGTGACAGCACGGTTCTGCCGCAATCGCGTGGCAGCGTGACCGTCCAAAGCGTGTTATCAGACACCGCATAAGGCTTCATGACACGGGTTGGGGAGGCGTCCTTGGCAAGGCTCGTTGCTGTCATTGCGATTGCGGTCTGCGTTCTTGCGGCAGGCCTCCCGTCTGCGGGCGCGCAGGATCAGGGTCCATCCATCGATCAGTTGCAGCGGCTCGAATCCAGCCTGACGGTGTCGGAGCGGGCTGACCTGCAGAGGGCCCTGGCGCAGCTGGACCTCTATGACGGAGAGATCGATGCGGCGTTCGGCCCCGGCACCCGAGCGGCGATCCGGGCCTTTCAGGAAACGATCGGCGCGCCGGCCAGCGGCTGGCTAACGGCCGAACAGATCCAGGCGCTGCTGTCGGCCGACGCGGCCGGGGCCGTGCCGCCGCCCACGGATGCCGGCGGCAATGCGCCTGAGGGTGCCAGCGATATTGGCGATCCCACAGTCGGGTCGCGCATGATCCGCGACTGGGTGGGCCTGGCCGACACGGACGACTATTACGCCGTGACGCTTTCCGGACCGGCAGAGATCACGATCGCGCTCGCCGAGCTGTCGGCCGATGCGGATCTGGAACTCTACGATGCGGATGGACAGCTCGTCGCCATCTCCAACAATCTCAACGGTGCGGCCGAGTTCGTTTCGGCAGCACTGCGACCCGGGACCTATCGGGTCCGCGTCTTTGCGTTTGCCGGCAGCACCGGTTATCGCCTGGACGTGGCCGCCGATACGGCCGGCGTGAGTACCCCTGAGCCGCATCTGGTCGCCTGGGAGGCCGGATGGGACCGCAACGAACGGCGCCGGGTGGAACGCGCTCTGGAGCTGCTTGGCTATCTCGCCGGTGGCGTTGACGGGTACTTCGCGGCCCAGACCCGCACGGCGATCGCCAGCTTCCAGCGTTCTCAGGGCGCCGAAGCGACCGCGACGCTGTCACGCGGACAGCGTGTGGCTCTTGCCGTTGCAGCGGCCGAGGCGGCCGCCCGCCTGGGGCAGGAGGCCGCCGCGATGGGGCGCCAGCGGTCCGAAGCTGCGCTGGGTGCCGCCGAACGCGACCCGCTGGGCGACGAGGATGCGCCCGGCTATCGCGGCGAGATGGCCGGCGGCGTGCGTCAGGGCCTGGGCGTCTTCATCTGGGAAGACGGCACGCGCTACGAGGGCCAGTTCCACGCCAACCGCCGCAACGGCCACGGCATCCACTACGAGACCGACGGCGACCGGTATGAAGGCGAGTTCGTGGAAGACGACCGCCGCGGCTTCGGCGCCTTCCACAAACCGGACGGCCGGGTCTGGCGCGGCGAGTTTCTGGACGGCCCCTTTCACGGCTTCGGTGTGTTCGTCAATCAGGATGGCTTCCGCGTAGCCGGCGAATGGCGTCGCAGCGGCGACGGCGGATGGGCGTTCACGGGATATGGCGAACAGGTACAGCCCGGCGGTGCCACCCGCCGTGGCCTTTGGGATGCCAGCGAGCTGGTGGAACCGCTCTGATCCCGCCAGGTCTGGTTCGGCAGTCCCGCGAACATAGGGCGCCGGGACTGCCACGAAGAAGGAAACCGCAGATGCCTCAACTGGCTCGCTTCGTTCTGATCGTCGGCTTCGGCGCGCTATTGTCGCTGTTCGTGCCCAGGGTCACGCTGGCACTGGATGCACCGGACTTGGCGCGTGAGGCGGACATCTATCGCCAATCCCTGGTCGAAGCGGCCTCTGCGGCGACCCAGCCCGTACCGGCGCAAAGTGAGCTCTATCGCCTCGCCAAGCTGGCGACGATCGAAGAACGCTGGAACGACGCGGTTGAGATCTATGAGGTTCTGGCCGGCCAGGCACCGGAAGACCATGAGGTCTGGTTGAACCTCGCCACAGTCTGGGCCGCTTTCGATCCGCTGGCACCGGCCGGCTTATCCGCCGCCTTCAATGCCTATCGTTACGCCCCGCCGGACCCGCTGACCCGCGCCGACTCGCTGCTGCTGATTGCGGAGAGCCTGCAGGACCAGCAGCGCTGGCGGCTTGCCACGGCCGTGTTCGACGAGCTGTCGCGCCTGCTGCCGGAAGACGGGACGTTCGCCGAGCGCCGGGATTGGCTGCGCCGGCAGTACGGCTTCCATATCAACGAGACCGTGGTCAATTTCGACCGCGACGTGCCGCAGATCTGCCTGCAGTTCTCCGACCCGCTGATGGATCCGCGTTATGTCCGCCATGCCGACTATGTGCGGATCGACCCCGAGATCCCGGTGGAGGTTCTGGTCGAAGATGGCGACCTGTGCATCGAAGGCGTGCGCCACGGCCAGAGCTACGAGATCACCGTGCTGGCCGGCATCCCTTCGGAAGACGGCGAACGCCTGATCGGCGATGACATCTTCGAGCAGACGGTCGACGAGCGTGAGCCGCAGGTGGGCTTCCGCGCCAACACCTATGTGCTGCCGCGCCATGGCGCGGCCACCGCACCGCTGACCACCGTGAACATCAGCGAGGTAGAGCTGCAGCTCTTGCGCATCAACGACCGCAACCTGCTGCAGCAGATCCTGGAAGACCGCATCGGCGGCTCGATCGACGGCTACGACGTGCGCGAGATCGCGGAAACCGTTGGTGAGGTCGTCTGGGAAGGCACCATGGAGGTGGAGGGCGAGCGCAACCGCTCCGTCACCACCGCCGTGCCCATCGGCGAGGCGATAGCGGAGACGGAGCCGGGCATCTACATCCTGGCTGCCCGCGATGCGGACGATACCGAGCAATGGCTCTACGACAACCGCGGCACGCAATGGCTGGTGCTGACCGATCTCGGCATCCTGACTTTCAGCGGCAATGACGGCCTGCATGTCGCGGTGCGGTCGCTGGCCGATGGCACCCCGCTGGACGGTACGCGCCTGACGCTGTTGTCGCGCAACAATACGGTGTTGGGCGAGGCCGTGACCGGCGAAGGCGGCATCGCCAGCTTCGATGCGGGGCTGATCCGCGGCCAGGGCGGCAACCGCCCGGCGGCCGTGCTGGCCTATCAAGGCCAGGGCGACGCCGAAGACTTCAACTTCCTGGAGCTGACTGGACCTGCCTTCGACCTGAGCGACCGCGGCGTCAGCGGCCGGCCGGAGCCGGGGCCCCTCGATGCCTATCTCTATACAGAGCGTGGCGTCTACCGGCCCGGCGAGACCGTCTTTCTGACGACGCTGCTGCGCAACGACCAGGCCGACGGACTGACGGACGTCCCGCTCACCATCAAGATCCTGCGCCCTGACGGCATCGAAGCGCGTTCCGTGTCGCTGAGTGACGAAGGCAGCGGCAGCTACGCCGTCTCCATCCCCCTGCCCGGCAGTGCGCGGACCGGCACCTGGACGGCGTCGGCCTATGTCGACCCGGAGGGCGCAAGCGTCGGCAGCGCGACTTTCCAGGTGGAAGACTTCGTGCCGCTAAGGGTGCGGCTGGAGATGGAGACCGAGGCGGACGCCCTGAGGGCCGGCGAGACCGCGGACATCGTGATCGGCGCCGACTATCTCTATGGCGCCCCGGCTGTCGACCTCTACGGCGAGGCGGAGCTGATCCTGCGATCGACCGGAACGCCGTTCGCCGACTGGGGCAGCTACAGCTTTGGCCTGGTGCAGGAGACTTTCGATCCCCAGCGCCTGTTCCTCGACATCGCGCCCACGGACGGTACGGGCCGCAGCACGCTGCCGGTGACCCTCGACGAACTGCCGGACACGACCCTGCCGCTGGAGGCGGAGATCCGTGCCTCGCTGTTCGATGTCGGCGGCCGGCCGATCAACCAGCAGCTGACATTGCCGGTGCGGCGCCAGGGTCCGTGGGTGGGCATCCGCCACACGGCGGGCGAGCGGGTGCAGGAAGACAGCGTTGCGTCGTTCGAGGTTGTCGCGCTCGACGGCGAAGGCCAACCGATTGCTGCCGACCTGCGCTATCAGCTTGTGCGCGAGGTTTATGACTATCAGTGGTTCTCCAGCAATGGTGTGTGGGACTACCGCGTCGTCTATCGCGACCGGGTGCTGGCGGTGGGCGACGTGGCCGTCGGCGTCGATGCGCCGGCTGAGATCGCAGAGCCGGTGGACTGGGGCGCCTACCGCATCGACGTGTTCGATGCCGCGGGCATCACAGCCTCCAGCATCCGATTCTACGCCGGCTGGTGGTCGGCGCCGATCGCTGACGAAACACCCGACACGCTGCAGGTCTCACTCGATCAGGATACCTACCGTCCCGGCGATACCGCCCAGGTCCATCTGGAAGCGCCCTTCGCCGGTGAAGCCCTGGTAATGGTCGTCAACGACCGGCTGCTGCATGCCGTGAATGTTGCGGTCGCCGAAGACGGAACCACGGTCGATATTCCCGTCGGCGAGGGCTGGGGCGTCGGCGCCTATATTCTGGCGACGGCCTTCCGCCCGGCTGAGGCCGCCGGGGAGAACGCCCGCGGCCCCGGCCGCGCCGTCGGTGTGGCGTGGTTCGACATGGATGCCAGCGCCCAGACACTGGCCGTGACGATCGATACGCCAGATGAGGTGCGGCCCAGGCAAGGCATCATCTTGCCCGTCGCGGTGGGAGGCATTCCGGACGGCGAACAGGCCTACCTGACGCTGGCCGCCGTCGACGAGGGCATTCTGCTGCTGACCGACTTCGCGTCGCCCGACCCGACCGCGCATTACTTCGGCAAGCGCGCGCTGGGCATGGAGATGCGCGACGCCTATGGCCGATTGATCATCAGCGAAGGCCGCCGGGGGCGCATCCGTTCCGGCGGTGACGGCGACCAGCTTGGGGCGCTGAGTGTGCGCATCGTCGAGACGGTCTCGCTGTTCTCCGGCATCGTCGAGGTGGACGAAGCCGGTCGGGCGGAGATCCCCATCGACATACCCGACTACAACGGTGAGCTGCGGCTGATGGCCGTGGCGTGGACCGCCAGCGCCGTCGGGGCGGTCGACCGGCCGCTGACCGTGCGCGACCCACTGGTCAGCCAGGTCTCCCTGCCCCGCTTCCTGGCGCCGGAAGACCGGGCCCAGGCGACACTCAGCCTGCACAACGTGGCCGGCGATGCCGGGGCCTACCGGGCGGAGATCAGCACCGATGGTGCCGTTGCCATCGACGGTGATGGCGCCTTCGACCTGGACCTGGCGGAGGACGAGCGGTTCGAGGCGGAGCTTACTCTGGTCGGCGACCGAATCGGCGTTGGCGAAGTAACCCTGTCGCTTTCCGGCCCCGACGGGTTCGAGGTGACACGCCATTGGCAAATCGCCGTGCGGCCGCCGCAGCCCTATGTGACGGAGCGGATCGCCGGGCTCCTAGACCCAGGCACGGCCCTGATCCTCGATACCGGCATCACGGACACCTTTGTCGAAGAGACCACGGCTGTGGCCGCCAGCTTCAGCACACGGCCCAATTTCGACGTGCCGGGCCTGTTGCGGGAACTCGACGGTTACCCCTATGGCTGCCTGGAACAGACGGTCAGCCGTGCCATGCCCATGCTCTATCTCTCCGAGGTGGCGGAACGCTGGGGCGATGACTATCAGCCGAGCGATATCCGCCGTCGCGTGCAGAACGCGGTCAACCGCACCATGACCATGCAGCAGCGTGACGGCGGCTTCGGCGCGTGGGGGCCGTTCGGCGAGAGCCGACCTTGGCTTGCCGCCTATGCGCTGGACTTCGTCACCAGGGCTGAAGAGCAGGGCTACGACGTACCCCAGACGGCATGGCGGCTCGGGCTCGACTATCTGCAGGACTACCTGAACCGTTGGGACACGCGGGAACGCTGCTACCCCGCGGCGGGCTATGCGCTCTACACGCTGGCCCGCGCCGGCGAGGCGAGCGTGGCGGATCTGCGTTACTACGCCGATACCTGCCTGGAGGAGTTTCCAACGCCGCTCGCTCGGGCCCAACTCGCCACCGCGCTGTCGCTCTATGGCGAACGGGAACGGGCGGTTCTGGCCTTTGCCATGGCCGAAGGGGAGCGCGTGATCCCCGCCGACTTTCCGTTGCAGGACTACGGGTCTGACTTGCGCGACAGTGCGGCGACGGTCGCCCTGATGGCCGAGGCCCAGGTGCCGCTGGACGTTGTGCTGAGCGAGGCCGATCAGGTGGGCCAATTGTTCGCCCAGCGGCGTTACACGAGTACGCAGGAGCAGGCCTGGCTCCTGCTGGCTGCCCATGCGCTGCTGACCGATCAGGAGGAGATGGCCCTGAACGTGGACGGCGAGGACGTTCCGCCCAGCACCGAGGCGCTGGATCTCTATCCGACGCCGGATGCGCTGGCGCGGGGGATGCGCGTCAGCAATGTCGGCGACCAGACGGTGCGCCGTGTCGTCACCGTGCGCGGCATTCCAGCCGAACCGCTGCCGGCGGAATTCAACGGCATCCAGATCAGCCGCACCTTCCTGGACCTGGACGGCAATGAGCTGGACCTGGACGCACAGCCGCTGCGCCAGAACGACCTGGTCGTCGTGCTGATCGAGGGCAGCAACCCCACGCAGCTTGAGCACGATCTGCTGGTGGTCGACCTGCTGCCGGCAGGGCTGGAGATCGAGAACCCCAATATCGGCGGCGGCCGTGGCCTTGAGGATCTCGTGAGCCTGTTGGAGCTGAGCTACACCGAGCATGTGGAGCGGCGCGACGACCGCTATGTCGCCGCGCTGCCCCTCTATCCAGAGACCGAGCGCTTCGCCGTCGCCTATGTCGCCCGCGCGGTGACGCCGGGCGAATTTGTGCTGCCGGGCGCCTTTGCGGAGGACATGTACAAGCCCGAATACCATGGGCGCACGGCCATGGGCAGGATCACGATCCTGCCGCATGACGGGTAGCCGCCGGGCTGCGGGTTGATCACATGCGACGGCTGAAGCGCTGGCTTGTCAGGCTCGGCGCCGGCGCCTGCCTGTTGGTGACAGCGCTGGCCGGGGCTGCCGTCTGGCTCAATGCCGAGTACCCGCTGGATCTCTCGCGGTATGAAGGCCGGTCGGTGCTGGTGCTGGACCGCAACGGCGAGCTGTTGCGTGCGTTCACCACGGACGACGGCATGTGGCGCCTGGCAGCCACTGTCGACGACGTGTCGCCGCTCTATCTGGACATGCTGCTGGCATACGAAGACCGGCGCTTCCGGTCCCATCCCGGCATCGACCCCGTTGCCGTGATGCGTGCTGTCGGCCAGCTGATCTGGAACCGCCGTGTGGTCAGCGGCGCCTCGACCCTGACCATGCAGGTCGCCCGCCTGCTGGAGCCCCGTCCGGAACGCAGCCTCACCGACAAGCTGTTGGAAATGGCGCGCGCCCTACAGCTGGAATGGCACTACACCAAGGATGAGATCCTAGCGATCTACCTCACGCTTGCCCCCTATGGCGGCAACCTTGAGGGGGTGCGCGCCGCCTCGTTCGCCTATTTCGGCAAAGAGCCGTCGGTGCTGACGCCGGGCGAGGCCGCGCTGTTGGTGGCCCTGCCCCAGTCGCCGACGCGACTCCGGCCGGACCGCGCAGCCGATCGGGCCGCTGCGGCACGTGCCCGGGTGCTGGACCGGGCCGTCGCCCGCGCCGTGCTGTCCGCGGAGACGGCCGGAGAAGCGGACGAGCAGCCCGTGCCGCAGCAGCGGCGGGGCATGCCGTTCCACGCGCCGCATCTGGCCGCAGCCGTCACGGCGAGAGCGCCGGAGCTGCAGGCGCATCACACCTTCATCGACGCTGAGCTTCAGCGCACGCTGGAGGATATGGGCCGCCGAGCCCTGCCCGCCTTCGAGCGCCACGGCAACGCCGCCATCCTGGTGGTCGACAACGCATCGCACGAAGTGATCGGTTATCTGGGGTCGGCCGATTTCTTCGCCGAGGACCGCGCCGGACAGGTGGATCTGGCCCAGGCCATCCGATCGCCGGGGTCCACGCTGAAGCCGTTCATCTACGGCATGGCGTTCGAAGAGCTGATGGTTCACCCGGACACCATCATCAACGACGTGCCGCAGCGCTTCGGCGACTATGCACCGTCGAACTTCGACCCCGTCTATTCGGGCGAAGTGACGGTGCGCGAAGCCCTGATCCGGTCGCTGAACATCCCGGCCGTGGCGGTGCTCGACCGACTGGGCCCGGCGCGGCTCGGTGCCAGGCTGCGCGAGTCCGGCGGCCCATTGCACTTGTACGAGGCTGATGCCGCCCCCGGCCTCGCGATCGCGCTCGGCGGTGCCGGCATGACCCTCTACGATCTGGTCACGCTCTATGCCGGGCTCGCCAATGGCGGTGAGGCCGCACCGCTGCGCACCGGGCCGGAGGCGGAGGTGGCCCCGTCTACCCTGCTGCTGCGTCCGGCCGCCAACTGGTATGTGACGGAGATCCTGTCCAGCGTGGCGCCGCCCAGCGCACTGGTGAACCCCGTCTATGCCCGGGACGGCCGCCGGATCGCCTATAAGACCGGAACGTCCTACGGTTTCCGAGATGCCTGGGCGTTGGGCTATGACGCCGACTATACCGTGGGCGTCTGGGTCGGCCGACCGGACGGCACGCCCAGCCCACAGCGCTACGGCCGCAACACGGCCGCACCACTGCTGTTCCGCGTATTCGAGCTTCTGCCCGCCCCGGGAAGCGACGTGCTGCCGCCACCACCGTCGGACGTGATCGACACGGCCTATGACGACCTGCCGCCCCGGTTGGCGCATTTCGACCGCAGGCCGTCGCGAAGCTCCGACGACGGCGCGCTGCGCCTGAGCCAGGCCGATCTGCGCATCGACTTTCCGGCGGACGGCACGGTGGTCGAGCTGCCGCCTTTGGATCAGGCGCTGGACACGCTGCCGCTGATCGCACTAGGCGGCCAGCGGCCGCTGACCTGGGTCATCAACGGTCGCCCGGTCCCGTCGTCGCCGCTGGGCCGGTCGACGGAATGGCAGCCCGACGGAATTGGCCAGACGCGCATCACGGTGATCGATGCCGGCGGCGCCACGGCGACCGTCGAGGTCTGGCTGCAGTAGGCGTCTTTGCCTACCCGCCAGCCGCGACGCGCAGCTGCGCCAGCAGATCCAGCGTGGGGTAACCGTCAGCGGGCGCACCGATATCGCCCTGAAAGCCCCTGACGGCGTTGCGGGTGTTCGGGCCGACGAACCCGTCGATATCGCCGGGATCGTGCCCCAGGGCCAGCAGCAGCCGCTGCAGCTCTTCCGCCTCTGCATAGTTCAGGGCCCGGCCGACATCGGGCCGCGGCCCGGCAAGCGGACCGGCACCGGAGATCCGATCCGCCAGATGGCCGACGGCGAGTGCGTAGTGCAGCGAGGTGTTCCATTCCAGGATCACACGGAAGTTGTCGTAGACCAGAAAGGCCGGGCCCCTATGCCCCATGGGCAGGATCAGCGAGGCCGGCATTCCCTCCACCGCCGGCAGGTCGCGTCCGTCCGTGCGGCGGATGCCGAGCTGTTGCCACTCCGCCAGCGGCTTGACGACCGAGAGCTCGGCCAGTGTCCAATCGAAACCGGCCGGCACCCGCACCTCGCGCCCCCAGCGGTCCCCCTCCCGCCATCCGAGGCTCCGTAGGTAGTTGGCCGAAGACGCAAAGACGTCCGCCAGGCTGCCCCAGGGATCGATGCGGCCATCGCCGTCATGGTCGATGCCGTGCTGCAGCAGTGTCGATGGCAGGAACTGCGTCTGTCCCATGGCGCCCGCCCAGGACCCCAACAGCGGCAGCTGCACGGTGCCCCTGTCCAGAAGCCTGAGCGCATCCAACAGTTCGCTGCGGAAGAACGCCTCGCGCCGGCCGTCGAAGGCGAGTGTCGCGGTCACACCGATCACCGGAAAGTCGCCGGTGAACCGACCGAAATCACTCTCGATGCCCCAGAAGGCGACCAGCACATGCGCGGGAACCCCGTACTGGCCCTCCACCTCGGCCAGCAGCGCGGTGTGCCGGGAAAGCCGGGCTTGGCCGTCCGCAACGCGCGAGCCGCCCACGGCTGCGTCGAGATACTCCCAGAAAGTGCGCACGAATTCCGGCTGATCGCGGTCCAGTTCCACCGCGCGGTCCTGAAACCGCACGGATGCAAGAGCCGCCGAAACCGTTGCCTGCGATAGGCCAGCGGCCACCGCCTCTGCCCCGACGCCGTCGAGGTAGGCCCTGAACCCAGGCGGCTCTTGCGCCGCCGCATTGGCGCAGGCCAGGGCGATGATGATGGGTGCCAACCATTTCGACATGGCAGTTCTCACGGCCTCAGGCCCCCTCGCCCAGATCCCAGAACAGACCAGCCATCACAGCCAACCCCTCGCGGACGACCGCCCCCAACAGATGCTCGTCCGGCGCGTGCTGGCAACAGCCCACATAAGAATGCGGAACCCATATTGTGGGCAAGTTCAACACGTCGGAGAAGACGTGGTTGGGCAGCGACCCTCCGAGATTGGGCAGAACATGCGGCTCCCGCCCGATCGTCTTTCGCACGCTGTCTATCGCGGCCTTCGCCCATGGGTCATCGAGGCCAATGCGGGTGCCCGGAAACGCACCCTCCGGCATCCGTGTCACCGCAACTTGTCCAAATCCGAGCCGATCGAGATGCCGCCGCAGCGCCGGCACCACATCGTCCAGGTCCGTACCGACGACGAAGCGCAACTGACAACGGGCGCTTGCCCGCCCCGGTATGGCGTTGACCGGCTGTTCCGGAATACCGGAATGGATGGCCAGGACAGCAAAGCTGTTCCAGCCATAGACCCGTTCTTGCGGGGTCTGCGAGGGTTCGCCCCAATCCTCCACCTCCGGTCCGTCCGCGCCTCCCGAGGGCAGCGGCAATGCAGCCAGCACCCGGCGCACTTCCGCCGTCAGGCTCTCCGGCCGCCACTCCGGCACGGCGATCGCCCCGCGGGCGTCGGTGATGCTGGCGATCGCATGCGCCAGGATCACGGTCGGGTCGGCCAACAGGCCGCCCCAGTTGCCCGAATGGTGCGCCCGGTCGCGCAGATTGACCTCAAGGTCGAAGTTCACCGTGCCGCGGGCGCCGAAATAGAGCGTCGGCGTGGCCGGGTCGAGCCGGGGGCCGTCCGACGCAATCAGCACATCAGCCTGCAGCAGTTCCGGCTGGCTCCGCGCCAGTGTCTCCAGACCAGGCGATCCGATCTCTTCGCCCATCTCGATCAAGAGGCGGATGTTGAACCCAAGCCGCCCCCTCACCGACAGCACCGCCGCCAGCGCCCCGAGATTGATCGTGTGCTGGCCTTTGTTGTCCGCCGTGCCGCGGCCATAGATCCGATCGCCTTCGATCGTCAGCCGCCAGGGCGACAGGCCGGTGCGCCAGCGGGATTCCTGGCCGTGGATGGCATCGCCGTGCCCATAGCTCAACACCGTGGGCAGGTCGGCGCCTTCCATCCGCTCTGCCACCAGGAACGGACCGGCGCCTGCCACCGGGTTGTCGATGATTCGACAATCGAACCCCAGCGCCCTGAGCCCGGGCCCTAGATCGTCGGCCAGATAGGCATTCAGCGCCTCGAATTGATCCGCGACCTGGCTTTCCGTCCGCCGCGCCACCCTGCGGCCGAGATCGTCGGCGAAACGACCGCTGTCGAAATAGGTCTGCGCTTCTGCAATGGCGGCGTCACGAGACATTCCCGGCTCCCGATTGGTGATGCGGCCGGCAGCATCCGATCAGGCCGGCGATGGGTCAAGCCGCCCCGAAGCGCGTTACTGCATACCAAATAGGCAGACAATAAATTCAGTCGCAAACTAATGAATTGGACACAATGCTGCACTGCGATATTCAGTATTGTCAAGTGAGGCCAAAGTGCATAAGTCTGTTGCAACGGGAGGATGCCAGCCAACACTGGAGGGAATCCATGACAAGAGAAGAACGGTACGAGGCACTGGAGACGGCAGCTTACAATCGCGCCACTCGCCAATCTTTGAAAGCGATGCTGCCTTGGGTTGCCATTGTCATCGTTACGCTCGCCGTCGTATGGCTTAACGCCGGCTGAGTCCTCAACGTCTGCTCTCACGTCCGTGACTGTTTTCCCCTCAATCCGGTACTAAATTGAAGGCAGACTGGATCGTCTGCTGGGCCGCCTCTCAAGACTGAGGCGCGGCGGTATCGATTGTCGGCCACGGACGGAGGGCTGGGCGTGAGCGTCATTGAGGTGGCGGTCTTTGCCATGGTTCTGAGCATGACCACCACCCCTTTCGACTGCACTATTGACGGCAGTGGTGCTGTCGCCTGCACCAACGGGCTCAGCGCGTCGGAGCCCGAACCTGGTCGAATCGTCTTCAGCAGCGGCGTCACGGTGCATAAAGAGCCGGACGGCCGGCTGTGGTTCGACAACGGCATCGACGTCTATATGGACGTCACCGGCTGGATCCAGTTCTCCAACGGGGCGGAGGCCCGGCGGGACAGCGAGGGCGCGATCGTCTTCGGCCACGGCATGCGCTGCCGGTCGGACGATCAGAGGTCGGCACGATGCGATACCAACGACTGACGCTGTCCGCAGCGGTTGCGACACTCGCAGCGACGCTTCTGGCCGCCCCACCCGCTTTGGCACAGCCGCACGACGGCTTCAACAGCACGCCGCGCACCTTCCCAGGCCAGATCACCCGGCAGAGCGATTTCGTCTCACCACTCAGCGACCGGTTCCGACGCGCCCAGCCTTTCCGCGACACGCGCAACACCTATCCGTCCGCCTCCAGCGGCGACACGCCCAGAACGGCCAGTGTGCTGGACCGGTTCGGCGATGTTGAGCTGAGCCGCCCGCTGCCCACGGTGCCGCGGGGGTTCGGCTCGTCGGCACCGCCAAGCGGCCCGCCGGGGCTGCCGGGCCCGCCGCTGGTGGACGTCGTCGACCCCATCTCCGACCGTGGCTTCGTCAGCATGATCGAGCTGATCGGACTGCCGGTGGTCGACCAGGCCGGCAACGCGATCGGTGTGGTCGAGACTGTGGGTCGCGACAGCGCCACCGGTACCAGTCATATACTGGTACCGTTCCCCGAAAATGCCGAACTACGGCGCATCATCCCGGTGACGGCGCTGCTGCTGGACCGCGACACCGGCACTGTCAGAACCATCTGGTAAGCCGGGCAAGTGCCCAGGCGCGCGCCGTCGACATTCTGTTAACCATCTTCGGTGCAAACTTGTGCGCGGTTCCGTCGGCAGTGCTGCAACCCTGTCGCCGTGCCGGGGGCAAGATGGACGTTACGCAACAGGTCATCGACGCGCTTCTGCTGCCGTTTGCGGTGTTCGGCGGCATGCTTCTGCTGCTGCTTCTGCTGGTGCTGCGCTTGACCTATCAGACCGCCCTGTTGGCCAGGCGGCAGCGCAAGATGCTGGCGACGCTGGATGACGGCAAGCCGCCCAACCTGAGGCGACGTGCCGAGCAGCCAGCACGGCCGCCCGAGGCGCCAGCCGCCCCGGTCGAGAAGCCCCCTTTACTGGCTCTGCCAGCCGCGGATGAGGTGCCGGAGGTCGCCGAGACCGATGCGGAACCGCAACCGCCGTCCGACGCCGCCGTAGAGCTGGATGAGAATATCGAACCGATCAAGGTCCGGCGGGATGCCGAGTTCGGCGTGATTTACACCTTCCGCGGCAAAGACTACCTTTCCCGCGTCGCGGCCGACCAAGCGCGCTGGCGCAGCCTGAACGAGCCAGCACGCAGGACGCGATCCGAAGTCGGCTGAGCAACCCCAACGGACGGCGGATCTTCCTTGTTGAGACCAGCACTGACCAGTCTTGGCCGGGCGTTGCGGCTGGCCGCCATCCTGGCCTGCCTGGCGGCATGGCCCGGCAGCGCGGCCGCCCTTGAGATAACAGCCGCCGACGTGCCCCACCCCAACGGGCGGCCCGCCTGTCCCGTTTCGGCCGACCGCATCGAATTCACGACGCCGATCCTGCCCGACACCGAGGTCGTGATCGCGGCCGTCGGCGACGTGCTGCTGCACTCCCCCCTGCAGCGCCAGGGGTTTCAGCATGAAGACGGCTTCCGCAGCCTTTGGCGGCCTGTCGAGGATATCCTGTCGGCAGCCGATTTCGCCTATGCCAATCTGGAAGGCCCGCTGGCCGTCGACCGTTATGTCGGCGGCGGCACGGCGCCGGTGCCGGTCACCAACTATGACGGCCGCGTCTACACCGGCTATCCGCTGTTCAACTATCCGCCCCGCGTTGCGCCCGCGCTCGCCGCGTCGGGTATCGACGTGGTCTCCACGGCCAACAACCACTCGCTCGACCGCCGGCCCGAAGGCGTCGACCTGACCATCGCCGCACTCAGAGAAGCCAACATTCAGTACACCGGCACCCGCCCGACCACGGAGCCTGGCCATCCCTGGCACACGGTCACGCGTATCGGCGACTATCGCATCGCTTGGCTTGCCTGCAGCTACAGCACCAACGGCCTTCCCGACCCCCAGGGTCAGGTGCTGATGTGCTTCGAGCAGCAGGAACTGGTGCTGGAGATTATCGAGAGCCTGGCCAGCCGGCGCGGCATCGACGGCGTGATCCTGACGCCCCATTGGGGCCACGAATACCAGCACACCCCCAACGCCCGGCAACAGGCGCTGGCCCAGGCGGCGATCGATGCCGGCGCCATCGCCGTGATCGGCGCGCATCCTCACGTGGTCCAGCCCGCCGAGCGCCTGGTCTCGCGCGACGACCGCGAGGGGTTCGCGATCTACTCCCTCGGCAACTTCGTCAGCAACCAGCGCGAGCTGCCGCGCCGCTCGAACCTGATCGCGCTGTTGGGCCTGGCGGAAACACCGTGGGGCGACCTCACCGTCTCAGGTTTCGCCTGGGTTCCGATGCACGTCAACTTCCGCGACGGCATTGCGGAGATCGCGGCCGAGGCCATCGAGCGCAGCGGCGGCCGCGGCATCGCCTCGCACAACCACCTCACGGGCCTCTTGCCCGCCGGCAACATCCACCCCCCGGGCCCACCGCTGACCACGCTGCAATGCCCGGACACCTCGGCCAACGGCCCCATGGCCCGCCTGCAGCACGGCTTCACCCGCGTGCCGATCCCGCCGCGGCTGCCGGGGATTGAGCCGGGGGCGTGAGCACTGAAGTCCCCGGCGACCGCGCGATCGTTAGAGCCTTCGCGGATCGCCAGCTCCAGCAAACGTGATGTGTCGGCTGCGAAGAGCAAGCCGTGTCGCCGTCCCGAGACAGCGGGCATTCCGTGAAATCGTCGCAAATGATATAACCCACCATGTCGGTTGCATGCCCGATTAACACAATTTAAACAGGCATCTTACAGACTCTTACCAGCGGTAACGATCGGATTTGATGGATATCATTTCATCAAAGTGCGCGATACGCCGCTACGGAGCACAGCTTTTGGCAGAAAAAACGGTGAATGTCCTGCTCGTCGAAGACGATGATGTGGACATTGAAGTGATCCAGAGGGGATTCAATAAGCAGAGAATCGCCAATCCCGTTGTCGTGGCTCGCGACGGCATCGAGGCGCTGGAAATTCTGCGCGGCGAGAATGGCCGTGGGCCTTTGGAAAGACCTTTCATCATCCTTCTCGACCTCAACATGCCGAGGATGAGCGGCCTGGAGTTCCTAGAGGTGCTGCGGGGCGACCCGAATCTTACCGACAGCGTCGTCTTCGTCCTGACCACGTCCGACAGCGAGCTGGACCGCGTGTCGGCATACCGACACCACATCGCGGGCTACCTCGTGAAATCCGACGTCGGTTCGGCCTTCAAGAACGCGATCGAGATGCTTGCGCAATACTGGACAGTGGTGGTGCTACCATGAGGGACGGCGGGAACATAGAGGCCAGGATTCTGATCGTCGACGATGACGACGTCGACCGAAGAGCTGTCCGTAGCGCCTTGGTCCGGTCTCAGATGCAGGTCGACCTGGCGGAGGCCTCGTGCGGCAGCGAAGCGCTTGCATTGTGGGAACTGCAGCCCTTTGACTGCGTTCTGCTGGACTACCGAATGCCAGACATGAATGGCGACGAACTGTTCCGCGAGCTGCTGTCCATACGGCCAGAGAGCCCGATATCGGCCGTCTTCCTGACCGGGCGTGGAGATGAGGCTCTGGCGCTGGAGATGATCGGATCAGGCGCGCTGGATTTCATGCCGAAAAGCGACGTGTCGCCAGCCTCCATCAGCCGAGTCATTCGCTACGCGCTGGCGCGGCAGAGTTACATCGTTCAACTGAACCGGCTCGCCAACGAAGATCCGCTGACGCAATTGGCCAACCGGTCTCTATTCTCGACGATGCTGGACAGATCCATCGCCAAGGCGAAGCGCGCCGGCACTCAAGTCGGCATCCTGTTGCTGGACCTGGACAGGTTCAAGAGGCTGAACGACACCCTTGGCCATTCTGCAGGCGACGCGGTCTTGATAGAGACAGCCCGCCGATTGCGGCGGCTTCTGCGTCAGTCCGATACCGTCGCACGGCTCGGCGGAGATGAATTTGCCATCTACTACGAGGATGAAGACACTGCCCAGGGTGCTGGCGCCTTGGCGGAACGCATCACGACTGAGCTGGCGAAACCGTTTCTTGTCGAGGATCAGCCTTGGCACCTCGGCGCCAGCGTCGGCATAAGCGTCTTCCCTTTCGACGGCGCCGATGCCGACGAGATGATCAGGAATGCAGACCTGGCACTCTACAAAGCCAAAGCCACTGGACCCGGAAGCTATCGTTTCTTCACCGAGGAACTGAACAAGACCGCGCAGGAACGGCGAAGAATTGAAGTTGCCTTACGCGAATCAATCCCAGCTTCCGATGCATTCGAGCTGCATTTCCAACCCCGGATGGACCCGTCGACGGGACGTATGCTGGGCAGCGAGGCCCTTATCCGCTGGCGGCACCCGGACGGCAGCTTGACGATGCCGGATGCGTTCATCCCCATTGCAGAGTCGACGGGTCTGATCGGCCCCATAGGCAGGTTGGCCATCGATATGGCGTGCCGCGAGTGTGCGACATGGTCGGACTTCTGCGATGGAAGGCCATTCGTCTCTGTAAATGTGTCGCCGCTTCAGTTGGTTGACGACAAGATCTTGGAGACGGTGTGCGAGGCCCTTGAGCGATACGGTCTGCACCCGGACCAGTTGGAAATCGAGATCACCGAGACGGCTGCCATGGACAATCGCGAACCTGTCATGAAGGTACTCGATCGCCTGGGCGCTCTGGGGATCGGAATCTCTATCGACGACTTCGGCAGCGGTTACTCTTCGCTTTCGAGACTGCAGGACCTTCCGGTCAACAAGCTGAAGATCGACCGGTCGTTCATTGCCGGGATGACAACCGACACGCGTCGTGCGCCGATCGTCGACCTGATCATCTCGCTGGGCAAACACCTCGACTTGGGCATCGTCGCAGAGGGTGCCGAGGATGCCGAGACCGTCGCCTATCTAGCCGGTGCCGGCTGCGATGAGATCCAGGGATTTCACTTCGCGGGACCGATGCCCGCTGATGAGTTCAGGCGTTGGTGTGGGAACCGCGAACAGAGTTCGGCGTCAGCCCCGAAACCGAGGCTCTGGCCCGCCGCCAGCGGCGTACCGGCGATCAGCGCCCAGCATCAATTGGGGGCAGATTGACGGCGCGAAACACGTTATGCGGGTAGCGGGAGATCCATCCCGAACGATAGGGTAAGGCGCAAATGCGGAACCTGCTGGGGAGCCTGAAGGGCCGCCTTGTGGCCGTAGCCGGTGTTTCCTGCGTCGCTCTTCTGCTTGCGGAAGGATACAGCGTTCTCCAGTACCGCGATGTAATCCTTCAGGAAACCGAACGGGACGCCGCAGCCCTCGCATCAACAGTGGCGCTTCACAACGCGACCTATTTCGAGGGCGTTGAAGCCGTTCTCCAGACAGCAGCGCGCGATCCGGTGGTTGCTGACCGTGCGCCCGAGAGCTGCACGGCACGCCTGGCCGAACTGGATGACGCGCTGCGTGACCAAGGATATTCACGGTTCGCTGTCCTCGACCCGGAGGGCCGGATCCACTGCGCCGGCGTCGCGCTTGACGGCTATCCGGATCGATCCGATCGTCTCTATTATCAGAACGTCATGCGCACAGGGCGGTTCAGCCTCGGCGCCTACGTCTTCGGCCCCATCAGCCAAGAGACCATCGTCGTCGCCGCCCAACCCGTGTTCGACGAGCACGGCGCGATGGCCAGCATCCTGGCTGTCGGTGTCTCTGCGTCATGGCTGGAAGACCTGCTGTCCGACTTCCCCCTTGCGGACGGCACGCGGCTGCGGCTGGTCGACACGAACGGCACCGTTGCCGCTCAGTTTCCAACCGACCCGGACACGACCGGGGTGGCCTTTGACCATCCAGGCCTGCTTCACGAACTCCAGCAAGAGGCGGCCGGGGTCGCACATCTGAGCGACCCGGATGGACGGCCCGAGATTGTCGCCTGGACGCCCATCGCCGAGGATCTCGGCGGATTGACGGTTGCGGCGCATTTTCAGATGCCAGGCATCCTCGATTGGATCGGAACACCATCCGGCAAGATCCATCTCCCCGTTGCTATGGCCCTGTTTCTGGTGATCGTCGCATTCACAATCAGCATCGATAGGACAATCGTTCGCGGTATTCGGGATATCGGAGAGCTGGCTAACCGACTGGCGGCAGGCGATTTCACCGCTCGCATGCGCTTGCAGACCATCGGCCGCGAGTTCAGCGATCTCAGTGGCGGCCTCAATGCGATGGCATCGGCTATTGAGAAACGGGACACCGAGTTGAAAGATTACAATAGCCTTCTGGAAGATTTGAATAAGAGAAACCGCGACCTCTCAAACTTCGCCAACATTGCGTCCCATGATCTGCGCGCCCCGCTGCGGGGCATCCACAATCTCGTCGACTGGATTGAGGAGGATATCGAGGAGCATCTGAGCGATGACTCCCGCAACAACATGGAACGGCTGAGGCTGCGCGTGAAACGGCTCGACGAGATGCTGGACGGCCTGCTGCGGTATTCGCTGGCAGGGCGGACGGATCAGGCAGAGGCCCTCACGGATACTAGAGAGCTAGTCAACGAAGCGGTGAATATGCTGGACCCCACAGAGGGGTTCGACGTGACCGTAGACGACACGCTGCCGGCAATCTCCACCAATCGGGACGCGCTATTGAGCGTGTTCGTCAATCTCATCGGCAACGCCATCAAGCACCACGACCGGGACCACGGTAGAGTCGTCGTGTCGGGTCGGCTTGCCGGCGACAAGGTGGAGTACACGGTGACGGACGATGGTCCGGGGATACCGGATCATTCCCGCGACAGCGTCTTCGACATCTTCCGGACGCTGGACAAGCAGAGCAGCCAGTCCAACACGGGGATCGGCCTCGCCATCGTCAAGCGGCTGGTGCAGGAGAAAGGTGGATCCATCGAAGTGCTGCCATCGATCCTGTTCGACCGCGGCACCACGTTCCGCTTCCACTGGAAGACGCGTCCGACATCGATGTGACAGGCGGATCCGGTTAGCAGTCGCTGGATTGCTTCGCCGATTGCTGAACCTCAGAGACCGCACGCGGGCATGCAGTTCTCAGGAACGCCAAGCGAAGGCGAGGCTCCGGCCGGAAAAGGGCCGGTGCGTGCCGCGTTGCCTTGCAGGATCTCGGCAAACTCCTCCGGTGGAACCGGCTTGCTGAAGAGAAAGCCCTGGGCCTCTTCGCACCCGTTGTGGAACAGAAAGTCGCGCTGACTCTCCGTTTCCACGCCCTCAGCGATCACCCTGATGTTCAGGCTTTGGCCGAGATGGATGGCGGCGGTACAGATCGCTGCGTCGTTCTCGCCGCTCATGATGTCACGCACGAAAGATCGATCGATCTTCAGCGCGTCAACCGGGAATATCTTCAATCGGTCGAGCGAAGAATAGCCCGTACCGAAATCATCGATCGACACTTTCACGCCGACCTTCTTCAGGCGCAGGACGCTGGCGAGGGCTTCATCACCGCTTGCCATGGCGATACCTTCGGTGATCTCAAGCTCCAGCCATTCAGGATCCAGTGCGCTCTCGCGCAGCGTCTCCTTGACCTGCTCGACCAGTTTACGGTGCTTGAAATGTGTGGGCGAGAGATTGACCGAAACGCAGATCGGCGGCAGCCCCTCATTCTGCCAAGCCTTGTTCTGCCGGCATACGGTGCGTAACAGCCACTCTGTGATGGGGACAATCAACCCGGCGGATTCCGCTGCGGGAATGAACTCCGACGGCGGCACAGGCCCGCGCTCCGGATGCTGCCAGCGCAGCAGCGCCTCAGCGCCCACAATCCGTTCGGTGGCGATGTGGTAACGCGGTTGATAGACGATGCGAAAATCCTTTGCATGAAGCGCGTCGCGCAGACCCGTCTCCAGCCGGCGCTGCCGCTTCACTTCCGTGTTCATGGCTTCGTCGAAGATCTGCCAGCCGCCTCGCCCCCGGTCCTTCGCGCGGTACAGCGCCAGATCGGCGTTCTGCAGCAACTGTGCTGCATCACCGCTGTCCTGCGGATAGACGGTGACGCCGATGCTGGTACTGGTGTGGATCTCGTTCCCGTCGATGGAGAATGGTTTGGCGATCGCCTTCACGATCCGGTCGGCGAGCCTCGTGGCGCCGTCGGCGCTCTTGCAGTTCGTGGCAATGATCGCGAATTCGTCCCCGCCCAGACGGGCGACGGTGTCGGTCTTGCGCGCGCAATCCAGTAGCCGCGCGGACACCTGTCTCAAGAGTTCGTCGCCGGCCGGATGGCCAAGGGCGTCGTTGATGTTCTTGAAGCGATCCAGGTCCAGCAGCATCAGACCCATCACATGCTCGGTCCGCTCGCACTGGGCCATCGCGTCATTGAGGTTCCGCTGAAACTGCGCCCTGTTCGGCAGACCGGTCAGAACATCCTCAAGGGCCATGCGCCGGATCGTTGCTTCGGACTGCTTGCGCTCGGAGATATCCGAGACGATGCCGACCACCTGGCCCGTGCCGGTCTTGCGCTTGCTGACGCGCAGCCACCGCCCGTCGTTCAGTTCGTGCTCAACGACACTGGATGGACGCCGATGGCGCAAGACGCGGTTCCAAATTGCATCCTCCGGATCGCCGTCGGGTCTGGCGAAGACGTCCCGTGCATAGGCCTTCCGAATGAAGGTCTCAAACAACAGGCCCGGCGCAAGAACGTCTTCCAGGCCAGTATAGATTCTACGATAGATCTCGTTGCATCTGATCAGACGATCCTCGGCATCCCATAAGGCAAAACCTTCTGAGATGTTCTCCACGGCGTCCGACAGCTGCCCCTTCGCTTCGCCTAATTGCTCGGACAAGTGCAACGCGTCTGCAGCCTGTTGTTCACTGTGGCGCTTGAGGTTCTCAAGCTCTGTTACGCGCGCTTCCAGCTCATTATTCGACCGCTGGAGTTTCTCTTCCATGATCTTGCGATCGGTGACGTCGGTTCGGATTGCGACTATTCCGCCGGCTCTTGTCCGCCGCTCCGTCGCCCGTATCCAGCGCCCGTCGTTGAGCTGAAGCTCATGGGTGCCAATTCCCGCACGAAACGCCTCAAGCCGAAGCCGACACCATTCGTCTGCGTTTCCTTGCGCCTTGAGGTTCAATCCCTTTTCGCCGATGTTCCTGACCACGTCCTGCAACAATACGCCGGGTTTCATGAAATCCGCAGTATCCGGATACTGGTTCCGGTACCTGCTGTTACAGATCACCAGCCTCTCATCCGCATCATAAAGGACAAATCCTTCAGAGAAGCTTTCGATTGCATCTTCCAATAGCTGCTTACTTTTTTGAAGATGCGACTCCGACCGTCGAAGCTGATCTATCCTTGAATGAAGCTCTTCATTCGATGCCAGAGCATTTCTTTGGCCCCGTCGATGTACCTGCCATTGCTGGTACGAATATGTCCCAAAGGCGATCGCGACCAGCAACAGGCCCCATGGAAGCCGATCCGCCCACCTGTTCCCTCCTCCCGCCACCTCGCCCGCCGATATCTGACCGACACCCAGGGCGACGCAGAAGGCGAGAGCGCCAAGCAAACCCAGGGCGACGACAAGGCCGTCTCGCCGCATTGCGGGCTTGTTCCAGACGGGATCACTCATTCAACCAACACCATTAAGAATCTTTCACATCCTTAAGGCGGATGTTCAGAACTATTGGCCAAGAGTCGTGTAATTAGGATTAATGAGAACAGTCCGACATCGGAAGTGCATCGCCAATCCTGGCGATCTAAACTTACCGGCAATTAGGATTCATTTTAGGCGTCTTGTTTGCAGATCAACTTCGCACTGAGTAATCCGCAGCCCACCATCTCTAACGAGGGAGGGGGAGCTGCGCATGGCAGCGGCTGCCCTATTGGCTCACATCACTCATGTGACGACGTCCGGACCGTCCCGGCCGGTTCGCGCCCTGATCTCCGCGATGCCGTCCGCAGCCTCGATGAGGCCGGAGAGCGCCGCTTGCGGGTCCTGGCTCTGACGCTCCGTATCGGGCTCGAAGCGTTCGAGGTAGACACGCAAGGTGGCGCCCTGGGTGCCGGTGCCGGAAAGGCGGTAGACGATGCGGCTGTCATCGGCAAAGGCGATGCGGATGCCCTGTTTGCGGCTCTCGCTGTCATCCACCGGATCCAGATAGGCGAAATCGTCGGCCGAGGCGATTTCCAGCCCGCCAACCGTCGTGCCCGGCAAGGTTGCGACGTTGTCGCGCAGCCTCTCCATCAGCCCGGCGGCCGCGTCGGCATCGATGCCCTCGTAGTCATGGCGGGAATAGATGTCGCGGCCGAAACGCTGCCAGTGTTCTGTCACGATGTCGGCCACGCTCTCTTCACGCGCAGCCAGGATGTTGAGCCAGAATAGCACCGCCCACAGCCCGTCCTTCTCGCGCACATGGGATGAGCCGGTGCCGAAGCTTTCCTCCCCGCACAGGGTCACGCGGCCGGCGTCGAGAAGGTTGCCGAAGAACTTCCAGCCTGTCGGCGTCTCATAGGCGTCGATGCCCAGCGCTTCGGCCACCCGGTCGGCCGCACGGCTCGTGGGCATGGACCGGGCGATGCCGGCAAGGCCCTGGGCGTATCCCGGCACCAGTGTGGCGTTGGCGGCCAGGATCGCCAGACTGTCACTGGGGGTCACATAGATGCCGCGGCCGAGGATCATGTTGCGGTCGCCGTCGCCGTCGGACGCAGCGCCGAGATCGGGAGCGCCCGGGCCCATCATCTCTTCCACCAGGTCGTGCGCGTGGGCCAGGTTGGGATCGGGATGGCCGCCGCCGAAATCCTCCTTCGGCTCGCCGTTCAGCACGGTGCCCTCCGGCGCCCCCAGCCGGATTTCCAGGATCTCTTTCGCATACGGGCCGGTGATCGCGTGCATGGCGTCGAACCGCACCCGCAGGCCCCCGGCCAGGGCGCGGCGGATGCGGTTGAAGTTGAACAGGCTTTCCATCAGGTCGGCATAGTCGGCGACCGGATCGAACACCTCCACCACCATGGTGCCGAGGCGGAAGTCCCCAATGCTGTCGATGTCGACATCGCCGTAGGACTGGATCTTGTACTCCGTGATCTCGCGGCTGCGGGCGAAGACGGATTCCGTCACCTTTTCCGGCGCCGGGCCGCCATTGCCGATATTGTACTTGATGCCGAAATCTTCCGTCGGGCCGCCGGGGTTGTGGCTGGCCGACAGGATGATGCCTCCATAGGCCGCGCGCTTGCGGATGACGCAGGAGGCCGCCGGCGTGGACAAAAGCCCCCCCTGCCCAACCGCCACGCGGGCCACGCCGTTGGCCGCGGCCATGCGCAGGATGGTTTGTACGGCCTGGCGGTTGTGGAACCGTCCATCCCCGCCCAGCACCAGGGTGGCGCCGGCAAGATCGGGCAGGCAGTCGAACAGCGACTGCACGAAGTTCTCCAGATAGTGCGGCTGCTGGAAGACGGTGACCTTCTTCCTAAGGCCAGAGGTTCCAGGCTTCTGGTCGGCAAAGGGGGTGGTCGCGACCGTCTGGACCGTCATCGTGCGTGCCCTTCAAGTAACGGGACAAGGGCGGGGCGATGCCCTGCGGCATTGCCCCGTTTCCACCACCGTGCGTTGGAAAACAGGCACGGCGCTTCGTGAATCGTGGGTCGGCGGGCGGCGCCCGTCAAGCGTGCTGACCGCCCCCGATCCGGTTTTCCGCCAAGGGACCCGGCGGTGCCGGACGCCGCCTCAGTTCAGCACGCGGCGATAGAAATCGTTGCCCTTGTCGTCGATCACGATGAAGGCGGGGAAGTCTTCCACGCGGATGCGGAAGACCGCTTCCATGCCCAGCTCTTTGAAGTCCAGCGGCTCCACCTCGCGGATGCAGTCTTGCGCCAGCCGCGCCGCGCCGCCGCCGATCGAGCCCAGATAAAAGCCGCCATGCTTGGCGCAGGCCTCCACCACCTGGGGTGAGCGGTTGCCCTTGGCGATCATCACCATGCTGCCGCCAGCGGCCTGGAACTGGCCGACATACGGGTCCATGCGCGCACTGGTGGTGGGTCCGAAGGAGCCCGAGGCGAAACCGGTCGGCGTCTTGGCGGGGCCGGCATAGTAGACGGGATACTTCTTGAAATAGTCCGGCAGGCCCTTGCCTTCGGCCAGGCTGGCGGCCATTCGGGCATGTGCGATGTCGCGGGCAACGATCATGGTGCCCGTCAGCGCCACACGCGTGCCGACCGGATGCTGCGTCAACAGCGCCTGGATCTCGGCCATGGGCTTATCCAGATCCACGGCCACAACCTCGCCGCCCTCCAGTTCCGCCTCCGGCAGGAAGCGGGCGGGGTCGCGCTCCAGCTCTTCCAGGAAGGCGCCGTCGGCGGTGATGCGGCCCTTGACCTGCCGGTCGGCGGAGCACGACACGCCCATTCCCACAGGCAGCGAGGCGGCATGCCGCGGCAGCCGGATGACGCGCACGTCGTGGCAGAAATACTTGCCGCCGAACTGTGCGCCCATGCCGAGATTGCGCGTCAGCTCCAGCACCTGGGCTTCCATCTCATGATCACGGAAGGCTTGGCCGGCTTTGGTGCCTTCGCTCGGCAGATCGTCCAGCGCCCGGCAGCTCGCCATCTTCACCGTCTTCAACGTCTGCTCCGCCGACAGGCCGCCGATCACGAGCGCCAGGTGATAGGGCGGGCAGGCCGCAGTGCCGAGCGTGCGGATCTTCTCGTCGACGAATTCGAGCAGCTTCGCCGGCTCCAACAGCGCCCTGGTTTCCTGATAGAGGAACGTCTTGTTGGCCGACCCGCCGCCCTTGGCAATGAACAGGAACTCCATGCCATCGCCGGGCCCGGCGGAGATGTCGATCTGTGCCGGCAGGTTGCTGGCCGTGTTGGCCTCTTTATACATATCCAGCGGCGCCAGCAGGCTGTAGCGCAGGTTGCGGCTGGCATAGACCTGCCGCACGCCTTCCGAGACGGCGGCCGCTTCCTGCCCATCGGTCAGCACCATGTGGCCCTTCTTGCCCGTGACGATGGCCGAGCCCGTGTCCTGGCACATGGGCAGCGTGCCGCCGGCCGCGATCACGGCGTTCTTCAGCAGTTCATAGGCCACGAAACGGTCGTTCGACGACGCCTCTGGATCGTCGAGGATCGCGCGCAGGCCGGCCAGATGGCCCGGCCGCAGCAGATGCGCGATATCGGTAAAGGCGGCCTCGGTCAGCCGCGTAATGGCCTCTGGAGAGACCGTCAGGAAATTCCGGTCACCGACGCGTTCGACCGCAATGCCGTCGCTGAACAGGCGGCGATAGGCCGTCTGGTCGGGGCCGAGCGGGAAAAGGGGCCGATAGCCGTCGTCCTCACGCTCCGCGTCTGCTCGTACCGTCTGTTGCACCGCACGTTCTCCCACGAATCCCGGTCATGCAAACACCTTGGGAAAATCTACCGGGCGATGCAGCGGATGGACAGGAGGAACGTGCGCGCAGGCAGTGGTTTTGACGGTCGGACTTCTCAGGCGCCGATCATGCCATGGCCCACGACCATCAGGCCGAACAGGCTGCCAAGCCAGAAGGCCAGCATCAGAAACTCTTTCGCGGCCGTCATCAGCGGCGAGCGGTCGTCGGCGGTGCGGGTATCGAAGCGAGCCATGGCCCACATCCTCAACAAGGGTTAACGAAACGTTAACGGTTGAGAATGATGTAGGGTGCAGATCGGCCTTCGACTGTGACGGCGATCACATGGATCGCGCAAATGTGATCGGCCGTCAGCCGCGTGCAGCCTTTTTCGGCAGCCGCCGCACCAGCGCATCGGTCAACGCCGGAGGCAGCGCCCCAATCAGCTCCGCAACCACGGCATTGGGCCAGGGAAAGGCAATACGGGCGCGCCCGCGTGCAAGGCCGCGGCGGATAATCCGAGCCGCGCGGTCCGCATCCATCAACAGCGGCATGGGGAAGTCGTTCACCGCTGTCATGGCCGACCGCACGAATCCGGGGCATATCACACTGACGGTGACGCCGTGCTGCCACAGCTCGCCACGCAACCCCTCGCCATAGATCCGCACCGCTGCTTTGGCCGCGCAATAGGCCGGCGCCCCCGGCATGCCACGGAAGGCGGCCAGCGAGCTCATCAGCGCAATCTGCCCGCGCCGCCGCGCGACCATCCGAGGCACCAGAGGATGCACGGTGTTCAGCATGCCGTCGAGATTGGCGGCAAAGATCGCTCTCGCCTGCCCCTCCCCCTCGCCCGCACCGCTGGTGCCGCCGGAGATGCCGGCATTGGCGATCAGCAGGTCGACGGGCGCTCGCGCCTCCACCTCGGCCAGGCAGTCGGCCATGGCCTGGCGGTCGGTGACATCGACGACGGCCGTACGCACCTCCGCCCGCTTTGCCCGGCAGAGGTCGGCCTGTTGGTCCAGCCGGCCGGCATTGCGGCCGGTTAGCAGCAACGTCCGGCCCGGTTCCGCGTACTCCAAGGCCAAGGCGGCGCCGATGCCGCTGGATGCGCCGGTGATGACGATGCTTGTCGGAGATCGCAAAGAGGTCATTGCCCTGTCGTCACGAACCATGCCGCGATATAACCAGACGCGAAAGCCCATCACGACACACAACAGTGGTTCAAACCGGTCCCGTGACGATTGCAGCAGATTACGTAGACCCCAAGGCCGCCAACAGCGCCGGCGTTGCAAGCATGACCGGTTTTGCGAGACTGGAAGGCGGGGTAGAGCCGTATCGGTGGATTTGGGAGGCGCGTAGCGTCAACGGCCGTTCACTCGATCTGCGGTTCCGCGTGCCGCCGGGCTACGACCGCCTGGACCCCGTGATTCGCGCTGAAGTGAACCGGCGGTTCAAGCGCGGCAACGTTTCGGTCCAGCTGACCCTGTCCCGCACCCAGGCCGCACCGCAGCTGCGCGTCAACCGCCCGCTCTTGGAAGAGATGATGCGGCTGATGCGGGACTTTGCGGCGGTCGGCGCAGCACCGCCGCGCGTGGACGGCCTGCTGGCGTTGCGTGGCATGCTGGAAACGGTGGAAGACGATACCGCAGACGTGGCGGATGCCGATCTCACGGCCGATCTTGCATCTGTGCTGGACGCGCTTGTCGAGGCACGCGCGGCGGAGGGGGCCCGGCTTCAGCCAGCGTTGACCGACCATCTGGACCGCATCGACGCACTGGTGGGCGAAGCCGCCAACAGTGCCGCCGCACAGCCCGCGGCGCTGCGCGAGCGGCTTCGCGCCAATGTCCAGGCCCTGCTGGAGGCGTCACCGGCCCTGCCGGAGGACCGCCTGGCCCAGGAAGCGGCGATCCTGGCCACCAAGGCGGATGTGCGCGAAGAACTGGACCGGCTGGTTGCCCATGTCGCGCAGGCGCGCGCCCTGCTTGGCGGCGGCGGGGTTGTTGGCCGCCGTCTCGACTTCCTCTGCCAGGAGTTCAACCGCGAGGCCAACACGCTGTGTTCCAAGGCAGCGGACATGGCGCTGACGCAGACCGGGCTCGAACTGAAGGCGGTGATCGACCAGTTCCGGGAGCAGGTGCAGAACATCGAATGAGTGTGATCGATCCAAGCCCGTCTTCCACCGTGGCGGAAGGCCGAACGATCCGTCGCCGTGGGCTGATGCTGGTGCTGTCATCGCCGTCGGGGGCTGGCAAAACAACCATTTCCAGACGATTGCTGGCCAGTGACCCCAACCTGACCATGTCGGTTTCGGTGACCACGCGGCCACCGCGACCGGGCGAAGTGGACGGCCGCGACTACCGCTTCATCTCCCGCGCCGAATACGATCGGCTTCTGGCTGACCATGCCCTGCTGGAGCACGCGGAAGTCTTCGGCAACTCTTACGGAACCCCAAGGGGCCCGGTGGAGCAGACGCTGAGCGACGGCGGCGACATGCTGTTCGACATCGACTGGAAGGGCACACAGCAACTCGCCCAAAGCGCGCGCAAGGACCTTGTGCGTGTGTTCATCCTGCCGCCCAGTGCGGAGGAGTTGGAGCGTCGGCTCTATACCCGCGCGCAGGACACCGAAGACGTGATCAAACGGCGCATGGCCAAGTCCGCCGACGAGATGAGCCACTGGGCGGAATACGACTACGTGATCCTGAACCAGGACGTGGACGAGAGTGTCGCCCAGGTCGCCGCGATCCTGCAGGCGGAGCGCCTGCGCCGCGAGCGACAGGAAGGCCTGTTCGAGTTCGTCGACATGCTGCGTCGCGGTCGCCCTTCGTAGCCTGCCGGTCGATCCGACCGTGGCCGCCCCATCGCCAGACGAGGTTTTCGCTGAAGGCGTAAAGGCACACCGTGCCGGCGACCTGAAGTCGGCGATGGCGCATTACCGCCGGGTCGCCGACGCCCGACCGGACCACCCCCAGGTGTGGCACCATATGGGCGTTGCGGCTGAGGATCTGGGCCAGCACCGGGCCGCAGCGGAGCTGTCCGAGCGGGCGCTGGCGCTGCAACCCGATCTCTTGGCAGCCCTGATCAATCTCGGCCGGGCCCGGACGTCATTGGGCGAACTGCACGCAGGCCTGGCCGCCTACCGCCGGGCGCTTGCCCTGGCGCCGGAGACGGCCGGGATCCTGGCGAGCATGGCCCCGCTGGCGCTGCGCCTGGGCCGCTTGGATATGGCGCAGCTTCTCTATCGCCGCGCGCTTCTGCTCGAGCCAGCCGCCGGTGAGGTCTGGGGAGCGCTGGGCGAGTTGCTGCGCCACCGCCGCCGCCTGGCCGAGGCGGAACGCTGCCTTCGCCGTGGCCTCGCGATCCGCGACGATCATCTGCCCGCGGCTTTGGCACTGGGCGCCGTGCTGCTGGCGCGGGGACGTGCCAATGAAGCGCTGCCCCTCTTCCGGCAGGTGGCCGACCGCGCGCCGCAGTCGGCCGAAGCCCTGGCAGGCTTGGCGGCCTGCCATGCGGCCCGAGGCCAGCCGGAGGCGGCCGTGGAGACCTTTTCCGCCGCTCTGGCCCTGAAGCCGGACATGATCGACGCCAGGGTCGGCCTTGCCGATGCCCTGCGGCTTACCGGGCGAGCACAGGCGGCAGAGGTGGAGGCCCGCCGGGCCGCTGGGGAAGCGCCTGGCAGTGCCCGCGCCCTGAACGCCCTGGCAGCCTCGCTGCAGGGACTGGGACGGCGCAAGGAGGCGATCGACCTCTATCTCCGAAGCATCGCGCTACAGCCGGCCTTCGCGGACGCCAGGGCCAATCTTGGGGCAGCGCTGCTGACCGAGGGCCGGCTGGGCGAGGCCGAACGGCATCTGCAGACAGCTCTGCGGCTGCAGCCGAGTTCGTCCAGCGCCTGGAACAATCTGGGTAAATAGAAGCAAGTGGTATGCCAACAAGCAGTGAGGGCTGCTTCCCTCCAGTCAAGCTGTCAGTTTTGCACATCTGATATCGAAAACTGACACCTTCCT
>JANQIX010000059.1 GCA_028281925.1 Alphaproteobacteria bacterium
GCACGCCGTGTCGACGTTCCAGAAGTCGGCGAAATAGGTCTCCACGCAGGTGTCCTCGGCCTGGGCCTGCTGGCTGCCGGGGCCGGCCGCCGGTTCCAGATCGCCGAGATTGACCGGGCCCTGGCTCTCGCCGCCGGTCTCGCCGCCGGCTGCCGGCTGCAGCCCACCGGGGCCGCCCACGGCGCCGATGGAGAAGGCTTCGGCGAAGACGTCGGTCTGGAACGGTGCGCCCAGCTCGTTGGAGAAGAACGACGCCCCACCAGGACGGTCGAGCTGGCTTTGCGCACCCTGGATATCGTCCACCAGGGTTTCCACATCCGTGGGCAAGCCTACGGCCGCCGGGGAGGTCAAGGTACTGAAGACCAAGAGCCCGGAGTTCGACGTATCGGGGAAGTGGACAACCCGCTCTTCGATGATCGCCCGGCCGACGGGGCTGCTCTGGTTCAGCCCGTCGAAGTTGACGCCGCTGACGTCGATCAGGGTCGGGAAGCCCGGTGCGAACTCGACCCCGGACCGCAGTTGGATGAAATCGCCCGTAAGCCCGACGAACGAGAGATCGTTCAGCGTATCGTCGACGATGTTGATGTCGCCGCCGCCGATGGAACTGAACCGCGCGCCGACACCGCCACCGGTAATCACATTGCCGGTGCCGATCGTGACGTTGGGGGTGCCGTCAAACCAGGCATCGACCCTCAGGTTCACGTCGAAACCGTTGATCGCGGCGTCTTCGACTATGTAGTCGCCCGATGACCTCTGCCAGTCGACGACAACGAGGCCGAATGAGATGTAACCGGCACCCGACGGCAGGAGGTTGGTGAGAACGTTATGGCTGACGGTCGACGTGCCGTTGTTGGCCAAGACCACGGCAAGAGGATCGGTGGCGTACTGGAGGCCGAGGGTGATGTCGTTGTATGTCACGTCGACGGACGACCAGTTGAAGGCCCGCACGCCGGCATCGACCTCGGAGATCGTGTTGTTGTCGATGGTCAGCGAGCCGCCGCCCCGTGTCGCGTCGATCCCATCGTCGAAATTCGAGATGTCCATGCCGGAGATGGTGAACGTGGGCACGTTGAGCACCGTCACGGCGGTGCTGCCGCGCGTTCCCGGCCCGACGAGCATCGGCGAGCCGGCGCCAGGCACGGTCTCGTCGCCGTCGTTGCCCTGCAGGGTCAGCGCCTTGTCGATGACGATGCCGCCGACGAACCTGCCTTCGTTGACGAAGACCGTGCCACCGGCAACGGCGAGGTCGACGCCTTCCTGAATGCGGCCGACGGTCGCCGCGTCGGTTTGCTCGCCCAGCGCCGTCACGACCAGTGCGCTGAAATCGCCCTGGAACCCGGTCGTGTCGGCGAGGACGTCCGTGCCGCTGTTCAGATAGGGCGTGAAATCGACGTCTTCGGCGCCGTCATCTCCCATCTTGGCTGCGATCGCCGTCTCATCGACCGTGCCCCACCAGTTGCCCGAGGCGTCGACCGTCGCCCCGTCCAGATCGTTCCACACGCCAAGGCCGGTGATGCTGTTGTTCGTGATGACCGTCGTGTTGGTGACGATGAAGTTGGCGACCGCGTAGCCCGCCCCCGTGAAGAAATTGTTGGTGATCGTATTGCCCGAGGTGCCGAGGATGACGCTGGCGAATGTCTGGCCATCGAACGCGTTGGCGGAAACCGTCATGCCCGGCCCGAGACTGCCGAACAGCTGGATCGCGCCGCGACCGTCGGTGAACGTATTGCCGTGGATCACGCTGGTCGGATCGAGGCCGCTGCCGTCCATGACGATGGCGATGTCGTGCCCGGAGAATGCATTGCCCGTTATGTCGAACAGCGCGTTGACGGCGCCGCCGGCGAACAGCGCACTAACCCCGTCCCCGCCCGGACCCGCAAAGATAGTGTTGGCGATGGTGATCGCGCCCGTCATCCGTTCGCTGATCGCGTCCCCTGACGCCCACTGCACCGTGAACCCGTCGAAAGTGAAGCCGTCGACCGCCGAACCGGCGTTTTCGCCCGTGTCGATCGTGCCCACCAGGATCGTCTCGTCGCCTCTGTCGCCGGGATCAGAGCCCGGGCCGGCCGAGAGTCCGGCATTGGCGCCTGAGAGCGTCAGCCCGTCCTTGGTGATGCTCAGGTCTTCGGCATAAGTCCCGGCCGCGACAGTCACCGTCGCGCCGGCCGCCGCGACGCCGATGGCATCCTGGATCTCGGCGCCATTGCCGGTCGTGCCGGTGGACGTTTCGTTGTCGACATTGACCGCCGTCGCCGTGCCGTTGATGAACCCGCCGGTGGTCAAGAGATCGCCGAACAGATTGACGGTGTCGGCGTCGAACACGAACCCGGTTCCGGCGCTCACCGCGGGGCCGGTGTCGGGGTCGCCGTCCGTGTCCTGGACGGTGATCGTGGGTGCGACGAACTCGGCGAACCCACCGATGCTGGTGTCGACCGCGAATCTCAGTAATTCGGTCGCGCTGATCTGGGTCAGTACACCCGCGAAGCTGCTGTTGGACGAACTGACCAGCCCGTCCACTTGCGCGATGGTCAACGCGCCCGTGTTGGCGATCTGCAGGAAGCCGGGCGACCCCGTTAGCGCGTTGCTGCTGTTCTGAAAGGCAAGGTTGGTGACGGCGGTCTCAAGAGGACCACCCGCGCCACCGCCGACATTGCCGCTGCTTTGGATCGCCAGGTTGGTCACGGTGATGTCGGGGTCGGTGGCGTTGCCGTCCACCACGTCGCCGCCCGTGATCAGCGACAGCGTGTAGATGTTTGCCGGGCTGATCGCGTCTGTGATCGTGATGCTGCCGCTGGTGGTACTGCCGATGCGCAGGATGTCGGCGAGCATCAGATCGATCTCACCGTCGGTCAGGCTCAGGCTGCCCGCGACATCGGTGCCCAGATTGATCGTCCGTCCGTCCGTGGTCGGCCGGAAGGTGACGATGCCGCCGACGCCGTCGGCGCGAACAACAGCCGGAATGGGGTCGGTAACGCCCGGCTCATCGAGATTGTTGATACCGGGATTGATAAAGAGTTCGTCCGTCTGGACGGTGATCGCGCCCGCATTGCCGGCGCCATCGGCGGTGTCGATATACTCATCGTTCAAGACGCCCTCGGCACCGATCACCACCCTGGCGCCCGAATCCCCGCCGCGCGCGATAACCGTCACATCACCGCCGCCGGTTCTCAGCGGGTCACTGAGCTGCACATCATCGGCGGCATCAAGAATGACATGGCCGCCGCCCGTCTCCAGCCGCTGGGGGCCCAGGATGATGTCGGCCGACGCGACCGGACCGCCCGTCTTGGAACTGCCGGCGTACCATTCGAAATTGGTGCCGTTGGCCCCATTGTTCTCGATCACGACCTGGTTGGTGTCGATCGTGTCGCTGGCATGGATCTCGAACGTGCCCACCGTGCCGGAGTTGTTGTTGATGTAAAGCGGGGCAAGTCCGCCGAAGTCGACGCGGCCGGTGCCGGCATTGTCCCCGACCACGTCCGTGTTCAGCTCAAAATGGCCACCGGTGTTCAGCACGCCCCTGATCGTGCTAAAAGCCACGTCAGTGGCCCCGGCCGCGCATCCAGACGTGTTGCCGGCAGATATGCAGACGTCGCCCGGATCGACCAGCATTTGGCCCGTCGTGACCGAGCCCGCGATCGTGCCGGCGACGCGGGTCGAGACTTCGACGAAGCCGCTGAACCCCGTGTTGATGGTGCCGTGGAACTGCACCTCTTGGGTGCCCCAGACCACCACTGTGCCGCCCTCGGCCTCTTCCGCCGTCCCGCGGGCGATGATCTCGGACCCCGCTTCGACATAGGCATAGTCGGCCGTGGGGATGGTGCTCTCGGTCTCGAAAGTGTCGATGACGTCGATCGAGATGGCGGTGCCGCCACCGGCACTAGGCGCGAGCTCTGCATAGGCGATGTGGCCGCCGGCGGCCAGAGGTCCGCCGCGCTCGGCACCGCCGACCAGGGCCGTACCGCCCCGGCCCGGGCCGGAGACGTCGACCTCGGCACCATCGGCCAGCACGACGGTCTCGCCCAGCACATGGACGGTGCCGCCTTCGTCATCCTCCTCCACGCCCGAGGCGTCGATGCTGCCGGCCACAATGACCGCGCCTTCGTCACCGCCAACCAGGGCGACCTGGCCGCCGCTGGCATCGATCCTGCGCGCGACGACGACGCCGTCCAGGTTTATGACATTGTCGATCACGCCGGCTGCGGTATCGGCCGTCAGGATCACTTGGCCGCCATCGGCCAGGATGGTGGCGCCTTCACTGTTCACCACCAGCGCTTCGGCCTCGCTCCCGTCCATGTTGATCGGGATCATGGTGGTCGGCGAAGTGATGGCGAAGTTGATTAGGCCGTCGCCATAGGGATCCAGCACCGCCGCCTCGCCGGCCCCCATGATGGCGACGTTGGCGACGATCACGCCGGAATTGCGCACGCCCGGGGCGACGATTGCCACCAGTTCATCGGCCCGGATGCTGCCCTCGTTGACCACCATCGCGTTGAGCGCGGCGTCACGGCGCCGCACGCCTTCATCGACCAACCCGGACACTTGGAAGTCCAGACGGCCGGTATCCATGAAGGGGCGGTTCATGATGTTGAGCGAGGTGGCGACGATCGACTGCACGTCGACGTCCGCCTCAGGGCCGAACACCACGCCGGCCGGATTGGAGATGATGACCTGGCCATTGGCCGTCAGCGAGCCGAGAATCTGGGAAGCATCGCCTGAGAGGACGCGGTTGAGGGCGGCCGCCAGCTCATGGGGCTGAACGAAATTGACGCTCTCGTGCACATCGACATC
Source organism: Alphaproteobacteria bacterium (assembly GCA_028281925.1). GTDB lineage: Bacteria > Pseudomonadota > Alphaproteobacteria > DSM-16000 > Inquilinaceae > JACKIG01. The sequence continues at coordinate 4,789 of JANQIX010000059.1, forward strand.
GAAGGTCTGCCACTCGATGATGACGCGGTCTGAGCCCTGCTGGATGGTGACCGAGTCCTGGCCATAGATGATTTCCGCCTGGCCTTCGACGACCGTGCCGTCGGTCGGCAGGGCCCATGCGGGATCCGCAGCCAGCATCCAGCCGCAGACGGCAGCAGCGGTCAGCGCGGTGGTACCGGCCAGCATGCGGCGCAGCGCCGGGACGGCGGGATGGGCCGGGATCGCCATGGTCTCGCGACAGATCGACATCTCTCTTCCCTTCTGTTCACCGCCCACCCGAGAGGCGCGTGAGGCAAGCGTTCACCCAACCCGCACGCCACACGACGTGGAGAGGCAAAATGACCTGTAGATGGCTCTGCCCTGGATTTGAGTATCGACAAACACAAGCTGGCAATCCGTGAGAGGCCAGACCCATGTTTCGATAATATTTTCTTGTGTATATCAAAATAAACCTGTTAACACAAGATAATATTTTAGTTAACTTGTCATATTTTTCTCCATACTAAATGAAAAGACTCTTCATCAGAGTCATCATAGATTAATGGGTACAAATTTCAGTTCAGTTGACTCCAATATTTCGGCGAATTGACTCATAGATCGTTTGCATGCCCTGCGTATTGTTTGCATAAGCTCCGCGAGTTCGACGATCAAGGTCGATATTTACAGGGACAAGAGCGGCATTTTCTTAGCCCGAGCACCATAACCGGCGCAGCCTCACGGCTCCTGACAGTCCCCGCCCCGCCGTTCGGCTCGGCGTCTACCGTGCGCTGACGACGGGGGCTTCCCGTCCGCCCTGTACGCATAAGGAACTACTAGATTGACGGCTGGCCTGTCTCTGGCTGGGCGTGCCAATCGTCTGGATGAGCGTGCCATCCTTGCCGGGCCGCCCTTTCGGCGCGCGGAAACGCCGGCCATTCCAGCGGATGTCTTTCCGCTCAGCCCGGCCCCGAGGCTTGATTTCCCTCAGGCAGGCCGCCGACCGTGTCGGTCTCCTGGCCGCTCTTGGGGGACGTCGGTGCCAAGCGCGCCAGTCCCAGGCTCACGGCATCGCTCGGCGCGATCTGGAACCTGGCTCGAAACAGGCGGCTGAAGTGGTTCTGGTCGACGAAGCCATGGCGTCGCGCAATGGCGTAGATCAGGCCGCGCGACGGCAATGCTAGGCTAAGCTCACCGAAGGCGCGGACTAGGCGACGTTCGGTCAGATAGCGGCTGAAGCCGCCGTCGCGGGCGAACACGCGGTAGACAGTCCGTCGAGACATCGCGAACGCCCGGCAAAGCTGGTCTACCCCGAGCGCGGGATCATGAAGGTGTTCCTCGATATGGGCACGCACCGCCTGGTCACGCGCCACAGACCCTTGGGCCAAGTCGGGCGCGCCCATGCGGCCGGCCGGGGTCGGCGTGCGCAGAGGATCACGCCCTTGTGCGGTCGGCTCCCCTTCGCCGATCCTTGTCGGCAGCCCTGCGGACTGAATTCCTTCCGTGCCGAGAAGCTGTCTCATGTGGTGGTAGGTCATCATGAGGGCCGCGGCCTCTTCAGCGTTCCTGAGGGCGCTCTTGTCCTCGACCCAAGACCACATGCGCAGCCTTCCGGCGCCGCCATCCGGGAATGGCACGGCGAGGCATTCGACAGCCTTGAGTCCGAAGTCCCTGGCTATTCCGTTACGCTCATATTGGGCCTTGAAGCCGGCCAGTTCGCCCGACTGCGAGAGATAGGGCCGAACTTGCCGAGCCAGGACAGCAAGCCTGCGGCTTTCCTCCTCAACACCAAACGACAAGGGCGCCGGGCCATAGGCCGCCAAAAGGTCAGCCCGCCGCTGGCCCACCAAGTCCGCGAAATTGTCCCAGACGGGTTTTATGCGGATCGGCCGGGTTTCGGGGATCTGCAGCGGATTGATGATCTCGCACACCCCCAGATATCCGCGGTTCGTAAGATGAGCGGTCAGCCGTTCGCGCAGCTGGTCTAAGTCTGCGGCTTCATACAGAGCCTCCAGACTCCGGCCCAAGCCAGCCCGTGCCACGCCCTGTCACCTTCCCAAAGTCATCGTTGTGAGTCCTCCCCTACAGCCTGCGCCGGCTGCAGGTGGCCCAGACTCCGCACCCATAGTCCAGCCGCCGATTGCCGCGCATCGGCGCCCGGGCTGCGGAGGCGAAAAGCCGGCATTCACGCCATGCTCTGGGCGGCGCTGCGTCCGAGCACGAACCCAAGAAGATATTTAAACTTCTTACCTTTTCATCGTTCACGATTGAACACGGATCTGTGATATCGCCCATTCGCGTAATTCACTCCAACGCATTCCGCAACAAGATTCTAAAGGAATCTCCCTATTCATTTGATTCTTTGACTCATATCACTTGATTAATGAGTACATACCCCACTCTTTGACTGTTGGATGTGTCGCTGAAATCTTTGCAGAAGGAATGCCCGACTGTCCGATAGGCGAAATATCACGAAACCTACAATCTTGCTGCAGATTGGATGCTGACCTTCGCCGATCTCCGAGGCGACTTTGGCCATCAGACGAACGAACAGCATATTTATGGGTACAAGAGCCCGGATTTACGGGTGCAGGGCCAAAAACGCCTGTCTTTTGGCTGTACGCGTCAACGAGACGCGGCACCGTGTTGCGGGGTGGAAGCGCTTGCTACGTCCTTCCCCCTTCAGGTCAACGGGTCGCCACGGCTCGGTCGGTGCCCAGCAATCCCGAAGCAAGGTCGCTTGCCGAACCGCTGTCGCAGGTCATCGGTTCCCGGTTCGCCGATCCAAGGCCGATCGCATCGCTTGGCGCGATCTGAAACTTCCTTCGGAACAGGCGGCTGAAGTGGTTCTGGTCGACGAAGCCATGGCGCTCCGCGACGGCAGAGATCAGTCCACGCGACGGTGAGGCGGCGCTCAGCTCACCAAAGGCGCGGGCCAGACGGCGTTCGGTCAGATAGCGTGCGACGCCGCCGTCGCCGGCGAACATGCGGTAGACCGTCCGTCGGGACATCGCGAAAGTCCGGCAAAGTTGCGCCATTCCGAGTTCAGGATCGTTCAGGTGATCCTCGATATGGGCGCGCACCGCCTCCTCTCGCGTTGGAGACTTCCGGGTCAAGACAGGTTTGTGTGTCTGGCTTGGCATCGCTGCGGCGTGCATTGGACCTTGCCCCGGCCCATCCGTCGCCGCATTTCCCGAGGTTGTCGGGCGGCTTCCGAAATCTGCCCCTTCCGCCGAGAGAAGCTGCCTCATGTGGTTGTAGGCCATCATGAGGCACGCTGCCTCGTGGATGTTTCGCAGGCTGCCGTTGGTTTCGCTGAAGGCCCAGAGACGTCGCAGTCCGGCACCGCCGTCCGACACAGGCACAACCAGGGTATTGGGGCTGCGAAGCCTGAAATCGTCTAGTGTCTTTCGGAACTCGCGGTAGAACTTGAACTGCGCAGTCTCGCTGGAAAACAGGAGGTAGGGACGTTTCTGCGATGCCAGCCATCGCAGTCGGCGGTTCTCCTCTGCAGTGCCCTGCGACAAAGCCGCGGAGAACAAGGCGTCGATCAGGTCCAGCCTGCGACTGCCGACATGTTCGGACAGGTTGTCCCAGATGAACTTCGTGGGGCTCGCGTAGGTCTCGGTAACCTGCAGGCAATTGACGTACTCGCCGACGCCCCAGAAGCCGAGCTCTGCGACGTGACGGGCCAGCCGCTCACGAAGGTGCGTCAGGTTCGCCGCTTCGTACAAATCCTGTAGATGGTGGGTGACGTCACTATCCGTCACGGCCACGCAACTCCCGCCAGCCACCGATCAGCCGTGGGTTAGCGGCTTGTTGAGTAAATCGAGCATGGTCATCTCCCTCGTCTATGGCGCATCATGTCGGCCGGCGCGCTTTCGTTCGTCGTGCCGATGCCAAGGTGCGATCCGATCCAGCCAATTCTTAGGGCCGGAACGGAATGAACATCGAAGTAGGACCACAATTCTGGCTGAGCATTCCCGCATAGGCCAAAGTGCGCGGTCAATTCTGCTCCCGGACGCTACATGATGCTCAGTGGCGCTTAGGCTGCGCCACGTCGAGCCTCGCCAAGCTCCCCGGCCCCAATGTTCGCGGGCGGGAAGGATGTCGGCCTACCCGCCATTCCCCGCGCCATAGCGCAACTTCGGCCAGGCTGACCCCGCATTACCGACCTTAGTCGGCGGCCGGACCTTCTCTTCGTCACTCTGGGCCCGCTGGCGCTCGCGTCTGCCCTAGCTTGCGGAGGACGAGAGCCGGCATTCAAGTCACGCTCAGAGCGTCGCCGCACCCGAGCAGAGATCCAAGATGCCATTCAGACTTTTCCCCATCACTGCTGCTCACGATTGATCACAAATCTGTGATGCCGCTCATTCGCCTAATGCAGTCCAGCGTATCCTGCAACACGAATCTGAAATAATTGTCTTCTTCACTTGATTTCTCGGCTCATATCACTTGCTCAATGAGTACATTCCACATTCTTTGACTGGCAAACCTGTCGCCGGAATTTCTAAGACAGAATGCCTGACTGTTGGAAGGACCGAATATCACGAAACTTACAATCTTGCCGCATGCTGGCGGCGGACCTTCACCGATCTCCTAAGCGACGTCGGCCATCAGACCGCGGATCAGCGTATTTATGAGTACAATGGTCCAAATAGATGGGTGCAGGGACCCAAAACGCCTGTCTTTGGCTATGCGAGCCAACTGTCTGGCTGTACGAGCCATCGTGACACGGCGCCGTATGGCGGCGTAGAAGCGCTCGCCACGTCTTTCGCACCCGTCAGGTCAATGGGTCGTCACGGCCCGGTCGCTCAAGAGCGATCCCGCGGTAAGGTCGCTTGTCGAACCACTGTCGCGGGTCAGCGGTTCCCGGTGCGCCGATCCAAGACCGATCGCATCGCTTGGCGCGATCTGGAACCTCTTCCGGAACAGGCGGCTGAAGTGGTTCTGGTCGACGAAGCCGTGGCGCTCTGCGACGGCGTAGATCAGTCCGCGCGACGGTGAAGCGGCGCTCAACTCACTGAAGGCGCGCGCCAGACGGCGTTCGGTCAAATAGCTGGTAACGCCGCCGTCGCCGGCGAACATGCGGTAGACCGTTCGCCGAGACATCGCGAACGTCCGGCACAGTTGGTCGACCCCAAGCGCCGGATCATCCAGGTGGACCTCGATATGGGCGCGCACCGCCCACTCTCGCGTCGGATATCCCTGGGCCAGGACAAGCTTGCTGGTCTGGCTCGGCACCCCCGCGACAGGTATCGGATCTCGCTCCGCTCCCGCTGTCGCGACATTTTCCGTCCCTGTCGGATGGAGGCCTGAATGGGGTCCTTCCGGCGATATCATCTGTCTCATGTGGTTGTAAGCCATCATGAGGGCCACGGCCTCCTTGGCGTTTCGCAAACTGCCGCGGCTCTCGGAACATGCGACAAGCCGGTGCCGCCCGGCACCGCCGTCCGGCAGCGGCACAACCAGCACGTCGGGGCTTCGAAGTCCGAAATCCTCCAGTGCCTTGCCGACCTCGTGGTGCGCCTTGAACTTCGCGGCAACGCTCGAGAACATGAGGTAGGGCCGCTTCTGCGTTGCCAACAATCGCAGTCTGCTGTTCTCCTCCTCGATGCCCTGTGACAAGAACGCGGCGAAAAGGGCGTCGATCAGATCCGATCTGCGACTGCCGACATGATCGGTCAGGTTGTCCCAGATGAACTTTCGAGAGTTCGCATAGGCTTCGGTAACCTGCAGGCAGTTTACGTGCTCGGTGACGCACCAAAATCCGCGATCCACCAAGTTGCGGCTCAACCGCCCGCGAAGCTGCGCGAGATCGGCGACCTCGTACAGATCCTGCAGACTTCGGCTCAAGCCAACTTTTGCCACGCGCGATCAACTCCCCACCATCGTCGCTTCAAGATGGCCGACTGGATGCTCTCCACTGCCGACGCCGCTTGCCGGTCGAAATGAACCGGGAGCCGGCCGCCGCTCACAGGCCGACGGCTTCGCTCGGCGCGATATGGTACCTGTTTCGGAACAGGCGGCTGAAGTGGTTCTGGTCGACAAATCCGTTGCGTTCAGCGACAGCGTAGATCAGTCCACGCGAAGGCGAGGCGGCGCTCAGTTCGCCAAAGGCGCGCGCCAAGCGGCGTTCGGTCAGATAGCGGGCGACGCCGCCATCGCCGGCGAACATGCGGTAGACCGTTCGCCGAGACATCGCGAACACCCGGCAAAGCTGGTCCACCCCGAGTTCCGGATCGTTCAGGTGGTCCTCGATATAGGCGCGCACCGCCGCTTCCCGCGTCCGATACGCGTGAGCGAGGGCGAGGTCACTTGCATTCGCCGTCGGGGGCGGGACATCCATCGGATCACGCCGCGCTGCCGTCGGCGCCATATCATCAGACGCAGTCTCGCGGCTTGCGAAGTCCGTTCGCTCCGCTGGAAGAAGCTGCCTCATATGGTTGTAGACCATCATGAGGGTTACGGCCTGCTGTGCATTCCGCTCAGCACTGGCGGTATCTGGGAAGGCCCACAGGCGCAGCCGGCTGACGCCGCCGTCCGGCAATGGGACGACCAGGATGTTGGCGGCGTGAAGTCCGAAATCCCGGACGACACTGTAGATCTCAAGGTTGCCCTTGAACTGCGCAGCCTCACTCGACAACACCAGATAGGGCCGCTTCTGCGCTGCCATCCATCGCAGTCTGCGGTTCTCTTCTTCGATGCCCTGCGATAATGCCGCTGAGAACAGAGCTTCGAGGAGGTTCGCCCTGCGGCTGCCGACATGATCTGAAAGGGTGTCCCAGATGAACTTTCTGGGGTTTGCATAAGTCGCAGTGACCTGCAGGCAATTGGCGAACTCGCCGGCGCACCGAAATCCGAGCTCCGCCACGTGACGGACCAGACGCTCACGAAGGAGCGCCAGATCTGCGGCCTCATAAAGATCCTGCAGACTTCGGCTCAAGCCAATCCCTGTCACTATCCGTCACCTCTCTACAATCATTTCTACAATCATTGTGCCGAGACCATTGTTTGAATGCCCCCTAAGGTCCGCCGGTCGGCGACTGGGCGCCGGCCTCGCGGAACGCAGCAAGCGCCAGTGCCGCGGCCGTCAGCGCGGTCGACATCACCAGCGACCGGCTTGGCCGCCGACAGCTGCGACAGCCGGCATTCCGCGCTGACCGGTTTGCGAATTCCGTCAGACAATCTGCCATGACTCTTCAACCTCTGTTGCTGGTGGCTTCGCCCACAGTCAGCTCGGTCAATCACGATAGATCGAAATCCCTATGGCAGGCGATACTACTCATATTCTGCAAAACTTCTATAAAAAAGCGCTAGTAGCTCCATTTCTCCTGGACAATATAGGAAATTTATGAGTCGATTATTTTGGCTAATGTAGCAGTCCTAATTTTTATTCCTCCATTCGATAAGCTCCCGGCGGCCAGCATCTGATTGTCGTTTGTCGAGCTTGTCTCATTTGGCTATCCCACCTCACTCGGACGTCATGTAGCGATATTCCAACTCAAGCTGTGACAGACCGCTGCTTCATCGATAGCGAGCATGTCAGGTGGTCCGAGTTCCGTTTGATCCCTCGGCTATGGAGGGGGCCCGTCAGCGAATGAGACAGACGGTGCGGAAGAGCCGGTTCACCCAGGCGCACTATAGATGACAGAGCGGCATTCAAGAGGGATCAAAGAGTTCTGTTTTGGAATGAATCGGTGAGAAGGTGGAATGATTGGCTTCCCTTGAAATGAGTACAGGCGTGGAAGGCGAACGTGTAAGTCTTCTACACAGGAGATCTCATCGAAAGTAGATCAACGCTTGAACGGGCGTGTAGCCGGCCTTCTGCGAGGAACTCGGTACCGTTCCGGCATCCCGAGTACGCCTCTACCGTCGTGTGGGCCGATCCGTTCCAGGTCTCAAGGTCGGGCGCTCGTTTTCATTCCACCGCCGATGACCAGTCGGACTGCTTCTCCGAGACCTTTCGCACGGCCCGGATGAAGCTGCGGGTTATCGCATCCGAACCGCGCCAGCTTGGCAGCAAGAAAGCGGACCGATATGGGAGGGCAGGGTGGAACGCGACCGGCACGATTCCGTCCGGCAGGTACCCGCGCACCGGAAAGGCGCTCATGAAGGCGATCCCTCCATGATACTTGACGTGCCAAAGCGCAGAGATCCCTGTGGAAGTCTCAATCCTGGACTCGAGCGTTGCGTTCGACTTCTCCAACAAGTTGACGATGTGGCTTCGCACGCGGTGACGCCGCGTGAAGAGAATGATCTGCTGGCCGTCCAGATCCTCGACACCGATGAACGGTCGTCGTGCCAGCGGATTTGCCTTGTCCAGAAAGCATGCCAACGTAGACGCGCGAAAGGGGACAGCGCGGACGCTGCCGCTTCGCAGGCGACCGTCGCTGATGCCTAGATCGCTTGTGCCATCGGCGATCAGTTCTTCGATCCCCGGGGTGCTGCGGACTTCCACGGTAATGCTGGCGTTTGGCGTCTCGCTCAAGAACAGCGCCGCCGCGTCCTGAATGAACCCGGCAGCAAAGGATGGTGGAACAGCAACCGAGAGATGCCGATTGATGGACGCGGTCTCAGCTCGTTCGTCGACCGCTTCGATAATGCGGCGCACCCGACCGTGAAATCGAAATGCAGCGTCATTGGGAACCAAGTTGCGACCCACCCGGTCAAACAGCGAAGTCGCGAGTTTCTCCTCCAGTCCGGTCAGAATCCGGCTAGCCGCAGATTGCGTCATGTCCATATCCGCGGCGGCTGTCGTCACCGAGCCGTAACTCATGACCTTGTCGAAGAGCCAGATCTCCTTGAGCGTCCACGGCGGCAGTAGTGATGGCATAGCAGCTTCGAACCCCTTCCGCTTGCACGTCAACAGTACCTGAAAGCGGCCAAGAAATGGGGCACGCCGAACGGCAGGGCGCACTCGCCCGCGCAGCCCCGCCGTGCCTTGCCGCCCTATGATAAGATGTTATATCATAACAATTCTGTCATCATGTTGTGCAGGCCTCCATCGGCCAACAACGGTGCGCCAGTGTGAGGAGACCGCGATAACCACCAAGGCAATCGACGCAATCGGTCGGGGCCGCCGCTTGCCTTTACGGCGATCTTCGCCGCCACGGATTTTGTCATCTCGATCAAGCCGCTGCCCCCGCTGATGGCCGGCGCCATCGACGGCATCTGCGAACCAAAACGTCTGCTGGCGAGCAACCAGTCACCCCGGACCACTAAAGTGCGACCATTCGAGCCTATCGGGCTGCTTCATGATTCAAACCTGGAAGTAGACTTGAAACCATAAGAGTGCTTTGGCGCTAAACGGGATCCGACGGTATGGATATCCGACAGCTCACCACGTTCTGCGAAGTCGTCCTCACCGGTTCCGTCTCCGAGGCCGCACGCAATCTCGGCCGTACGCAACCGGCGGTCAGTCACCTGCTCGCGAAGCTGGAGGGCGAGCTCGGCATGACGCTCTTCGAGCGCAAGAACGGGCGCGTCCATCCGGTTCCCGAAGCCGAATACCTGTTTCGTCAGGCCAGCCGCATCTTACGCGAGCTTGGCGACATCGAAGCCACGATGCGGCGGATGCGCGATGCCGAGACAGGCGAACTCCGGGTCGTCTCGATGCCCGGTCCGGCGATCGCGTTCGTGCCCGCCCTGATCTCGCGCCATCTCGGCAACCGGGCGGATGTCAACGTCACGTTCCTGTCGCACCCATCGGAGGTGTCGCGGCGGATGGTCGAGTCACAGCAGGTCGATATAGGCCTAGCCGACCACATGACAGATCAGAGCATGGAGAGTTTTGCCAACGTGCGCACATTCCGGTTCCGGCTGGTCTGCGCCGTTTCGGCGTCCCACCGATTGGCCGGGCAGAGGGTTGTCCGGGTAGAGGAACTCGCCGGCGAACCGCTGGCAACGCTCTATCGGGAGCATACGACGTCATTGGCCGTGCGCGCGGCGTTCGAGCACGCCGGGATGGTCTTCGCGCCGCGCTTCGAAGGCCAGGTCTGCCTGCACCTTCTGAATTACGTGTTGGAAGGCCAGGCCTGCGCTCTGGTCGATCCCATTGCGGTGGAGTCCTGGCAGCGCATCTACCGCGACCCTGACGCGATCGCGTTTCTGCCGCTCACACCGCGGCTCAGTTTCGACGTCGACCTGATGACCCCTAAGGCGAGGACGGCGTCGCGGCTCGCGCAGGAATTCGAGCTTACGATGTCGGACGCCCTGTCGGATATCGAGCGTCGGAACAACGACCGCGGGCTCGACGGCTGACCTCGTAGACGCCCTCTGGACCTCCGGCAATCGTCGCAGCCCCAGCGGGTCTGCGTTCACCCGCAGGCCGGCGCGCCGGATCAGGACGGTCACCAGGCGATGTGCGGAGCGACCACAGCACTTGGTTAGCGCCAAGATGTCGCCGATCAACGGCGCATCCTCTCCAAGGCGGCGATGAGAGCCCCTGGATCACTGTGAGAGACGAAGGTCAGGTTCGCATGAAGGAAACGAGTCTTAAGTGTGCGCCACGCCAGGCCACACAATGCACGGTGGATCAGCCGTGCCTGGCCCAGAGATGCACGATCAGCTTCGCAAGCTTTCGGGCCTCCACCTCTTGGACCGTGTGCGTTCTCAGTACGAATCCTGTCTTGGCCCCTTGATATGGATGAACTTATTTATTGTTTATTTTGATACGCCGATCTTGTGGATGAAGTGATGAAACAGTCGCAACTCGTCGCCTTCCACGCCGTCATGACCTCTCCCTCGCTCTCCGCCGCGGCCAAGCGACTTGGGCGCAGCCAGCCGGCCGTGACGGTGGCGATCAAGGCGCTGGAGGATGAACTCGGGCTCAAGCTCTTCGAGCGCGATGGGGGCAAGCTATTGCCGGTGCCGGAGGCGCAATACCTCCTCGCCGAAGCCGAAGAGATGCTGAACCGGCTTGCTCGGGTGCGGCAGACGATGCGCAATCTGGTCGAGGTCGAAGCCGGACACGTACACGTGGCGACGATGCAAAGTCCGGCGGCGATGCTCTTTCCCCGCTTCATCGCCGGCATGATTGCCGAAAGACCCGGCTGCCGTGTGTCGATGTTCGCCGGCAGTACAAGCGAGATCACGGAGCAGGTTCGGGCGCAGAGCATCGATTTCGCCTTTACCGACGATCCAGGCGATCGCGACAACGCTGACATCTATTCGGTCGAGACGATCGTCGCCGATTGCTCGATCTTGCTGCCGTCAGGCCATCGACTGTCGGAAGAAAAGCGCGTTTCCGTTGCGCAGCTTGATGGCGAGCCGATGGGATTGCTTCTCGACAACCATGTTCAGAGGGCCGGCGTGAGAGCGTTGTTTCAGGCAGCCGGCGCCTCGCTCAATGTTGTGGTGGAGAGCAGAACGTCTCTGTCCGTCGCGCAGTTTGTGGTGTGCGGGCAATGCGCGGCGATCGTCGATCCACTGACAACGGCGCATTTCCTGGAGCCGGGTGCAGAAGCGGACGCGGGCGCAATCGTCGTGCGTCCCCTCGTCGAAACGCTGCCTTATCGATACGCGCTGATTTCCCCGCGATACCGGCCTATGTCACTGATCGCCAAGACGTTTCGCGCAGCCTGGAGGGACGAGGTGTTCCGGCTGCTCGACGGCATCTCTGCCAATCCCCGGGCCGTTCCAAGCTCGTAGAGTACGCATGCGGCTTTGCCATCCGTGGTCACCTGCTTGAGGCCGTGACTCGTGGTTCGATCGTTGGCCGGCCAGCACCGTTCCATTATGGCATCGCGATCGATCGCGTCGTCATGGGGGCTGGTGAATGAGAAATCGGCGGAAACTGTGATCGTACTCACGCTTTTGTGCGGTTGAATCGCTTTGCAAAGGGCGCACGGTGACTGCATGATCTGACAAGTAATGCACACCTGAACTCCGACGGAAATCCCAGCCACCACGGCCCAGTCTGCGGAGCGATCCGGCATCGACCGGAGTTGAAGGGCCAGTGGCAGGAGTTGAAAGTCCGTGCCGAACATCGGCTTCAGCCGATCTGTCGAAGATCTGTTCGGGGCCGCAGACGTGCCCTGCCTTCGTCGCCGGCTCAGCGACCGTTTAGCGGATCTGGGCTTCTGGTGCGTGTCGGAATGCGTCAACTCGCTACAGGTGACCGCAGACTATGCCGACATCCGCAAGTACTTGTGGGACAATCTGGCGGATCGGCTGGGCAGCCGCCGTGACGATCTGGTAAGCGGCCTCAACGCCGCGGGTTTGCCGCAAGGCGTTGAGGAGGAGAATCGCAGGCTGCGCTGGGCAGCAGGACAATGGCGGCCCTACCTCTTGATGTCCGGAGAGGCCGCCAGCTTCCAGGCCCACCACAACATGTGCAGCGTGGTCGAAGACTTTGGGCTGCGCGCGCCCAATACGCTCGTCTTGCCCCTCGCTGACGGCGGCGCCGGACGCCTGCGCATCTGGGCCTTCGTGGAGGACGAGAGCGCCCTCAGCAATGTCGACGAAGCCACCGTCCTCATGACGGTCTACCACCAGATGCGTCAGCTCCTGTCACAGCCTGAAACCGTGTGGCCGGGTCCGCGCGCCGGCATTGGGGCGCCGTTCAGGGCGACGGCGATGCCGGCGGCGGTGAAGCGATGGTCGACCGCCAATCGCCCGTAGCAGTCGACCGCCGCTGCGTCCCCAGTTGTGTCTGGCCGGGGCTTCAAGACCGCCCCTTTGTCCCCAGTCCTATCCGGTCGGTTGGACGGTGCCCTTCTCACCCTTCTTGCCCAGCAGCGTGACATTCGTGCCGCCCACCGGATAGATGCCCGCCGATCTCTCCTGCCAGTCGTGCAAGTTACCGTTGGGCCAGTCCTCGTCCCGATCGGTCGTGCATGTTCCTTCCGCGCATATGCCGGCCCAGGTGCTCGTGCCGGACAGGGCGGAGACGAAGCCCCACTGAGAGAACCAGTTCTGCATTGCGTGCTTGTCGCGTTGGGACGTGCCAGAAATGCTGTAGGCCATTCCCATCGCTCCCGCCACATCAGCGGCGGTCACAATATCGATGGCCGTGGGCCTGATGTATCCCAGCATCTGTTTCAGGACGTTTTCGGTCTCCGTGAACTGAGACTCTTCGGGATCTGTCAAGGCCCCTGCGGGATAGTGGTAGAGGCCCCCGCGCCCGATTTGGTTGTTGATCATCGTAATTGCGGAACAGGTGTACAGAGTTCCGGTACAGAACGAGACATACGCCAGATCTGCGCAGGCGCCCTGTCCCATGACGATCCAGACTTTGTGCGGCATGTGTGTTCGCCCTCAAAGTTCGAGTCCATAGGCCATGCCCGGCGAGCGCATACGGCCCAAATGCCAAGATCATCGGGCGACCCGTTCAACTCAGTATCGTGAGTTCAACTCACACTGACTTGATCTTCACTTCGATCAACTTGGCCAGCGCGCGCGGGTCGCAATACCGCGCTTCCTCCGCCACTTCATCGTCGACGGAAAAAAGCTCCGCGATGATCGCCTTCGTCAGTGAGCACTCGGTTGAGCAGTGATGGGCCGCCAGGGCATTGGCATTGAAGCTCCTGTTGAATCCCTGCGAGCCGTCGAGTTTCTTCTTCAGCCACTTCGTTTTGGCGCGTACCGTCTCGGCAACGCCAATCACGGGCACCGCCTTGAAGGCCCTGCGTGCGAACTTGGCCTTCTTCTTGTTGATGATGTAGGGCAGCACGCCATGAATGATGCCGGCATGCACCGGGCTGCTGTCATCGCTGCAGGCATAGACGCCTTTCTTCGCGTATTCGTGAATGAACTCCAGCGCCTCGATATGTTTGCGGGTCTTGTGCGCGGAAACGGCATTCATGGTTGACGCGCCGATAACGCCCACTGTCGCCACGGCAAGCAGCGCAATCGGACCCGCGCCAAGCGACAAACCACCGACGGCGACAGCAGCCCATCCGGTCGTGGAGCTGAGCGTCGCTCCGCCCAATAACGCCCCGCCGGCAACAGTATTAGCCGCTCCCAAACCTGTCACACCTACTGTCCGCGTGACGTTGGCCGCCTTGCCGAGCTTCTTTAGTTTCCTATGCCGGTTTACGATAGCGCTGTCATTCTGGATACCCTTTTGAATATTGGCCAGTTGACTGGCGACATGCTGATTAGTCTTTGCCACATGATGCATCGTGGCTGCGTCCATCGGCTTCGCCTTGATGGCATTCATGGGCACCCAGGCTTGCACATTGTCGCCGTGGTCGTCGTCGTCATCGCCAATGTCGAAGGGATCGTCGTCGTCGATGCCGACGGCTACGGCTGAACTCGGTTGATTGGACATGGCCGTTTGTCTCCTCTCGTTAGCCCGCCTCCGCGGGCGAGTTCCGCCGCCCGCACCTGCCGTTTCCGGTGCTGCGCGTACCCGTCTCGTCCTCTGAATCCCGTAGCTGTCCGGCGGGCGGAAATGCGCTCCGCCTTCATCGACGCGGCTCGGGACGCCCGCCGATGTGATTGTTTCAATTCCGCATTGTTTAGCAGAAGGGTCTCTGGGGTGTCTCTGGATGGGCGTGCCAAGTTATCTGGATGTCCGTGCCATAGTTCCTGCACCGGGTTGCGCAGCCTTCATAGGGCGAACTTCGAGGCTCACGGCACACCAAAGACTTGGCAGTCCCTCCGTCGCCGCTGCCGCCGTAGCGGAGGGCAGCAAAGCGCGCAGTCTCCGCGCGGGCTCGGGCGCTTTCATGGTCAGCCGGACGCTCTCACATGCCGTCAGGAGATGCGCCGCCGGCAATCACGATGATCAGCGGACTGCGAAGGCGGTCCGACCGGCCGCCAGGCTCGTCCGTGAGTGGCATGGCGTCATCCATGTTGCCGATGCAATCGACGGCGACTTCCATTGGAACGGACAGTGCTATCGATCGCTGTCGGCGATCGCGGGCGATCACCGGAGCCCGCTGGTCGGGGACGCGTTTCTTCGGCGTGGCATGGGGCGCAAGCTGGTGGCCGCAAAGCGCCTGCGCTGCGCAACCTACACGCGCAAATCCCATGAGTAGGGATTGGCTCAAGACTTCAATTCGTTCGACGCACAGCAGGAAGCCTGCGAGGCCTATATCGCCAGCCGGCGTCACGAAGGCGGGCACCTGATCCGCGCACGATATGATGACGGAGGCATCTCGGGCGGCACCATGGAACGGCCGGGACTGCAGCGGCTGCTGGCCGACATCGAGGCCCGCAAGGTCGACGCAGTCGTGGTCTACAAGGCCAACCGACCGACGCGTTCGCTCGCCGACTTCGCTCGCATCGTCAAGCGGTTCGACGCCCACGCCGTCAATGCCGGCCGTCGCTACCGCTAATACTTCACCCGCCCGAACCAAGACGATCCAACGGAGTCGACGCTCCCTGGCGCCTACCCGCGCCGGCTTTGGAGTCGGCGACGACACAATGCCTAGGCGAAGTCCTGCGAGATCAACGCCGCCTGATTGATCTGTTCGAGACGGTTGCGGCATCGTCCGACCGCCTGCAAGGCATACTGTCCAGTACGGCGCGCTTGGTCGACCGGCTCGCCCATGGGGCTCCGGCTGAGCAAGTTGGGATCGTCCACCATTTGATCGAGCGGATCGACGTGGGTTCTGCCCGGATGAAGATCTCGTTGCGCGTCAGTGCACTTGGGGATCGAGGCGACGCAACGGGCGATCAGGCGACTGAGGCAGAGCGCGACACCGGTGGAGACGCCGTTCAGGTCGACGTCCCGATCCAGCTCCGGCGGCGCGGCGTCGAGACCAGGCTGATCATTGCTGGCAATACGGTGCGAGCGCTCAAGCCGGATCCGAGACTTGTCAGTGCCGTTGCCCAGGGATGCCGCTGGTTTGCCGATCTGAGAGAGCGGACGATTCCATCTGCTCTTACCTTGGCGGAGCGCCATCGTATTCACCATCGTGACGTCAGCCGAATTCTGCCCCTGGGACTGCTCGCCCCCGACATTGTCGAAGCGATCCTTGCCGGCAGACAGCCGCCGGACTCGACGGTCAGCCGACTGAAGCGGCTTTCAGAGCTGCCTATCTCCTGGCATCAGCAAAGGCAAATCCTGGGCTTTGGCTGAGCCACGCCCCTGGCGAAGCGCCGATTCTCTCCAAAACTGTGGACACCGAAATGCGCCGACGGAGACCCCGGCCGGAACTCGCCCGAACGGCCCGTTAGCCTGCCGTCTCCGCGACCGCATTTCCGGGCGGGAAGAGTTATAACGTCCTGAATTTCCGCGGTAATTATGATTGGGTCCTCAGGGTATGGTAACACCCGAAGGGTACGTGGTGGAGGGGGCAGTCCTGGGCGAACCCGTCTCCGCGGGTTTCCCTGTTTGGCAGGGAGAATACAGGGATATCGGGCAAGTCCGACCCGATGCGCGGCACTATCCACTCTATAGCCGACGGAGTCTATCGGCATTCGCCCCCAATTCCCTGCTCACCGGAACAGGGAACGTTCACGACGGTGCAGGGAATTGGAAACCGTGAACAGGCAAATGATGCAGCCCTCCTCCTCCTCCGCCGCTTGGTGACGATTTTGTTGATTTAGGCGGGGTTGCGGGCTGCTGGGACCCGTGATTCCGTTCTCCTCAGATAGATCGAGGAGGACGGAACATGATGGTCAGGCAGGCGGCGCCGGAGCGTCTGTTCTACGACTTCCGGCTTGACGATCATGTAGCCCGCCGATCATCTGCTCCGTCGGATCGACCGGTTCACCATGCGGCCGCTGTCGATATCGCCGGTCTTCAGAGAAACCGTCTCCGAGGCCCGCAGCCCGGCCGCATAGGCGGTCGTCAGCGCCGTACGGGTCTTCAGGCTCGGCACGGCTTTAAGAAACCACACCACCTCCTCCGCACTCAGCACCACCGGCAGCTTGCGCGGCTCCGGTGCGTAAGGGATCTGTTCCGGGATCTCACTGTGTCTCAGCGTCACGCCGTAGAAGAACCTGAGCGCGCAGACCGTCTGGTTCAACGCCGGCCACGAGATCCCGCGCGCCACCAGATGCACTTGAAAGGCCCGAACATCCTCCAAATCCAGCCGATCTGGCGACCGCCCGAAATACCGGCTGAACCTCGCCACGGCATGAACGTAGGATCGCTGTGTCGCCGGCGACAGATTGCGGACAGTCATGTCCTCGACCATACGGCGACGCAATGGGCTCATCTCGGCCATCGGGGGGCTCCTTTCCGTGGGATTGGGCTTCGACACCCACAATCCTCTCAGACCGGAGCCCTCCTCCGAACCCGCCAACCCCCTCCCGCGCCAGCGGGTTCGTTCAATCCCTCCCGATTCAGCCGAGCGCGAATTCGCTCTAGCTGCATGTCTCTGTGCCCGCCGCGTCTGGATCAAGAGCGCCCTCGATCAACTGAAGCGCGAAGGGTGTCAAGCCAGAGCGAGATGTGCGGATGCTGGGCGTTCAAAGCGCGGGCGAGATCAAGAACGAGGATCTTGATTGGCGGAAGCTCGCGCCAGCCCGGACAAATGCCCGCGTCCTAAGCAGCGGGTTTCACAGGCGCGGCCACCGGAGGCACGACACGGATATGGATATGATGGTCGTGGCCGCGGGCCGGCTTGCACAGCCCTTCGGCGATCAGATCCGGGTCATTGAACAGAATGGTGGAGACGAGCCGGCTCTCCGCCAGGATCTTCAGTTGGACTCGCGCAACGCGCTGGTCGTAGTGACCCTGGTACCAGTACCCGCCTTTGTGGAAGGGATCGCTTGCCTTCTTTCGCTCATTCGGCAGGCGCAGGTCGATGTTCATCCCGGTCGCGTGGCTCGACGCATGCTTTCCGCCCCCGTTGCCGCGCTCCGGGCTGAGGTGGTTGATCCCGAACCAGCTGAAATGCTCAGGCTTTCCGTAAGGGGCCCAGAGGCTGTCGGGCGCCGTCATCAGCCGTCGCGCGGCGCGGAAGATCTCCTCGATCGCCCAGTCGGTCGCCCAGTGGTGATGGTGGTCCTTGCGCTCGGAGAGGTCGTACTTGATCCAGCCGATGGGGGTGTCCTTCTTGGTGCCGTCGGGCATCAGCAGCTTCCTACCGCCCCGGTGTTCGTGCGCGGTGTCGCCGTCTTCGGGTTCGACGGCCAGCCGAAGCCAAAGGGGCGCGTTGTTGGCGACCAGCCATCTGTGGCGCTCATCGCCGGGCTCGAGCCGTCCGTAGGGCGGGTTGAGGTTCTCGAACGCCCCCAGCCCACGCTTGATCAGATAGTCCTGACGCGTGCCGTCTGTGCCATTGCGGTCGCCCGGTGCGTCCGCGACGATGGCCGAGAACAGCCGTATCCGGTCGCCGAGCTTGCGTAGCGACTCCGCCTCGTCGCTGCCCGGCCACGCCTCCGGCAGGTCGTGGTAGTAGAGCGCCCTCATCCGTGCCAGGACGGCCCGGACCTCTTCGGGGTCGTTGATGCCCGTCTCGTTGTCGTTGAGCTTCGCGCCGACCGGTTTCGCCAACGCGTCGCGGCCGAGGTGCTCGGCGTTGCTCGCCTTCAGGTTCGCCGCGTTGAAGCCGTTGACGCGCGTCCTCCAGCCCTTGGCCACCTGGTAGGGGCTGCGATCGAGACGCGGGCGGATCTCGACTTGGCGGCCGGTGTCGCCGATGCGCCGGAAGATCGAGAAGCCTTGGGAAAGTCGCGCGCTCTGCTCGGACGTCTCACCGCCATCGGCAACGGCGGCGTGGCGAAACAGCCGGCTGTCCACCGCGCGGCGATCGTATGACGGAGAGCGGACGCCCGGGTGAAAGCCGACCATCGCCTCACCCCACCCTCGCAGCACCTGTTGGCGCAATTCCTTCGAGTTAGGGATCCGCAGCGCCGCGACCATTTCCCGCGGGGAGGCATAGCTCATGACCAGCGCCAGCTCGCGGGTCCGGCGCGAGAAATCGTGGAGGGGGCTCACGTCGGGCGTCGCCACGTGTTGCGGCCTCAGATAGGCGTCGGCCTGCCAGCCCAGCAGCACCGGGCGCAGGTGCGTCTGGGCAGAGAGGCGCAGCAGCGGATGCAGGACGGGAGCGTGGGCGAAACGGCTGGACAGGCCAACAACGAACGCGGCCTCGCCGAAGATGCGCCGTGTCGAAATGGTTTCCGAACTGGTGCCAGCGAAACGAACCGTCATCTCGGGATCGGCCAGCGGCCGACCGTGGGTGTCGAGATAGGTGATTTCGACATGCGGCAAGACCGTGTCGACGTGGCGCATGTCGTGCCAGGGCTGGCGGGGGCCACCCGGCGTGACGAGCGTCGGATGGCCGATCACGACGCTCGCCAACAACAGCCTTTTCTTCTTGCCGAACGTGAACTCCCTTCGGCGCAGTGCGAGGGCACCGGACAGACAGACCGTCTCCGGCGACGTCGCCGTGGCTGCCTCGAGCGCCGTCCTGATCAGATTGGGGACATCCACACCTGCAGGCGTTCCCACCGGAACTCCGCCGAAGGTGTAGGTCCGGTGACCGGTGTAGGGAGCCTCTCTCAGAACTCTTATCCGGAGCAACTCGTTGCGCAGCGCGGGGTCGGCATCGAGCGCCGCGCCTAGGGCGTCCGTCTCCGCAAGTGGATCGAGGGTGTTCGGGCCCGTTGCCCGCCGTTCGAGGAAGCTGTGCAGCAGGGCCGGCCCCACATCCGCCCCCGGCATGCTGCCGGGGTATAACGACTTCAAGTCATTGGGAACAAAGTCCAAAAGAAGGATGTTTGCCATCTGACCGCTCATCAAAAATCAAACCCCGAGAAGTGTTGCTAGCTGTGAGGTTGTATGTCAACGTCAGAGCAATTGGGACGATATAGATCTCATGGAGGCGTATCGTGAATTCTGTATTAGGCGAGCCAGACTACCGATTTTTCGTGCGCGATCTCGCCGGGCTGCTCATCCCGGTGCTGCAAGTTTGGTCGAAAGACCTCCTCGAGGACAAGCGGATTACGCGCATCCAGCGCGTGGTGCTGGAGGGCAGGCACCACCCCGACGAGATCGACTTTCTCTGCACCCCTGAGATCTCTCCCGCGCTCGATCATTTCGGCCAGCAGCCGGCGTCCGGCGCGATCGACGCGGCACTCAAGACGGTCTCCAGCATCCAGTTTGCGGCGGAGCCCATCAAGGTGATCGGGCCGGGCGGCACACCCGGCCATCTCATCGGAGACGGGGTCTTCTGGATCAACGCGCTCTGGCCCTGCGCCCTCAGCCCGATGGGGGCTGGCATTGCCGTCAGTCTTCGCCTGACATGGGACGGCACCCGCCTCAAAATCGCCGCCAACAACGGTCCTCAAGACTCCTTCATCGCCGTTCTCGGAGACGCGAACGACTGGAAGATCGATTGGCTCGGCGGGGCGCCCTCCCTGGCAGCCTGGATCGACCGTCCCATCCCGCTGCCGCCGTCGGGTGACGGCCTGTGGACGCTCGATGCCGTGCCGTTCCTCTCGTCGCTGAAGACGACGGACAGCACGTGGAATCTGAGGGGCTCGTTCAACTCCAAGGGTGCCCTCGTCATGCGGACCAAGACCCAGAGCGGCGACGCCATCGCCGGTGCCCGCGGCGGCCTGACATCGATCCTCTGGGCGGAGATGGACACATGGCCCCACAGCGTCACCCTCGCCTCCGAGGCGCTGGGGCTGAGACCGACTCAGAGCTATCGCGCCGAATTCGCCGGCAGAGAGGAGCCGCCTCTCTTCATTGGCGGTGAGGACCGCTTTCCGGAACCGACGGGCGAGCTCATCGGCGGCGTGCATGTTATCCGCCACCAGCCGCGGCCCGGACGATCCCTGGTCGCGATGAAGGTGCCCGGCGCAGGCAACGGCGACATGCTGAGCGCCGAGCGGCTCTGGCCGGACTTCATCTCCCACCCGTCGATCGTCGGGCTACGGGGTCTCGACGCCCGCGCCTCGCTGAGCGCGCTGCCGGCGGCCCTTCCGTACGCCGCGACCGGGGCGACGGGCCCGACGCGGCGGAACTGGTTCCTTTCGCAGTACCAGCTCTCCAATTTCCTGTCGACCGATGACGTGCTCGAGGGCTGGTGGCTCAGGGTCCCGGTCGTCGACGACGCGCTCGATGTCGGGGCCGGGGTCAGCCTTGTGCCGCCCCCCGCCCGGCTGACCAGCCTGGCGGAGGACCGGATCGCCAGAGCGCCGAACCGCGGCCTGCTGGACTTTCCCGAGCTGCGCACCGTCACCGGTTCCGGCCTCTCCCAGGACGTCGATGTCGCGCCCTGCGACACCGACCCGCTCTACCCGACGCGGCTGCGCTCGCTGGAGGGCGCGCGCGGCTTCGCCATCGAGCCCTGCGATGCGGCCGGGGCAGCGCACTTCGCGGCACTGGCAAGGCTGGTTCGCGAGGAAGGCGCCGCGGCGGCGCCGGACCGTCTGCTGATCGGTTCGCTGCTGCTGGAACTGCACAGCGGCCGCAGCGCCGTCGGTCGGGACGCATTGCCTGCGATCCCGCTGGAAACCGACGGCCACTTGAAGCGGACCGGGCAGATCAGCGGCTGGATCGAACGCCCGGGGGACGGGTTCGACCCCGTCGCGCGCTTCGCTGTGGACCTGGAGTTCGGCATCAAGCGCGTCATGCCGGCGGGGCAAGACCCGGCCTTCCGCGAACTCTCGCGCGACCAGGCTCTGCCGGCCGATCAGCCCCTGATCGTGCCGCTGCTGGACGACATATTCTCCCATGTCGTCATGGCGCTCGGCATCACGGAAGAGGCGACGCCGGACCGGTCGCACAAGGTCTCCATAATGCTTCGCAGCCTCTCGGGCGACCCGGGGGCCACTGCCGGAACGATCGATGCAGCCTTGGTCGACCCCGCGCCCTTCAGCGTCGCACGCGTCATCGCAGATGTCAGCACGCCCGACGGGTCCGTGCTGGGCGAGCTCGAGGTCGGCCCGGAGCTTGGGCTCGTCTGGCGCCTCGCGAGCTCGGACAACGACGAGATGGCGATGATCCTGCCGCCCCAGGTGACCGGCGAAACCATGATCAAGGGCAACATCACGCGGCGCAGCGACGACGGGACGACCCGCGTGCCCGTGCCCGATCCCGACAACATGCCGTTCGACAGCAAGACCTCGACGGCCACACGGCTGGTCCTGGACCGCTCGATCCAGCCCAGGGCCCGGACGATCGCCCCTTGGAACCTGCGGCGCATGCTGGGCTTCGCCGACAGCGACGCGCCGGGGCTGGGGCTCAGCGTCGCCGAATCCGAGCTGCTCTACGGGCTCGGCTATCTCTGGACCCCCTCGGGCGTCAGGCTGGCCGAGTTTGACGGCTGGGCCGGCCGCCTCGCCGACACCGCGATCCCGACGCTGAACCGAACCACGGCGCAGATCGAGGCAACGGGCTATGCCGACGCCGTCGCCGCCTGGCGCCGCGCGGTGCGCCGCCGCGCCGCCAGCTACATCCCCTACCGCAAGCTGCGCGCCATCGAAGACGAGACCGGGCGGCGCGGCCTCGAAGGCTTCACCGAGGACATTCGCCACCGCTTCCGCAAGACCCGGCGCACGGCCGATCCGTTCGACCTGAACAGGGCCGCGGTCGACACCCGGCAGGGCCTGCCGAGCCCCCTGGAGGGCGCGGAGCGGCCGCTGCCGGGCGGTGTCGACTATCTCTTCGAGGCCGAGCCCGTTTACGACGAGGTGCTGGAAACCCCCGACAGCGTCTCGTCCCAGATCTCCGCCATCCAGTACGGGCCCTTCGGCGGCGACGGCGCCCAAGAGGCGGTGTTCGCCAACGGCAAGACGATCATCTCGTCGGTCACCGAGGGCGGCTATACCCGGCAGGTCAAGCTGGAGCGCATCGGGCGCATCTCGATGCTCTGGCATCTCGCCAAGCATGTGATCGTTTACGAACGCACCGTGAAGACGCCGAGACGGTTCCGCTCGGACAGCGGCGCCTGGGACCAGCCCGACGACTTCGAGGGCTTCGCGGTGATGCGCAAGGTCCGCGAATACGTCGAGATCCTCGAGCCCGTGCGCCGCTATCCCGATTTCGGCGAAGCGCCGCGCACGACAGGGGCGCTGCTCCAGGTGCGCTTCGTCTCGAAGAAGATCGATGTCCACTCCGATTGGGGCTTCAACACCGAAACGGGTTGGGCGATCCCGCTGGCGGGGCCGATCCCGCCGGGCCGCGAGCGGTTCTATCCGCGCCCCGAGATCGTGGTGGGGCTCGCCCGCGCCGAGGAGCGCGGCGGCGGGCTGGTCGAGCAGCACTGCCTGACCCCCGAACGGCTGCTGTTCTTCACCTCGGTCCTGCGCCAGGACGGTGCGGACACGAACCGTTGGCAGGCGGTGCCCGAGGTCGACTTCCCCGTGCTTCCCAGGCCCCGGGCCCCGTCGATGAGCGACCGCGAGTTCCCGGTCGACGGGCTGGCCGAGAACCCTGACGGAATGCTGCCGGACCCGCCGCCGGTCGAACCCGGCCTCGACCGCTTCTCGCTTGGCCTGCAGCGGGTCGAGGAGCCCGTCAACGTAACGCACGGCCGCGCCGGCAGCGGCATCGAGGCGCGGATTGAGTCCATTTCCGTCGCCCGGGCCCGGCCCGGTGCAGGAACGACGCAGTCGCGCTTCGCCGAGGATGTCGCACGGTCCGAGCGGTCCGTCGGCGACGCGCTGTCGCGGCTCGCCAAGCATGCCCGGACCGCCGAGGCCGGTGCCCTCGGCCGCCTGCCGCCCCGCGAGGAGATTCAGAACGATGCCAGGCGCGCCGCCAGCGCGCTCGGCAGGTACCGCGAGGCGCTTAGCCGCCGCCCGGCCTCAGAAAGGGATCCCTGGGAGGACTTCTGGAAGGCGCAGTCCAACTTGACGGCCCGCTGGCGCGCGCGTCTGGAGCAGGTCGCCACCGAACTGGTCGAGGACTTCAAGACCGAGATCCGGACCGTTGTCCGGAAAGCCGCGACGTCGGGCGACGTCGACTTGGAAGCGGTGCGTACGCGCTTCGGCGCCCGCGCCGAGGGAGCCTTCCTGCGGCTGCGCGCCGAGATCCTGTCGTTCGAAGGCGTCGTCGAACAGGTCGAGCGCGAGCTTCGCGTCGGCATTGAACGGGTTGCCGAGCGCCTTCAGGGCCGGTTCGCGGGTCTCGCCCGCGAGATCCTGGCGCTCTTGGGCGAGATCGAAACCGTCGCCGATCGGGCGGATCTCGAGGTGCTCTTCGCCCGGCTCCGCCAGCGGCTGCTGCCGGCGATCCGTGGGGCCCGGGCGAACCTACGCGAGGATCTCGCCGAGGCGCCCCGCCGGCTCCTCGGGCCGCTCTCCGGGATCTTCAGCGATCTGACCTCGATCATCGGACCGCCCTCGGAGAATACCACCGATCCGACTTCGGACGTCGGGCCTCTGCAGGAACTCGCGCAGATGATCGACCGCGCCCTCGGCGCGATCGAAGAGGCGCTCGAAGAGGAGCTGCCGGGCCAGGACACGCTGGAGCGCATCCGCATCGAGGCCGAGGCCCTCGTCGATGACCTGGCCGGCGAGGCCCGGCGCATGGTCGAGGCGATCGTCGCGGCCATCTTCGACACCGGCGCGGGCGA
>JANQIX010000097.1 GCA_028281925.1 Alphaproteobacteria bacterium
GCCGTTGATGAGGCTCAGGAGGCGGTAGAAGGCGCCACCGAAGGTGCGGTCGAGGATGCAGCCGGCGAGGTTGAAGGCGCGGCCGACCAGGTGGAAGGCGCCGTCGATGACGCCGTTGAGCAGCTTCAGGACGCTGCCGAGGAGGCGGCACCGGCCACCGACGCTCCTGCCACCGACGCTCCTGCCACCGACGCTCCTGCCGACGACGCGTCTCCCGCCGGCGACGGCGAAGCGGCGGAAGAGCCGGCGCCAGGAGACGAATCCCGCGTCTTGCCCGAGGACTCACTCCTGCAGCTTGCCTCCATCACTACGGTAGCGCAGAGCACCTGGCAGTCGGACCTGACCGACTTCGATCGGCCGATCGGGAACCCGGACGCGCCGGTCACGGTGATCGAGTACGCCTCGTTCACCTGCGGCCATTGTGCGACCTTTCACGAGTCGACCTGGCCGGCCTTTCGCGAACGGTTCGTGGACACGGGCGAGATCCAGTTCGTGTTCCGGCATTTCCCGCTGGACCAGCTGGCGCTGTCGGCCAGCATGCTCACGCGCTGCGTACCGGAATCGCGCTATGAGTCGACCATCGAAGTGCTGTTCGCCACTCAGAGCGATTGGGTCCGCGCCGATGATCCGGTAGCTGCGTTGCGCAATATCGGTCAGCTTGCCGGCCTTCCGGCCGACGAGGTCGATGCCTGTTTCCAGGATGAGGATCTGGCCCTGGAGATCGTCGGGCAGCGGTCCCATGCGGAGCAGACCTACGAAGTCTCGGCCACCCCGAGCTTCGTGATCAACGGCGAGCTTGTGGTGGGCAATCGGCCGCTCGACGACTTTGCCGATCTGATCGAGAGCGCTGCGGGCGAGCCCGGCTAGAAACGACGGGCCCGACGCCCGCAAGAAGGTATCGTCAGCGTCAGTGCAGTTCGCCAGGCTTCGCCTTGCCGGGTTCAAGTCTTTCGTCGAGCCGACGGAGCTTGTCATAGAGCCCGGGATTACCGGAATCGTCGGCCCGAACGGATGCGGCAAGTCCAATCTTGTCGAGGCCCTGCGGTGGGTGATGGGCGAAAGCTCCGCCCGCCGTCTGCGCGGGCAAGAGATGGACGACGTCATCTTCGGCGGAACGGCCGATCGTCCTGCGCGAAACCTGGCCGAGGTCGTGCTGTCGATGGACAATGCGGACCGCAGCGCGCCTGCCGCCTATGCGGAACTCGACAGTGTCGAGGTGACGCGGCGGATCGAGCGGGGCGCGGGGTCAGACTATCGCATCAACGGCCGCAGCGTGCGGGCGCGCGACGTCCAGCTGTTGTTCCAGGATACGGGCTCCGGCCCCGGTTCCGCGGCGTTGGTCAGCCAGGGTCGTGTGACCATGCTGATCGGCGCGCGGCCTGCCGAGCGCCGCATGCTGCTGGAAGAGGCGGCCGGGATCATCGGGCTGCACAGCCGACGCCAGGAAGCCGAACAGCGCCTGCGGGCCGCAGAAGAAAACCTGCGGCGGCTGGACGATGTGATCATCGCCATGCAGCAGCAGGAAGGCGGCCTGCGCAAGCAAGCACGCCAGGCGACACGCTACCGCACTCTGTCGGACGGGATCCGCGAAACGGAGGCGACGCTGCTGCGGTTGCGCTGGGCTGCCGCCTCCGCAGTCCGGGAGACGGCGGCGCGCGATCTGACGTCCCGCGAAGCCGACGTGGCGGAACGGACCCGAGAGACCGCGGCGGCGTCACGCGAGGCGGCGGAGGCCGGTGCCGAGCTGCCGGCCCTGCGCGAGGCAGAGGCGACGGCCGTGGCAACGCTGCAGTCCCTGATCGCTGCGCGCGACCGGCTGGACGCCGAAGCTGAACGGGTGGCCGAACGCCATCGCGAAGCCGAGCGGCAACTCGCGCAGATCGCAGCCGATACCCAGCGGGAAGCGGCGCTGCATGCGGAGTCGAACAGCACGATCGAGCGGCTTGAGACGGAGCACGGGGCGCTGACGGCGGAAGCCGACGGCGAGGCGGCCGCGCTGTCGGCGGCAAAGCAGGCCCTGGGTGAAGCGGAAGCGTCATTGTCGGCCGTCGAAGCGGGGCTGCAGGCGCTGACCGAAGAGATCGCAGCCGCCGAAGCCGAACGGAAGACGGCGGAACGCCGCGTGGTGGAGCTGGAACGGCGTCACGCCGATATCGAGCGACGACTGACCCAGGCAGCGTCCGAACGGGACCGCGAACGGTCTGGCGACCCCGGCGACCTTGCGGCGGCAGGCACTGCATTGGAGACGGCGGAGGCCGAGCTTGCCCGCGCCCAGACCGAACTTGAAACGGCAGAGCATCTGGAAGAAGGCGTGCGCCGCGCCGAGGCCGAGGCCAACGAGCGTCACCGTGCGGCAGAGGCTAGGCTGGCGCGTCTGCTTGCCGAGGCGGAAGGCCTGGACTCGGCGTTGAAGGCCGCGGCCGTCGGCGAATTCGCAGCCATCGCGGAACACCTGAAAGTGCCGCCGGGGCTGGAAGCCGCCATTTCGGCAGCGCTGCGGGACGATCTGGAAGCGTCATCCGATCCCGAGGCACCGGCCCATTGGCGCACGCTGCCTCACGCTGAAGCGCCCGCTGAACTGCCGCAAGGCGCTGACCCGCTGGGCCACCTGATCGGCAGCCCTGATGCGCTGGCGCGGCGGCTCGCCCATATCGGCGTCGTCGCCGACGGCCCGTCAGGCGATGCACTGCAAGCGTCGCTGAAGCCGGGGCAAGAGCTTGTCAGCCGCGACGGCGGGTTGTGGCGATGGGACGGGTATGTCGCCGCATCGGGAACGCCAGCGCCGGCCGCTGTGCGGCTGGCCCAGCGCAACCGGCTGGAAGCGCTGAACCTGGATGTCGCCGAGGCGAAAGCGGCAGCGGCAGAGGCGGCTGAGGCCCTGTCCCCTGCAGCGGACACGGCGCGCAGACTGCGCGAGCGTGCCGGCATGGCCCGGCAAGAGGTCAACCGCGCCTACCGTGCCGCCGGCGAAGCGAGAGCGCGCCAGGCCAAGGTGTCGGAAGCGGTGGCACGCCACCAGTCCAAGCTGGAGACGCTGGAGGCTCGGGTGGCGAGCCTGGAGGCGGATCGCCAGGAAGCGTCCGAAGCGCTGGAAGCTGCGCGCGCGGCAATGGTCGGGCTCGGTGATACGCAGGATCTGCGGGATCGCGCCCAGTCGGCCCGCAATGCCGTTGCTGAACGGCGTCAGGCTGCCGCCGAGGCCCGTGTCGCTGCGGACGGCGTGGCCCGCGAGGCCGCCGTACGTCGCCAGCGGCTGCAGACGATCGCGAGCGAGGCCCTCGCCTGGCAGCAACGCCGGTCGGCGGCGGAAGAGCGGTTGCAGGAACTGCGGTCGCGTGAAGCGGATCTGCAGGAAGAGCGTGACACCCTGGCGGAGCGCCCCGGCGAACTGGCCGCAGAACGCAACCGGCTCTTGGATCGGCTCACCCAGGCGGAAGCGGACCGCCGGCGGGAGAGCGATCGCGTCGCAGAGGCCGAGGCGCGACAGGCCGCGGCAGACCGCAAGGCCAAGGCGGCAGAGGCCCAGCTTGTGGAGGCCCGCGAGAACCGCGTGCGGGCCGAAGCCGCCGTTGAGGCCGCGGTCACGGCACTGCAGGCGATTGAGGCGCAGATCCGAGAGCGGCTGGGACCTGAGGCCGAAGTCACGGCACCGGAGACGCCGGAGGGTGGTCAGGGCGAGACAGCGACCGAGGCAGAGGTGGAAGCGAGGCTGCAGCGCCTGTCGCGAGACCGGGAGGCACTGGGCCCGGTCAACCTGAGAGCCGAAGTGGAGCTGGCAGAACTGACGCAGCAGGTCGAAGGACTGATCGCAGAGCGTGCCGACCTAGAGGCCGCGATCGACCGTCTTCGGCACGGGATCGCCAGCCTGAACAAGGAAGCGCGGGAGCGCCTGATCACCTCGTTCGATCTGGTCAACGGCCATTTCCGGCATCTCTTCATGCGGCTGTTCGGGGGTGGCCAGGCGCATCTGAAGCTGGTCGATGCCGACGACCCGCTGAATGCCGGGCTGGAGGTGTTCGCCAGCCCACCGGGCAAGCGGCTGCAGCATCTCTCGCTGTTGTCGGGGGGCGAGCAGGCCCTGGCGGCGATCGCGCTCTTGTTCGCGGTCTTCCTGACCAATCCCACGCCGATCTGTGTGCTGGACGAGGTCGACGCGCCGCTGGACGACGCCAATGTCGACCGGTTCTGCCGGCTGGTGGGCGAACTGGCCGGCGAGGGCACCACCCGCTTTCTGGTGATCACCCATCACCGCATGACCATGGCCAGGGTGGACCGCCTGTTCGGCGTCACGATGCCCGAACGCGGCGTCTCCCAGCTGGTGTCCGTCAGCCTCGATCGGGCGGAATCCTTCGTGCGCAAACGGCGCGAGGCCCCGCCGGCGGCGCCGGGACCCTCCGCCGGGGTGCATGCTTGACAGTTCATTGGCCGTATCACTAAGTTGCGCCGCGTTCCGGGGTTCGCCCGCCGACACTCCGGCCGGTTCATCCGTTTGGTGAGGCCGCAGAGGCCGCCGCACAGTCATGCCGCCCGCATCCCCTGCGGATCGTGATCGAGAGACCGGTGCATCCGCATCCGGCGCGTCGGGCCACGGTCAGGACGATTTCGGGCGACGCCTGGCCGAAGCGGAAGCGCGTCAGGCCCACAGAACGGGCCGTACGCCGGCATCTGCCGAGCGCAGCGAGGGGATGGCCGCGGGCCTGCGCATCGCCGTTGAGCTTGCGGCGGCCGTGGCGGTGGGCGCCGGGATCGGGCTTGCTCTCGACCATTGGTTGGGGACCAAGCCCTGGTTGTTGATTGTGTTCTTCTTCGTCGGCTGCGGCGCCGGCTTCCTGAACGTCTATCGCACGGCGCAGGAACTGGACCGCCGGACGAAGGAAAGACGGCGCGCAGAACGAGGCGGCGGCCCCGGCTCTGCGGACAGCGAATGAGGTGACGCG
Source organism: Alphaproteobacteria bacterium (assembly GCA_028281925.1). Taxonomy (GTDB): domain Bacteria; phylum Pseudomonadota; class Alphaproteobacteria; order DSM-16000; family Inquilinaceae; genus JACKIG01. The sequence goes on from JANQIX010000097.1 coordinate 4,938, forward strand.
TGGCATCGCCGGTCGAGCAGTTCCAGGTCCAGCCCATCATCGGCGGCGACAGCGCCGTGGCCTTCACCAACGCATCACTGTGGATGGTGATCGCGGCAGCGACGGCCACGGTGTTCCTGGTGGCCAGCATGCGCGGGCGCGCCCTGGTGCCGACCCGCATGCAGTCGCTGGCGGAGATCTTCTACGATCTGATCGCCAACATGATACGCGACAATGTCGGCAGCGGCGGGCGGAAGTATTTTCCGTTCATCTTCACGCTGTTCATGTTCGTCCTGTTCTGCAACGTGCTGGGGATGATCCCAGGCAGCTTTACGGTCACAAGCCATCTCGCCGTAACGTTCTCGCTGGCCGCCTTCATCTTCATCGCAGTCACGATCATCGGCTTCGCGACGCATGGGCTGCACTATCTGCGCATGTTCTTTCCCCACGGCGCGCCTCTGTGGACGGCCGTGATCCTGGTGCCGGTGGAAATCGTCTCGTATCTCTCCCGGCCGATCAGCCTTTCGGTCCGGCTGTTCGCCAACATGACGGTCGGCCACGTGCTGTTGAAGGTGATCGCCGGGTTCGTACCGGCGCTGGGGATCGCGGGGCTGCTGCCCTTTGCGTTCCTGGTGCCGCTGTCGCTGCTGGAACTGTTCATCGCAGTTCTGCAGGCGTACATCTTCACCATCTTGACCTGCGTCTATCTGAACGACGCCCTGCACCTGCATTGAGGCTGACGGACAGGCGCCAGCCGGATTGACCACGGGCGGATCTGCGCCGCCCGGCAACTGACCCCCGAAAGCGAGGAAGGACGGGAAAAATGGAAGAAGCGATCGCCCAGGCGGGATCGACCATCGGTGCGGGACTGGCCGCGATCGGCATGATCGGTGCCGGCATCGGCGTCGGCAATGTCTGGTCCAGCTATATCTCGGCGCTGGCGCGCAACCCGGCGGCGAAGGACGATATCGGTGCCAGCATCTGGATCGGCTTCGCCGTCACCGAGGCCATCGCCCTGTTCGCGCTGATCATCGGCCTGATGGCCCTGTTCGGCTGAGCCCGGCGATCGCCTGGCTGTTGGCCGCGGGGGCGGCACGACCGTCGCGTTGAGCATTGAGCTGTCCCCGCTGTCGGTAGACGCGCCGAAGGGACCCGCGCATGCCGCAGTTCGATCCAAGTATGTTCGCGCCGCAGATCGTCTGGCTGGCGCTTGTCTTTGTCGTGTTCTACCTGCTGATGTCGCGGGTGGCGCTGCCGCGGATTTCCGAGGTTCTTGAAGCCCGGTCCACCCAGATCAGCCATGATCTGGAACGCGCGCGTGCGCTGAAGGCCGAAACGGATCAGGTGGTGGCCGCCTATGAGGCGGCAGTCGCCAAGGCCCGCAGCGATGCCTCCGCCATCCTCGCCGAGGCCGGTCAGGAGATTTCGCAGCGGGCATCGGAACGGCAGGCCGATTTCGGGCGTGAGCTCGCCCAGAAAGTGGACGCGGCTGAGACGCGCATCGCCGCGGCGCGTGATGAGGCGAAGGCCAATATCCGCGAGATCGCCGTGGAGGTGGCCCGCGAGGTCGCGCACAAGCTGACCGGTACGGCCGCGGACGCCCCTTCGGCTGGGCGCGCGGTGGACGGTGCTTTGAAGGACGTGGGCTGATGGACGAGTTGCAGATCGCCCAGGCCGACACCGCCGGCGAAACCGAGGCAGAAGCCGAGACGAATGGGTCCGAGCCCGCGTCCGAAGCGCACGGTGAGGACGCTGCGGCATCGCCGGAGCATGGCGAAGACGGTCTGGTCGCCGAGGTCGGACACGAGCTTGACGAAGACGGCGCGCACCATGATGAGCCGTTCCTGAGCCCGGAACTGCTTCTGGTTCTGGCCCTTGTCGTGCTGTTCGGCATCCTCTGGAAGCCCGCGAAAAAGGCGATCCTCGGCGGTCTCGACAGCCGCGCGGAGAGGATCCGCAGCGAGCTGGAAGAGGCCAACCGGCTTAAGGAAGAGGCACAGGCGGCGCTGGCCACCTTCCAGCGCAAGCAGCGCGACGCGATGCAGGAGGCCGAGCAGATCGTCGAGCATGCCCGGCAGGAGGCCGACAGGCTGCGTGCGCAGGCCGCCGAGGCGCTCGAGGAGCAACTGCAACGGCGCGAACAGCAGGCCATGGACCGTATCGCCAATGCCGAGCGTTCCGCCGCGGCGGAGATTCGTGGGGCGGCGGTGGACTTGGCTGTCTCAGCGGCAGCGAAGCTGATCGCCGATCAGGTGGATGAAGCCAAATCTGCAGCCCTGATCGACGAGGCCATCGCCGACCTACCGAAGCGCCTTCATTAAAGAACCGTGGGATCCGTAGGTCGGGTAGAGCGTAGCGAAACCCGACTTCCGGCGCGTCTCGTCGTGTTTCGCTGCGCTCTACCCGACCTGCGTCAACAACGTCAGTGAGATGCGCTATCGTCGTCAACGGGTGCCCGGCGGGACATACTTCTTCACCGTCGTGGCGGCTGATCGGCGGCCCATTCTTTCGACGCCGGATGACGTCCAGCGGCTCCGGTCGGCTTTCCGTTACACCTTGGAAAGGCATCCATTTCGCATCGATGCGATCGTGGTCCTGCCCGACCACCTGCACGCCGTGTGGACGCTTCCGCCTGACGGTTCCGACTATTCGACGCGATGGCGTCTGATCAAAGGCCACTTCACCCGTCATGTCCCTCGGTCCGACAAGCTAAGGGCTGACCAGGCGGTCTGGCAGGATCGGTTTTGGGAGCATCAGATACGCGATGAACGGGATCTGGCGGCGCATATCGACTATGTCCACTTCAATCCGGTGAAACACGGCTTGGTCGAACACCCTGCTGAATGGCCGTATTCCAGCTTCCATCGATATGTCGCGGAGGGCGCCTACGGATCAGACTGGGCTATGGATGAAGCGCCCTTGGAGGGGACCATTGGCCGAGAATAGGCGTTGGGGCGTCGGGTTTCGCTTCGCTCTACCCGACCTACGATCGCCGCAGTAGGTCGGGTAGAGCGAAGCGAAACCCGACTGCCGCGGTCACCCAACATCCGCGATCAGACGTCCAGGTTCGCCACCTTCAGCGCGTTGTCCTGGATGAACTCGCGGCGCGGGTCGACCAGGTCACCCATCAGGGTTGAGAAGATCTCCTCCGCCTCGTCGGCGTGGTCGACCTTCACCTGCAGCAACAGCCGGCTGTTCGGGTCCAGCGTGGTTTCCCAGAGCTGTTCGGGGTTCATCTCCCCCAGCCCTTTGTAGCGGAAGATGGCCACGCCCTTGCGGCCGATCTGCATGATACGCTCGACCAGGCTCGCAGGGCCCGCGATCTCCGTCTCCACATCCTTCTGACGCAGGTGACCGGGATGGGCATAGGTCGTCTGCAGGCTTGCCGCCATGTCGTCCAGCCGCATGGCTTCCGCACTGTGCGCCAGCTCTCCGGTCAGGCGTCGCACCTCGGTCACGCCGCGCAAGGTGCGGGTGAAAGTCATCCCCCCGTCGCCGGACGGCACACCCTGCCAGCCACGTTCCTGCTCGGGCGCCAGCGCGTCCAGGCGGCCAGCCATGTAAGCCGCGGTCTGGGTGGCCAAAGTCTCATCGGCCAGAACGTCGGCATTGAAGGCGCCGGCAATCGCCGCCTGTTCCACCACCGTTGGGCTGCCGACCTTGCGGGCCAGCGGGGAAAGCAGGCGCTGTACCTCGCGCCCCTCATCCACCAGGATCCGCAGGTCCGGGCCAGCGACCTGCTGGCCGTCATGGGTGACATAGATGACGTCTTCCAGCGCCTGGCCGATCAGGTAGTCGTCCAGCGCCGGATCGTCCTTCAGATAGATCTCCGACCGGCCGCGGGTCGCGCGGTAGAGCGGGGGCTGGGCGATATAGAGATATCCCTTCTCGATCACCTCGGGCATCTGGCGATAGAAGAAGGTCAACAGCAGGGACCGGATGTGGCTTCCGTCCACATCGGCGTCCGTCATGATGATGATCTTGTGGTACCGGATCTTGGCGATGTCGAACTCTTCGCGGATGCTGGTGCCCATGGCCGTGATCAGCGTGCCGATCTCGGCCGATCCCAGCATCTTGTCCACGCGCGCGCGCTCGACATTCAGGATCTTGCCCTTCAGCGGCAGGATCGCCTGAAAGCGCCGGTCGCGGCCCTGTTTGGCCGAGCCGCCGGCGCTGACGCCCTCGACGATGAACAGCTCGCTTTCCGACGGGTCGCGGGTCTGGCAGTCGGCCAGCTTGCCCGGCAGCGACGCCATGTCGAGCGCACCCTTGCGCCGCGTCAGTTCGCGCGCCTTGCGCGCGGCCTCGCGCGCGGCCGCCGCCTCCACCACCTTCTGGATGATGCGCTTGCTCTCATTGGGGTGCTCGCCGAACCACGTGGCCAGCCCTTCGCCGACGATGCCTTCGACCACCGGCCGAACTTCTGAACTGACGAGCTTCTCTTTCGTCTGGCTGGAGAATTTCGGGTCAGGCACCTTCACCGACAGCACGCAGGTCAGCCCTTCGCGCGCATCGTCGCCGGTCATGGCGACCTTTTCCTTCTTCGCGATACCGCTTTCGGTGGCATAGGCGTTCATCTGACGCGTCAGTGCGCCGCGGAACCCGGCCAGATGCGTGCCGCCATCCTTCTGCGGGATGTTGTTGGTAAAGCACAGCATCGTTTCGTGATAGGCGTCGGTCCACTGCATCGCCAGTTCCACGGCGATGCCGTCGCGCTTGCCGGAGATGGTGATGGGGGGCTTGTGCAGCGGCGTCTTCGACCGGTCGAGATAGGCTACGAACTGCTCCAGCCCGCCCTCGTAGCTCATCTCCGCGACCACCGGCTCCACGCCGCGCTCGTCGCGCAGGATCATCTGGATGCCGGAATTGAGGAAGGCAAGCTCGCGGAACCGGTGCTCCAGCGTCGCGAATTCGAAGGTCGTCTTGGTGAACACCTCGCGCGACGGCAGGAAGGTGATCTTCGTGCCGGTCTTGCCCATGGCGGGTCCGGTCGCCTCCAGCGGCGACTCCGCCTCGCCGTCGCGGAACCGCATGCGCCATTCCTTGCCATCGCGCCAGATCACCAGATCCAGCCGCTGCGACAGCGCGTTGACCACGCTGACGCCGACGCCGTGCAGGCCGCCGGACACCTTGTAGGAGTTCTGGTCGAACTTCCCGCCGGCATGCAGCTGCGTCATGATCACTTCGGCGGCGCTGATCTGCTCTTCGCGATGGGTGTCCACGGGGATGCCGCGACCGTTGTCGACGACGGCGACGCTGCCGTCGGCATTCAGCGTGATGTCGACAGTATCGCAGTGCCCCGCCAGCGCCTCGTCGATGGCGTTGTCCACCACCTCGTAGACCATGTGGTGCAGGCCGGAGCCGTCGTCGGTATCGCCGATATACATGCCCGGGCGCCGCCGCACGGCTTCCAGGCCGCGCAGCACTTGGATGCTGTCGGCGTCGTAAGCGGTCTCGGGCGCCGCCGCGGGTTCAGCAGGGGCGGTCATGGATCAGGAGCCTCTTCATAGCAGACTTACAGTTTACCTTCGATCCGCCCGTCCTGGACGGAAAAATGCTGGGCACGGTCGCGGAGCGCTTCGAACCAGGCTGCGTCCGTTCCCGTCAGCCAAGCCTGGGCATTCAGGGCGATCACCGCGTCGAACAGCGCCTCCCGCCGGGTGCGGTCGAGATGGGCCGCGATCTCGTCCAGCAGCAGAATCGGAGCCGAGCCGCGCTCCGCCGCAAGAAGGCGCGCATGCGCCAGCGTCAGCGCGATCAGCAACGCCTTCTGCTCTCCGGTCGAACAGTCGGCGGCCGGCCGTCGCTTGCCCGCATGGCTGACCATCAGGTCGCTGCGGTGCGGGCCATCGAGCGTCATGCCGGCTGCAGCATCCCGGCGGCGGCCCGACTTCAGTCGCTGGCGATAGCTCTCTTCTGCGGCGAGCGCCGGGGCGCCGGCCAGTTCCTCCTCCATCGAACCGGCGATGGCGACCAGCGGTGTCGGGAACGGCGCATCCGCAACCTCGCCGACGGTCGCAGCAAGCCGGGCAACCAGATCGCGGCGAGCGGCGGCGATTGCCACGCCGTTGGCCGCCAGCTTCTCCTCCAGCGCGTCGAGCCACACGGGATCGGCCGGACGTCCGCCATCCCGTTCCTCTTTCAAGAGCCGCCCACGCTCGCGCAGGACCGATTCGAACTCCGAGAGCTGGCGCGCATGCTCCGGCTGCAGCGCGAACACCAGACGGTCCAGAAACCGGCGCCGCTCGCCAGGGCCCTCGATGAACAGCCTGTCCATCTGCGGCGTCAGCCAGATGACGGCAAGCCAAGCGCCCAGCGCCGTCTGGCTCTTTGCGGGCCGGCCGTCGATTCTGACGACGCGCCGCGCGGTGCCCGAGCCTTCGTCCCGTTCCAGACCGGTGCCAAGCGTGACCGGAACGCCGGCCTTCGGCGTTGCCAGCCGGGCAGAGACCGCCCATCCGCCCCTTTCGTCCGGTGAGGCGTCCGCCGGCCGCCGCGTCACCTCAGCAAGCGATGCCCGCCGAAGGCCACGGCCGGGCGCGAGGAACGAGAGGGCTTCCAAGAGGTTGGTCTTGCCGGCCCCATTGGGGCCCGTCAGCACCACCGGCCGTCCATCGGTGTCTAGCCGCAGGCCGTCGTAGTTCCGGAACTGCGTCAGCGCCAGTCGGGTCACTGCAACGATCGACGCCATGGGACCGAGTTCCGGCTCGCTCCGGTCCCGGCTCTCGCGAAGAGCCAATGTCACTCCGGCAACCGTCAAACCCGCATCGGCATCAGGACATAGAGGGCACTTGGGTCGCTGCCGTCGCGAATCACCGTGGGTGAGGCGGCGTCGGCCATGGTGAATTGTGCGCCCTCACCTTCGATCTGGCGGGTGATGTCCAGGAGGTAGCGGGAGTTGAAGCCGATCTCCAGCGGTCCGGAGGAATAGCCGACCTCGATCTCCTCCGTTGCGCTGCCGTTGTCCGCACCCGTTGCCGAGAGCGTCAGCATGCCGTCCTGCAGGCTCAGCTTCACCGCGCGGCTCTTCTCGCTGGAGATGGTCGATACCCGGTCCACCGCCTCCGCGAACAGCTTGGCGTCCACATCCATGGTCTTGTCGTTGCCAACGGGAATCACCCGCTCATAGTCCGGAAACGTGCCGTCGATCAGCTTGCTGGTCAGCACGACCGAATCGAACGAGAGGCACACCTTGGTGTCGCTCAAGGCGACGCGGACATCCTCGTTCGTGTCCTCGGCCAGCTTGCGCAGTTCGCCCACGGTCTTGCGCGGTACGATCACGCCCTGCATGCCCTCGGCCCCCTCCGGCAGCGGCATTTCCACGCGCGCCAGCCTGTGACCGTCCGTCGCCACGGCGCGCAGGGCGCCCACGCCGTCATGGGTTGCGGCATGCAGAAAGATGCCGTTCAGATAGTACCGGGTCTCTTCCGTCGAGACGGCAAACGCGGCGCGATCGATGATCGTCCGGAGATCGCGGGCCGAGAGTGCAAAGCTGTGCGGCAGTTCGCCCGCGGCGATGTTTGGGAAATCCTCCACCGGCAGCGAGCCTAGCCGAAAGCTCGACCGGCCGGCACGCAAGGTCAGCGTGCCGCCATCGCTGCTCGACGAGATCTCGACTTGGCTGCCGTCCGGCAGTTTGCGGACGATGTCATAAAGCGTGTGGGCAGCCGCAGTGGTCGCGCCAGCGGTGGGCACGTCGGCAGGAACCGATTCCAGGATCTCAAGGTCAAGATCGGTCGCCGTCAGCGAGAGCCGGTCACCCTCCGCGCGCATTAGCACATGCGACAGGATGGGGATGGTATTGCGGCGCTCCACGACGCTCTGAACATGGCTCAAGGCCTTCAGAAGAACGGCGCGTTCGATGATCAGCTTCATGTCGGCACAGTCTTTTCTCTTATGGGGGCATTCCTGCAGACGCGCCCCGACCCATCCTTTTTTTCTGCTAGACTATCAGAGATGTCAGCAAGGCTGTGAAATATAGCGGTCATGGGCCTGTTACCGAAGACGTTTCGGTCGGTCTTGCCGACAGCCAGCGCAGCGGCGCCTTTGGCCGGCGCGATGCATCAGGCGACCGTCCCATGGAAGGGCTGGACCTGCTGGAAAAGTTGATTGTCGTCCTCGCGGCGACGGTCGTCGTCGTGCCTTTGTTCCAGCGGCTGCGGCTCAGTGCCATCCTCGGCTATCTCGCCATCGGCGCCGTCATCGGAGAACATGGGGTCAAACTGATCGCCGAAAGCGAGGCGACGCGGCTGCTGGCGGAATTCGGCGTCGTCTTCCTCTTGTTCACCATCGGCCTGGAACTGTCGGTGGAACGCCTGCGCGCCATGCGCCGGTACATCCTGGGGCTGGGAATGGCCCAGGTTGCCGTCAGCGGTGCTGTGCTGGCCCTGTTGGCGCATCTGCTGTTCGACATCGGGGTCGGTGCATCGCTCTTGGTGGGATGTGCGCTGGGCCTCTCGTCCACCGCCATCGTCGTCCAGATCCTGCACGAACAGCGGATCCTGATCGCGAGGCCGGGCCGCGTCACCATATCGGTCCTGCTGCTGCAGGACCTGGCGGTCGTGCCGCTTTTGGCATTCGTGCCGCTATTGGCGGGGGAGCCGGGGTCGATCGTCGGCGCGCTTGCACTGGCGGTCGCTAAAGCAGCGCTGGCCGTTGCTGCAATCGTCATCACCGGCCGCCTGGTGCTGCGGCCCGTGTTCCGTTTCCTGGCGGCCAGCCAGAACCGCGAGCTGTTTTCGGCGCTGGTCCTTCTCGTGGCGCTCGGCACCGGCTGGGCCACGCACACGGTCGGGCTGTCCATGGCCCTGGGTGCTTTCCTGGCGGGCCTGCTGCTGGCCGGCAGCGAGTACCGCCATCAGGTGGAAGCCGACATCATGCCGTTCCGCGGCATCTTCCTGGGTCTCTTCTTCATCACCGTCGGCATGACGATCGACCCCGCTCTCTTGCTGCAACAGCCCGCGTTGCTGATCGGGCTGGTGTTCGGGCTGCTGGTGTTGAAGGGCATGGTGGTTGGTGTCCTTGCGGGTGTCATGGCACTGCCCTGGCGGGTTGCCGTGCGCGTCGCGCTGTTGTTGGCGGGGGCCGGGGAATTCGCGTTCGTGGTCTTCGGGTTTGCGGCGGCCGAGGGCGTGCTCGACGGAGCCTTGGTCCAGGTGTTGATCACGGTGGTCGGCGTGAGCATGGCGTTGACGCCGGCCTTGGCCGCGGCAGGGCGGTACCTGGCGGACCGGATGCTGCGGCCCGGGGCGTCGGAGCTTGACGCTCTGGAGGGCGAATCGGCCGACCTGCGCGACCATGTCATCGTGGCCGGATTCGGCCGTGTCGGCCAGACGATCGCCCGCATGTTGGCGGAGCGTAACGTGCGCCATGTCGCGCTAGACCTGGATTCGGGTCGGGTGGAATTGGCGCGTGCCCAGGGATCCGTGGTCTTCTTCGGCAACGCCGAATGGCCGGCGGTGCTGGAGGCCGCCGGTGCGCAGCACGCACAGGCCGTAGTGGTGACGCTTGCCGATCCTCAGGCCGTGCAACGTATCGTCGCGGTGCTCCACGCCCGGTTTCCGCGCCTCCAGATCCTCGCCCGCGCCCACGATCTTGAGCACAGCATCTTGCTGGAGCAGTGCGGCGCCAGCGTCGTCGTGCCGGAAATCCTCGAGGCAAGCCTGGAGCTCGGTGCCGCCGTCTTGCGTGTGGCCAATGCACCGGATTTGGAAGTGGCGCTGATGGTGGAACGGATCCGCGGGCGCCATTATCGCGATTTGGGTGAAGTCGTTCCGAGATCGTCCGCGCGTCCGCCGCGCGATCGCGACGGCCCCCATAACGAAACCGCCCGGCGACGGGCGCCGGGCGGTTGAACCGAACCTCTGTCCGATGGACGTCGGCAGAGCCGCTTATTCGCGGTTGCCGAGGAACATCAGCAGGAACTGGAACAGGTTCAGGAATGCGATGTAGAGCGACAGGGCGCCGAAGACCGCGGTCACCGTCTCCGCGTCGCGGCCCATATTCTCCACATACTGCTCCTTGATCGTCTGGGTGTAGAAGGCGATCAGGCCGGCGAAGATCAGCACCCCGGCGGCCGAGATGACGAACTGCATCATCGGGCTGGCGAGGAACATGTTCACCACCATGGCGATGATCAGCCCGATCAAGCCCATGATCAAAAAGCTGCCGAAGCCGGACAGGCTGCGCTTGGTGGTATAGCCGAAGAGGCTGAGACCGCCGAACGCCGCTGCCGTGATGAAGAACGTCCGCAGCAGGCTCTCGCCCGTGTAGATCATCAGCAGCACCGACAGTCCGATGCCGTTGATCGCCACGAAGGCCCAATAGAAGCCTTGTGCGAACGCGGCGCTTGGCTGCCGCACCGCAAAGGCCGAGATCAGCAGCATGACCAGCGGCGCGAACATCGCGATCATGCCCAGCGGCGTGGTGCCGTAGATGCGGCCGACCTGGTCGGTCACAAAGAAGATCTGCGTTACCGCAGGAACGTTCGCCACAACCCACGCTACGAGACCGCTGACCGCGAGGCCCGTGGCCATGTAGTTGTAGACGCGAAGCATGTAGGCCCGCAGACCTTCATCGATCTGGGCCTGGTCCAGCGTTTGCGCCCGAAACGCGCTGGCGCGAGTCTGAGGTCCTAGAGCCATCGTACTCCTCACCGGTGGGAATCCCTATTCAGGCGGCAATATTGGGCTTCAAGCGCCCCCATTCAACTGGATTCGGCACAATATGGCCGGTTTTAAACCCCTTAATATGCAGGGTTTTTGCCCGTTTTGGTTAAACTCCTACTCGTTGCGCAGCAGGGGCGCGGCCTTTTGGCCCAGCGCGCGCCAGGTGCCCAGGAAACCGAACAGCAAGGTGATCGCCGTGCACACCGTAGCCGTCGTCAGCACGGCCGCCGGCAGGAAGGCCCATTCCACGTTCAGAATGTGCACGACGATAGCCCAGCCCGCCAAGGTGCCAACCAAGCCGGCCAGCGCTGCAGTGACGAGGCCCAACAACCCGTATTCGTAAAGGAACGCCCTGGCGACGTCGCCGCGCGTGGCCCCGAGCACTTTCAGCACGACGGAGTCGTAGACGCGGCGCCGGTGACCGGCCGCCACGGCGCCGGCCAGCACCAGGGTGCCGGAGATCACCGTGATGCTGGCGGTGCCGCGCACGGCATCGGCGATGCGGTTGAGGAGGCTCGAGACCACCTCGATCGCGTCGCGGACGCGCACGGCCGTGACATTGGCGAACTGCTCCGTCACCGCGCGCTGCAGGGCGAGTTCACTCGCTTCCTCAGTCTCCAGCGTCGCCATGAAGGTGTGCGGGGCAGCCGCGAGAGGCTGCGGCGAGAACACCAGCGTGAAGTTGAGGTTCAGCGTGCCCCAGTCGATGTCGCGCACACTGGCGATCTCGGCCTCGATATCGCGCCCGAGCACGTTGATCGTCATCCGGTCGCCGACGCCGATGCCGAATGCCTCGGCGATATCGCGGTAGATCGACAAGAGCGGCGGCCCGGCGTAGTCCGCCGCCCACCACTCGCCATCGATGATGATGTCGCTTTCGCGCGGCTCAGTGCGGTAGGTCACGCCGCGATCGCCGCGCAGAATCCAGCCGTGCTCGTTCGTCACCAGAGCCTGCTCGGCCGGGACGCCGTTGGCGGCGATGATGCGTCCGCGCAACGACGGCACGCGTTCAAGCGCGCCCGTGCCCTCGAACCCCTGAACCAGGCCCTCGAAACTCTCCATCTGGTCGCGCTGGATATCGACGAAGAAGAAGCCGGGCGCATCCTTGGGCATGGTCTCGTTCACTTCGCGCGACATGTTGCCCTGCACCAGCGCGATGGCGATCAGCACCGTCAGCCCCAGGCCGAGCGACAGCACGACGCCGGCCGTCGGCGCCCCCGGCCGGTGCAGATTGGCGAGCGCCAGCCGCAGCGCCGGCGCGCGCGGCCGGCCGCAGGCACGCGCCAGCCGGACGATGCCGTTCGACGCCAGGCGGAACGCGAAAAAGGTGGCGATCGTGCCGATGGTGAACGCGGCGGCCAGAGCCATGTCGGCCGCGGTAACGATGGCAAGACCCGCCAGCGCCACGGTCAGCACCCCTGTGGCGGCAATGAACACGGGCCGCGGCCAGCGGTGCTGTGGCGCCACCATATCGCGGAACAATGCGGCGGCCGGAACGTCGCGAGCCCGTGCCAGCGGCCAAAGCGAGAACAGCAAGGCGGTCAGCAGGCCGAACACGGCAGCGAGCGCAAGGGCGCCAGGGTAAATCCCCGCGTCCAGATCCAGCGGCAGCACGCCGGAGAGCGCATTGGCGATCAGCGGCGGAGTGATCGCGCCGACAACTAGGCCGATGACGATCGCCACGCTCGCGAGCGCGAGGACCTGGGCCATGTAAATGGCAAAAACCAGCCGGCTCGGCGCGCCAAGGCATTTCAACGTGGCGATCGTCGCCGTGCGGCCGTCGAGATAAGCCTTCACCGCGTTGCCGACGCCGACGCCGCCGACCATCAGGGCCGTCAGTCCGACCAGCGTCAGGAACAGCGCCAGCCGGCCGATCGTCTCGGCCAGCCGCGGCGAGGCGTTGGTGAAGTCGCGGATGCGCCAGGAAGCATCGGGGAAGCGCTCGCGCAAATCGGCGATGGTGTCGGTGACCGTCGCTTCCGCCGGCAGCCTGAGGCGATAGTTGTAATAGATCATGCTGCCGGGCTGCAGCAGGCCGGTTTCGGCCAGCGCGTCCTCGGCGATCATCAGTCGTGGGCCGAGGCTGAAGGTGTTGCTGCCGGCGCGGTCCGGCTCCCGCTCGATCAGTGCGCGGATCTCCAGCTCCGCATGGCCGACGCGCACATGGTCGCCGATGGCGAGGTCGAGCCGGGCCAGCAGCGTCTCCTCGACCACCGCGCCCCAGGTTCCGTCGCTCTCCGCCAGCGTCGCATGCAGGTCTGCGCCGCCGACCAGGCGCACGGCGCCGTAAAGCGGATAGGTGCCGCCGACCGCCTTCAGGTCGACCAGCGTGCTGGTGCCGTCATCCGGCCGCACGGCCATGCCGCGCATCTCGGCGGTCTCCGCGACCTGGGCGACGCTCTCGAAATAGGCGCGCTGTTCGTCCGTTGCCGGATAGTAGAGCACGCGAAGCGCCAGATCCCCGCCCAGGATCGCGCGGCCATCCTGGCTCAGGCTGTCCAGCACCGCGCCGGCCACGGACTGCACGGCGGCAATCGCCGCCACGCCAAGAGCCAGGCCGGCCATGAAGATGCGGAAGCCCTTGACCCCGCCGCGCAGTTCGCGCCGGGCGAGCTTGAGAAACAGCCAGGGTGACATCAGACGACCTGCCGGACGGGCGTGGTCACAGAATCGTCAACGATGCGGCCGTCCACCAGGTGCACCCTGCGTGCGCAGCGCGCCGCCAGGCGTTCGTCATGGGTGATCAGCATTAGCGTCGCGCCGTTATCGGCCGACAGCCGGAACATGAGGTCGACGATGTGCCCGCCGGTCTTGCCGTCGAGATTTCCCGTCGGCTCGTCCGCGAGGATGAGATCGGGCCCGCCGGCAAAGGCGCGCGCCATGGCCACGCGCTGCTGCTCGCCGCCGGAAAGCTGGCCCGGATAGTGTGTCAGCCGATGGCCGAGGCCGACAGCCTCAAGATTCGTTGCCGCACGGTCGAAGGCATCAGCCGCGCCGCCAAATTCCAGAGGAATGGCCACGTTTTCCAGCGCCGTCATCGTCGGCACCAGATGGAAGTTCTGGAAGACGATGCCCAGATGGGCGCGGCGGAACAGCGCCAGCGCGTCCTCACCCATCGTGCCCAGATCGTTGCCGGCGACGCGGATACTGCCCCCGGTCGGCCGCTCCAGCCCGCCGATGACCATCATCATGCTGGACTTGCCGGACCCCGACGGCCCAACCACACTGACCGTCTCGCCGCGCCCGACCTCCAGGTCAATGCCCCGGAGGATGTTGACGAGCCCGGCTGTGCTTTCCAACTCTAGCGTCAGCGAGTCGAGGACCACCATCGGTTCGTCCGGCGAGGCTGCACGGGATGCTGTCATGGCGTTGTCTCTATCCATTACCGGGTACCAGCGCGAAGGTGGACCGGAATCGCGACATTTCAATGCTCGCGTGATGGCGATTGCCGTCACGGCGCTGGCCGCCTTCGCCGCCATGGGCAGCTCCGGCGAAGCGAGGGCGGAGGAATTGCGCCTGCTGGCGTTGGGGGACAGCCTTACGGCCGGCTATGGCTTGGCGCAGGAAGACGCCTTCCCCGCACAGCTCCAGCAAGCTCTGGAAGAGCGCGGATTTGCCGTCCAGGTGCTGAATGGCGGCGTGTCGGGCGATACGACCGCCGGTGGCCTCGCGCGACTGGACTGGGCGCTGGCGGACCAGCCGCATGCCGTGTTGCTGGAGCTAGGGTCGAATGACGGTCTGCGGGGCATCGACCCGGCATCGACACGCGACAACCTGACGGCCATGCTGGACCGGTTGACCGCCGCGGGCGTGCCGACTTTGATCGCCGGCATGTACGCGCCCCCCAATCTGGGACCCGAATACGGGCAGGCCTTCAACGCCATCTATCCCGAATTGGCGGCGCGTTATGACGCACCGCTCTACGAGTTCTTTCTTGAAGGTGTTGCGGCCGTCCCAGAACTCAACCAATTGGATGGTATCCATCCGAATGCCGAGGGCGTTAAGGTGATTGTCGAGGGCATCCTGCCCGATGTGACGGCGTTGCTGGAAACGGTCGAGGCGGACATGCAGGACGATGGCTGAGCGATCGGAGCCGACGCGGATCACTGCATCGACCGGCTTCGCCGCCGCGATCGCCGCCGATGCCGATTGGCAGACCGCGGTGGACGCATGCCTGCAGCAGCTTGGCGAAGTCTCCGGGGCCACATTGGGATTTGCCTATTGGACACCGGGAGTCGCCCCGCATGCCGATTCGGTGCTGCAGCGCCTGCGCGCCGTGACGGGCGTGCATCACTGGGTCGGGAGCACCGGTCTCGGCATCTGCGGCGGCGACCGTGAGATCTTTGACGAGCCGGGCATTGCCGTCATGGTCGGGGATCTCGCGCCCGAGTCGTTCCGGCTGTTCGGCGGGTATCAGGGCATGGCGGCCAATGGCGGCCTCGATCCTGAGACGGCCGACTGGGTGACGCGGCGGGCGCCCACACTGGCGCTGATCCATGCCGATCCGCGCAATCCCAGACTGCCGACGATCATCGACGGTCTGGCGGAGGAAACGGGCGCATTCCTGGTCGGGGGACTGGGATCCGGCGACGACGAGATCCAGCAGGTGTCCGGGGTATCCGTCGCCACCGGGGGTGTGTCCGGCGTGCTGTTCGATCCTGCAGTCACCACGATGACGGGTCTCAGCCAGGGCTGTACGCCAATCGGCACGGCGCATACGGTCACGGCGGGTGAGCAGAACATCGTGGTGTCGCTTGACCATCGGCCGGCGCTGGACGTCCTGAAGGAGGATGTCGGCGAATTGCTGGCACGGGACATGCGCCGACTCGGCGGATACATCTTCGTCGCCATGCCGGTCGCCGGCAGCGACACGGGCGACTATCTCGTGCGCAACCTGATCGGTATCGATCCGGGCAACGGCCTGATCGCCGTCGGCGACATTGTGGAGCCCGGCGACAGACTGATGTTCACCCGCCGCGACCATGCCGGTGCGGTGAAGGATCTCGACCGCATGCTGCAGGGCATCACGGCGAGGCTTGACGGGCGGCCGATACGCGGCGGCATCTATGTCTCATGCTTGGCACGCGGGCCGAACCTTTTCGGGACCCAATCGGAAGAGATCCGGCATATCCGCGCGGTGCTCGGCGACGTGCCGCTGGTGGGATTCTTTGCCAGCGGCGAAATCTCCGGCGATCGCCTTTACGGGTACACGGGCGTGCTGACGGTCTTCGTCTGAGAAGATCGCGCTAGTTTTCCAGCATGCGCTTCAGCAGTTCGACCTCTTCGTTGAAGGCGGGGTCGAGGCTGCACAGCTCTTCCACCTTCTTCACCGCGTGCATCACCGTAGTGTGGTCACGCCCGCCGAACTTGCTGCCGATCTCCGGCAGAGACCGGGTGGTCAGCCGTTTGGCGAGATACATCGCCACCTGCCGCGGTCGAGCAACGGCGCGGGCCCGCCGGGCCGACGCCATGTCGGACAGGCGCACCTTGAAATGCTCCGCCACCTGCCGCTTGATCTGGTCGATGGTGATTCGCCGATCATTGGCGCGAATCAGATCCCGCAGCAGGTCCTGCGCCGTTTCCAGATTGATCGGGCGGCCAACCAGTTCGGCATGTGCCACCAGTCGGTTCAGCGACCCCTCCAACTCGCGGATGTTGGACGTGATCCTGTGGGCCAGGAACTCCATCACCTTCCGCGGGATGTCGTAGGAGTGCTGCTCGGCCTTCGCCTCCAGGATACCGAGCCTCAGTTCGTAGGTCGTCGGATGGATGTCGGCGACAAGGCCCCAGCCCAGGCGCGAGCGCAGACGCTCCTCCATCCCCTCCAAGTCGGAGGGCGATTTGTCGGCAGACACGACAACTTGACGGTTCTGATCGACCAGCGCGTTGAAGGTATGGAAGAACTCTTCCTGAGTATTCTCTTTGCCGCTGATGAACTGCACGTCGTCGATCATTAAAACGTCGACAGAACGGAACATCTCTTTGAAGTCCATCACATGCTTGAAACGCAACGCGCGGATGAACTGGTACATGAACTTCTCTGCAGAGAGGTACAGTACTTTGCGCGTTGGGTGCCGCCGGCGGATATGCCAGGCGATGGCAT
The DNA here is from genome assembly GCA_028281925.1 of Alphaproteobacteria bacterium. GTDB lineage: Bacteria > Pseudomonadota > Alphaproteobacteria > DSM-16000 > Inquilinaceae > JACKIG01. The sequence goes on from JANQIX010000097.1 coordinate 21,687, forward strand.
GCATCAGATGCGTCTTGCCGAGGCCGACTCCGCCGTAAAGAAACAGCGGGTTGAAGCTGACGGCGGTCGCTTCCGCCACCTTCTGCGCAGCGGCGTGGGCCAGTTCGTTCGGCTTGCCGACGACAAAGTCTTCAAAGGTGAAGCGCGGGTCCAAAGGGGCGCCATAGGCGGCAAGATCGCCGTTGAGATTCGGCATGGCGTCGCTGACCGGACGGGCTTCCGCTGGGACACCCTCTCCGGAGGCGGCGGAATCCCGCGGCGTCACGACCGTGACCTCGACGGTGTGAACGGCCTCGTTCTCTTCCTGCCAGAGGCGCCGAAGCTGATCCAGATAGTGGGCGCTCACCCAATCACGCATGAAACGCGTGGGCACGGAGATTCGCACCTCACCTTCGACCACGCCGAGCAGCGTCAGCGGCTTAAGCCAGCTCTTGTACGCGCCTTCCCCCACGATCTGACGCATACGCCCACGAATACGTGCCCATTGCTGCTCGGTCGCGCTACCGGATGTCATACTTGCCTGGCCCCCGTGTTCACACCGATCGATTGTCAAAAATCTGAAATGAGATCCCTGCCGCAGCCGCCCACCGCGCAATGAGGATCCGTCAGAATTAAAGACATTCGATCTGGCTTTTGTCGATGCTCAACCGCCTCCCAAAAAAAGCAAAAAGTGTCCTTAAGAGAAGCGTAAACTTCTCTCAAACACTCTGTTCTCATTTGTCTTGATGCTTTGGCCGTCTAACTTAGGGGAAGTCCGACGGTCATCCGGTTGGACTGGCCCGTGATTGGCTCACGACGACGGCCGGTACTGGCTTGTGCATCAGTCTTCTCACGTTCATGAAAGTACAATAGTCCTCGAGGTGAGCCGACACAATGGAACAAAGAATGACCACATAAGAAAGCAAGAAACGATCTGGATAGCGGTGCGGATCAGAAACGCAAGCGATAGTTGTCGCTTCGCATACGCAGCGAGAACGTCGCCGTCATCCGCACCATTCGATCTAAGCCGTCGGTACACCCAAAGCGACGACCCGCTTTGACAGCCGCGAGATCTTCCTGGATGCCGTATTGCGGTGCAGCACACCGCGGGTCACGCCACGCTGAATCTCCGGTGCCGCATCGCGCAACGCCAGCTCCGCCTGCTCACGATTCCCGGATGCGATCGCCGTTTCGACTCGCTTAATGAACGTACGAATCCGGCTTACACGGGCTCTGTTGACGGCGGTACGCCGGTCCGTCTGACGAATCCGCTTCTTAGCTGACTGATGATGCGCCATCTTGCCTTTCCGAACGACTTCTACGGCGGTCCGCCAAGCGGCCGCCTCAAAGCGCGCGGTTATAGGCGCCCGGATCGGTCGGCGTCAAGGAAAGCCTAACCTCCGTGCCCCACGCCGACGCAAGGCGCCGACGCAGCGCGACCCAGACGCACCCTGTTCAGCGGTGCTTGAAGTCGGGCTGCCGCTTCTCTGCGAACGCCGCCATGCCTTCTTTCTGGTCCTCGGTCGCGAAGGTCGAATGGAACAGGCGGCGTTCGAACAGGATGCCCTCTGCCAGGGTCATTTCGTAGGACCGGTTGACAGACTCTTTGACCATCATCACCAGCGGGTGCGACATGCTGGCTATCCGCTCGGCAACCTTGAACGCCTCGTCCATCAGCTCGTTGGTGGGCACGACTCGGCTCACCAGCCCGGACCGCTCGGCCTCCGCGGCGTCCATCATCCGGCCCGTCAGGCACATCTCCATGGACTTGGACTTGCCGACGAACCGGGTCAGCCGTTGCGTCCCACCGGCGCCGGGCATCGTGCCGATGGTGATCTCCGGCTGTCCGAACTTCGCATTATCGGCGGCAAGGATGAAATCGCACATCATCGCCATTTCGCACCCGCCACCCAGGGCATAGCCGGCGACGGCGGCGATCACGGGCTTGCGCACGCTGGTCACCCGAGCCCATTTCTCAATGAAGTTATCGCCATACACGTCCATGAAGGACTTGGTGGCCATCTCTTTGATGTCCGCGCCGGCGGCGAAGGCCTTCTCCGATCCGGTGATCACGATGCAGCCCACATGCTCGTCCGCTTCAAGGGCGTCCAGCGCCTGGTTCAGCTCGGTGATGAGCTGATCATTCAGGGCGTTCAGCGCCTTCGGGCGGTTCAGCGTGACCACCCCGACCTTGCCGCGGGTCTCGACGATGATGGTCTCGTACGCCATGGTGTCTCGTGCCTCTTGCTGCGTTGGCGATCGCGGCGGCTGCGTTAGCCGACCGTCTTGGTTTTGCCCCTGTGGGGGCGTTCCCGCCGGTTTCTCCCTGCCCGGTCTAGCTTGGCGGAGCTATAGCATCAGCGCTGCCGAGTCGGGCAATAGAATGTGCTGCGGCCGGACTGCGTAACCCGCCGGATGCCCCCGCCGTCCAGGCCACAGTGGCATCCGGGGCAGGCGAGGCCCTCACGTCCATAGACCGCCCAGGAATGCTGAAAGTATCCCAGCTCGCCATCCGCTTGGACGTAGTCGCGCAGGCTCGATCCACCCGCCGCTATCGCGTCGTTCAGCACCTGCTTTATGGCGGCGGCCAGCCGGTGCGCCCTGCGCCCAACCACGGTGCAGGCCGTGCGCCGCGGCGACAGCCCGGCATGGAACAGCGCCTCGCAGACATAGATGTTGCCGAGACCCGCCACTGTCCGTTGATCCAAGAGCGCTGCCTTCAGCGGTGTGACGCGATGCGCAAGCGCCTCGCCCAGGACGTCGCCCGTGAACGCATCGTCCAAGGGCTCCGGCCCCAGCTTGGTGAGCCAGGCGTGATCCGGCAGCGCGTTGCCCGACACCAGGTCGAGCATGCCGAACCTGCGGGTATCGTTGAAAGTCACGCGCCACCCGTCTTCCGTTTCGAAGATGATGTGGTCGTGTGGACCCGGAGCGGGGGCCGGCAGCGCCTGGACGACCATCCGCCCTGACATGCCGAGATGGATGATCACCGTCATGCCGTCGTCGAGGTCGATCAGCAGGTACTTGGCCCGCCGCCTGAGCGCATCGATGCGCCGGCCCGAGAGCCTGCGCGACAGGCCCTCCGGCAGCGGAAAGCGCAGGTCAGGGCGTCGCTGGATGACGCGCGTCAGTCTCCTGCCGGCCAGCTTCACCTCAAGGCCGCGGCGGATGGTTTCGACTTCGGGCAGTTCGGGCATTCTGGAGCAACCGGCCGGGTTCGATGTGTGAAGGGGATCCCTTCTACCGTAGATGCGCCCGGCCCGAGGACATCGGCAAGCGTCGGATACGGCTGGAGCGCGGTGTTGGGGGCTGGCGGGCCGGATCGGCCGACGCTATCGTCCCGGCCCATGCTTGACCGAGATACTGCCATGGCAAACGAAGACGACGGCCACTGGTTCGGCTACCGCCGGGTTGGGGCTTCTGAGAAGTCGTCACTGGTGCGGGGCGTCTTTTCCAGCGTGGCCTCCCGCTATGACCTGATGAACGACCTGATGAGCGGCGGCATCCATCGGATCTGGAAGCGGCAGCTTCTGGCAATGATCCGGCCGCGCGCGGGCAGCCGGTTGGTGGATGTGGCGGGCGGCACCGGCGATGTGGCGCTGGCTTATCTTCGCGCCGTGTCGGGGGATGCCGATGCGGTGATCTGCGATGCCAGCCCACAGATGGCGGCCATCGGCCGAGACCGCGCGATCGACGGCGGCTATGGCGGACGGCTGCAGACTGTGGTGGGACTGGCAGAGGCGCTGCCGCTGCCGGACCGGTGCGCCGATGTCTACACGATCGCGTTCGGCCTCAGGAACGTCACCCATATCGAGGCGGCCCTGGCCGAAGCGCGGCGTGTGCTGAGACCCGGCGGGCGGTTCTATTGTCTGGAGTTCAGCCAGGTGGTGCTGCCCACCCTGCGGCGTCTCTACGACGCCTATTCCTTCGCCGTGATTCCGCGGCTCGGCGGTTTGGTGGCAGGGGACAGGGAGTCTTATCAATATCTGGTAGAGAGCATTCGCCAGTTCCCCGAGCAGGAGACGCTGGCGCGTCATATGGCCACGGCTGGGCTCGCGCGGCCCCGCTGGCGCAACCTTTCCGGCGGGATTGCCGCGGTTCACACGGGCTGGCGGCTCTAGCGCGAGCCTGCGGTCGGCGAGCCCAGGTCCGTTGCCGAGGTTGACCGATTCCAACTCTTACCCATATCGTTGTCGCAAGATAAACGATCGGAGGGTGAGTTGATGCGCAAGATTGTTTCTGCCGCGGCGCTCGCCGCGTTCTTTACCGCGATCGCCGGCACGGCCATGGCTTGCACCATGGACCGAACAGCTCAAACGCCAGCGCCGACCACCGTGGTCCAGTCGCCCATCCCGGCACCAACGGATGCCGAGCCGGAGAGCTGAGACCTCCGGATTAACGGATTTACCCCTAGCTTCGTGAAGCGGCCTGCCCAGTGGGGCAGGCCGTTGTCTTTCGTGTCCAAGCCATATCGCATCTTGCCCAGGCCGCCCCGATGGCTTAGCTCATGAACAACAGATCCCGAATGTGATTGACTGAAGAAGAACCGTGGCACTGGCGGGAAAGCGCGTACTGCTGATCGTCTCCGGCGGTATTGCAGCCTACAAGGTTCTGGAGCTGATCCGGCGGCTGCGCGAACGGGGCGCTTCCGTACGCGCCGTTCTGACCAAGGGCGGGGCGCAGTTCGTGACGCCGCTCTCGCTCTCGGCGTTGAGCGAAGACAAGGTCTACACCGACCTGTTCTCGCTCACAGACGAATCGGAGATGGGGCACATCCAGCTCTCGCGCGATGCCGATCTCGTGGTCGTGGCGCCGGCGACGGCCGATATCCTGGCGCGCATGGCGGCCGGGATGGCGGACGATCTGGCGACGACGGTCCTGCTGGCGACGGACAAGCCGGTGCTGGCGGCGCCGGCCATGAACGTGCGGATGTGGGAGCATCCCGCAACCCAGGACAATCTCGATCGCCTGCGCCGGCGCGGCGTGCGCATGGTCGGGCCCAATGCAGGGCCGATGGCCTGCAACGAATACGGCTTCGGCCGCATGGCCGAGCCGGAGGAGATCCTGGCTGCCATTTCCCGCCATTTCGGTCGGCCGGCGGGGCCGCTGACGGGCCGGCGCGCGCTGGTGACCAGTGGCCCAACCCATGAGCCGATCGATCCTGTTCGCTATATCGCCAACCATTCCTCCGGCAAGCAGGGGCATGCCATCGCCGCTGCGCTGGCGGCGCTTGGCGCCGAGACGGTGCTGGTCACAGGTCCGACGGATGAGGCGGACCCGTTGGATGTGCATACGGTCGCCGTCACCACGGCCGTGGAGATGATGGAGGCCTGCCGTGCCGCGCTGCCCGTCGACATTGCCGTCTGCGCGGCCGCCGTCGCCGACTGGCGTGTGGCAAGTCGCGCCGATGAGAAGATCAAGAAGGGCGACGGCGGGACCCCGACACTGACTCTGGTGGAGAACCCGGACATTCTGGCGAGCCTGAGCGCCGGCCCGGGCCGGCCAGCCCTGGTCGTCGGCTTCGCGGCGGAGACGGAGCAGGTCGTGGCCCATGCGCGGGCCAAGCGCGAGCGCAAGGGCTGCGACTGGATCCTCGCCAACGACGTGTCGCCCGAGACCGGAACTTTCGGTGGCGACGCCAACCGGGTCCACCTTATCCGTGCCGACGGGCATGAGGCGTGGCCGGAAATGAGCAAGGCCGAGGTGGGGCAACGGCTGGCTTCGGCCATCGCCCGATCTTTTCAGGGTGCCGGCGATGGAGCCGCTTGACGTCGCAGTCACCAGATTGCCCCATGCGGGCGATTTGCCGCTGCCGGCCTATGCCAGCGACCAGGCGGCAGGGCTCGATCTGGTTGCGGCCATACCGGAAACGCTTGTGCTGTCGCCGGGTGGCCGGGCGCTTGTGGCCACGGGGCTCTCTATCGCCCTGCCTGAGGGATACGAGGCCCAAGTCCGTCCGCGCTCTGGCCTGGCGTTGCGCCACGGGGTGACCGTGCTGAATGCGCCGGGAACGATCGATGCCGACTACCGGGGCGAGATCGGCGTCATTCTCGTCAATCACGGTACCGATTCGGTTGCGATCGAGCGCGGCATGCGCATCGCGCAGCTGGTCGTCGCCCCTTACGTCCGCGTCGCCTGGTGCGAAACGGACAGCCTCGACGCCACGGCGCGCGGGGCCGGCGGCTTCGGGTCCACGGGAGGATAGCGGGATGCTGCGATTGCCGCGCAAGATGATGTTCGCGGTCGAAGCGGTGCTGGACATCGCGTTCCACGGCAGCATCCGGCCGGTCCAGAGCTCAGAGATCACGAGCCGCCAGGGCATCCCGCGCCGCTATCTTGAGCAGGTGCTGCAGCAACTCGTGCGGGCCAGCGTGCTGGCCGGTGTGCGCGGTCCACGCGGCGGCTATCGGCTTGCGCGCGAGCGCCGGCGCATCAGCGTGGGCGAAATCGTCCGGGTCCTCGGTGCCCTGGATCAGGGGCGGGACGACGAACCCGACAGCGGGTCCGATCTTGGCCGTCTGGTCGTCCAGCCGCTGTGGCAGCAGATGGAAGAAGAGTGTCTCTCCCGCCTCGACGCGATCACCATCGATGACCTGTGCCGCCAGGCGATTGACCGCGGGGTTGCGCGTCCGGCCACCGAGATCGTCGATTTTTCGATTTGATCCGACGCGGGCGAACCCCAAAATACCGCGCAGCCCGATCGGGCGTGACGATTAACATCAGCGGTGCGTGAAATGGCGACCCCGGAGTTTCGCGGCAAGATCTATGACTCGATCCTGGACACGATCGGCGCCACTCCGCTGGTAAGGCTGCCCAGGCTGTCGGCACAGCATGCGGTCGGCGCCGACCTGGTCGCCAAGCTGGAATTCTTCAACCCGCTGTCGAGTGTTAAGGACCGCATCGGTCTCGCCATGATCGACGCGCTGGAAGCCGACGGCATCATCGGGCCGGGCACGACTCTGGTGGAGCCCACCTCCGGCAACACCGGGATCGCGCTCGCCTTCGTGGCGGCTGCCAAGGGCTATCGCCTGATCCTGACGATGCCGGAAAGCATGTCGGTCGAACGCCGCAAGATGCTGAAGCTGCTGGGTGCGGAACTGCAGCTGACCGAGGCGGCGAAGGGCATGAAGGGCGCGATCGCCCGGGCGGAAGAACTGCTGGCCGAGATCCCCGGCTCCATCATGCCCCAGCAGTTCAAGAATCCGGCGAACCCGCAGATCCACCGCGACACGACGGCGGAGGAAATCTGGAACGACACCGGTGGCAAGGCGGACATCCTGATTTCCGGCGTCGGCACCGGCGGCACGCTGACCGGCGTGAGCGAGGTGATCAAGGCGCGGAAGCCCGAATTCCGGACCATCGCCGTGGAGCCCGAAGACAGCCCCGTGCTGTCCGGCGGCCAGCCGGGCCCGCACAAGATCCAGGGTATCGGCGCCGGCTTCGTTCCCGATATCCTCAACACCGGCATGATCGACGAGGTCATTCAGATCTCCAACGAGCGGGCGTTCGCCATGTCGCGCGAGGTGGCGCGGCTGGAGGGGCTGCCCGGCGGCATCTCGTCGGGCGCTGCGTTTGCGGCGGCGATCGAGGTGGGCCGCCGGCCGGAAGCCGCGGGCAAGCTGATCGTCGTGATCATCCCGTCGATCGCCGAACGGTACCTGTCCACCGCCCTGTTCGAAGGGCTGGAATAGGCTTCCAGCCCGCCGGGGTGGTGCCGGCGGCGGCTTCATGGCAGTCTCCGGCGCCATGCGGCGGCATAATCTCCTCTTCCATCCCGAACTCGACCGGGTTGCGCATCTCAGGCGCGACACCGATTGGCTCGAAGCACGCCTGGGCGATCCGAGCACACGGCTCTACCCCGTCTGGCGCAATCAGAGCTTCGTGATGGGGCCGGAGGATGCCCCGGTTGCCTGCACGGTTCCCGCGGATGCCGGCTGGTGGCGGCCGCTGGCCGCGGAGACGGCGCTTCTGGGCGTGACGGACGGGGCCGTACACATAGCCATCGATGTGGGCGATGTGGCTGAGCCGGCGCGCCATCCGGAGCTTGGGTCGCGGGGCCGCTTCGCCGATCTCAGGATGATTGGCGGGCTGATGCCGGATGCGGACGCCGCCTTATGCGCGCATGCCCGGGCCATCTTGTGGTGGCATCGCCAGCATCGCTTCTGCGGTGTCTGCGGCAGCCCGACGGAGAGCAGCCAGGCCGGCTATCTGCGGCGGTGCC
>JANQIX010000099.1 GCA_028281925.1 Alphaproteobacteria bacterium
ACGCCATCCGCATCGCCATCGACGCCATCACCCCTGACGAGTGCGCCAACTACTTCACAGCCTGCGGCTATGAACCAGAATGATCAGAAAATGCTCTAGTATCGCACTCGATATTGCTGCAACTAATCGCGCACTATATACAGTATTCAACCTATGGAATATTCTTTTTCAATTGCAGAAAGAAATCGTTTCTCCTTGGCGTGGCAAGGCCGATGCTTGGTTAAACATGCCCGCCACAACACCATCAAGTTATGGATTAACCTCATTTCAAGCTAGTGAATTGGCTTTTTTGTTACAGACGAAGCATGCAAATACCTACTCGACGCTGTTACTCGAAGAACAGCGATTTTGGATTGTTCTACATCAGATCGAAATGCGCTCATCAATCATCCTCAACCAAGTTCATTCTCGCTTCTCTGCTGCCGGTATTGCTATAGGTACATCATTGACGGAAGAAGAAGTCTCAGAAATTCTCGGCCCGAATCTTATTCATATACTTAAGCAGATCACTGGCGGAATTATGGAACACGTTGACGCAAATATTGGCTCATTACGTATGGCATATGACGATCTTCGCCAAGCGGTTCAAGCACTTTATCCGAAGGAGAGAGTAATCCGCGTGCACTTCGAAGAGGCGCAAGTAGATACAGGAGCGAAGCATTGTTAAGCACACGGAGGCGCGGAAAATGACAACCGCTGATTGGGCAATAATTATAAGCGGCATATCACTTTTTGTCGCCATACTGAGCTTCATATGGAATGTCTGGTCAAAATTTATTTACCCAAAGCCACGTGTAAGAACCAGCATCAGCCTAATGAAAGTACATTGGCCTATAAGAGGTCCGGGCCCTCGCGCTATATCATTAAGCGCAACAAACCTTGGCCCAGCAGAGATCACTCTCCACTCTGCTGTCGCCAAAGCGTCAGGGTCTTTATTCAAGCCCGTTCGCGAATACGCATTGCTCAATCCCCTTGAAGATTTTCCGGATAAGCTGGACCATTCTGTTGGACCTTTTAGCGGCGGCCTTCCCAGAAAACTTCACGTTGGAGAGCAGTTCTCTGTATATTTCCCAGTGATAAAAGCATGGTTTGAAGACGAAAACCTCATTGACTTTGGTTTTACTGACACATTTGGCCGATATCACTGGTGCCTTCGGAAAAATGGAATGAGATTGCGCGAACAAGTCATAAAACTAAATGAAAGTACTTAGGCGCTCGTCTAACCGGCGATTCGCTGCATGGTAGTCTGCAGGGCCGCCTACTGAACAGCGTGCTGAGGAATTTCCACAATCACCGTTAACCGGCAGTATTGCAGATCGATCTCTATGGCTCCGTAGGCGCCAGGGGCCGGACTCACGAATCTGTATTGCGTTGGCCCAACATCGCTTTCAGTCAAAAGCGCATCGGCGGCTGCAATGAGTAAAAGAGATCACAAGTTCCCAGTTTACCTTCGTCCGCAAAGGTCCGATAGAGAAAGTTCGAGGAGATAGTCGCATCCGTTTGTAGGCTGCCGACCGATGCCCATTGCAGATCGCGTACCCAAACGGGAAGAAGTCTTCGAGGTCTTTGGCTACGCAGGTACTACTTCCACCAATTATCTGCTGGGCTTCTACACCTACCTTGAACTCGCCCCCGCGACCCCACCGCCCGCCGCGATCCTCGCCCACGCCAGTTCCACCACCACCGCGCCGCAGATCACGGCGATGGCGAGCATCTGGATCCAGGTGATGGGCTGGGTCAGGAACAAGTAGGCCAAGAGGGCCGTGATCACGGGCTTCAGGAAGAACAGGTAGGAGCCGCGGGTGATGTCGGGCACGGCGGCCAGGCCGCCCAGCCAGAAGAGCTGGGTGATCGTGGTGTTGTAGACACCCAAGACCAACAGCGACCAGGCGGCCTGGGGCTCTCGGTCGAACAGGGTCAGCGGGTTCACCCACACGCCCCAGGAGGCGCCGACCAGCAGCCACAGGCCGACGGTGCCGATGGCCATGGTGATCGTGGTGATGCGGATGGCGCCGTATGTCGTGATCAGGGGCTTGGCGGAGACGGCGTAGATTGCGACCAGGGCGGCACAGCCGACGGCGAGGCCGATGCCCAACAGCGAGTCTTCGCGGCCCGCCAGCTCGAACAGATAGCCGTCGGTCAGCAACAGCGCGATGCCGATCACCGCAGCCACGCCGGTGATGATCTTCGGCGTGGTGAACGCGACCTTGTTGATCACCAGGTTGGCGACGCCGACGAAGATGGGGATGGTCGTGACCAGCGTGCCTACCTGCACGGCCGTGGCGAAGTCCAGCGACCAGTGGAAGGCGAGGTAGGCGAGCGTGAAGCCGACGATGGAGAGCCACAGCAGGCGCCAGAAATGGGCCTTCAGCGGCGTCCACAGATCGCGGCTGGCGGGCCAGATCAGGGCCGCGGCGATCAGGCCGGCGCTGCCGATAGTGTAGCGCCAGACCGAGACCTCCGGCCCCGCCACGCCCGACAACACGGCGAAGAACTCGCTGGACGCATGGCCGCAGACGCCGATGAAGACGGCGATATAGGCGAGCGTCGCGCGGTCGAGCCCGGCCATGGGCCTAGAGACCCATGGCGAAGTCGCGGAGGGCTGCGACCAGGTCTGTCGGGCGTTCCACCGGGATCAGGTGGCCGGCATCGAGCATCTGCACCGAGCGGGCGCAGGGCAGGCGGTTGGTCAGCCGACGCACATCGCCGTGGTCGAGGAAGACGCGGTCTTCCAGCCCGGTGACGACCAGGGTGCGCACCTTCACCTCCTCCCACGGCGGGGACCAGTCGGCGCTGCCGGCATTGGCCAGCAGCACGGCATGGCCGTGGTCGGGCGCCAGGCCCTCATACGCCTCGTCGGTCAGGAAGCCGGCGCGGATCTCGGTGCTGCGGGCCTGGTTGACCAACAGCGGCATGAACATGTCCATGACCAGGCGGGTGCCGCCGAGTGCTGCGGCGCGCGCCATGGCCGTGTTGATCCATTCCAGCCGCGTGCCGGGCGTCCGCAGGGTGTTGATCAGCACCAGCCCGTCCATGGCCGTGCCGCCCAGGCGCGCCCAGGCGGCATAGAGGCCGCCGATGGACAGGCCGACGACCACGGGCCGCGGCGGTGCGACCTCCAGCATCAGCCGGGCGAGATCGCCGACGATCAGCGACTGGTCCAGCACCGTGCCCGGCGCGAACGGGCTGTCGGCCTGGCCGCGGTAGTTGTAGGCGAGCGTGCCGTAGCCGGCGGCGCGCAAGGCCGGCCCGATCTCCGCCTGCCACATGCCGGTATTGCCGGTGAGCGCGTTGACGAACACGAAGGTCTGCCCGCGGTCGCCCGGCGGGTCGTATTCGTAATAGAGCGCGTCCTGATCGGTGATGGCGAGATGCGCCACGGCCCAAGCCTCCTCAGTGACGGCGGGCTGACGCTAGAGCACGGCGGAGCGCTGGCTCAGGCCCACCTGCTCCATCCGCGCGCTGTAGGCGGCGGCTTTCTGCAGGAAATCCATATAGGCGGCGTGGACGCGGCCGGTCAGCTCATCCGCTGCTGCTTCCTCCTCCATCACCTCGGCGGTCACGCGGCCCAGTTCCTGCACAATCTCGTCGGAGAACTGGCGGATCTCCACCCCATGCTCCTCGATCAGCGGGTCGAGCGAGACGATGTTGTGATAGGTGAAGTCGGCCAGCGTCTCGTTGGCGACCGAAGACACGGCGTATTGCACGATCTTCTGCAGGTCGTTCGGCAGGGCGGCCAGGCTTTCCTGGTTGACCACCACCTCCAGCCCCGGGCCGGGCTCGTGGAAGGCCGGCAGGTAGTAATAGCTGGCGACGCGGTAGAGCCCGAAGGCGAGGTCGTTCCACGGGCCCACCCATTCCGCCGCATCGACGGCGCCCGACTGCATGGCGGCGAAGATTTCGCCCGGCGGCAGCAGGGTGACGGCGGCACCCAGCCGGCGCAGCACCTCACCGCCCAGGCCGGCGATGCGGATCTTCAGGCCCTGAAGGTCGTCCAGCGTATTGATCTCGTTGCGGAACCAGCCGCCGGCCTGCAGGCCGCTGGAGCCGGCATAGAAGCCCTTGACGCCGAATTCGGCATAGACCTCGTCCCACAGCGCCTGTCCGCCGCCGAAATAAAGCCAGGCGGGCAGCTCCGTCGCGGTGAGGCCGAAGGGGATGGTGGTGAAATAGTTCAGCGCCCGCGCCTTGCCGACCCAATAGTACGGCGTGGCGTGCAACAGGTCGGCGTTGCCGCTCTGCACCGCATCGAAGCTCTCGAACGGCGGCACCAGCTCGCCCGCGCCGTAGAGGGTGACGGTCAGGCGCCCGTCCGACATCTCTGTGATGCGGTCGGCCACGCGCTGGGCGTTGACGCCGACACCGGGCGCGTTCTTGGGCCACGGCGCCACCATGGTCCATTCGGTGCGGTCCTGCGCGATGGCGGGGGCGGCAAGCGTGCTGGCCGCGCCGGTTGCGGCCGCCCCGACGGCGGCGGTGGACATGAAATTGCGGCGGCGCATGGACGGCTTCCTTCCCTGTCTGGCCCGAATTGTTGGCCGCAGTCTAGCGAAGCCGCCGCCAGATGGGAAAGCGCTTGGTGGTGCACAACCGTGTGGGAGGTGGGACTGCGCTCGTGGGTAAAGATCCCCGCCTTCGCGGGGATGACGGGAAGTGGCCGGTTTTGTTGTTTCTTGAGCAACAGGGCCGTCGTCCTCGCGCAGGCGGGGACCTTTATGGGGCAGGTCACGGCCCGTGTCAGGAGATCCCCGCCTTCGCGGGGATGACGGGATCCGGCGGTCGCGGAGGGTGGCTGCTCTCTACTCCACCACCCGGTTCAGCTCCATGATCTCGTCGATGGCGCGGCGGATTTCGGCAGTCTCGCGTTCCAGGCGCCGAAGCTCCTCCTCAGCACCGGGGTCGGCCGTGGCGGTGGTGGAGCGGAGATAGCTGCGCCGCTGTTCCAGGTCGGTCAGGCGCGTCTCCAGCTGGCGCAGCGACGCCTCGTCGGCGACGGCCTGCTGCCTCGCCACCGCGATCTGCTGGCGCAGCCCGGCATTCTGGGCGTCGAGTGCGTAGAGCCGCTGTTGCAGCTCCGCCTCCTGCTGCTGAAGGGCCGAGGCCTCCGCGCGTGAGCTGGCAAGCTCCGCCTCCAGCTGTGCCGAGGTCGCGCGGGTCGAGGCCAGGGACGACTCCCGCTCGGCGATCCGCTGATCGTAGGTTCCGCTGATGATGTTGGCGGTGCCACTGAAAAAGCCGGCCCGCGCCGGATCCTGCGTCTGCGCGCAGGCCGACAGGCTGACGGCGGCCACGACCAGGCCCGGAGCCAGCTTCAAGGCGCTCGATGCCATTCTTCCCTCCCTACCCTGCAAGGTGACCCGCGCGGACGGGCCGCACAGGTCACGCCTGCGATGCCTGAATCAGCTCATAAAGCAGGTTCTGCTGCTCGTCCCTCAGTGCGCGATAGCGGTTCAGTTCCGACTGCAGGGCCGAGGTGTTGTAGCCCTGGCGCTGAAACTGGGAGATGTCCGCCTGGATCAGGCTGATGTTGCGTTCATGCGCCTGGATGTTCTGCTGGATCGTGGAGATGGAGCCCTGCACCTGAGAGATCTCCGCCCGGTACTGGGCCTGCGAGATCTGGCCGGACCGCAACGCGGCATTGACCTCAGCGATGCGCTGGCGGCGGCTGGCGACCAACTGGCGCGTCAGCACCAGGTCTTCCTGGTATTCTGACACCTGCGCGCGCGCCTGCCGGATCTGGCTGTCCAGCGCGGCTTCCCGGTTGGCGTAGCTGGCATTCTCCTCAGCCACGAAATAGCCGGCAACGCCGCCCACCAGCGCGCCGCTGGCAGCCCCGATGGCCGCCCCTTCCCAGTCGCCGGCCAGACCGCCGATCAACGCACCCAGGGCCGCACCGGCCAGCGCGCCTTCGCCGACCGTCTGGTTGTAACGGCCCTGGCGCTGGGCTAGCAGCTGTTCCTGCGGCGTCGGATAATAGCCGTAGTTGCGGCCGGCCGTGCGCGTTCCCTGGCACGCGCTGAGACCCATCAGCAGCACCAGTGCAATCGCGACCGGCTTCACGGCCGCCCCCCCACGCGAGAGTCTGAGCATCGTCGTCTCCCCCTCAAAGCTCCAGAATCTGTTGGATCGTAGCCTCTTCGTCAAAATCTCCCGTTGCTCCGTAGGCGACGGCCTGGTCGGTGAACAGCTCGGCGAACGCGATGAAAGGATCCATCGGCGTGTCGGACTCGCCAAGCTGTTCGAACACCTGGCGCACCACCGACACCTGCTGCTGAAGCTGCTCGGCGGTATAGGTCTCGCCCGTTTCGATCAGCAAATAGAAATAGGCGTTTCGCGAGATCTGGAAGTTCTGGCGCGCGGCGGCGACCAATTGCTGCAGGTTTTCGGCCTGCTGCCGGTTCTCAAGCACCGATTGGTCTAGCGACGAGGCCAGCTCCAGCGCCCGCTGCAAGGTGGCCCATCGCCGGTTGTCGTCCCGCGTCTTGCGCATCATCACGGCACCGGCATAGATCAGCGCGCTGACGGCGCGGGATTCCGCCTCGTTGCGCGCGGCCAGTTCTTCGCGCAGAGAGCCTTGGATGTCGCTCAGCGTGTCTGCCATGGCGTCGCGGATCGCCAGCTCTTCGCGCAATGCCGTCTGGATCTCGGCAAACGCGTCGGCCATGCCCGCCACCTGGTCGCGCAGCTCTGCCTCGCGTTCCGCCAGCTCCGCCTGTTCCTGCTGCAGGGCGGATTCCTGGTCGCGGAGTTCCGCCTCGATCCGGCTTAGATTCTCCCCGATAACCGCGTCTTCGGCGAAGCCTGCCAGTTCGCCGAGAGCCTCGATCGGATCCAATCCGTCGGTTTCAAGCCGCGCCCGGGGCACGTCCTCCCAGCTCTCGCGAATGGCTTCCAGGCGTGCGGTACTGGTGGACACGGGTGCGGCGATCACCAGGCGCAGGCCGAAGGTCGGCAGCCGCGTGGCCGACCCGGAGCGCTCGTCGAAATAGTTATACTCCGTGCGCATGGCGGTGCGCATGCGGCTGCCCGCCGTCAGGATCGACCCGCCCTTGGTCAGGAACCCGCCCGCCTGGCCATGGCTGCGGCCGGCCCGGTTCATGCGGAACGGGTCCATCACGAATTCCTCGGCATTGCCCAGGACGTCGTACACGCCCAAAGGGTTGGCCGACAGAAGGCCCACCGGCCGCATACTGCCGCCGGCGGAGTCCGCGCCCTGGTACCAGGCATAATCCGCAAGAGAGCCGTCCATCGGGAACACCGTACGGCGGAAATCAAGCGGCGTGACCGCGCTGCCGCCACGGGCCACGTATTCCCATTCGGTTTCCAGCGGCAGGCGCAGGAAGGCCGGCTCGCCCTCTTCATGCGGCAGGTCGTCGGCCGCGTTCTGCAGCAGCCATTCGGTGTAGCGGCGCGTGAAGTCGATGCCTTCGAACCAGGTGAGACCACCCATGGCCACGCGGCCCGGCATCGAGGGCTCGGGACACGCGTCGCCCATCACCGATTTCCATTGGTGGGTCGTGACCTCATACTTCCCGATATAGAAGAAGCGCGAGCTCTCGTCTGTGAGCGACCCCACAATGTATTCGGTGCGCAGATATTCTGCGTAGGAGAGTTCGTCTTCCGCCGGTGAGCCCAACCGGATCTGCTGGTCCATCAGCCAATCCATGGGCACGGGGGTTTCGATGCGGCGGAAGGCCATGGCCCCGCCGCACGGCATGGGCAGGATGAAGTCGTGACCGTCCTCGGCCGGCTGCGGGTCGTAGAACTGTGGGTCCCAAGCGATCTCGGCCCTCGAAGCGCCGGCGACACCGACAAGGCCGGCGGCGATCAACGCTGCGGCAAGGCGACTGGCGCTAGACATCGCGCATGCCTTCAGCAGGCTCCACCCGGCTCGCCTGCCAACCGGCAACGGCCGAGGCGAACACGGCGGCAGCGGCGGTGCCGAGCCCGGCGATCATGTAGTGCTGGGGCAACAGATGGCAGACCCGCTGCCCGGAAATCACGGGCGCGGAAAACAGCAAATTGATGATGGTCTCAGCCACGTAATACACGGTGAACGCCAATATGCTGCCCGCCAATGCGATGACGACGGCCTGATAGATCGGAAAACGGACCATCCCGGCCGCAGTCACGCCGAGCAATCGCATGATGCTCAGCTCTTTGTGCTTACGCTCGACATTTGACCAAAGATTGGCACCCAGCGAGAGCAGGTAGCCGATGCCACCGAGGGCCGCGATGATCAGGAAGATCTGAGTCAGATTGCGGTCCAAGAGCTCGATCGTCTCGATATCAGCCGCGCGCGAGCGGACATCCACGCCTTCGGCCGTGAGGTGATCGGCAAGCGGGCCGACATCGTCGAGACTGCGGGCATAGAGGCGGAAGCTGGCAAAGGCCCTGGTGCCTTCGCGCGGCGGCTCCCCCTCCCAGCCGAACCGGGGCACCGCGTACCCGTCGCGGTAATCCTCAACGGCGACCAGCAGGTCGACTGGCGCGAAGACGGCCCTGCGCTGATAGCTGGCCGCCGCCAGGACCTGCGCAATCTCCAGATCCACGGTCACGGATTGCCGGGCCGTTCCCACCTGCCGGACGGCGCGCCCGATCAGGCGGTCCCCCACGCCGACGGAAAGCGCCTCGGCCAGGGCCCGGCTTACCGCGATCGTGTTGCCGGTGGGCGGGTCGGTGCCGGGCAACAGCAGGGGATCGCCCGTGGCGGTCGGGATCAGCTCCGCCCGCTCGGAGTTGAAGCGGTCGTCCGGCGTCTCTACGTCGATCGTCGCTGCGATCGAGCGGGTTCGCGGGGCAAGAAAGCCGACCTCGGGCCGTGCTGCGAGGTCGTCGAGCCAGGCCTCCTCAAAAGCCAGATTGCCGAGCACCAGAATCTCGCGATTGCGCGGATCCTGGCGCAACTCTTCCGTCAGCGTCGTGACCACCCCGTGCTTCAGGCCATAGAGCACCATCAGCGGGGCCAGCACGGCCGCCATGGCCACGACGTAGCAGATTGCCATCTTGCGCTCGTACAAGACGTCGGCGAGCGCAAGGCGAAGGATCATCGTTGCCGACCCGAGATCAGATGGCCCTGGCCGCGGGCACCGGCAGGGCTTCGCCGAAGGTCGTCTCGACGGTCTCGCCGCGGCGGCGTACGGCGGCGGAGACGATCGGCAGGCCGTAGCGCTCCACCAGCGTGCCGTCATGCGTCGCGATCACCAGGGTGGCGCGGAAGGTCTCGATCAGCTCCATGAACAGATCCATCACCGTGACGGCGTTCACCGGATCGAGCGACGCCGTCGGCTCGTCGGCCAGCACGATGGTCGGGCGATGGGCCAAGGCGCGGGCGATCGCCACGCGCTGGCGCTGGCCCACGGACAGCTTGGCCGGCTCGGCATGCAGAGCCTCTGCAAAGCCCAGCCGCTTTGCCAGGGCCTCGATCAGCTCCGGCTTGTGCAGCCCCTGCAGTCTCTGGGGCAGGGCAATGTTGTCGTAGACGGTGAGGAAGGGCAGCAGCCCGCCGGTCTGCAGCACATAGCCGAAATGGCGGGCCCTGAGCCGCGCCAGCCCGTCCATGGATCGGGAGCGCCATAGGGCCATCAGATCGGTGGCGCGCGCCGTGGCGGGATCGATAAAGACGAAGCGCCTGGCGCTGTCCGGCTTCAACGTCATCGCCAGCAGGTCGATCAGCGTGCTCTTGCCCGACCCGCTTGGGCCGACGAAAGCGACCGCTTCGCCCTTGCGCAGGGTCAGCCGCGGCACGACAAGCTCGAACGCCCGGTCGCCCGCCGCACGGCGCCTGGTGGCCTGTACGATGTCGACAACCTCCTCCCGGGCCGGTGGAACCCGGGGGACCGCTGTCAATGTGGGTTCACGGAAGCGCATTCAGCGGCACCGGATACACATGCTCATTGGGCGGCGCGCCCTCGTAGAGCGGGACCCAGAGGCTGACATTGCGGTCAAGCTGATCATAGAGCTCCAGCTTGGACTCAATCGTGTCCAACACCTCGATCTGCCCGCCAGGCCCTATGGCGACCCACTGGTCTTCATCGATCTCCATCAGCTGGCTCTGATAGGGCAAGCCCGAAATGTACTGGCCGATTAGCTCGCCCAGGCTGTCGAATTCGGTCTGCGGCACCAAGTTCGGATCGATGGCGGCCTGGGTGACGGCACTGCGCAGGCGTCCGAAGAACTCCTCCGGCCCGGCCTCCCCCGTGCGCCCGGTCTCCAGGATCAGGCGCAGCACACGGCTCAGATTGCTGAGTTGGGCTTTACTTAAGAGCACGCGAACCTGCAGCGCCCGCCGGCGCGGATCGTCGAAATCGCTGTCGGCGGCCCAAGCCTGGAACACGTCCGGCGCGCGACTGCCGGTCACCCGGCCGAGATAGGCCAGCTGCATGGCGCGGCTGACCAACTGCGCCTGGCGTTCCAGCTGGGTTTCCGCCTGTTCGGTCAGTTCGGCCACATGGCCGTCAATGGCGGTGCGCACCTGGCCGATCAAGGCGTCGGTCAGGGTGTCGACCTGCCGGCCGAACGCCTCCACATCACCCTGATCGACCGAGTAGTAGAGCGGCTGGTCCAAGCCGTTATAGGCCGACACGGACTGATAGGCGGCCCGGGCGGCGTCGTGAAAGGGCGCCCCTTCATCCGTCAGCAGATGCAGCGTGAAGATGGCAATGTTGTTCTCTTGCGCCAGCCGGTTGATCTCCGCCGGCCCCATGCGCGTCTGGCTGTTGGGGTCGTTGGAAGCCCTGGGGCCCGCATCGGTGATCAAGACGATGTACCGGCCGCCGAAGTCATGCTTGGTCCAGCCGTCCAGATTGATGGCTTCCTCCAGCCCTGCCATGGAATCTTCGTTGAACCCCACGGACGACACGGCAGCCGGCGTCACCCGATCGATCTCCTGAAGGATCACCTCCGGCGCGATGTCTCGCTCCAGCTCCACGAAGGTTTGCGTGACATAGGTGAGGCCCGGGACCAGCACCGTGTTGTCGCGAAACCCGACCAGGCCGAAGCTGACCCGGTCGGCGATCTCCGAGCCGCCGATGCGCTGGTAGATCCGCCGCACGGCCTCGCGAGTACGGTCGATATAGGGCCCCATGGAGGTGGTGGTGTCGATGACGAAGACGATGCCGACATCGAAGCTCTGCAGCGCCTCTTCAAGGTCGATCGCCTGGACCGTCTGATCTTCCGGCTCGTTCAACGGGATCGAGGCCACACGCAGAATTGTGGTTTCGAACCCCGACGCCAGCCACACCCGGTCGGCCTCCAGGATGGGCAGCAGATAGAACTCCTCCGACAAGTCGGGCGGCGTCTCGGGTTCGATCGAGAGGATCGGGCTGTCCGGCGGCAGGGTTTCGGCGATCGCATCGTCCCGCAGCTCACGCGAGCGTGGGATCAGCATCTCCGACTCCATCAGCTCCACCAGAGTGTCGCGTTCGTCGAAGAACAGCACCCGCTCCCGGTTGGCAGGGTTGCTGAAGGCGACGACCATGGCATGGTCCCAGTCGATCACCTGGTCCGTGCGCACCCAGCCACGCGCCGGCCCGCGGATCGGCCCCCCGACTTCCGCCCATTCGCGGCCGCCCGCCTCACGACGCTCGAAGACGTAGAAGACCGTGAAGGTCGGTACCAGATCGTCGACGACGGTCGCCGTATCGGACGGTTCTGCCCGCAACACCGCACCCGGCCGTGTGAGGACGCGCTGGAACTGCCCGGTCTGATCTTCCATCGCCAAGGGCGTGCGATCCTGGGCCATCGCGACGCGTGCATCCGATCCCAGAACCACTGCCAACACCGCCATGCAGCAAACCAGGCCCGCCAAGAGCCGAGTCAGCGGCGTCCGTGCCGAGCCTGTGCAAACACCGTCGCTGAGCATCATCAGAATCCCTTTTGCCGGTGCTGTCGGCGGCCCCAGCCGACCCTCATTGGAACTGAGCATTGAGCAGGCGCTGCGCCTCGGCACTGCCATTCTCGGCCTGACCTTCCAGCCAGAGCCGCAGCCCCTCCAGCATGCGCTCCGCTGTGTCGTCGCCGGCGGCCTCAGCCTGGCGGTAATAGCGGATGGCCCGCTCCGCATTGGGCTCGGAGAAAGCGGATGTATGGGGCGCATAGTAGCGCGGGTCATACATCTTGCCGATCTCCAGCACCGCCTCCGTCAGCCGCCTTCGCGTCATCAGCTCCCGGTAGAGGCCGATCGCCATCTGCGGATCCTCCGCCTCCAGATAGCGTTGGGCGAGGTCGAAGACCTCTTCGTTGGGCCGTCCCTCCGACATGATCTGGGCGACGCAGGGTTCCCAGGCGCCGGGCTCCGGCAGGCACGGCAGCCCGTCGTCTTGCTCCGCGGTATCCGGTTCGGGCGCCGGCTCCGCATCGGCGGGCTCGGGCGGCTCGTCCGTGACCGGCGGCGGGTCCGGCTCACTCACGACCGCCACCGGCGCAGGGGCGGCAGCCGGTTCGGCTTCTTCGACGACCGCCTCGTCCTCATCGGCCACCGCATCTTCCTCGCCCCCCGGCTGAGCGTCTTCCAGGAAGGGAAGCCAGGCCGCCATGCGCTGGCGGAGCTCGTCGTCGGTGACCAGCACATAGGCTGCTCCGCCACCTGCGAGCAGCAGGAACAAGAGGGCACCGAGGGCGATCGCCCATCCGCGCGACCCTGTTCTGGCGCCAGCATCATCTTCCGTCGCGGGCGGTTCGGGCGGCGGCTCAGCTACCAGCACGGGTGCCGGTTCCGGCTCCGGCTCGGCCGGAGGTGGGGGCGGCGGCGGGGCCACCAGGCCCGTCCGCGTCCGCCGTGCCGGCGTTCCGGAACGACCGGCGCGGCTGTAGGCCGAGGGCGAAATGTCGGGCCATGGGGCCGTGGACGACACGCCAAGCCCCGGAAACTCAATCTCGACCGGCATGCCCA
The DNA here is from genome assembly GCA_028281925.1 of Alphaproteobacteria bacterium. Classification (GTDB taxonomy): domain Bacteria; phylum Pseudomonadota; class Alphaproteobacteria; order DSM-16000; family Inquilinaceae; genus JACKIG01. The sequence goes on from JANQIX010000099.1 coordinate 12,893, forward strand.
CTTCGATCCGATCGACCACGTCGGGCCCGACGGACACGACCAGATCGGTTCCATCCTGGCGGACGGCCAGCGGCGTCCATTCGGCCTCCGGCCCCTGCCAGCCTTCGGGACCCAGATTGTTCTTTTCGTAGTTCAGCCGCCGCACATGGAAATTCGCCCGGTCGGCTGTGGCCTGAACGCCGGCAATCCGAACCTCTGCGTGCCCTCCCCCAGGGACGCTTCGGTCTTCACGGATGCTGACATGGCCGGTCGGTCTCATCGTCCCTCAGATCTCGTTCAAGCGGCCCGTTCCAAGGCCACCACCAGCTTGCCGAGCCGGGCATTCTGCTCCACATCCACGGCCGCACCGTCCCGGCTGGAGGCGTTGTCTTCCACCAGCCTGCGGAACGCGGTCATCCAGTCGACATACTGCATTTCGTCATACGGCGTTGGCTGTTCCGGCAGGGTGAGACTGTCGCCACCGCCCTGCCGCGGCGAGAAGACCGAGCGTCGGTTCTCGCCGCGACCGGCCGTCGGCCGCTCGTCCAGAGGCAGTTTGTCGAAGCCCAGCCAGTTCACATAGGCGTTGAGGATGTTGGCGGCCAGTAGCGCCGCCTTCGCCCGAGCCTGTTCGATCTTCTGGCGAAAGCTCAAGGTTCTGCGCACGCTTTCGGCGATATCGCTGCGGATGTCCAGCCTCTGTGCTCCGGAAATCAATTCGCTGGCAAGCGCCGACATCGACGCCTCCGACACACGGAAATAGGTGCACATGCGTGGCGTTTCCGATGCTGCGCGGATTTCGCTTATCCAATGCTGCAATACAGCATCGGCGAACAGATCGGCCTTGTCGACCGGAAGCCCCCCTGGCTCCGGCGGTGCCACGTCTCCGGCATCTTCGGCTTCGACCGGGTCCTCATCGCCAAATACGTCTTCCAACAACTTTTGGGCGGTCACCGGGCGGCCAATTGCGACGACGGGTCGCGCCGGCTCTCCATTTTCCGCCGGAACGCCGCCGCCGTGCATCTCCACGTCGTAGTAGAGATCGGCGAGTTCGGCATCGGTCACCTGCAGCGCCTTCAAAAGATGGCCGAACCGCTGCGCCTCCACGCAATTGGCGAGGTGCCTGACGACCAGGGCAGCCATGGCCTTGCGTTTGCGCATTTCCTCATCCAGGTCGCCAGAGACGTAGTAGCGGGCAAGCCGATCGCGCATCAGGCCGCGCTGTTGGCCGATGCGCGCCTCAATCTGCCTGCGCTTTATGTCCGGATTGCAGACGGGTGCCAGACTTTGCGCCAAATATGTGATGCCGCCGTCGTTTAGGCGGAAGGCTTCGTCCCAGGCGCGGGTCGGATCGTTGAAGTGGTTCTGCACCAGGGGATTGGACAGGTAGTCTTCCTGAAATCTGCGGATGCGGTTCTCTTCACCCTGGCGAATACCGATCTCAACGCCGTCGGCGTCGTATTCCAGGATCTCTTTCGCGCGATAGTTCGGGTTGCGCATCCAGAACGAATTGCGGAAGGGCTGGCCAGGCGTCCATTCCCGTGGCCAGTCATGCGCCTTGCCGAAGAAATCGAGCAGCGATGCGTTAAGCCGGATGCTCCACCGCTCGATGGACGACGCGCTCTCGCCGGCCTTTTCGCTGAACTCGGTATCGAATTTGGTGAGCACCAGGAACAGCGCGTTTTCCTGCCGCTCCCGGTCGGCCGGATCGGGCCCGTGCGTGCTGTCGATCCAGTCTTTGATCATGGCCGGCAGGGTGCGCACTTCCTGGTTCGACGGCCCGATGCACAACAGCATGCTGGTCAGTTCCTGCTCGGCACAGTAGCGCTCGAACAGATAGGCCACCTTGCCGCGCAGGAAGAGGCTCTTCAGCGCGTCGGCCTGCTGCAGGAACTTCTCGACATCCTCAATGTTCTCGCGCGACCGCGCGCCGGGGAAGTCCAGCAGGTCCGTGTGGTCGAAGAAGTCCCACGGCTTGTCCTTCATGACGATGCGCAGCTCGGCGATCAGCGCCGTGACGTCGGGGCGCGGCAGCATCGCCTTGCGCCCGTCGGGCGCCAGCACCTCCAACAGCTCCGCCCCGCCATGGCCCAGCCCGCCCAGCGTCACCACGTCGATCACGCTCTTCTCGCGCGGGATCAGGGCGTCCAGCGGACAATAGGCGTCGGTCGGGAAGCCGAGCTGGTTGAGTGCGCCATAGAGCTCCTTGAACAGGTCGGTGAACGGTTCGATCTCGCCCCACAGCACTGAGAACAGTGCGGCGCGCGCGCCGATCGGCAGGCGTGGCGCAAGCTCGGCCGCCGCGGCCCAATAGCTGCTGGACAGTGCGTTGATGAGCGGCAGGCCCTTGAACTGCTTCTCAAAATACTCCTGCATCTCGAAGACATCGTCTTCGGTCAGATGGTCGACCGGGTTCGCGAGCGCCGACCGGCGGACCATCTCGATCAATTCCCGGATCTTCTGCGGCGTGACCGCCTGATGCTCGCTGACATCCAGGTCCGAGAGGTACGTGTTGCCGAGGATCTTGGCGACGTCGGTCTGTGAGAGCAGCCTGAGCGCCACCGGATAGCCCGGCGGCGTCTTCTCGCGGCGGATGGTGAAGCGGGTGACAAGGCCGGTGGACTCCTGCCCGCCCTCGGGATTGATCTCGCGCACGAAATCGATGCCGTCCGGCTGGCCTTCGAACTCGGCCATCAGCGGCGCGGTGCCGCGACGGGCGAGTGCGGAGATGAGATAGGATTTGCCCGCCTGGCTTGGCCCGAAGACGCCGACGCACATGGGCCGGTGGGCCGCGACCTCCAGCTTGCGCGCCGACTGGGCGAACTTGCGGAACTCGCGCATCAGCGAGGCGCGCTCCTGGCGCACCTTGTCGGTATTGTCGTGGAACCAGCCGATGGCGCCGGTCGCCACCTCTCCGGTCGCCCGGCTCAGCGCCGCTACGCGCTCGTTCGCCTCAACGTAATGGGTATCCATGGGTCCAGCCGATCTTCCGCACTCTTGTTGATCACGGCCACTCAAAAGACGGACAGCACGCCGGTATCGAGCCAGTATCCGGCCTCGTCTTTCAACGTCTGCAATCGTATGTCGACATCGCTCGGCCGCATGGTCGACCCGTCGGCGTCTTCGATGTCGGTCACGCTGAAATCCTCCATGCGGTGGCCCTGGGCGTCCTCTTCCTCCTCATCCGCGCGCTGAAGGGTCAGCGTCAGCGGCAGGCGCATGCGTGCGGCACTCTGCGGATTGGCGAAGTCCAGGAAGTAGAGCGGTGTGGCCGGCCACCGGTCGATCGGCAGCTGCCGGAAGCCGATGAAGGTCGGTGCATAGAAGTTCAGCTTGGCTTCTTCCCCGGAATTACGGCCCTTCTGTTCCAGATCGATGTCGGAGAACAGGATGCGGTCATCCTTGATCTGGCCGGAGATCTCCATCTCGCCCACGAACCGGGCCGTAGAGCGCATCCTAAGCATGCTGGTGCGCAGGAGGAAGTTCTGGATCTGGCCCTCAGCCAGGGCGCAGAGCATGCTGCCGACGGCCGCCGTGGTCTTGGGATCGTCGATCCGGCCGCTGGTGTCTCGGAACGGATACCAGTTGCCGACACGATACTGATGCATCGGGACGATACGGTCCGCGGGCACCGGCAAATGGGCCAGGATGGCGTCCGTCACCGCCGGCAGCCGTGACGGCCGACCGGAAACCAGCAAGACATCGCAGTCCAGGCTGTGCACGACCTCACACAGATCGGCGAGGATCTCGCCGACGACCTGACGGACGGTATTGCCCAACGCGTCGAGGTTCACGTCGAACCGCACCTCGGCCAGGTCGAAATCCGCCGCCCGTTCGTCGCGTACCGCCTGTGTCAGATAGTCGATCACACGCTCGGGGATGCGGGAGTCCTCGTCGAAGAAATCGGCAAAGCGCTTCTCGTAAGTTGGCTCGATGCTGAAGGGGCGTGCGCTCTCATAGGCATGCAGCATGGACAGCGCGACGGGCACACAGACCTGCGTGACAAATTGCCGGCGCAGATGGCGTTCCTGCTCCGACATGCCGCCGCGATCACTGAACAGGCGGCGCAGCAGGGCCTTGGCGTCGCCCACGCCGGCCGTCGCCAGCGCCCGTTCCAGCGGCGGCAGCACATGGCGTTCGACCACGGCCTGGACGATGTCGTCGCCGGCGATCTTGAAGCCTTCGCGGAAGTTCTGCGTCGGGTTGATCGCACGGTTCCCCTCGATCTGATAGGTGGTGACCATCAGATCGGTGGTGCCGCCGCCGATATCGATGCTGCCGATGCGCAAGGTGGGGGCGTTGTCGTAGCCGTCGCGCAGCTTGCCGAGAATGCTGAAGAAATCCGTGGCGGCACCCTGGAACTTCTGCGTGATCTCCGTATAGAGGTAGACGAGGTGCGTACAGCTCGCCTCGTCCCACGACAGAAGGACGGAAGGCTCCGGCGGCACTCGTTGATCGTCGCCCGGCGTCCAACCCAGCACGTCCCAGGTCAGCTTGACCGCCGCTTCAGCGCGTTCGCGCATCACTTTCTGCTCGGCGATCGGCGTCGCCGGCGGCAACGTCATGATGATGCGGCGGAGCTGGCGCGGCACATCGGCGTTCTTGCGCCGGCTGCGCGTCTCCGGCGCATTCATCATCAAGATCGCCTGCAGCAGAATCTCGCTCAGCATCAGGCTGAACAGGGACGACCGGGAGAATTTCGCGCGCACGGCCGACGTGCCGCGGCCGCGCTTCTGGCGCAGCACATCGCCGTCTTCGGTGATGAAGGCCATGATCGGGCCGGACACGGGCGGCTCATGCGCCGCGCCTTCGGTCTCGACACAGTTGAACCGCCAGACCTGGTTGATGGGCCGGCGGTCCCAGAGATACCGCTTGGGGCTGGACAGGCCCGATGTCCCCTCAGTGCCCATAACGCCGCCGGAAAGGCGCACCGCCTCCGGCCCGACGCGCACCATGCTGGCCCAGTGGAAACCCTTGCCGCGCCCGCTGCGCCGCGACAGCGCGTCCTTGCCGAAGCTTGCCTGGGTGAACTCCACCCGGCTTTCGAACGGCAGGGTATGGGCGTGCTCCGGCCGTGACAGGTCGCGCAGCTCCAGCACATAGGCGTCGTTCAGATCCAGGCGGTCGTCCGGATTGTGCTCGATCAGGATGCCGCAGGTGCGGCTGTTGCCGACATCCAGCACCAGATCGACGTCGATGGGCTTGAAGTTGGGTTCCCGGCTGACGGTGTCGATCAGCCGGATGACCGGGAACCGGCAGGCATCCTTCATGACCTCAAGGAATGTCAGATACCGCGCCCAATGTTCGCACGCGTTGGGAAAGTCTTCGTCTCTGAGGGGCCGACCGGGTCGTTGCGCGGCCTTGAACTCGCGGAAAAGCTCGTCCAGCCATTCGTCCAGCCAGGGCTCGTTCAGAAACCAGCCGTTCTGGGCATCGTCGTGAACAAAGGCGAAGCGGCTTTCCTCTTCCGAATCCCGGGGGGCGGACACCAGATAGGGTCGCCCCTCCTCCAGCTCGCGCAGTTCGGTGTCGAAGGCCAGCACCACGCGATGCGTATTACCGTCGCGGTCGCGCTCATCCAGTTCGGTGACCCGGATCCTGGCCCAGTTCGACGGTCCACGGTCGAAATCGAACACACCCGGCGCAAGCTCCGTCTTGATCCGCAAGACGGGAACCGGCACCCACTTGTTGAGGAAGACCTCCAAGCCTTTCGGTTTATTGAGATTATATGTGTCCTCGTCCGGCGGGATCGTATCCGTTACAGGGTCGTAGAGGGTGCCGTCCTCGGGATGGGGTTCCAGGCAGCGCAGCATCACCGTGACCAGCTGATCGTCGCCGTCACCGGGTGAGCCGCTGCCATTTCCCGGCAACGTCAATGTCGGATGGTCGGCGGCATCGTCGCCCGGCTGTTCGCCCGGCGCCAGCGGCCGGCGTTCCTCCCAGAACGATCGCGTCAGCTTGGGCGTCCGATCGATATCGAAACCGAAGTCGAGGAACTGAAGCCCGCTATTCGGAATAAGACTGACGACCGGTCGAAAACTCGGCAACGGCTTCAGCATGGCCCCCTTCCAACGTAGTCCCTCTTTGTGGGTCCACGTTACGGTACAACAAACTCATAGTATGTGACCTCGCCCTCATCTTCACGGATCGAT
>JANQIX010000037.1 GCA_028281925.1 Alphaproteobacteria bacterium
TGAGACCGGCGCGACCATCGGTGGCACGCTTTATTCCGATGCGCTTTCCGGTCCGGACGATCCGGCGTCCACCTATCTCGACATGATGCGTCACAACGCAACGCTGCTCGCGGAGGCCCTGAGCTCCTGAAGCGGGAGGACCAGACCATGACGTCACAAGTTCCTGTCACCGTCCTGACCGGCTTCCTCGGCGCCGGCAAGACGACGCTTCTGAACCGCATCCTCACCGAGCAACACGGCAAGAAGTATGCCGTCATCGTCAACGACCTTGTGGTGAATGCCGACTAGGTAGTGTTCGAGATGAAAAACGGTTGCATCTGCTGCACGGTCCGCGGCGACTTCATCCGCATCCTGGGGGGTCTGATGAAGCGCGCCGACAGGTTCGACGCGATCCTTGTCGAGACAACGAGCCTCGCCGATCCGGCACCGGTGGCGCAGACCTTTTTCGTCGACGCTGAGGTGGCGGAGAAGACGAGGATGGATGCCATTGTCACGATTGTCGACGCCCATCACCTGGGGACACAGCTGGAAGAGAGCCATGAAGCGGCCGAGCAGTTGGCCTTCGCCGATCTCGTTCTGCTCAACAAGATCGACCTCGTGGACACTGAAAGCCTTTCCCGTGTCGAGGCGCGAATCCGCGCCATGAACCCTTACGCGCGTATCATTCCTGCCGAACGCTGCAGCGCGCCTCTCGACACGATGCTCGGCCAGGACCCCTTCGACCTTGAGCGTGTGCTCGAGATCGAGCCGCACTTTCTCGAGGACGATCACGCGCACGAGCAAGACCATGCGGTGACGAGCGTTTCGCTGCATGCAGACACTGCATTAGATCCGGAAAAGTTCCAGGCGTGGTTCGGCCGGCTCCTGCAAGAGAAGGGGCAGGATATTCTGCGCTCGAAGGGCATCCTTGATATCGCCGGCGAGGCCGCTCGCTACATCATCCAGGGCGTGCATATGCTCATGGAGGGCGACTTCATAGGGCCGTGGCCGGACGGAGAGGCGCGACGGTCGCGGCTCGTCTTCATAGGGCGCGGGCTTGACGGGATGGGCCTCGAAGAGGGCTTCGCGGCATGCAAAGCGGCCTGAGCCCGGCGAGGCAACCCCGCGAGTGCTTTCGGCCGACCCCGCTCAAGGCCAAGGGACGCCACTGTGGGCAGGAGGCGAGATCGCGTGGCTTGTTTGATCGCAAGCGCGCCGATACAGAGGCCGTTCACCGGGTAAAGGCGCTTGTCACAGAGCGCTTCGATCAGCCCAACACGAAGACGCTCGCAGTTGCGGAGCTGTGCTGCCGCGAGGCGGGCTGTCCGACAGTCGTCACCGCGCGTGATGCCGATGGGCGCCTCCGGGACTGGCGCAGCACGAAACCCCTCAGCGAGGTTGCGGCCTCCGATGTCGAGAGGCTGGAGGCGCGGTCATGGCAGGAGCGTCGGTGCGACAGGCGCCAAGAAATCTTCTTCATCGGCAGCGGGATCGACTGGCCGGCACTGGAGGCGTGGCTCGACGCAGCGCTCCTGCCGGCGGTGGTCGCGGACGGTCCAGAAACTGTGCCGGATTTGCCGGCCCCCTCCCCGATCTGGCAGCGCTCGGAGGCGCCGGCATGACACTTGTTCGAGAAATCGTGGAAGATGCCGCCATTGGCGTCGGCGTGGCGGACGCGCCTGAGGGACTGTCTGCAATCCACCGTCCGGGCTCTGCCGCCGCAATCTGGCGCCGCCGGCCGTTACCGGGCTTTCAGTCCTGGATCGACGCGCTGGAGCCCGAGCGGCTGCCGAAAGCGCGCGTGATCCTGAGGCCTGCGAACGTGCATGAAATGGTGATTCAGATCTGCGAAGCATCGGGGACGCCGGACTGCACAGAACGGGAAAGGCTGGTGGACGATGTCACGGCTTTGGCGGACATCTTCATCGGCCTGATGCCCGCGCCGTATCTCCGGCTGCGCTTCGACGTCGTCACGACAAACGCCTGCCGGAAGTTCCACATCGACGCCATCACGGCGCGTCTCATCTGCACCTATCGCGGGACGGGCACGCAGTACGGCATCTCGACCGATGGGGCCGAGCCTCGACGCATCTTCACCGTGCCCACCGGCGCGCCGATCCTCCTGCGCGGCACGCTTTGGCCGGAGCGCCCGAAGTCCGGCCTGCTGCATCGCTCTCCACCGATCGCGGGCACGGGCGAGACACGGCTCGTGCTGGTCCTCGACCCGCTGCTCAGTCCGGAGGGAGAGGTCTGATACCGGGGAAACTGGCGGGCGACATACCGCAAACCCAAGCGCAGGGCCGAGGAAAGAACTGGGTACACGATCACCCCCGCGCAATCGGGGAGGCGGAGGCATGACGCGGATTCCCGTGACAATCCTGACCGGCTTCCTGGGCGCAGGCAAAACGACCTTCCTCAACCGATTGCTCACCGAGCCGGGGTTCAGCAGGACGGCGGTCATCGTCAACGAGTTCGGCGAGGCCGGCGTTGACGGCGCCCTCGTCACGCGGGCGGACGAGACGGCGGTTGAGATGACCGTCGGATGCCTCTGCTGCACGGTCTCAGGCGACGTTCGGCAAACCTTGTTCCGCCTGCTCGACGAGCAGGAATTGGGCATCGGCCCGTCATTCGACCGGGTGGTGATCGAGACCACCGGGCTGGCCGACCCCCTGCCGATCTTGCAGACCTTCATGACCAGCGGCGCCGTGCTGCACCGGTTCGCGCTGAACGGCGTCGTCACCTTGCTGGATGCAGTGAACGGCGAACATGCCCTGCAGCTGTTCGAGGAAGCCCGACGGCAGGTCGCAGTGGCGGATCTGCTGCTGGTCACCAAGGGGGACCTGGCACGCGACCCGGCGTCGAGGCGGGACCTGGCAGACCTGAAGGCGGATGTGTCGCGGCGGAACCCGAACGCCCGCCTCTTGGACGTCGGCGACGCGCGGGCCGGAACCGTGTTCTCCCTCGCGGCCTTCGACCCGTCGGGCAAGCCGCCCGACGTCCGGGAGTTCCTGAGGTTCGAGACCTCCGCCGCCAGCGGGGCCGATCAGGGAGATCATGGCCATACGCACGATCACGGGCACGCCCATGACGTGAACCGGCACGGCGACGCAGCCTCAGCTTACTGTTTCACTGCGAGGGAGCCGGTTGATCCCCGCGGTCTTGGAAGGGCCGTATCGGCACTGCAGGCGTCGTTCGGCTCGGACCTGCTTAGGATGAAGGGGCTCGTGGAGCTCGATGGCGAACCCTCCTGCCCCATGGTCCTTCACGTGGTCGGCCACGCCACCAGCCCAGCCGTCCTGCTCGACGGCTGGCCCGAGGGTGTGGATGCGACAAGGATCGTCATGATCCTGGGCGGCAAGGGCCGCCACGCAGCTCCTGAAATACTGAGGCGTTTTCTGCCTGAACTTCAGCCATTCACCTCCGGCGCGCGGGACGTCGAGACTTCCGCGCAATGAACTCTGCATTGGAAAACCATGGCCGTGCGGCCGCACTTGCAGCGGCCTTGGTGACCGTGACGCCGCCGATCTTGCGCATCGGCGGCGCCTTGCTCCTTCTGTCTGATCTCCCACTGTCCGGAGTACAGTTATGATTCGATCGATGGCTCTCAGGGCCGCGACCGCTGCGGCCGCCGTCGTCCTCTTGACGGCAGCCCTGCCGCAACGCGCCGAAGCTTGGATGTGCGTCACCCATGTCCGGAACATGACCGGCATCACCACCGTCCGCGGCGACGCCTGGGCCTGGTGGGACAATTCCGCGGAACAGTTCGCCCGTGGCCCTATTCCGGCGCCGGGATCGATCATGGTGTGGCGCCGAGCCGGCAACCTGCCCCGCGGTCATGTCGGGGTCGTCCGCGAAATCGTCGACAGCCGCACCGTGCTGATCGATCATAGCTGGGACAGCAACGCGCTGCGCCGCAACCAGCGTATCGAGGATGTCTCCGCCGACAACGACTGGTCGCGGGTCAGCGTCTGGTATGAACCCACCCAGACCATGGGGGGCGAATACGCGCTCTACGGTTTCGTGTACCCGCCGGGTACCGAGCCGTCCTCGGAGTCCTTGGCCGAAATGTCGGCCCAATGGGAAGCCGAGGCAGCGGCGCTCGAGGCCGCCCGAGCGGCGATCGCGCAGGAGTTGGAAGCGGCCGGGCTGATCGGGTCGGAAGTCCATTTGACCGCAGAGAATGACCGGCTGCCAGCTGGGATCTCGGTGGCGTCGGACGGCCTCAGCGAGGCTTCGCGTGCCGCGCTGGTGATCGCCCGGGCCGATGCTGTGCGTCGTGGCGCCGGCCGCACGGTGACAACACCCTACAGCGCGGTCCGGGCCACTCCGCGCAGCGACGGCCTGACCGTCGACCCGGCGATCCTCGCCGCCCGCGCGAGAGAAATCGCCGCCGACTGAGCACCGCGACGCCTGCCGCCCATCTCGAGCGGGGTGGTAGGCGCCAGCGGCAATCGCTGTCCCGGCGGCAGACTGAGGACGGCCGGCTATCGGAGAGGATGGAGAACCACTTCGTATACGCCAGCGACGCCCGGCTGCCGAACCACATCAAAGCGCCCGGCGCCGATGCCTAACGGTGTGCCGGCCCGGCAATGGAGCCGCTGTACCTCAAGGGTGAAGTAAAGGCTACCGCGATCTCGGCGCCCGCCACCGTCAGCCCTTGCGTCGGCATCGGCCGGCCTGCGTAACCGGCCGGAATGGGGCAGATCGGCGTAGAAATGTTCCTAGCCTGTTCTTGCTTAGCGTTGTTTAGCGTACTTCCGACGCTACGCCCTCAAGTCGGTACGGCTCGTCGAGCCGTACCGCCGTTGTGCAGGCCGGATGTACAGGCTAGGCTTGGGGGCCGATCAGAAGCTGATTATGCGGGTGCCCGGCGCCATGATGATCTGGCGATATTCGGGGCTGCCGGGCTCTGTCCCTTCGATCCGATCATCGAGACTAAGTCCCGCCTGCTGAGTGCAGCTTGGGCACACGAAGACGCGTCCTCCAGCATCGAGGATGTCGGCGATCAATTCATGTGGCGTCTTGCCGGACCTGCCACCGACATGCTGGGGCACATTCGCGTTGGCAAGGGCGACGGCACGGACGGTCAAAGACACGATTACTTCTCCGCCATCCTCCTGAACCCGCCGGGCAAATCCGAGCCCCATCTGGCCGGACCAGACATCGTCGGTCGTGATGTGGACGACCAGTATCGGGCTCGAAGCCGGATCATCTTGGGCAAGCGCCGGAAAGGTCAATCCGACAGCCACGACAACCAAGGCAAGCGCGCGCATTGTGCGAGCGAACATCTGAATTCTCCTAGGAGCTTCGAAGCGAGTGATCCACTGAAGCACAAGCCGTCAGGTGGCCGTCCAGCAAGCACTCTTTGTGCTCAGGCATTCTGGGCCTGTTACCTTGCCTAGCCAGCTTAGCACCAGGGCAGGAGATCGTCGATCCGAGTGATCTTGTGGTCGGCGATCCGGCCGCGGTTGTCGGTGAGCCACGCCTGTGGATCGACGCCGTTCAATTTCGCCGTTTCGATCAGCGTGTAGGCAATCGCTGCGCTCTTGCCGCCCCCCCTCTGAGCCAACGAAGAGGTAGTTCTTCCGGCCCAGAGCCACGGGCTTCATGGAGCGCTCGGAGCATTTGCGCAGTGGATCGGATCGTAGGGCTGCAACCTTCGACGACAGCGGCGATGCCCACTCCCATAGGCAGGTCTCGTTGCGACACCAATTGGTCGGATTGGAAGTACGTATGCAGCCCGCCGGTAACTGAGTGGCGGAGCGTCAGGATGCGACCGCATGGGGCTGTTGCGGGGCCTTGCCTGTTGCGTCCGTCATTTCGCGCTCCGCGATCAGGTCTTCCAGACGTTCCTTCTCAAGCACCAGCTCTTCTAGGTTCATCGCCGAATGGTCTTTGCTTGGGCCGGTCGGCAGGTTGATGCCCTGCTGACGCAACCAGTCATCCACGCGAGACTGGTTCTTCTTGTACAGGTAGTAACATGCCGCCGCCGTACCCAAACCGACCGCCAGGCCCACGAGGTGATCCGAAGTGATTGCCATCTTTCCCTCTCCTATCGGAATACCAGCGGGATGCCGCTTCGGTGCATACCGCCCAGTCCTTCAAGAACTCTGTCATGGGCCAATGCCACGTTGCGCAGCTCCTCCAGCAACGATTTCCCGCCACCGTCTTCGAGAACAAGGCCCATTGATCGCAAAGCCGCCTGGGTGGCGGCAAGCAGGGGCGTTTGGCGCTGTCGAGGCTGTACCGGCGTGATCTGATAGGCCCGCGGCGCATTGGCCCCATCGGAAGCGGCCACGGGACGAACCTCTACACCGGGAGCCGAGTCCTGCAGTAGGTGCCGGCCGAAGCTTGCCGCCCACGCAACGGCCGCTCCGCGTAGCGGTCTTGTCCGCACGAAAGCCGCAAACAGATAGCCGAGGGTCAACAGCTCCGGATGGATCATGTTCTTCTCGCGGACTTCCCGCCACCCGTGCTGCAGCACGGCGAGCGCAACGCCGACGCCCGCACTCTTCTCGAGCAAGGAGTTCGGTCCGACCAACGCCGACCAGCGCGCCAACGCTGCAACAAGCAGCCATAGCCCCGCCAACATGGCGACATCGGTCATGACCTCTTTTTCGGGATCGGGAAGGATCGTAACCGGCACATGATCGTGATCGAATGAACAGGCCATGGCCGAGCGAAGGAGAATCTCCTCTGTGGTCAGGTGCCCGGTCTGGTAGCGGATGAGAATGCTACGCGTGACCGGCGTATAGCGAACATCGCCCAATCCTTCATGCGCCGTGACTGCAGCCAGGAAGCTCTGGACGTCTCGCGGCGCTTCCGACAGCCGAAGCCGCAGGCGGCCGGGCATACCGTGGATCAGCGTCACCGACAGCTCCGCGCTCATACGCGTTTGTCCATATCGTGCGTCAGGAGGCGCGAGGAGTTGAGAACCACCGCGACGGTGCAGGAGTTGTGCAACACCGCCCCCCAAAACACCGGGAGCACACCCACCGAACCCAGCATCAGACCGAGCGTATTGACCGTGATGGCCGTGGCAAAATTCTGCCGGACGATGCCCATCGTCTTTTGAGACAGGCGGACGACCGAGGGGATCATCAAAGGGTCGTCTCCGGTGATCGTGATGTCGGCCGCCTCCATCGCGACATCGGTGCGCGCTGTGCCCATGGCGATGCCGACGTCGGCATAAGCCAGTGCCGGCGCATCGTTGATGCCGTCCCCAACCATGACCACCTGGAGGCCCCGGGACTGGAGGCGCAGCACCGTCTCAGCCTTCTCATCGGGCATCACTTCCGCGTGGTATCGGTCCATGGCCATGCGCGACGCCACGATTTCGGCATGCTGTTCGACATCGCCCGTCAACAGGACGATGTCGTCCACTCCCAAATGCCGCATCCGGTTCAGCGACTTCTTCATGTCGTCGCGCAGGATGTCCTGGATGCCAAGAACACCCATGAGCCTGTCGTCGCGGGAGACATAGAGGACGTTTTCGCCCTTGCGGGCGATGCGATGCGCCTGGTCGTAAAGCGGTTCCAAGGGTACACCGCTTTCCTTCATGAAGCGCTGGCTGCCCACGCGCACGACCGAGTTGCCAACGCGGGTAGATACACCCCGGGCCGTATGGGTCTGATGGTCAGCATGGCGGGGAACGGGCCAACCGGCGCGCTTCACCCTGTCCAATACTGCCAAGGCCATAGGATGGTTGCTGGCTTCCTCCGCGGCAGCGGCCATCGTCAGCAATTCACGCTCGGATATCTCGCCGTCGGCGCAGACGACCGACTGGACCACGGGCCGGCCCTCGGTCAGCGTACCGGTCTTGTCGAAGATGACCGTCTCGGTCTCCGACAGCAGTTCCAGATAGTTGCTGCCCTTGACCAGCACACCGTTGCGCGCCGCCGTGCAGATGGCCGCCGACAGTGCGGTGGCCGTGGAGAGTCGAACCCCGCAAGAATAGTCGATGATCAGCATGTTGATGGCGCGTGTGGCCCGGCCCGTGATCAGATAGACCAGCACCGCCAGGGCAAAGTTCACCGGGATGAACTGGGCGGAGAACCGGTCGGCTGCGGACTGGACCGCCGCCTTGCGATGGGCGGCCTCCTCGACCATGTTGATAATCCGCGCCACGGCGGTACGATCGCCAACCTTTTCTGCCCGTATGACGAGCCGCCCGCTCTTCACGACCGTGCCGGCGAAGACCTCATCGCGTTCCTGTTTGCGTACCGGCATGAATTCACCGGTGATCGACGCCTGGTCGATGGCGGCATCACCGGTTTCGACGCTGCCGTCGACGCTAATCTTCTCCCCGGTATGCGCGATGACGCGGTCGCCCGCTTCGAGGCTCTCCAACGCGACACGCTCCTCAGAGCCGTCGTCGCGCAGCCTCCAGACGACCTCTTCGCCGACCGACAGCATGTTGCGGATGGCGCGGCGCGTCCGGTCCATGGTGTATGCCGTGAGCAGCTCCGCGACATCGGCCAAGAGAATGATGGTCAGTGCCGAAACGCTCTGGCCCGTGACCATGCTCGCCACGATGGCGCTCGAGCTGAGTGTGTCGGCGTTCGGCCGTCCGTGCGTGAGCAGCGACCGCATACCGCTTTTCAGGATCGGTGCAGACAGCGTGAGGGCGGTCAGGGCCGGCATGTTGAGGAACCGGCCCAGCGGAGAAGCAGGGACAGCTCCCCGTCGCAGCCAGGAGAAGGCCAGGGTTGCCGCCGTTGCACCTATGCGTTGGACCATCTCGCCGATGGTCGCTTCCTGTAAACGACGCTCCTGCAGCGTCAGCGCGTGTTTCGTTTCCCGCTCGGTCTTGAAGGCATCGAGCGACCAGGTGGCCAAGGTTGAGTTGACCTGCTCCAGGACCTCGTCGGGCGAGGCTTGCTCCACATGGAATTCGATCAGGACATTCGCCGTAACGATCGAGACCTTCGCCGACTTGACTGTCACGCTGTCTTCGAGCGCAGCGACGATCTCCCCAGCATGCGCCTTCAGGTACTTCAATCCGCGGCAGTCAACGCGCATACGCCCCGGCAGCGAATGCCGAACCTGGCATGACATCAGGGGCAGCGGCTTACTGGAAAACATCCGCAGGAATCCTCAAGCGATGATCGAGATGGAGACGCTGGGACAAGGACTCGCTAAGCCACTGACTTAGCCTTGATTCGAGAGCCGAAACGTTTTTCCTACGGACCTTCAGCCAGTCCGCCCGGTGTGCGATGACGATCTTGATCACCGCGTCCAGAAAAGCCATGACCTCGTCTTGGGACAGACGCTCCGCATCGTATCGAATGACGATGTTGCCCGTGGCAACGCAGGGCGTGACCTCGAGGATGTCTTCCGGAGTGGCGAGCAGGCGAGCCGTCAACGAAACCAGGTCATCATGCCCTTGGCCCAATCGCTTCAAGGACGGCGCATGCAGGCGCAGCCGCCCAGGAAGGGCATGCATGACGCGCGGCTTCGACAAGAAGAACAGTGCGCTTTCGACAGCCTTCATGCCCGGGAATCGTCCTTTGCACGCAAGGAGTGGAGCCCCCACCACAGCAGCGTGAATCCTGTGGGGAGCGCCCTCCAGCCCTCTGCTGCGACCTTCCTGCCGCCGAGCGCCGTCAAGATCAGTGCCGTAAGGGATGACAGATCCAGCATGCCATACGTCTTGTGGTAAATGGCCCGATCAACGCCGTGAGCCAGCAGGTGTAGTTCCCGTGTCACTGCGGGCGTGGGCACACGTTCAAGTTCGGCCTCCAGGCCCAGCAGGCGAACGACAGCCCCGAACAGAAGGGGCGGATCTATCCGCTCTGGACGATAGTGCACGACTAAGCTCCCCGAAATGGCGCTGACATCGACCCGTTCGAACCCGTCCAGCGATCCAAGGCGTTCGATCGCGCCAAGAGCATCGGCATCGGCTCCGCGTAACGACGGCACGACGAAGCGAACCCGGCCCGGGATCGCGTGAGCCACCCTGATGGGCCCCGCCGTGAGAGATCTCAGCGGTGCAAGGGTATCGCTCTGGTGCGACTTGCCAAGCAGCGCGGCTATGGCAAGACCGGTCAAGACATGCATATGGCCCCCTTGGTCGCAAACTGAGGTCTGGTACCCCCTCATTGGGCCCCACCGCTCGTTTCAGGCTATCCGCGTCGTCGATCGCATAGCCAAACCAGGGGACCCAGTCATCTCTCAAACTGTGCCTCTTGCTTCGCGGAGAGGAGGCGTCGCCAGGTTCGCGTTCGCTCTGCCCTCTGGCGCTGGGCATCTCTTGTTATTGCCGCCGCGGAGACCCCGAAGGTCAGCGCTCTTGGTCCTTCACCCGCTCGCCTGCCGGATTCACCCCATCCCCCAGCGGTTCAGTCGTCGACGGCCTGGGGCCACCACCCGCACCCCGCCGGCTGGCTTCACGATCAAGCTCTCGTAAACGTGCCAGGCTGACTTTTAGAATCCACATATGTTCGACCCTGCACTCTAAAATCACCACATAGGGATCATCGTTAGGCTTTGCATAGATGATATTGCCGCTATCCGAAATAAAATCAAGAAACAGGCCGAGAATACTTCGATGTTGACTTTTGCAAATGATAAAATGAACATCTATTCAATTGCTGCAGCCCTCGCAGGCAGCGAGAGACGGAGCGGCGATGCTGGTCCGTCTGCCTCGGCGCCACTACCGGGCGTTGACAATCGGCCGCGGCATGGCAATCTGCATTTCGTGATGGTTCTGTCGATCGGTCCGGTCGATGGACGAAGAGGGAATGCGGTGCGGCCGGTCCGAGACCGGCCAAAGCCGCGGCTGCCCCCGCAACTGTGAGCAGAGAGCGAGATCGCGAACAGGCCACTGACCCCTCACGGGTTGGGAAGGCGCGATCCAGGCGATGACCTGCAAGCCAGGAGACCTGCCATCACAGTCGATCTGTGACCGCCGGACGGG
>JANQIX010000063.1 GCA_028281925.1 Alphaproteobacteria bacterium
TGGGGCTTCTCGTCGTCCAGCCATTTCATCCGGGAATTTCAAAGGAAATTCGGCTTCAGCCCGGGCAGCGTAGTGGGGACGCGGTCAAGGGGCGAGGCGGCATCCTCAGACGGCGACCGTTCCCAGCCGACGATCGACGCACCCGATCTCCTGCCCCTCCTGCAGAAGCTGTGATCGGGCGCTCGTGTCCTGCGACAAGGACCCTGCGGCAGGCTTCGGGCTGGAGATTGGTGACGATATGAAGGCTTCGCCACCAGCTGTCATCCAGAGCTGACAACCTGCGGATTGTTGGTCTCCCCGTCGGTGTCTTGAAAGATTGCATGCGTAAAAGCCAAGTAAGATCAAAATGCTGATGCGTCAGATCGATGCCTTCCTGCGCACCATCGTTCAACATCTCGGCCTATGGTGTGGCAGCGGCGCGCGTTGGTGCGATGGTTGTCGCCGCGGCAGTATCGGCATCGCGATCCTCAGCGATCGCCGACATGACCTGTTCCCAGATGCCCGCATTGCGCCACCGGACGTAGCGGTTGTAGCAGGTCGAATAGGGGCCGTACTGCTTTGGAAGGGACCGCCAGCTGCCGCCGCTTCGCAGGACCCAGAAGATGCCGTTCAGCACCCTGCGATCGTCGACGCGCGGAATGCCGCGCCATTTGGTCGGCAGCACGGGCTGAATCGCCGACCACTCTTGATCCGTAAGCTCGAATTCGTTCATTGCAGTCATCCGGATTACTTCCTTCTGCATTCGCAATCGGTGCACCGTCTGGGCAGGCGGGGGCCGATCGCGAAGGATGATGTCGGCTTTCGGCGCAGCCTCAGGCCGACCTACTGGCAGGCGCTTTCCACATTCCAGAAGATGATCTCACCTGGCCTTCGACGACCGTGCCGGCCGGCATCCGGCGCAGCGCCGGGGCGGCCGTCTGGGTGCGGGGCACCATGGTCTCGGGACTGAACAATGTGTGCCTTCCCTTCACTTCGCCGCTCGCCAGTCAGGCGCGTCGCTTCGGTTCATTTAGATCAATTCGCCGTTCATAGTGGGGAACTTGAGTAAACAACAAATGCTCGTGCTTCAGGTCATAGCATTAGTGAATATGAATTCGAGCAATGTTGAAAGCTATGGCCGAAGCAATAGCATATATATTTTTGCTAAACATTAAAATAAGATCGTTACTGCAATATAGTCATCTATATATTTTGGTGCTTTTGATCATTTTAAATAAAAAAATCTATTGGCCCGCATGCGATTTATATATTCACAGATTGACTCACAATGCATCAAATTATACGATCATAATTCGAGTTGTGATTTGAAATCACCATCATTTAA
Organism: Alphaproteobacteria bacterium; assembly: GCA_028281925.1. Lineage (GTDB taxonomy): Bacteria > Pseudomonadota > Alphaproteobacteria > DSM-16000 > Inquilinaceae > JACKIG01. The sequence continues at coordinate 1,325 of JANQIX010000063.1, forward strand.
TTCAAGACTTGCATGTTCATGTGATTTATTGCTGATTCCGTCCAGACTTCCGGCGGTTTTGTCTTGCCAAGACTGCCTCGTCCGCACCAGGCTTCGGCAGTCTGCACGCTCCGTGCGCCGACGCGTTCGGCGCCTCTTCCCTTGCGTCCAGCCACCCGTCCACCTTCGGAGACGGGGCGGCGTTGGATGCACCATGTCGATCACTGTGCGCTTGGCCGCAGAGCGCGCGGGCACACGCTCTGAGCCGCCGTCGGGACAACCCCCTTTGCCCCGTCAGCCGCATTAAGAAGTACAACAGTCACGCGCTCTTCGTCGCCGGCTGTGCGTGCCAATCCACTGACTATATGTGCCAATCTATAGGCCGTTTGTGCCAACTGGCACGCCCCGCCGCCCCCGCATATGCGCTCCTGACCGTTCATTCCGGTCCATCATCGCACTGATCGGATTTGGGAGATCCGGTCTGTTGCGTATCGCTGTTGGGCGTCACCTTGCAGCGAACCGCCGCCCTCGGGCGCCGGACGGTCGGCCGTCGATCCGAGGCCCACCGCATCGCTCGGTGCTATGGCGAACCTCTGCCGGAACAGCCGGCCGAATTGTTTCTGGTCGGCAAAGCCGAGGGACAGGGCCACCCCTTTGACCAGCCCACGGGCCGGAGAGGCTGCCCCCAACTCGTCGAAAGCACGGGCCAGGCGGCGTTCGGTCACGTAGCGGGCAATCCCTCCGTCGTCGGCGAACATGCGATAGAGCGTCCGTCGCGATGTGGCGAACCGTCGGCAGAGTTGGTCGATCCCGAGACCCGCGTCGTGAAGATTGTCTTCGATGTACGCACGCACAGCCTGGGCTCGCGATTCTTGCCCGAATACGGCGCGATATCGGGATATCTGGATCGGGGCATTCATCGAGTCCCGTACCGGTTCGACCGGTCGGGCACGCGCTGTCGTCGTCAGGCGGCTCCCGGACCCCTTTTCTGCCATCGGCAACATCCGCTTCATGTGGCAGTAGGTGATCATGAGGGCCAGCGCCTTGCCGACGTTCCGCAGATCGGCGGCGGTCTCGGCGAAGGCCCACAGGCGATACCGGCCGGCACCGTCGTCCGGCACCGGCAAGACGAGGGTGTTGGCGGCGCGATGGCCGAAATCCTCAACGACCTTGTAGATCTCGCGGCTGGCCAGGAACCTCGGTGCTTCACTCGAAACCATGAGATAGGGCCGCGTCTGCGCCGCCATCCATCTGAGCCTGCGGTTCTCCTCCGCGACACCGACGGACAGGCATGCTGCCCAGATGGCGTCAATCAGATCTAATCTGCGATCGCCGACGTGATCGGAGAGGTTGTCCCACACGTATTTGCCGGGGTCGATATAGTTTTCGGTGACCTGCAGACTATTCATGAACTCGCCAACGGCCCAATACCCAAGTTTCTCCAAGTGATGGCTCAGATGCTTACGAAGCCGCGCTAAGTCTTTCGCGTCGAAAATATCCTGCAGGCATTGATCAAACCGGTCACCGATCACGGCTCTATCCTTCCGATGATCACCTCACCCAATCGCGCCAATCAGGTTCGCCAAGTATGCGAACGAATTCCGGAGCGACGTTTCGCGCTCTTTCAAAGATCGCCGAGGGTGCGCCAATCCGACTGCCATGCGGCGACGTCTCATTGGCTCTCGCGATATCGCCCAAGACCTCGCGCCAGGCTGGAATCGCGCCCTGCGGGTTGGCTACGGCCTGCGCTGGCGGCGGGGCGTTGCGCAGGGTCGCGATCCGCCGCGGCCTGCTTGGGCCTTCCAAGCATCGGGGTTCCCGTCATGAAGTCGGCACCGCCTCCTGGAACGTCGCAAAGGGTCCGTAGCCATCAACCACTGGGTCGCACGAGTTACCGCAGCCGAGTTGACATATCATCTATGTGCGACATTTCGGGAGTCAACTCGGTAAATGATATAGCATTTATGTTGCGCTGCAGATCTGGTAAATGTATCAGGGCCTTCCCGGCGAAGCGTGCCGCGCCTGGCCGACACCCAGCCCAAGGCGGTGTGCCGGCGCCGGCCGATCCTCAAATCCGGATCGGCATTGTCAGGTGATTACCCACTCTGTACATGCATAGCCCTATGCGATCTCCGGTGTATCATAGGACTCACCGCAGGCGTATTAACATATCAATGATCGGCAATCGTGATAGCAAGCCTGCCGATCGATTGGTACAGCACTGTGTCGCATCAACGACATATTGGATATGTCAATGGCTTCCCGAAACACCGTCCCGCGCTATCAGCAGATCTTCCTCTTCCTTCGCGAGAGGATTCTTAACCGGCAAGTGCCGCCCGGTGCGCGCATCGCAAGCGAGGCCGAGCTTTCGCGAGACTTCGGCGTGTCGCGTATCACCGCGCAGCGCGCCCTGAACGAACTGGCGGCAGCGGGGCTTGTCACACGCGAAAAGGGGCGCGGCACCAGGGTCCGGGAAAATGTCATAAGAGCGCCGGCAATCGATGCAGCGACCGACAGTTCTGCAATGACCGCCAGGATCATCGGCCAGTCGCGTATCATCGGGCAGTCCGACGTTCGGCTCCTGGCTTTCTCGCGACAGCCTGCACCGTCCCACGTGGCCGAGAAGCTCGCGCTCGAACCGGGAAGCGACGCCTATTTCATTGAGCGGATCCGTTCGTCCGACGGGACCCCGTTCTGTCACGTGCTGGCCTATGTGCCAGTCGAGATCGCACGCACCTTTTCGCCCGCAGCCCTTGAGTCGAGGATGCTGGTCGATCTGATCCAAGAGACCGGGCATCAGCTCGCGACGGCGGAGCAGATTGTCACCGCGATCGTTGCCGATGCCGTCCTAGCAAGCTATCTCGACGTTCGCGCCGGTACGCCGTTGTTGTATGTCGCGCGGACCGTCTACGACACGGACGGCATTCCGGTCGAATACTTCGAAGGCAGTTTCAGAACGGACAAGTTCCGTATGTCGATGTCACTTGAAACCGACATGCCCACCGACGGGATCAACCGGACGCCGGCGGTCGCTTCCGGGAAGTGACCGCCCACGCCGTGAACGTGACCTAAGACGGATCGACCTCCGTCCTTCCGCTCGAAACCCGGGGTTAAACGGCCTTGCCGCCGTAGTTTACCCAGGCGGCCCTTCGCACCTAATGCTGCCCCAGAAGATCGATCACGTGCTGGCCGTCTTCGCCCGCCGCCTCAAGGAACGCGTCCATGACCGGCTCAACGATGACGCCGGCCCATTCCGCCTGCTCCGCGTCCGTCTGGGAATGCAGCGTCATGCCTTCTTCCTGCAGACGGCCCAAGGCGGCCGCGGCCTCTTCTTCCGTGACGGTCATGGCGTCGATTTCGGCCTGGGCCGAGGCCTCCTCGATCGCTGCGCGCTGCCCGTCCGTCAGGCCGTCCCACCAGTCGGGATTGACGTAGAGGTTGTAGAAGACGGTGAACAGCGGGGCGACCGTCCCGAATTCCTGAACCTCGTAGTACCGGCGGCTGTAAGCGGCCGACACGTCGGTCAGGCCGGCATCGATCACGCCGGACTGCAGCGCCTGGTAGACTTCCGGGCCGGGCATGGCCGTGGGCGCCGCCCCGGCCGCCGCGAGGCCGGCATCGGCGATCCGGTTGAGCCCCCGGATCTTAAGACCCTCGAAATCGGCAAGGGAAACGATGGGGCGGCCGTTCGATGTGATGATCGACGTGCGCGTGGTGTAGAGCCAGGCCATGTTGCGCACCCCGACTTCGGCCAGCAGCCCGTCCAGAAAGGCTGCGGCGTCCGAATTCGGGAAGGCGGCAATCTGATCCAGTTGCCTGAAGAGGTACGGCACCATGGTCACGTTCATGGCCGGCACCGAGCCCGCCCATTGAAAGTTGCCCGAGAGCGCCGCCTCGATATCCCCACCGGCCACGGCCGGGAAGTTGTCGGCGGGGGAGAATAGCTGGCTGGCGCCGAAGACCTGCACGTCGATGCTGCCCTCCGACAGCGTCTCGACACGGGCAACCCAGTCCTCGACCAGCCGGGCGATGTGATATTCCGGCGGAAGCTGATGGCTAACGCGCATGACAACGGCGTCGTCCGCGGTGGCGACGCCGGGGCCGGCCATGGCCAAGCCGGCGGCAGTGAGTGCCATGAGCAGACGGTTCACTTGCCGGACATCTCTATCCTCGAACATGTCTGTTCCCATTCGCCATCGGCTCGAGCGGCGCATCGGGCCTCATCTTGTTCCAGCCGTCCGACCTGAGGCAAGCCGTCCGGAGAGCGTTGATGGTACCGAACGCGTTTATGGCGTCGGCCATCGTCGCCATCAGGAATTGGCCGTCTGCCATGTCACGGACGGTGATCGCCCTCCCAGGAGCCGGCGACCCAGTCCTGAGCACAGATGCCTGGAGATCGACAACAGTTGCTCCGAGCGGTCCATGAAACCCGTCGGCCGGAAGAGCTACCTCTTCGTTGGCTCGGAGGGGGCGGCAAGGGCGCAGCGATTGTCGACACGCTGACCGAAACGGCGAAGCTGAACCGCGTCGATCCACAGGCGTGGCTCACCGACATCCTCGGCCAGATCGCCGACCACAAGATCACCCGGATCGACGATCTCCTGCATAGCCAGCTATCTGAAACATCGTTACGGCACGGTCATGGGAGCGTATTGCGATTACTTGGCGTTTAGCAGGCCCGCGTACTGTTTCATCGTCACTTCATGGGACAATTTCTTGCCACCCAGGTGTACGATTTCGCTTGTCGCCTGGGAGTCGAGCACTTTCATGACCTTTTCGTCGGTCGGCGATACCTTCTTCTGGATATTGTCGACAACGGCCTTTGAAACATATTTCTCATTAAGATAAGTATGCAGATTGCTGCCAGCAAGTTGGGCGATCTGTAACCGAGCGGCCAAGAGCTGGCCCATTGCTTGCCGAGACTTGATCGTTGTCCACTGCACAATGATTGCTTGTCGCGTACGATACTGAAGGTTGACCTGTCGACTCTCGTTGGTTGAAACATAAGTGTCGAAAACCTGCTGCATCTGTGCGTCGATGCTTCCATCCGTCAGGCCACCCATTTCCATCAGGTTCGAAGACATGCCGGCCTTGCGCAGAAGAAAGTGATTGATGGTACAAACAAATATGAGGTTCTCGTCGAAGTAATTATCCGCCGCGATCTTCATAATCCCTTTAACTCTGTTTTTATCATAGCAATCCTCGATCACGCCGATGGTGTGCGCCAGGATTTTGGCTTCTGAGTAATGGCCAGTAGCTTTTCCCAGTAGGGTCTTGTTGTAAGTTACGGTAGGTATGATTTGCATCGCCTTGCTTTAGATGGTTGAGCATCGCGATGCTTCGCTTGCCTAATCACATCGCAAAGCGGCCCAAACGACACAGAATTGCCTGCCATTCTAATTCAAATTATTATCGAGTGAGTTGATCGTAGAAATCGGCACTCGATCGTTTTTGTCAGTCGACTGATATAATAGGGGCAAGATGATCTTTTTCCATAGCTATACGTGCCATTATTTTGTCTATGCGTGCCTCTAGTGTCCTGATCGAGAAATTTATTAGCTTATGTTGTCCTGCCAACAAAGCATGATCCCTGGGCAAGCCGGCGGTTGCGATCGATTTGCCGGTTGAGGAGCGGCCCGAGTTGGAGGGGCTGGCGCGTCGGCGCAAGACAGGCCGGGACCTGGCACGGCGTGCACGCATTGTTCTTGCGGCGGCGGAAGGGCTGGAGAACAAGGCGATTGTCGCGAGCCTGGGGTCGACGCGAACACATTGGGGAAGTGGCGACGCCGGTTCGTCGAGCCGCGGGTCGAAGGCCTCTGCAACGAGCCCCGTCCCGGGGCACCGCGTCAGATCGGTGACGAGGAGGTGGCCGAACCGATCCGCAGGACGCTTGAGGGGACACCGGCGGACGGCACCCGTTGGAGCCTCCGCTCAATGCCGCCGCGGTGGGCCATGCGCCGTCGAGCGTGCATCGCATCTGACACTACCCAGCGCAGGCGGTCCATCTTGGTGTTGGTCCCGGTCGCGTCAACGAAGACAAGCTTCTCCGGATCAGGGTCCGACTGGGCGTTAAACCACGCCTGACACGCTTGGATTAGGTCGGCACGCTGTTGCTCGCTCGCGTGCGCCGACTTTCTTTTCAGCGTGATGCTCTCACCCTCTGCTGCTCCTGCCGGCAAAGGCGTTCTGCCGCGGAAGTCTTCAGCTTCAAAAGATCCAGTTTCGCGGGCTCACATCATCGATCTCCATGCCTGCTGGACGTTTCATCGGGGTAGGACTGGCAACCCACTAAGTGATCGTCGGACGCGACCTCCTGGACGACGCAATCATCATCTACGACGGACTGTCAGGAGTAGTAACGATCGCGTAGTGATTGGCCCGTGTTGCCGAGAGAAGGCGGCCCCGGCGACGCCGATGGAGCGCCGCCGAGGTTCGCTGACACTAACCTATCAATTCATCTCCAACCGGCCGCGCACATCGTCCGCCACCTGGCGGATCGTCTCGGCCGGGTCGGCGCCGTCGATGACCTCCACCAGGGCGGCGGCGATCAGGTCGGTGACGGCCACACCTTCCGCACCCGGGTAGGAGTACCAGGGGCCGGAATAGGCGGCGACCTGGGCGTGGGCGCGGCGGGCGTTTTCATTCGCCGCGTAGAACTCGCCCAGATACTGCTCATCCTCCAGCACCACGGCGTTGGTGGGCGCGTAGCCGGAGTTTTCCACCACGATGCGGGCACCGTCGGGGCCGGTGGCGAACAGGATGTACTCCCACGCCGCCTCCTGAATTGCCGGGTCTTCGGTCAGCATCACGATGGCCGAGCCGCCGGTGGGGAAATAGACCGTGCTGTCGTCCTCCGCCGCGACCAGGAAGGGCAGGACGGTGACGTCGAAACGCTCGCCGGCCCCTTCGACCATGCGCGTCAGGTAGGACGAGCTGTCGATATAGATGCCCAGCGTGCCGGCGGCGAAGGCCTGGCGTGCGGCGTCGCCGTCATAGGTCTCCATCCCCGCTTCCGAGGCGAAGCGGCTGTAGAGCGTGGCGGCGGCGATGCCGGCGTCGCTGTCGAAGGTGATGTCCGTCTCATCCTCGTTCATCGGCCGGCCGCCGTAGGAGCCGAGCATGCTCTGGAAGCGCCAGTCATGGGCTGCCACCCAGACGCCGTCCGTCGTGTCGCCCAGCGCGTCGATGTCGGCCGCCAGCGCGATCAGGCCGTCGAAATCGGCCGGGAAGTCGTCGACCGAGCCGCCGGCTTGCGCGACCAGATCAGGGTTCACGTAGATCACCAGGGTGGAGGCGGAGGCCGCGATGGCGTGCTGCACGCCCTGGTATTGGCCGAGTGACCTGAGCGCGGTCGTGTAGCCCATGGCCTCGAACTCCGCCGCATCGCCGATAAACGGGTCCAGCGGTACGGTCAGGCCGCGGTCTTCCAGGATGCGCCAGCGGTTGAGGCCGAGATAGGCGACGTCCGGCAATTGGTCCGACACCGCCTCGCGCAGCAGGCGCTGGACGCCGTCGGCATAGGTCTCCGCCGGGGCCCGCAGCTCGATGGTGATGTGCGGGTTGCGGGCCATGAACTCTGCGGCGATCAGGTCCTGCACCTCGGCCCACAGGTTGGGGATGGCATAGTCTACAGTCAGCGTGACGTCTTCGGCATGGGCGGACCCGAAGGCCAGGATGCCGGAGGCCAGGGAGGCCAGGAACGATTTCTTCATCGATGCTCTCCTCGCACGGTTTGGCATGGGAAACGGCGCTTGGTCGCGCTCTTGTTGGTGGGCGTTGTCCCGGGGCGCGGCGGGTCAGCCTTTCAGGCCGCTCATCGTCACCCCCTGGATGAATTTCCGCTGGGCCAGCAGGAACGCGATGACCAGCGGGGCTGTGATGATCGTGGTGGCGGCCATCAGCGGGCCGAAATCGGAGCCCGCCTCCTCGTCGCGGAAATAGAGGATGCCGCGCGGTGGGGTCGCCAGATCGGGGTCGCTGACCGCGATCAGCGGCCAGAACAGGTCGTTCCAATGGGCGACGACGGAGAAGATGCCGAACGCCGTGGCCGCCGGCCAGGCGTTGGGAAAGGCGATGCGCCAGACGATCGCCATCTCGCTCAACCCGTCGACGCGGGCGGCGTCGATCAGGTCGGCCGGAAGGGTGGCGAAGAACTGGCGGAACAGGAAGATGCCGAAGACGGAGGCGACGAAGGGGATGATCAGCGCACCATAGGTGTTCAGCAGGTCCAGCTCCGCCAGGCCCAGGAAAACCGGGATCGCGGTGACGTGGTAGGGCACCAGCAGGCCCGCCAGCACCAGCGTGAAGATGGCACCGTTCAGCCAGAACCGCCGCTGTGCCAGGGCATAGGCGCAAGGCACGGCGATCAGGATCTGGAACACCAGGATGCCGCCGCACACGATCACGCCGTTCAACAGGTACCGGTGCAGCGGCACCTCTTCGAACGCCTTTAGATAGTTGCGCCACTCGATCTGGCTGGGCAGCAGGTGAATGCCCGGCGCGAAGATCTCGTCCGCGGGTTTGAGCGACAGTGAAAGCATCCAGAAGAACGGCAGCAGCACGACCGCAGCGCCGAGGATCAGCAGCGCAGGGCCGACCAAGCGGGTGATGGGGGCCAGCACCGTCATCGGTAATGCACCCAGCGGTTCAGCACCCGGAACTGCACCAGGGTCAGCAGCAGCACGCAGGCGAAGAACACCATGGTGATGGCGCTGGAATAGCCCGCCTTGAAGTAGACGAAGCCCTCGCGATACATGGCATAGACCAGGGTATCGCTGGCAAAGGCGGGGCCGCCACGGGTCAGCGTGGCGACGGTTTCGAACACGCGAAAGGCCCGCGTCGCGGTGATCACCAGCACGAACAGCGTGGTCGGCCCCAGCAGCGGCCAGGTGACGGTCCAGAACCGGGCCCAGCCGTCGCGGGCACCATCCACCTCTGCGGCGTCGTAGAGATGCGCCGGGATGGCTGCCAGCCCCGCCAGGAACAGGACCATGTTGTAGCCCACGGTCTCCCAGATCCCGATCACCGTCAGCGTGTAGAGCACCAGCCCGCGGTCGGACAGCCAGGGCTGGGCGGAGAGGCCGACGGCGACCAGCGACTGGTTCACGAGGCCGATGCTCGGGTGCAGCAGCATCTGCCAGACCGTAGCCATGGCGACGATGGTGGCCGCGACCGGCATGAAGTACGAGGTGCGCAGCACCCCGGCCAGCCCCGGTGTGCGGCGGGCCATGCCATGCAGCCCCAGTGCCACCAGTAGGGCCAGCAGCGTCGCCGCCGGCATGACGATGCCCACATAGATCAGCGTGTTGACCACGGCGCGGCGGCCGATGCGGTCGGTCAACAGATCCGCGTAGTTCTCGAACCGGATCCAGCGGAAGGTTTCGGCGCCGAACTGATAGTCGGTGAACGACAGGACGGCGACGATCAGCACCGGCAGGAAGATCAGCACCAGCATGGCCAGCGTCGCCGGCGCGACCAGTGCTGTATCGGTCAGCGCCGCGGCGACGCGAGGGGGCAGGCGCCGCGTCATCGGGTTGTCCGCCGTGCCGGGCGTACGGCGCCGGAGGCAAGCGGCACCAATCCCGCGGCCAGTCTCTCGCCGCTGCCGGCGTCGAACAGATGCACGCGGCCCGCATCGAAGCCGAGCCGAACGGCCTCGCCGACAGCGGCAACGCCGCTTTCGGTCGGCAGAACGGCGCGGACGCTGTACCCGCCGCCGAGCGCCACCGTGGCGACCGCCTGGGATCCTAGATACTCCAGCCGCTCGATGCGGCCGATCAGAGCGCCATCAGCGGCCGGGCGCAGGCCCTCCGGCCGCAGCCCCACGACAATCCGCCGGCCGGCCTCGGCGCCATCGAGAGCGAAAGCATCGAAGGGCGGCGGCAGCGGGCCGGCCGCCGCCCGGACCTCCAGGAAATTGATCGGGTGATCGCCGATGAAGGCCGCAACCTCCCGCGTTGCCGGCTGTTCATAGATCTCCGGCGGGCGGCCCACCTGCACGATCCGCCCCTGCATGATCACCGCGATCCGGTCGGACATGCTCATGGCTTCCGACTGATCGTGGGTGACGTAGATGAAGGTGCGGCCGGTGCGGCGGTGCAGGTCCGTCAACTCGCTTCGCATCTGCACCCTGAGGGCTGCGTCCAGGTTCGACAGCGGTTCGTCCAACAGGAAGGCGACCGGGTCGCGCACCAGCGCACGGGCGACGGCGGCCCGCTGCTTCTGCCCGCCGGAAAGCGCGTTGGGCTTGCGGTCCAGCAGCGCCTCGATATGCAGCATGGCGGCGACCGCGTGCACCTTGTCCGCCAGTGCCGCCGATTTCCGCCGGGCTGAGGGCAGCAGGCGGTCGAGCAGGACCATCCGTTCCCACCGGCTCATCTCCCGCATGGCCAGCGGCAGGGTGATGTTTTGGCGGACCGTCATGTGCGGATAGAGGGCGTAGGACTGGAACACCATGGCGATGTTCCGCTCCGCCGCAGTCATCCCTGTCACCGACCGCCCGGCGAACACCACGTCGCCTTCGCTCGGCTGATCGAGGCCGGCGATGATCCGGAGCGTTGTGGACTTGCCGCAGCCAGAGGGACCGAGCAGGGAGGTGAAGCTCCCCTCCTCAATGGTCAGCGAGATGCGGTCCAGCGCCACGGCCGTGCCGAACCGCCGCGTGACGTCCTTCAGTTCGATCATGACCGTTAGGCTGATGGCGGCGCCAGAGGTGTCAACTATCTTCCACCATAGCCGACGCATGTGGAAGTCTTACGACAATTTCGATGAAGCTTTTATGACGAGTCTGGCAGGCGCAGCAGCAGGGGCAACAGGGCGTCGCGAAAGGCCGGCACGCTCGCAAGGTGGCGGATGCCGGGCACGTCCGGGGCGCCGTTCAGCCCGAAGACCGGCTTGTCGAAATGCAGGCCATAGGCGGCTTCGGTGATCGTCCCATATCGGCCGCCGACGGCGACCAGCGCCATGCTCGCCCGGGCGACGATCACATTGCGGGCCGCGCCCAAACCCGTTGCCAACGGCAGGTCGATGAAATCGTTGGCTTCTTGCCAGGCGTTGTCCGGCACGATGCCGATCGTCAGCGCACCAGCCCGCTTTGCCCCGCGGGCCGCGGCTTCCATGACACCGGTCTTGCCGCCGCACAGCACGGGAACGCCAAGGTCGCCGATGGCGTGGCCCACCTGCTCTGCAACGTCCCGCTCGGTCGGGCTGGGATCACGTGGGCCGATCACGGCGACCGGCACCAGCCGGCATGTGCCGGCGCGGTGCGCCAGCCGCACTGCCTCGTCCAAGGGAACGTCCACCAGGTCCGGAGGCGGCGTGTCGGCCGACCGCCAGGTCCACGACCAGGGGTCCAGCACCAGGTTGGGCGCCTGCCAGAGCTGCCGCGTACCTTCGGAATACTGCACCATCGGACTTTCTGGACCCTGCGAGCGATTGATCGTAAAACGGTGCTGTAAGTTTTCTTACATCGCAACAACGGATTGCACAATGCCGGACAGCCGGCGCGACAGCGAGCTGACTCCGCGCCAACAGAAGATTCTGCAGGCGGTGGAAGCGCAAGGCTTCGTGACCATCGAGGGCCTGGCCCGGGAATTCGACGTATCTGCGCAGACCGTGCGGCGCGACATCATCGCGCTGGACGGAGCCGGTTTCCTGCAGCGGTTCCACGGCGGTGCCGGCATCGGCACCGAAACCACGGCCGTCCGGCTGGGCCACGGTCACAAGCTGAGGGTGGCGGCCGATGCCAAGCGCGAGATCGCGCGCATGGCCGCGGCCCTGGTGCCGAAGGGGGCGGCTCTGTTCCTGGATGTCGGCACGACGCTTGAGGCGGCGGCGGCCGAACTGGCCGGCAATGAAGGATTGACCGTCTTCACCAACAGCATGAACGCGGCCGCCCTGTTCCGGCCCGACCGGCATGACGTCCACGTGCTGGGCGGCCGGCTCGCCGGCAGCGACGGATCGCTGGTCGGGGAGGAGGCGGTGACGATGCTGTCGGGTCTGCGG
>JANQIX010000076.1 GCA_028281925.1 Alphaproteobacteria bacterium
GGCATCCACCTTGCTCAAATCCGAGCATCGTTAACGTTACGTCGGAAATGCCTGATGCGCCCGCTTGTTCTCGCCTTGGCCTTCGTCCTCGCCCTGGCCTTGCCCGCGACCGCTCCTGCGCTTGCCCAGGAGCGGACCTCGTTCCGCGTCGCCTGGTCCATCTATGTGGGCTGGATGCCCTGGGGCTGGGCCGCCGATCAGGGCATCGTCGACAAATGGGCGGAGAAGTACGGCCTCGAGATCGAGGTCGTGCAGATCAACGACTATATCGAGAGCATCAACCAATACACCGCCGGCTCATTTGACGGCTGCGTCATGACCAACATGGACGCGCTGACCATCCCGGCAGTCGGCGGGGTCGACAGCACGGCCCTGATCGTCGGCGATTTCTCCAACGGCAATGACGGCATCGTCTCCAAGACGGCCACCACGCTGGAGGAGCTTGCAGGCACGCCGATCAACCTCGTGGAGCTCTCCGTCTCGCACTACCTGCTGGCCCGTGCGCTGGAGAGCGTCGGTTTGGCGGAACGGGATCTGACCGTGGTCAACACTTCGGATGCCGACATGGTCTCTGTCTTCACCTCCACCGACCAGGTGAGCACCGTGGTCACCTGGAATCCGCTGTTGAGCGAGGTGGCAGACTTCCCCGGCGCCACACGCCTGTTCGACTCCAGCCAGATCCCCGGCGAGATCATCGACATGATGGTGGTGAACACCGAGGTGCTTGAGGCAAACCCCGATTTCGGCCGTGCCCTTGTCGGCGCTTGGTACGAAACCATGGCGCTGATGGCCGCCGGCGACGAGGCGGCGATCGAGGCCCTCACGGCGATGGCGGTCGCCTCCGGCACCGACCTCGCCGGCTATCAGGCTCAGCTCGATAGCACGCAGATGTTCTATGACGCAGCCGACGCCGTCGCTTTCACCACCAGCCCCGATCTGATTCAGACCATGGATCTGGTGCGCACCTTCTCAGCCGAGCATGGGCTGATGGGCGGCGGCATGGCCTCCGTCGGTATCGCGTTCCCGAGCGGTGACGTGCTGGGCGATCCCGAGAACGTGACGCTGCGGTTTACCGACACGTTCATGCAGATGGCGGCGGACGACGCCCTTTAGGGGGTCGGTAAAAGGAGCCGCCGCGCCATGCGCAGGCTGGTCAATCGGCGGCCGGGAACGGCGGGAGCAGCCTATCTGGCCGCTCTCCCGTTCGTGTTGCTGGTAGCAGCGTATCTGGTGGGGTCGGCCGCGCGGCTGGCGGAGAATCCCAACGACAAGCTGCTGCCCGCACCGTCGACCCTGGGTGCTGCCATCGAACGGGTGGCGACCCAGGAAGACCTGCGCAGCGGGGACATCATCCTGTGGACCGACACGGCGGCAAGCCTGGAGCGGCTGGGCAAGGGCATCGCCGTGTCCGCTGTGATCGGTCTTGCCTTCGGCATTGCCGTCGGCCTCATTCCCTATGTCAGGGCCACCCTGGCGCCGTTCGTGGCGGTTTTGTCGATGATCCCACCGCTCTCGGTGCTGCCCATCCTGTTCATCGTCTTCGGCACGGGCGAGGCGGCGAAGGTCGTGCTGATCGTGGTCGGGATCACGCCGTTTCTGATCCGCGACCTAGCGCTCCGCGTGCGCGAACTGCCAGGCGAGCAGCTGATAAAGGCCCAGACGCTTGGTGCCAGCACCTGGCAGATCGTGTTGAGGATCGTGTTGCCGCAGGTGATCCCGCGGCTGATCGGCGCGCTGCGGCTGTCGCTCGGGCCCGCTTGGCTGTTTCTGATCGCGGCTGAGGGGATCGCGTCGTCCGACGGGCTCGGCTACCGCATCTTCCTGGAGCGCCGGCATCTGGCGATGGACGTTATCCTGCCCTATGTGGCATGGATCACGCTCTTGGCGTTCCTGTTGGATTTGGCGCTGGCACGGATTTCGGCCCGGTTCTTCGGCTGGGCAGAAGTGCGATGACGGCGATTTCGGTGCGCGGTCTGTGGAAGGCCTATGGCGAGCGGTCCGTCCTGGAGCGCATCGACCTCGACGTCGACAGCGGCGAGTTCTGCACGCTGGTGGGCGCCAGCGGCTGCGGCAAGACCACGTTCCTACGCATCCTCTTAAGCCAAGAGCGTCCGACGCGCGGCACGGTCCTGCTGGACGATCAGCCGCTGCCGTCGGAACCCGAACCCAGCCGCGGCGTTGTCTTCCAGCGCTATTCCGTGTTCCCGCATCTGACGGTCTTGGAAAACGTCATCCTGGGGCTGGAACTGCAGCAGGCGCGTTGGCTCGGCCGTCTGTTCGGGGCCGCCCGCCGGCGCGCGTTGGAGGAGGGGGAGCAGTGGCTGGCCGCGGTTGGCCTGACCTCGTCGCGCGATGCCTGTCCAGCCTCGCTGTCCGGCGGCATGCAGCAGCGCCTCGCGATCGCGCAGGCGCTGATCCTGCATCCCAAAGTGCTGCTGCTGGACGAGCCTTTCGGTGCGCTAGACCCCGGTATCCGCGCCGACATGCATGTGCTGATCAAGGACCTGTGGCGCAAGACGGGCATGACCGTGTTCATGGTCACCCACGACATCAAAGAGGCCTTCGGCCTCGGCACCCGCGTGCTGGCCTTCGACAAGGTCCGCCGGGACCCGCAGGCGCCCGACGCCTTCGGTGCCACCATCACCTATGATTTGCCCGGGCGCGGCGACGGGGCCGAAGACGGCACGCTGATCCCGGTGCATTTCCCGTCGAAGCCCGCACGACAGGGCGTTTGAGGAGGATTTCCATGGCCATCCAATTCCGTTCGCAGGACCGGCGCGTCAGGCACCAAATGCGCTCCGGCCGGCCGGGCGAGCGCCGCTGGCACCATCCAGATTTCGACAAGAAGGGTTTGCGCGGCTGGCGGGCCGCCCACAAGGAAGCCGAGATCCCCGAAGCCGCGTGGAACCGGGAACGCGAATGGGCGCTGAAGATGGGCCTGCAGGGGGCCGACAGCCTGCAGGACCGCACGATCCCCACTTTCTCGCGTGGGGAACTGCCGCATTATGCCGGCATCAACACCTTTCTAAAGGCGCCTTATGTGGAAGACGTGCGCGACGTCGGCCGGTTCGATGCGGCCGTGATCGGCGTGCCGTTCGACGGCGGCACGACGTATCGGCCGGGCACGCGCTTCGGGCCGCAGGGCATCCGCAAGATCTCCGCCCTCTACACCCCTTACAACTACGAACTGGGCGTGGACTTGCGAGAGCAGATGACGCTCTGCGATGTGGGCGACGTCTTCACCATCCCGGCCAATATCGAGAAGACGTTCGACCAGATCAGCCGCGCCGTGGCGCATGTGTTCTCGTCCGGCGCCCTGCCGATCATCCTGGGCGGCGACCATTCCATCGGCTTCCCCTGCGTGCGCGGCATCGCGCAATGCACCTCGCGGCGCATCGGCATCGTCCATTTCGATCGCCATGCCGACATCCAGGAGAAAGACCTGGACGAGCGCATGCACACCACGCCCTGGTTCCACGCGACCGACTTGGCGAATGTTCCGGCCGTCAACCTGGTGCAGGTTGGCATCGGCGGCTGGCAGGTGCCGCGCGAGGCGGTGAAGGTGGCGCGCGAGCGCGATACCACCATCATGACCATGCGCGATGTGGAGGAACTGGGCATCGACAAGACCGCGGAAATCGCGCTCGACATCGCCTGGAAGGATGCCGATGCCGTCTATATCAGCTTCGACATCGACAGCGTCGATTGCGGCTTCGTGCCGGGCACCGGCTGGCCGGAGCCGGGCGGCTTCCTGCCGCGCGAGGCGCTGGCCCTGGTCGGCCGTGTGGCGGCGGAAGGGATCTGTGGGCTTGAGGTGGTGGAGGTGTCCCCACCCTATGACACGTCTGACATCACCGCACTGCTGGCGACCCGTGTGATCGTCGACGTGCTCGGCTCCATGGTCGCGCACGGACGGATGGGCGGGCACAAGCCGATTATCGATCAGCCCGTGACCTATTGAGCGCCATGCCCCACGACCATCCCCATGTGCACGGCGAGAGCGGCGAAGGTGCGGCCCTCTTGGAGGCGGCGTTCATCGAGGGCTTCCGTGCCGCGTCTGACAAGGCCAGCTTTCTGCGCCTTGCCCGTGTTCCGTTCGAGCTTCCCGATCCTGACGGCCTGGGCCTGAAGCTGATGGAGGTCCGCATCGCCGACCGGTTCGCAGTCGGTGCTGCGACGCCAGGGTTCGGCACCGCCGAACTGGTCTACCATCCCATCCCCGGCCCCATGGTGCGTGGGACCACGCAGATCACGTTCGTCTATTGCACGCTGCGTGAAACGAGAGAGCTGGGGTGGTCGGACGTCATGTCGCGGGATGGTGAATGAGAGTCGCCCTCGTCTAAGGGGCCGCGCGCCAGATCTTCATAGCCGTTTCGCAGCCTCCGCGGCGGCCACCCCGATTTGGTCCACGAAGCCGTTGATCTCAGTCTGGTGCGTGTCCAGCCTCTGATAGGCGGCGACGGATGTGGTGCCGAGATCCGGCATGCCGTCGGCTTGTGTCAGGGTGCGCAGCGGCTCCGTCACTGCCGTATTTGGCATTACCGTTGCAGCCAGATTGGCCATCACGACAGCACGAACCCCCACGGGGCTTGCGCAGGTCGCCACGACGGTGCCGGTTCGGTCGGCGCCGTCCAGCGCGTTCAGCCCGAGCCGCTTCAGGTCGCACCCGTCGGGCAGGAAGACCAGCGGGACATCGGCGTCGGGCGCGATCTGCAGTCTCTCTCCCACGACCCACACCAACGGGACCACGCGCACCAGCGTGCGGTGTGGCCGCCTTCCCTGGTCCGTGACAAGGATGAGGTCCAGGTCTCCGGCATCGAGACGGGCAAGCAAGGACGCACTGCGCGCACAATCGATGCGGACCTCAACCCTCGGGAACAGCCGTGCATAGCGCTCTAGAGCGCGCGGCAGCAGTGTCATTGCGTGGGTCTCGGTCGTGCCGAAGCGCAAGATCAGCCCCGGTCTGTCCGGGTTCAGCGCCGCCACCGCTTCGTCGCTGAGGCGCAGGATGCGGCGCGCATAGGCCAACAGTTCGTCGCCGGCCGGCGTCAATGCTATGGCCTGCCCGCGGCCGCGGTGGAACAGGCGCCGGCCGATCGCGGCCTCCAGTTTGCGGATATGGGCACTGATCGCTGACTGCACGCGGCCGCGCCGCGTGCCGGTGCTTGAGAAGCTGAGCGTCTCTGCCGCCATGACGAAGCTTCGCAGATGGTCGATGTCCAGTGCCATAGATATCTCAATCCGTGATCGCCTAGATCAGATTAAACCGCTTTCTAGATAACCGAAACCTCGATATCACAGATCATCCGACAGACTGACGACGACGGGAGGAGTGAACGCGCGTGGATGTGGGGGTTGAGTTCTATCTGGTCTGCGCGTTGTCCGTCCTGGTGACGGGCATCTCCAAGAGTGGGTTTGCTGGTGGGCTGGGTGTGCTTGCAGTGCCGGCCATGTCGTTGTTCGTGGCGCCTCAGACAGCGGCGGCGATCATGCTGCCGATCCTGTGCACCATCGACATCGCCAATATCTGGAAGTACCGGCGGACCTGGGTGCGCAGATACGTCGCCCTTCTGTTGCCGGGCGCCTTGGTGGGGATCGGCATCGGCACCGCCACCTTCCGTTGGCTGGATGCCGACCTTCTGAAGATCGGGATCGGGGTGCTATCGGTCTGGTTTGTGGTCGACTATGCGAGGAACGCCCGCGCCGCGCAGGTTGCCGCGACCGCCCCGTCGGCCACGGCAACTGGCAACGCGGCGGCGTTCGGTTTCGGTGCCCTGTCGGGCCTAACCAGCTTCGTGGCCCATGCCGGCGGCCCGCCGATCAAGGCCTTCCTGTTGAGCCGCAACCTGGAAAAATCGACCTTCGTCGGCACCAACAGCGTGTTCTTCTTCCTGATCAATCAGATCAAGCTGGTGCCGTACTTCTTCCTCGGGCAGTTCTCATCGGAGAACCTGCTGATGAGCCTGATGCTGGCCCCCTTCGTTCCCATCGGCATCATCGTCGGCTTTCGCCTGCATGCGATCGTCAGCCAGAACACCTTCACGAAGGTGGCATACGGGCTGCTGTTGGTGGCTGGCGTTAAGCTGCTGTGGGATGGCGTGGCCGCAATCTCATAGGGCAACTCGCAAACCGGAAAAGGTACAGCCGGCGGGTGTGTGGCGCGCACGGCGGTCTGACAGGCTGGCCAACACGGCATTGCGGACCGGTCGCACCGGGCGCCACAGTGGTGTAAAGACCAGGAATGGCGCCCGGCGGGAGTGTCGGCCGCGGTCCGCCGGAACGAGGAACCGTGTCGTGAGTTTGGATCAGAGTCTGGAAAGGGTGCTGGCCCGGTTTGAGGAGCTACGGGATGTTCTGGCCTCGGGCACGCTGCCGCCGGAGGAGTTCGCCTCCCATTCGAAGGAGTATTCCGACCTTGAGCCGATCGCCGAGTCGATTGCTGCGCTGCGGTCTGCGCAAGGCGAGATGGGCGATCTGGGCGAGCTGATCGCCGATCCCGACGGCGACCCGGAAATGAAGGCTCTGGCCGAAGAGGAATTCCAGGCCCTCAAGACCCGCATGCCGGAGCTGGAGCATCGGGTGCGCATCATGCTGCTGCCGCGCGACGAGGCGGACGCCAGAAATGCGATCCTGGAGGTGCGGGCCGGCACCGGCGGTGACGAGGCGGCGCTGTTCGCCGCCGACCTTCTGGCCATGTACCAGCGCTATGCCGCGATCCAAGGCTGGAAGTTCGAGGTGATGGAGGCGAGTGAGACTGGCATCGGCGGCATCAAGGAAGCGACGGCCAATGTGACGGGGCGCAACGTCTTCTCGCGGTTGAAATTCGAAAGCGGCGTGCATCGCGTCCAGCGGGTACCGGCCACCGAGGCGCAGGGGCGCATCCATACCTCCGCCGCCACCGTGGCGGTGCTGCCCGAAGCGGAAGAGGTCGATGTGGACATCGACGAAGGCGACCTGCGTATCGATGTCTACCGTGCCTCCGGCGCCGGCGGACAGCACGTCAACCGGACGGAAAGCGCGGTGCGCATCACCCACATGCCGTCCGGCATCGTCGTCGCCCAGCAGGACGAGAAGTCGCAGCACAAGAACAAGGCCAAGGCCATGAAGATCCTGCGTGCCCGCCTGTACGAGGCAGAGCGGGCGGCGCGGGATGCCGAGCGGGCCGCGGACCGGCGCAGCCAGGTCGGCTCCGGCGACCGGTCGGAGCGCATCCGCACCTACAACTTCCCTCAAGGCCGAGTCACCGACCATCGCATCAACCTCACCCTCTACAAACTAGATCGGGTGCTGTTGGGCGAGGCGCTGGACGAACTGGTCGATGCCCTGACGGCCGAAGACGAGGCGGCGAGGCTTGCCACCATCTCCGACTAGCCCGGCGGCAGAGGCGGCCGCGCCGCCCAGCATCGCCGCACTGCTGGACGCCGTGGCACAGCGGTTCCGGCAGGCCGGGATCGAGGCCGCCGCCGCCGACGCGCGGCATCTTGTCGGTGCCGCCCTTTCGCTCGATCGGGCCGGCCTGTTGTCGGCGCGCAACAGGCAGCCGTCGGCCGCCGAACTCGCGGCGATCGAGCCCCTGGTGCTTCGGCGGCTCGACCGGGAGCCGGTCAGCCGCATTCTCGGCCGGCGGGAGTTCTGGAGCCTGGATTTCCATATCGACGGCTCGGTCCTCGACCCCCGACCGGATACGGAAACCGTTGTGCAGGGCGTGCTGGACCATGTCGTGGATCGGCATGCCCGGTATACCGTGCTTGATCTCGGCACCGGCAGTGGCTGCCTCTTGCTCGCCCTTTTGAGCGAACTGCCGGCATCGGAGGGCATCGGCGTCGACATCCGCCATGATGCCGCAGTCTGCGCCCGCCACAACGCGCGCCGTCTGGGGTTTGCCGATCGAGCCCGATTTATCGTTGGAAATTGGGGATCGGCAGTGCTTGGCGAAAATGTGCATATAATGGTAACTAATCCCCCGTATGTTTCCGGGCACGAACTGAGGACGCTCATGCCTGAGGTGGCGCAGCACGATCCGCGCGTCGCTCTGGATGGGGGCGAGGATGGTCTGGACGCCTACCGCGCGCTTGCGCCTCAGATCGTCCGTGTGCTGCGACCCGGGGGGCTCGCGGCTGTGGAAGTCGGGCGGGGACAGGCATCCGCGGTTGTGGATTTGCTGGCTAAATGCGGGCTGGCCATCGCCGAAGTGAAAGCGGATCTAGCAGGTGTGGGCCGTTGCGTGGTTGCGCAAAATCGGGTTGGAATGCGAAGCGAGACGGGTTAGGGTCATCAATGTTATGGGCGTATTCGGACTCCGACAGTCGAGCGCCTGCGCAATCGCCCAGATTGTGCCTCCCACCTAACTGCCGCCGATGGCGCCAGGATACTTGCCGAACCGGGCGAGCCATTTGGCCGGGGGAACCCAGCCTTACGTCGCATAAGTTGGCAATCGGCATGACCACTTAGGGGTATTTCTCGTTCATGAGACAAGGACCGAACAATCGTCGGCCGCGTGGGCGCAATGGCGGAAACAGGCGCCCGAATTTGCCGAACCGCAATCAGACCTATGAAAGCAGCGGGCCTGACGTACGTATTCGCGGAAATGCCTATCAGGTGCATGAAAAGTACCTGGCATTGGCGCGAGATGCAGGCGCGTCCGGTGACCGGGTGATGGCGGAGAACTACCTCCAGCATGCGGAGCACTATTATCGGATTATTCTGGCGGTGAATGAAGCACACGCCCAGGCCCAGCAGCAGCCCCATCAACAACAACCTTACAACAATAATAATCAATCGTACCCGGTCCAACAGGGCAGCGAAGGCGCACGGGACAATGGTGCGCGGGACAACGGCGCACGGGGCGGGGGGACGCCGCGCCCGGATGCCGGCGGCCGCAGCGACGGCCGAGACCGTGTCGAGGCGGCGTCACGCAACGGGTCGGCGGAACCGGACAAGGAGCAGAACGGATTCGCCGCTGCGGATTCAGACCCGCGGGACCAAGGGACGCCCTTGGTGGAGTTCGGGGAGGATCCGCGCCAGGCCGATCCTCGCGATGCGGGCGAAGAGCAGATCGAAGGCAACGGCAAGGCTGCCGGACCACTTGAGGCGGAAGCACCGGCAGAGTCGGGCAATGGCCATGCCAGCGAACCTGCCGCTGCTGCGGAAGAGGAGCCGTCGCGTCCGCCGCGGCGTCGCCGTGCGGCGGGCCGCCAGCGCCGGACCGGCACCAATGGCAGCGCCGATACAGCGGAGAATCCGTCGTCCGATCCGATCGATCAGGCCGATCTCGGCGTTTGACCGGCCGGCATGCCGCCGGTAGCCTGAGCACCGCAGTTTCTTGACTTCTTTGGCCCGGAGTGATCGGCGCGCGCAGCCCGTCGAATCACCGTCACCTGGGTGACTGCCTGATCACGCGGTGCTTATCTCATCGCCAACTGCGATGCGGCCGTTGTCTATCACCTCGGCATAGATTCCGCAGTCGCAGTGGCCATAGCCGCCCGTCAGCAGCCTCGGCACATTGATGTCGCGCTCCGCGGTCGCCGGGTTCACTTCGGTGGCGGCACACCGTGTGATCCGGTCGACGACCCGCAGGCGGGCGCCGCCGATGGTCAGCGTGCGGCCCACCAGCTCGAATTCGCCCCAGGCGTCCAGGCCGTCGACCAGAAGGTTGCCGCGGAACCGCAAGGGGTCGACCGGCCGGCGGGCTACCCGCTCCAGGTCCATCACGGACGCGAGGTTGATGAGGGAGACATAGTCCTCTCTCACATCGGTGAAGGAAATGCCCTGGGCCTGCACCAGCTTCGGTGCGCCCAGCGCCTCCTCGCCCATATAGGCCGCGAAGAACTGGTTGATCAGGCCGGCGCCGACCGGCGTGGTGATGTTGCCGCGGGCCACCTGCTTGCCGTTGCGCTTGATGGTCAGGATGCCGGTGGCGTCATCATAGGCGGATTCGAGCGTTGCCAGCTTGGCATTGCGCATCAGCACCAGGAAGTTCCGTTTGGCCACCCATTGCGGGTCGGCCGGGTCGAACTTGCTGGCACCGTGGGCGATGGCGAAGCGCCGGTCGCCCGGCAGACCCTGTCCGGCCGCAAGCGCGACCTCATCCAGCGGCTGGTGGTTCAGACCCTTGATCGGATAGTAGTGGATCGCAGCAATCGTGGCAGGCATGGGCCCGGTTGAAGCACGGGCCCTTTGCCCAAGTCAATTGCCGCCCGTTCGGCCACTCAGCCGATCGATCCCGCATCGTTCAGCGACCAGTCGTAGCTGTCGTCGTCGATGTCGCTGATGCCGGCCAGTGCTGCCGCCAGTCCGCCGGTGGCGTACTGGCGCAGATGTGCGATCACGCCGGCATCGTTGCCGCCGAAATCTTCCTTGAACCACTCGTAGATGCTGGAGACGTGCAGGTCGCCCCCCTCCACGCGCGCCCCGCGCGGATGGTTCACGAAGGCGCGTGCGCCCGCTTCCAGCAGCGACGGCGTGTTCGCCGCCGTGAAGGCCGCCGGCTGGAGGTTGGGGCAGCCCAGTGCGGCGCAGTTGACGGCATAGTGCACGCGCGGATCGCGCCAGATGGGCCTGAGGATCCGGTGTTCCACATCGTCCAGCGTCAAGCTCTCGCCTTCCACGGTGAACAGCGCCGCCCCCCAGGGGCCGTCGGCGAACAGCCCCGGCGAGATGTCGATGTCACGGATGCTGGCAACCGGGTAGTGGTCCAGGATCACCTTCACGGTCACGGCATTGTAGACGTTGACCCAGTAGGCAAACTGTTCCGTGCGGTTCAACAGGCTCACTTGCGTCGCGGACAGCGCCGAGAGATAGCCGGACAGGGCGGACATGTCGTTCCGCGCGGCCGCGTATCGGAACCGGTTGATCCCGTCCCCGCCGGCTGCGAGATGCCGGCCCAAGAAGGCCGACCAGGCCGAATGGTCGACCGTGCCGCTTCCGTTCGGGTCATGCCGGGTCCACCGGTTCCACAGATCCGCCGACGGGGCGGCAACAGCCGTGCCGGGTATCGCCAAGGCGGCCGTGCCGGCCATCAGGAACGCGCGCCGTTGCATGGAGGTCTCCCCTTGCGCTGTCTCTGCCTCGCTTTGGGAGATGGGGCACGTCTGCGTTGCAGCCAGTCACGTCCGCGCGAGAGATCCGCGAGCGACGGGCGGTGGGACCGAGCGCACCGGGGGGCCTACAGCATCGTCGCCGACGCGTTTCGGCCCTGCCCTTGTGGCTCCGCTGTCCATCCCTACATAGAAAACGGAACCAGACCAAGGACTTCCCGGATCGCACTTCGGTGGGTCGGGGCTGAAGCGGGCCTATGGTAGGACGCTTCGGGCCGTTCTTAGGGGAGCGTGCATATGGATATTCAGAAGTACAGCGAGCGGTCGCAGGGGTTCCTGCAGGCGGCTCAGGGCGTGGCTTTGCGCGAAGGCCACCAGCAATTGACGCCGGAGCACCTGTTGAAGGTGCTGCTGGACGATGAAGAAGGGCTGGCGACCAATCTGATCCGCGCTGCCGGCGGCGAGCCGCGGCAGGCGCTTCAAGCCGTCGAGATGGCGCTAGCCAAGCTGCCACGCGTGGAAGGTGCCGGTGCCGGCCAGGTCTATCTGGGCCGCGAATTGGCGCGTGTGTTCGACACGGCGGAAGACGCGGCGAAGAAGGCCGGCGACCAGTTCGTCACGGCCGAACGCCTGCTGCTGGCATTGGCGCTGTCCAAGGGCACAGCCGCGGCCGATGCGCTGAAGCAGGCCGGTCTTACGCCGCAGGCACTGAACACCGCCATCAACGACCTTCGTAAGGGCCGCACTGCCGACACCGCGACGGCCGAAGCCCAGTATGAGGCGCTTAAGCGCTACACCCGCGACCTGACGGAGGAAGCGCGCGCCGGCAAGCTGGATCCGGTGATCGGCCGGGATGAAGAGATCCGGCGTACCGTCCAGGTGCTGTCCCGCCGCACCAAGAACAATCCGGTGTTGATTGGCGAGCCGGGCGTGGGCAAGACCGCCATCATCGAAGGTCTGGCCCAGCGGATCGTCAACGGCGACGTACCGGAGGGGCTGAAGCGCAAGCGGCTGCTGGCGCTGGACCTGGGCGCGCTGGTGGCCGGAGCCAAGTTCCGCGGCGAATTCGAAGAGCGGTTGAAGGCCGTGCTGTCGGAGATCGGCGCAGCGGCCGGCGATGTGGTGCTGTTCATCGACGAGCTGCACAACCTGGTGGGCGCTGGCCGGGCCGAAGGCTCCATGGACGCCTCCAACATGCTCAAACCGGCGCTTGCCCGCGGCGAGCTGCACTGCGTCGGCGCCACCACGCTGGACGAATACCGCAAGCATGTGGAGAAGGACGCGGCCCTCGCCCGCCGGTTCCAGACCGTCTATGTGACAGAGCCCACGGTGGAGGACACCATCTCAATCCTGCGCGGCCTGAAAGAGAAGTACGAGCTGCACCACGGCGTGCGCATCACCGACGGGGCCATCGTCTCCGCCGCCGTGCTCTCCAACCGCTACATCACCGACCGCTTCCTGCCCGACAAGGCGATCGACTTGGTCGACGAGGCCGCGGCCCGCCGGCGCATGGAGGTGGACAGCAAACCCGAAGAGATCGACGAGCTGGACCGCCGCATCATCCAGCTGAAGATCGAGCGCGAGGCGCTGAAGAAGGAAAGCGACGCCGCCTCGAAGGATCGGCTTGAACGCCTGGAGCGTGAGCTGGTGGATCTGGAGCAGCGCTCAGCCGAACTGACCGCGCGGTGGGAGGATGAGAAGCGCAAGCTGGAAGGCTCCACCAAGGTGAAGGAGCAGTTGGACCATGCGCGCGTGGAGCTGGAGCAGGCGCAGCGCGCCGGCGACTGGGCGCGTGCCGGCGAGCTGACCTATGGCGTGATCCCGCAACTGGAAGGCCGGCTGCAGGATGCCGAAACCCTGGGCGAGGCCCGTATGGTGCAGGAGGAGGTGCGCGACGGCGAAATCGCCGCCGTGGTCAGCCGCTGGACCGGCATCCCCGTCGACCGCATGCTGGAAGGCGAGCGCGAGAAGCTGTTGCACATGGAGGCGAGCCTGCACCGTCGCGTGATCGGCCAGGAGGAGGCGATTACGGCCGTCAGCCAGGCCGTGCGCCGCGCGCGCGCCGGCCTGCAGGACCCCAACCGGCCGATCGGCAGCTTTCTGTTCCTGGGGCCCACCGGTGTGGGCAAGACCGAGCTGACCAAGGCCTTGGCCGAATTCCTGTTCGATGACGAGACCGCCATGGTCCGCATCGACATGTCGGAATACATGGAGAAGCACTCCGTCGCCCGGCTGATCGGAGCGCCGCCCGGTTATGTCGGCTACGAGGAAGGCGGTGCCCTGACCGAAGCCGTTCGGCGCCGGCCCTATCAGGTCGTGCTGTTCGACGAGGTGGAGAAAGCCCACCACGACGTCTTCAACGTGCTGTTGCAGGTGCTGGACGACGGGCGGCTGACCGATGGTCAGGGCCGCACGGTAGACTTCCGCAATGTCCTGATCGTGATGACCAGCAATCTCGGCAGCGAGTTCCTGGCATCGCATGCGGACGAGGCGCTCGTTTCGGAACGCGAGCCGGTGCTGGCCGCCGTACACGCCCATTTCCGTCCCGAGTTCATCAACCGGATCGACGAGATGATCGTGTTCGACCGTTTGAGCCGGGAGGATATGGACGGCATCGTCGCCATCCAGGTGGCCCACCTGCAGGCGCTGCTGGCCGACCGCAAGATCACGCTGCTGCTGGACGAAACCGCCCGCCGCTATCTGGGCGACCGCGGGTACGACCCCGCCTATGGCGCGCGGCCGCTGAAGCGCGTGGTGCAGCGCGAGCTTCAGAACCCGCTGGCCACCCGCATTCTTGACGGCAAGGTGGCGGATGGCGACACGGTGCGCGTCAGCGCTGACGAAGACGGCATCATCCTGGACGACGGCGCCGAGCCGTCGACCGAGCCAGCCGCGGCGTGAATGGAACCGATCCCCGGCTGCTGTAGAGGCCGCCGGGGATCAGGTCCTGCCGACGGTTGCGGCTATCCCAGAACGGCGCCGCCGATCAATCCGAGCAGACCCAACAACAGCCCGATCCGGTCGACGTTCCGCGGCGGGTTCATGATCAGCGTGTCCCCGGCGGCCGCATCGTCGAAATCCACATTGCGATACTTCAGGGCCGGCTCCGCCGCGGCGATGGCTTTGCCCATGGTATTGGCCAACAGCGCGTAGCCCACACTGGTGGGGTGCATGTTGTCCAGGCTGAACATCCCGCCCTGACGAAAGCCGGCGGCGTTGGCGGAGAACGGATAGTTGCTCATGTGCAGCGTCCGCCCGCCGACATCCACCTTCAGCCGGCGGCCATGGCCGAAATGCTTGGCATCGAAGCCGTCGACCATCTTGTAGAGATCGACAAACACCAGCTTGTCCTGCTGGCGGCCGAACACCGCCTTCATGGCGGTCTCCGTCGCCCGATTGACCTTGGCGATTTCGTTGTCGAAGTCCTTCATCTGATCGGCCGACATGCCGTTCATCGAGCCCAGGCGGGCCACGTAGCGTTTGAAGTATCCGCCGCGCGGCGGGGGGTTGAACATCTCATGGTCGGTGCGCGGCGCCAGATTGGCCACCGCGCGCGGCCTCAGAAGCGTGTTGAAATAGAACTTGCCCACATCGGCGCAGTGGGTCTTCAGGACCCCCGCCAGTTCCTTGGCAAGCTCCGGGATCATGCGCAGCTGCTGCAGACTGGTGCGTGAGAAACTGGCGCTGATGCCGATGCCGAACAGCCCTTCGTTGTTGCCGATATTGATCAGCAGCCGCTTCGGCCGGCGCGACGCCACCTGCTCAAGCTGGGTCAGGTCGTCCAATTCCGGCTCGCTGGTGGGGTTCAGCACAAAGGCGATGTTCAGCGCCATGTAGAGATCGGTGATGATGTTGAAATCCAGACTGCCGCGCATTTTCAGCCGGTCGACCAGGGTGCGGATATGCGCCCGGGCGAACCCGGCCGTGGCCACGTGCATGTCGCGGTAGGCGAAGCCGGCGACGGAGATGTTGTCGAAGAAGCGGTGGTTGGACCATTCGCCCCGCTCCTCCAGCCACCGATCGGCATTGTCGACGATGTTGCGGTAGAGCCGGCCGAGGTCGATGCCGTCGCGCAGCTCCTGCTCCAGATCGAACAACAACGGCCGGCGATAGTCCGGCTGCACCATCTGCAGCCCCAGCCCCCGCGACACGAAGGCCGGCGGCGAGGCGTTGGCGAGATCTTCGCTGATCGTCAGCGACCGCACGCCGTTGAAGATCGAATCCCCGATGGCCATGATGTCGGGGTTGGCGTGGCCCTGCAGATGCGGACTGTTGGCGGCAAGCGGGCGGAATTCCATGCGGGCCTCCGAGGTCTGTGTGCGGCCGGTTCCCGGCCGGCGTTGTTGCCTGTATGGGTAAGTGTATTCAGCGGGCATGCTGTCCGCCATAGAACACATTGTGCAGGCGATAGTTCTATGGCGGCTGGCTTCTGCAGCCTTTGGTTCATCCTCCGATGCCGCAGTTTGACATGGGCGACCGGCAGCGTCTCCAATCATGGCCTCGGCGGGCCGCGATCTCCCCGTGTGGCGTCATGCCGAAGCGTCGCGTTCCATACGGTGCCCTCCGGTACCGGCATCGGCCAACACGCCTGATCGGTGCCGCCATCGTCACGCGAATGGGACGCCGATTGCGTTTCGACAGCGACTGAACCAAGATCGACCCGATCCTGGCTCGCCGCCGGGGGGCGATGTTGGGCTCAACGCGTGCCTGCAGCCGGCTGAAGCCTCTGCCGTCAAAGGGGGCGGGGGTTCAACGGTGTGTCCGGGTCGGCTTCGTCTCTTGGCAGTTTCCTTGACACTTTGATGACGCTGGTTGCGACCCTTGCAGCGTCACGGCCGATACCGGGCCCGGGCGCCGGACAAGCGGCCATTGGCGAACGGTCGGCTATGGGGGGGCGGAATGACCAGCGACAGGGAGTTACGGCGTGAGGTGGCCCGCTTTCAGGCCCCCATCCGGCACAAGAGCCTGTGGCAGCTCGCCACCTCATTCGGAGGGTTCTTCGCGACGTCGGCGGCGATGTACGGGGCGATGGAAGCGTCGTACTGGCTCGCACTCGCGCTGGCGCCACTGGCTGCGGGCTTTCTCGTGCGCATCTTCATCATCCAGCACGACTGCGGCCATCACGCCTTCTTTCGCTCGCGACGAGCTAACGATTGGGTCGGCTCAGCCTGTAGCCTGTTGACGATGACGGCCTATCAATCGTGGCGTCGCCAGCATGCCGGACACCACGGCATCTGGAACAACCTCGACCGCCGGCAGAGTGGCGCTGACATCTATTCCCACTGCCTGACGCTGGCCGAATACCAGTCGCTGCCCCCCTGGCCGCGGCTGTGGCATCGCGTCACCCGCCACCCGATCGTCGCCAATCTTCTGCTGCCGCCGCTGGTGTTCACAGTGCTCTATCGTTTCCCGTTCGACATGCCGGAATCCTGGGGCAGGACGCGACGGTCGGTATATCTCACGAATGTGGCACTGGTGATCGCGTATGGCGCCGCCGGGTGGGTGCTGGGCTATGGACGGCTCGCCGCCGTGCAGGTGCCCGTCGTGATGCTGGCCTCCATCATTGGGGTGTGGCTGTTCGCCGTGCAGCACCGCGGGGAGGGTGTGTGGTGGGCGCGCGAAGGCGCCTGGAATGCGACCGCAGGGGCGCTGCGCGGCTCGACTTATCTGAGGCTGCCGCGTGTGCTGCAGTGGTTCACCGGCAATATCGGGCTGCACCACGTGCATCACCTGAACCCGCGCGTGCCGAACTACCGCCTGCAGGAATGCCATGACGCCATCCCCGCATTTCGCAACGTGCCCCAGTTGTCGCTGAGAGACGGTATGAAGGCCATGCGGTTCGTCCTCTGGGACGAGAACGGCGAAAGGATGCTGACATTCCGTCAGGCCACCGGCCCGGCATTGCCATGACAGGATCGGACCTGGGTCTCCCGCGGCACGGGACGGCTCGGGGTGGAGAGAGTTTGGTCGGCTTATTGCGTTGCGAGTTCCCCGACCGCTGCGTTCATGTCGGGACCGCCTCCAACAGCCCAACTGCCGCCGGCCGCGTAGGGCGTCCGGCACAGGTCGGCTGGAATGCCGAGTAGACCGGTCTTGCTCTAGATCCAGGATCCCGAAGCCTTGTGCCATGGGCGGCCGGCGATGCGATTTTCGGGAACACCGGCAATACCGATGAAGGTGTCGTTGGACCGGGCAGTCGCGGTCACCAAGGCCGCTGCAAACACGGCCACCCGGTCATGGCTTTCCTGTGCCGAGTTCTTTGCGCGGCAGTCGCGAAGTCTCACGAGCCGTTGGCGAAAGGCCGAAGCTCGGGTAGAAAACGGCTTAGTATCTCGGGAGCTGCGTGGCGACCCTGGCCGCCCAGGATCATGACGATCCGTGTCCCGTCCACCCCCTCGGGCCAGCCGTCGAGCAGGACGGCTGGGCTGGTGGCGTGGCCGACCACGTGGAGGACCATGGGGCAGGATGGCTCGCCGTCGAGCTCCACCAGGCCCTTCATCCTCAGCAGGTCCGCGCCGAACGAGGCCTGCAGCGCCGATACCGCCCTTCCAAGACCGCCGGGATCGACCGGCTCCCTCGCGGTGAAACAGTACGCCGAGGCCGCGTCGCCGTGCCGGTTGACGTCGTGGGCGTGCCCGTCATCGTGCGTGTGTCCATGATCACCGTGATCGGCCTCGCTGGTGTTGGAGGTTTCGAACCTCAGGAACTCCCGAACATCGGGCGGTTTGCCCGACGGATCGAAGGCTGCGAGGGAGAACACGGTGTCGGCTCGCGCCTCGCTCACGTCCAGAAGGCGGGCGTTCGGATTCCGCCGCGATACATCCGCTTTCAGGTCTGCCAGTTCCCGCCTCGATGCCGGGTCCCGTGCCAGGTCCCCCTTGGTGACCAGGAGCAGATCCGCCACGCCGACCTGCCGTCGGGCTTCCTCAAACTGCTGCAGGGCATACTCGGCGTTCACCGCATCCAACAAGGTCACGACGCCGTTTAGCGCGAACCGGTGCAGCACGGCGCCGCTCGTCATGAACGTCTGCAGGATCGGCAGGGGGTCGGCCAGCCCCGTGGTCTCGATCACCACCCGGTCGAATGACGGGCCGATGCCCGATTCCTGCTCATCGAGCAGGCGGAACAAGGTCTGCCGCACGTCGCCCGAGACCGTGCAGCAGAGGCATCCGACGGTCATCTCGACCGCTGTCTCGTCCGCCCGCGTGACGAGGGCGCCGTCGACGCCGGCCTCGCCGAACTCGTTGACGATGACCGCCGTCCTGCTGAACCCAGGCTCGGCGAGCAACCGGTTGAGAAAGGTCGTCTTACCTGCGCCCAGGAAGCCGGTCAGGATTGTCACGGGAATTCGCGTCATGACTCCGGCTCGAGCACCGGGTCGAGGACAAGCACAAGGCGCGTCTCTCCCGTTCCCGCGATGGGCGGCGAGCGGTGAAGCAGGCCGGACTTCGGTCGCTCCGGCCAAAGCGTGCCGCGCAGCAGGATCGGCGCGCCGGTTGGTAGGGTGAAGACGCGTCGAGGCTCGGCCCCGTCGGTGGAGATGCCGTATTGCGTGCCAGTTCCGCGAAAGGTGCAGATGAGACGCGCCGTGATGGCGTCGATGTGGAACTTCCGGCAGGCATTTGTCGTGACGACGTCCAAGCGCAGCCGGAGATAGGGCGCGGGCATCAGGCCAATAAAGATGTCCGCGAGAGCCGTGACGTCATCCACCAGCCTTTCCCGTTCGGTGCAGTCCGGCGTTCCCGATGCGTCGCAGACCTGAATCACCGTTTCACGCACGTTCCGAGGCCGGAGGATCACACGCGTTTTCGGCAGCCGCCCTGGTTCCAGCGCGTCGATCCAGGACTGAAAGCCGGGTAATGGGCGGCGGCGCCAGATCGCGGCGGCACAGCCCGGACGGTGGATCGCAGACAGTCCCTCTGGCGCGTCCGCCACGCCGACACCGATGACGGCATCCTCCACGCTTTCTCGAACAAGTGTCATGCCGCAGCCTCCGCGCGTGGCCCCGTCCCCTTTCGCGTGGGGGCGCAGGACATGTCCATTCCGTCCCAAGACCAGTTGAAGCTCTCTTCGACTGTCGGCTGTGCGCTGCCAGTCATGGCCCCGCCTCCAGCATCTCGACATCGGCGGCCGCAACTTCGCTGAGGGGTTTTGTGATGCGCCAGTCCTGGATGCGCCCATCGGCATCACGCGCAGTAACGACTGTCTCGACTGGCGGACAGCCCGGCTCGTGGCAGCGCAGCTCCGCAACCGCGAGCGTCGTCGTCTCGGGCAGGTCGAAGCGTTCCGTGACAAGCGCCTTGACCCGGCGGACGGCCTCGGCATCGGGGCGCTTGCGGTCAAACAGGCCACGCATTCTCGCCCCCTGTCCGCAGCGGCGCCCACAGAACGGTGCCGTTCGCATCGCCGATCAGAACGTGCGACAGCGAGTCCGTGACCGCGATGGCGGTCACTTCCACACCGGTCGAGCCGCGCAGGACACGGGCTTCCGCAAATTCGTCCAGTTCGCTCATCAGCACGGCGCCATCCTGAAACCCGGCGAGCACCGAGGGGTGCCCGGGCAGGGCGCGCACCATGGTGGCAAGCTGCTTCCCGCCACCGGCGACGCAGAGCGGAGAGCGGCCCATCGGCCCTTCCTTCAGATCGAAGGGCCAGCAGATCGCCTCATCGGCGCCGCTGGTGACCAGATGCGGCGCATCGCCGGCCCAGTCCAACGCGCGGGGCTTGGCCGGGTAGCCTGCCATCTGCATGTTGGCTTTGTCGCGCAGTCGCCAGCCATGCAGAGCGTTCTCCTGCATCACGGTCACCACATACTTGCCGTTCGTGCTCCAGGTCACTCCGATATGCGAACCGGCCCAGACAAGCTTGGTCGATTTCCAGCGCCGCCCTCCGCGCTCCCAGATCGTGGCGCCGCCGTAATGGGCCACAGCCAGCCGTTTGCCGCTCGGGTCGAAAGCGAGCCCGCCCACGGTACTCGGATGCCCGAACATCTCCGGACTTGTGGCGCCCTGACGCCAGACATGCACGGCCCGCCCGACAGAGCAGGCCAGCAGGCCCGTCGCCTTGTGTGAGGCCACGCAATCGACCCAAGCGCCGGCGAAACCGGCCAGATCCTCAACGGTGCCGTCGACCGAAACACGCAGGAACCGTCCATCGTCCCCGCCGGTGACCACCGCTTCCCCTCCCGTCGCGGCCATGGCGAGAACTGCGCCACGATGTGCGGCAACTGTCCTTGGCGGAGAGTCGCCCGTAAAAAACCGCAAGGCGCCGTCGCCATGCGCCGTCACGACTGTCTCGCCGAGCGCCACTGCGGCGGTGACATGTGCGCCCGTATCGACCCGGCGCCCCTTGGCTTCAAGCTGTGTCGGCCGAAAGCCCTCGCGGGGTCGCCTCGCCGGGCTCAGGTCGCTTTGCACGCCGCGAAGCCCTCTGCGAGGCCCATCCCGTCGAGCCCGCGCCCGATGAAGACGAGCCGCGACCGGCGTGCCTCTCCGTCCGGCCACGGCCCTATGAAATCGCCCTCCATGAGCATGTGCACGCCCTGGATAACGTAGCGATCGGGCTCGCCCTCAATGTCGAGAATGCCCTTCGAGCGCAGGATATCCTGCCCGTTCTCTTGCAGAAGGCGGCCGAACCACGCCTGGAACTTCTCCGGGTCCAACGCGGTGTCTGCATGCAGCGAGATGCTCGTCACCGCGTCGTCGTGCTCGTGCGCGTGATCGTCCTCGAGAAAGTGCGGTTCGATCTCTAGCACGCGCTGCAGGTCGAAGGCGTTCTGGCCGAGCACCGTGTCGAGAGGCGCGCCGCAGCGTTCGGCAGGAATGATGCGCGCGTAAGGGTTCATGGCGCGGATTCGCGCCTCGACGCGGGACAGGCTTTCGGTGTCCACGAGGTCGATCTTGTTGAGCAGAACGAGGTCGGCGAAGGCCAGCTGCTCGGCCGCTTCGTGGCTCTCCTCCAGCTGTGTCCCCAGGTGGTGGGCGTCGACAATAGTGACGATGGCGTCCAGCCTCGTCTTCTCCGCCACCTCGGCGTCGACGAAGAAGGTCTGCGCCACCGGCGCCGGATCGGCGAGGCCCGTTGTCTCGACAAGGATCGCGTCGAACCTGTCGGCGCGCTTCATCAGACCGCCCAGGATGCGGATGAGGTCGCCGCGGACCGTGCAGCAGATGCAACCGTTGTTCATCTCGAACACTTCCTCGTCGGCATTCACCACAAGATCGTTGTCGATGCCGGTCTCCCCGAATTCGTTGACGATGACGGCATACTTCTTGCCGTGCTGCTCCGTAAGGATGCGGTTCAGAAGCGTCGTCTTGCCGGCGCCGAGGAAGCCGGTCAGGACGGTAACGGGAACCTGTGACGTCATGGTCTGATCCTCTCGCTTCAGGAGCTCAGGGCCTCCGCGAGCAGTGTCGCGTTGTGACGCATCATGTCGAGATAGGTGGACGCCGGATCGTCCGGACCGGAAAGCGCATCGGAATAAAGCGTGCCACCGATGGTCGCGCCGGTCTCA
>JANQIX010000120.1 GCA_028281925.1 Alphaproteobacteria bacterium
AGCAAAGCCAGGGCAATGGTTTATCGGTGTTTTGGATACGCACAATAAAAATGTGTATATTCTCCCCATTGACCCTCAAACTGAATCTGCGAAGAAGAATACCGGTCAGCGGAATCGGAATCGATACGTGTCAGGGGTGACGTTCGACACTGATGAGAAGACGAATAAAGTCTCAGGCCCCGTCATCAATATCCATCAGACGACTCCATGGAAGTCTTGCAAGGCAAACTGGCTCGACATCACGACCGGAAGCACAACTCATGAACGGATTCAGGTAAAGTACGAGCTGGATCAGGAAAATTTGCTCGGATTTACACTGATCAAGATCGCTGAGCATGCAGGCAAAGGCTTCGGCATGCTGAAGGGGTCATCCAACACCATGAATATGAGGGGGGGCGTAGGCTGGGACGTCGGCGACTGCGGATTGCCTTCGCATAGTTTTTCGAGAGCCACGGCCGATGACAAGTCGGGGACCGTTCCCGGCACGGTCCAAATGCCGGCGAACTGGAAGAAGGCGCTGATGGATTACTTCAAGGGGCCGCCTTACAAGATCACACATATCATCTCCAGCCTGGACTGAGTGCTGAGGAGTTCGACGGCGCGGTTCTGCGGCCTCGTCGCGGCACCGCGCCGCGCAAGCCCTTCACGATGGGAGATGTGAAGGCCGCGGCAGGCGCTGCCGGCCTGTCGGCGGGAGGATGAGACGTCGGCCCAGCGCCGCTGGCGCGATGGCCATAGGCCGCACCGTCCGCGTGTGACGGGTGGACGATTGTCGCTGTGCCGGCGGCGGCGATGAAGTAAAACCCATTCACATGAACTGGTCGAAGCGCCCCGGTGGGCGGCGCAGCTATCACCACGGCAATCTGCGCGAGGCCCTGATTGCGGCCGCGCTGGACCTGATCGCCACGAAGGGCCCCGCCGGCTTTACCTTTGCCGAGGCGGCCCGGTCGGCGGGCGTCAGCGCGGCTGCGCCCTATCGCCATTTCCGCGACCGCGACGCACTGATGGCGGATGTCGCGTGCCGCGGGTTCGAGCATTTCGCCGAGGCCCTGTCGCGCGCCTGGAACGAGGGTGCGCCTGACCCGCTGACGGCGTTCGACGCCGTCGGCCGCGCCTATCTGGACTTCGCCAGGTCCGAGCCCGCCTATTACGCCGCCATGTTCGAGGCGCAGCTTCCGCCCGACGCCAGCCCCGAACTGCAGCAGGCATCGGACCAGTCTTTCGCCGTGCTGCGCCAGGGGGCGGAGGCCGTCTGTGCCCTGCTGCCACGTGAGGGTCGGCCGCCGGCGCTGATGGTCGCCCTGCATGTCTGGTCGCTGGCGCACGGCATCGCGTCGCTGTTCGCGCGCGGCGACGCGGCCCGCCGCAAGCTGCCCATGGCGCCGGAGGAACTCTTGGAAGCGGCCGTGCTGGTCTATCTGCAGGGGCTCGGCCTCGGGCCGGACCGATAGTGTGGCAGGCCGTCTCGAATCCCCCTTGACAGAGGCATGAAACATCGCCAGCTATGTGAATGTAAAAAACATTTACATAGAGGGTCCGATGGAACTGGCAGCGAAGTTGGACGAGCACGGCAAGATGGCGTGGATCGCGGTGATGGTCCTCAGCTTCATCGTGTTCTGGCCGATCGGCCTGGCAATCCTGGCCTACATGTTATGGAGTGGAAGGATGGGATGTGGACGGCATGGCGGCCGCGGCCGCTGGCATTTCGAAGGCACCCGGCGCGAGCGCCATGAGCGCCGCGACCGCTGGTTCGGCGGCCGCAACGGCGGGTCGAGCGGCAATGTCGCCTTCGACGAATACCGGGAAGAGACACTGAAGCGGCTGGAGGACGAGCAGCAGGAGTTCAAGGATTTCCTGCACCGCCTGCGCCACGCCAAGGACAAGGCGGAGTTCGACCAGTTCATGGACGAACGACGCCGCCGCCCGCCGGAGCCCCCGGCGACGGACGAGCCGACCCTTCAGCCGCAAGGGTGACAACAGAGGATGATGTGGACCGCCGGGCGCGCAGGTGCGCCCGGCGGTCCATGACGTCAGGCCGCGCGGATACCGCTTAGGAACGTTTCCACGCTGGCTCGCAGCGTGTCGGCTTTTTCGTTCAGCTCACCGGAAGCGGCCAGCACCTGTCCTGCCGCATCTCCCGTCAAGACGGCACCCTGATTGACGCCGCTCACATTGGCGCTGACTTCGCTGGTTCCGGCCGACGCCTCGGTGACGTTTCTTGAGACTTCTTCGATTGCCGCACCTTGTTCTTCCATCGCTGCGGCGATTGCGGCGGCGATCTCGTTCACCTTCTCGATCGTGCCCGCGATGCTCTCGATGGCGGTGACCGCCTTGCCTGAGATCGCCTGCACATCGACGATCTGTGCGTTGATCTCGCTGGTTGCCTGAGCCGTCTGGTTGGCGAGCGATTTCACCTCCGACGCTACCACCGCGAAGCCTTTGCCGGCGTCGCCGGCCCTGGCGGCCTCGATGGTGGCGTTAAGGGCCAGCAGGTTGGTCCGCTCGGCAATATCGGAGATCAGCCGCACGATCTCACCGATCTTGCTGGACGCGTTCGCCAGTTCGCCCATGGTTTCCTGTGTGGCCGTCGCCTCGCGC
Source organism: Alphaproteobacteria bacterium (assembly GCA_028281925.1). Classification (GTDB taxonomy): domain Bacteria; phylum Pseudomonadota; class Alphaproteobacteria; order DSM-16000; family Inquilinaceae; genus JACKIG01. Next base: position 2,599 of record JANQIX010000120.1, read on the forward strand.
GACGCGTCTCCGGCGATCTCGGAAGACCGTGCGATCTGGCCGTTGATCTCGCGGATCGAGCTGTGCATCTCTTCGGTCGCCGCGGCAACGGTCTGAACATTCGCAGCCGCCTGCTCCGATGCCGCGGCTGCCGCCGCGGACTGCCCCTTCGTCCGGTCGGCCGTGTCAGTCATCGTCTCGGCGTTCGATCGCAGCCTGGCACTTGCCTGCGTCACGGTCTCCAGGGCCTCTGCACTGCTGGTCTCGAACTGCCGGATCAGATCTGCAACAGTTTTGCTTCTCGCCTCTCGGGCCGCGACGTCGGCGCGTTCCCGCTCAGCCAGCTTCTCTTTCTCGATTGCGTTCTGCTTGAACACCTCCACCGTCCGAGCCATCTCGCCGACCTCGTCTGCCTTGTCACGGTTCGGCACGTCGACAGCGTTGTCCCCTTGGCTGAGCTTGATCATGGTGGCGCTGATCCCGGCGATCGGCCGGACGACGGTGTAGATCACAACGGCAATCAGAGCCGCCGCGACAAGAAGGGCTACGACCAGCATCGCAGCTATGACGATGACGGCGTTGTCGACGGCCTCTCCTGCAAGTTCATCGGCGCCGTTGCTGATGGCATCCGCATGGTCGGCAATCCGGTCAAGGACAGCCGCAACCTCGTCCGCTGCGGTCTCCATCCGTTCGATCGCCTCGTCGGCAGCGTGCTCCGCCAGCAGCATGTTCCTGTGCGTGTCGAACAGTTCATTCTCGTCATTGGCCAGCGAAACCCAGTAGCGGAACATTGAGACGAGGGCCTGGACATCGGCCGCGTCCTCGGCGGTCTCCGCCAGTGTGTCGAGCACATCGATGTGTTCCAAGGCGGAGTCATGAACCGCCATGAACTCAGCGTGTATTGTGTCCAGGTTCTCAATCACGTTTTCAGCCAGATATTCACCGGCCGTGTCCTGCATCTCCATGGTGATCCGCTGCAACTTGAGCGCAGCCTCCACGACCGGATAGTCCTGGTCGAAAAGCTCCCCGAGCACTTCGTTGATTTCCGCGCCGGTGGCTCCAGCCTGTTCCAGTCTGTCGCCCTCGCCTTCGGCCAAGGCCATCTCGGCCTCGTTCTCTATGGCGAACTCATCCAACGCCGAAATCAACGCGGCCCCGATGTCGTCGAACTCGTCGAGCAGCCGGCGTGCCTCGATCCCTTTCTCAAGCTCTCGCGTGTGGGATTCGATCATCTCTCCGGCGTGATCGATGAACGTGCCGTGCTCTTCAGTGGCCGCCTGCATCTCGTCAGCAAGGTTGGCATCGTCCACGTAGCCCTGCAGTTCCACATATGTTTGCTCGAACGACTGGTTGAGTTGCTCAAACTCCAGCGCAAGGTGCTCGATTTCCACAAGATCTTCGTCGGCCAGCACTTCTTCCGCCACTTTCGTGGCTTCCCAGATATTGGCGATGAGATCGTCAGAGGTTTCGATCGTCGGGGTGACCACATCTGTGATGTTGTTGAGTGTCTGATTAATTTCCTTAATGGAGTAGAGGCCTGCTAGCCCCACAAAGATCGTGACCAGTGTAAAGACGGACAGTCCCGCAATGAGTTTGGTCGAGATCCTCATACGGGATAGGACGGTCCGGACCTTCGGCGGTCCGGCGGAGGCTCTGCGGCTCTCTCGGTTTGCATTTCCGCTGGTCGCACGTTCCTTCATCACGACTCCTCCATCTAATTCTTCAGCGCCATCTGGTTGAGTCACTTCATTGACGATGGTGACTCAAGTTGCGCACGTCTTTGGCGATTAGATGCAGGGGCCTGCGTTTCAGTTAATGAGAACGCCCATCCCAAGGCCTTTCAGGCAAATACCGGCTGCAAGCGACGGTATGTCGCAACGGGAATGTCACTACTCTAACCTGTAAGGCTGCCTCGCGTTCATGATGGTGTACAGGTCGGCCTCGGGATGCGGCGGCGGCATCCTGTCATCCGGCAGACTGTGGTCGACTGCAAGGTCCCGGCAGAGGGACTGGCGCGAACGCGCGTTTAATACAGCGTCTTCACACCGCTGAGTGTGTCAACCGTCGCCGAATACCGGACTCTTGCGCCCTGCTGCACCAGCGGCGAATTCTCGATCCCAATGTCGTTGTAGAGCGCCGTCACTAAGTCCGGATCTGGGTGCTCCAGCACGAATTCGCGCAAGTGGGCGCCAAGGTCCTGCATCCGCGTTGGTGGTGGACTGCGTCCACTTCTGTCAATTACGGATGGAAGCGCCCCGCCCAGGGGCAGGCTGCCGTCCGCAGGCAGCGAGAAGCGGGAATGCTTGCCGCCCCGCGAGACCCTGATCGCGCTGCCGAGCAGGTTTCCATGGGCAATGAGGATGGTGTCGATGTCGTCGGTTCGCGCGACCCATCCTCTCAAGCGGCGACCATTGGCCCAGTCGGACCGTACGGCCTCAGGATTGCCCAGCCCGAACCATCGCGGCCCCGACGGTGCCGGGGCACTCGGGTCGACGGCAATGACCTCCAGATATGCGCCCTCCCCCAGCCGAAGCACATGGTTGTGCGTACCCATCTCCGGGTGCGTACCGCCATAGGGGATGTCGAGGTCGAGGCAAGCGCGCACGTGATCGACGCCCTCTGCCAGGCTCGGCGCGATGATCGTCAGGTGGTCGAGACACAGCACAGGCGCTGTCTCCAGCCGCCCGTCGTCACAGGGCGCGCTTGAAGAATTGCCCCGCCTTCATGACGGCGAGCAGGCTTGTCTCGGGGCGGGTCAACAGCGTGATGTCGTCCAGCGGATTGCCGTCGACCACCAAGAGGTCGGCCCGTGCGCCGGCTTCGACGACGCCGAAATCACCGGCCGCCTGGAAGGCTTCCGCCGCCGTGCAGGTGGCAGACCGGATCAGGTCAGCCGGTGAGACCACATCCTTGCGCAGGTTGATCTCGTTCAGCTGGTGGCGGTGCATGCTGCCCAACAAATCGGTGCCGAACACCAGTTTCACGCCCTGGCGATAGGCCAGCTCCATGGCGCGGTGTCCGGCCTCCAGCACCGCGTCGATCTTCTCCGCCATATCGCCGGGCAAGCCCGCAGCCACGCCCTCGTCGGCCAGCGCCCGATAGGTGGAGAGCGTCGGCACCAGATAGGCGCGGTGATTGAGGAACATGCGGCACGTCTCGGCATCCAGCAGATTGCCGTGTTCGATCGTGCGCACGCCACGGCCGATCAGGCGCTTGATGGCGCGGGCGGTGTAGGCGTGGGCGGCCACGTAGATGTTGGCAGCCTCCGTTTCCTCCACCACGGCATCGATCTCCTCCAGCGCGAACTGGGTGCTGTCGATGCGATCAGTCGGCGAGGCGATGCCGCCTGAAGCCATGATCTTGATGTGGTGGGCGCCTTTGCGGATCTCGTCGCGCACCGCCCGCCGCACCTCGGGCACGCCGTCGCACACGCGGCCGAGCCCCGCACAGCAGAAGCAGCCGTCCGGATCGCCTTCGCCGGGCATGCGCATGTCGCCATGGCCGCCGGTCTGCGACAGCGCCCGTCCGCAGAACAGCACGCGTGGGCCGGTGATCGACCCTTCCTCCACCGCCCGCGCCAGACCGTGATCGGCGCCGCCGGCATCGCGCACCGTGGTGAAGCCGCGCATCAGCATCTCGCGCATCACGTCATGGGCGCGTGCCCCGACGTAGAATGGCGACAGACGGCCCAGCATCGCGAAATCGGGGGTGATCGCCGTGACATGGACATGGCCGTCGCACAGGCCGGGCATCAGCACGTGGCCGCTGAGATCGACCGTGTCCGCGTCTTCGGCCTTGATGGAGCCATCGGCCACCTCGGCGATCCGGCCATCGCGAACCAGCACCGAACGGTCGGGCCACAGCCGGCCATGTGGTGTGTCCAGCACCGTGGCGTTGGTGAACAGGGTGGCGCCCATTGGCCTTCCTCCTCCCGCCGCTTTGCCAGGCGGGTCTATTGGTACATCACGCCCGGCAGCCACAGTGCCAGGCCGGGGATCAGGATCAGGATCAAGAGGGCTGCCACGTCCATGACGACGAACCAGCCGACACCGCGGAACACTTCGGGCAGGCTCACCTTGTCGCCTAAGGCGCCCTTGATCACGTAGACATTCAGCCCCACCGGCGGCGTCACCAGCCCGATTTCCAACAGCTTGATGACGACGATGCCGAACCACACCAAGTGGAACCCGGCCCCATCTACCAGAGGCAGCAGCAGCGGCAAGGTCAGCAGCAACAGACCGATCGAGTCGATGAACATGCCGAGGACGAGGTAGATGATGGCGATCGCCATCAGCACCCACCAGCCGGCGTCACTGATGCCGAGGATCAAGTCGGAAAACGCCTGCGGTACGCCCGACAGGGCCAGGAAGCGGGTGAAGAAGACGGACCCGATCAGGATGATGAAGATGCTGGTGGTGCTGACGGCCGTGCTTTTCAGTGCTGCGGCCAGCGTACGGCGGTTCAGCCGGCCGCGCGACCAGGCGATCACCATCGCCGTGAAGGCGCCGACGGCTCCAGCCTCTGTCGGCGAGAAGATGCCGAGGAAGATGCCGCCAAGCACCGAGGCGATCAGCACCGGCAGCGGCCAGACATCCCTCAGTGCCGACAGCTTCTCCGCCCGGGTGAACCGTTCGTCGACATGGCCGGCGAGCGCCGGGTTCAGCCGCGCGCGCAAGAGGATCATGCCCATATAGAGAAGCGCGGAGAGGATGCCTGGAAGGAACCCGGCCATGAACAGCTGGCCGATCGAGACCTGGGCATAGACGCCGTAGAGCACCAACAGCACCGAAGGCGGGATCAGCGACCCCAGCGTGCCGGAGGCCGCGATCACGCCGGTCGCCAGACCGCGGTCGTAGTTGTGGCGCAGCATCTCCGGCACGGCGATGCGCGACATGGCCGCCGCTGTGGCCACGCTGGAGCCGGAGGCCGAGGCGAACATGGCGCAGGCCGCGACGCTGGAGATGGCGAGCCCGCCGGGCAGCCGGGCCAGCAACCGGCGCATGGCTTCGAACAGGCCGGTCGTCAGCTCCGTCGTGGTGCAGAGATAGCCCATCAAGAGGAACATCGGCGCCGCAGTCAGCGACCAGTCGCCAACGAAATCGAACGGTGTGGCCGAGATCACGCCCCAAGCCACGTTGGTGCTGGTGATCGCGGCGATACCGACGATCGAGACCATGCCCAATGCCACGCCGATCGGCACGCGCAGCGCAATCAGCACCAGTGCTGCGACCACACCGGTCAGCCCGATTTCCAGGTTGGACATCGGCCGGGCCCTCCGCCGGCTCGGCTAGAGCGGCCGCCGGCCGGCGACGGCCTTGAGCATGTTGGCCAGCACCGCCAGCACCACGGCTGCGAACCCGACGGGCAGCGCCCACCGGCTGGGCCAGATATAGAACAGGAAGTTGGACATGATGGTCTCAAGGCGCTGGGTCGAGCGCAGGGCATCGAGATAGCCCTGATAGGCCAGCATCCCGAAATAGATGAGGCCGATGATGCAACTCGCCAGATAGAGCCCGAGTTGCAGCCAGCGGGGCATCAACTGCACGAACAGGTCGACCCGGATGTGCTCGCCCGCCCGTTCGACATAGGCCAGCGGCAGGAACACGGCGAAGACCATGTAATAGTACGACACCGTTTCCAGCGTCCCCATGATCGGCTGGTTGGCGACGTAGCGCAGGATCACGTCGGCACTGACATGCAGCATCATCAGGAACAGGAAAAGGCAGCCGACGACCAGCAACGCCCGGCCGATCCAGTCCGACACGCGGTCCGCGACATCAGCCATTGCGGCGTTCCGTCTCGGCTTGGCCAAGCGCGCACGGCATGATTACGCGGCGCCAGTAGGCCAGGATATCGGCGAAGAAGGCGGGGTCGTCCCGCCACACGGACTGGGTGCCGAGGCCGCGCAGGAAGCAAAGCGTCGCCGTCAGAGCCCGCCGCCGGCCGGCGGGGTCGTCGCCACTGCCGGCAGGGTGGAAGAACCGCTCCCAGATCTCATCCAAGCTGTTGTTGAAGGCGGTGGCGACTGGCTGCAACGCGCCCTTGATCGCGGGGTCCGTGCGGGCGGCGGTCACGAATTCCAGCGTGATCATGAACAGTGGGCCGGAGAATTTCTGCCAGAGCCGGGCAAGGAACCCGTCGATATCCAGCTCTCCGGCATCGATCGCCGCGGTCAACGCACGGATTTCATCGATCTCGTGGTTGAGCAGCTGGGCCAGCGCCTCCTTCAGCAGCGCTTCCTTCGAGGGGAAGTGGTGCAGAAGGGCACCGCGCGAGACGCCGGCCCGTTCGGCGACCTCGACCGTCGAGGTGTCCTTCAGCCCCCGCTCCAACATGCAGTCCAGCGTGACGGCGAGGATCTTGGCACGGGTCCGGCGCGACCGTTCCGCCTGGGTGCGGCGGGGCGGCCGCGCTCGGTCGAGCGTGCTGTCGGGCATGGGGCTCTTCCGCCCGTGCTGCTGCCGGACCCGGACGGACACCGCCCGGTCCCGGCTCTTGACAGCTCTAGTAGACGCCGTAGGTCTCCGGATCGATCTTCGAATAGATCTCGCGCATCACCAGTTCCGTCAGCGCGTCTTCGTCGGTGCGGTCGACCTCGGCCAGCAGGCCCTCCCAGCGCTCGTAGGTGGCGCGGAACCCGTCGATCACCGCCTGCGGGTCCTCCAGCCCGTATGTCTCCGCCGCGACGTCGTAGATGTTGGCCAGCGCCGCCTCGCGGAAGTCCTCCACCGACTGGACCAGATCGGCCTCAGGCTCATGCACCGTGTGACCCTGGGCCGTGGCTTCTTCCAGCGCGCTGTCGCTGGCTGCGATATAGCCGATGATCATCCGCGACATTGCCCGCGCCGTCGCCTGCATCAGGATCGACCGCTCATCCGCCGACAGGTCCGCCCAGAAGCCGGGGTTGTAGCCCCAATGCGGGCCGGACCAGTACATGCCGGTCGGGATCAGCGTGGTGTGGCTCGAGACTTCCCAAAGCGACCGGTCGACCAGATCGTTCGGCGCGTTCGACGCACAATCCAACGTGCCCCGCTCCAGCCCCGTGTACATCTCGCTGGACGGCACGTTCACCGGCACGCCACCGGCCTGTTCCACCCATTGCGAGACGGTGGATCCGGCCGTGCGGATGCGCATGCCCTGCAGCTCTTCCAGGTTGCGCACCGGTTCCCGGCAGAAGATCACATAGGCCGGCGTGGCATAGGCGCCGAGATAGACGACGCCCTTGTCTTCCCATTCAGCCAGTTGGGCCTCGTTGGTCATGCTGAACTCGGTGACGGCGAAGATGGCCGCCATCGGGTCGGAATAGTTGAAGCCCAGTTCCTGGACCGCATTGGCGACCGGCAGTTCCGACGGCGTATAGACGGCGGCGTGGTGAGCCACCTGCACGACGTTGTCGCGGATGCCCTGCAGGTTCGCGCGCGGGGCCAAGAGCACGGTGCCGGTATAGACCTCGGGCAGCAACTGCCCGCCCGACAGCTCCTCCACGATCTCCGCCCACTGGGTGTAGCCGTAGAGCGAATGGGGATGCTGTGCGCCGTAGAACGAGTTGGCGATGAACTCAGTCTGGGCGGATGCCGGCGCCATACCGGCAAGCCCGACGGCAACGGCGGCCGCCGCAAACGGGATGCGCTGAGCCATGTCGATGAAGCCTCCTTGGATCGTCGTGGCCGATCGCGTCCGAATTCGTTGACGGCGGGGGACGGCGGAAGGGCAGGGCTGCCCTCGGGCCAAGGAGTCGCCCGCGTGGCCGGACGCTGAAGCGCAAGAGCGTAAGGCAGGACAAGAAACAGTCAAGCCTGTTTGTTTCTTGTGCGATGCTTCGCTCAACTCGCCATCCGCCTCGATAACGCTCCAGACGTCCGGCTGGTCACGGGTCGATCGGGGTTGGCATGCGGCTACTCGACGTCGTCTGTCTATCCTGGGCCGATGCGGTTCTGATCATTGTCGGTGGCCGCCAATTCCTTGGCGATCGTGTGCAGCCGGCCGTTGACCCATAGCTTCAGGCCGTTGCGCAGCAGCGCACCGACCAAAGCAAAGACAGCGCCCAGCACGAGAGGCCATCCGCCGAGGGCGCGCCACGCCTCGATGAACCAACCGGCGGCAGGATCCGCCTGCCATCGGTAGACGGTCCCGCCAATAGAGACCAACGTGGCGAGACCGCCGGCCACAACCCTCATGCCGAGCAGCTTGTTGCCCAGCGCGGCGATGCGCCGGATCGTCGCCGCCACGTCTTCAAAATGCTCTTCCAGCAGCCGCGCCAATTCCGGATCGTCCGGATCGCCGTGGACCTTGGTCTGAATGTCACCGTCGGCCTGGATCAGGCTGCGGACCAGGGGCGGGCTCAGGCTTGCCTGTGGGTCGTTCCACCGCGGATCGTCGCGGGCGACGACGACCCCTCCGGACATCAACTCCGCCAACAGTTGGACCGAAGATCCCGCGGCGGTCCCGGTATCGCCCGCCCTCGCCGTGACGGTGCTCACCGGCTGAACAACGCCTTGAAGGCCGACCCGACCAGCTTGGCCAACAGCTCGAAGATCGATTTCCACTGGTTGGTGCCGAAGTCGACCATCTTCTGATGGGCGCGCCAGAGCGGTGTTTCCGGATTGTCGAAGCCCGGTTTCACCCGGTTGATCACATCGCCGTCGAGCTGAACCACCGTCTGCAGCACGATCCGGTCGGTGCCGATGTCCCACATCTTGCGGATCTGCACCAGATAGGCAGATGACAGGCGCGGGACGGTGACCGGTTTGCCGCCCGCGCCTTGGCCCGACAACTGGGAGCGCGAGGCGCCGAGCACGTCGCCATAGTTCACGCCGCCTGGACTCGCGGCCAGCGCCTCCAGCATGCCTTTGATCTGGTCGGAATTGCGCCGGATCCGGAACAGGATCTCGCGCTTGTCATCATCGATCGGATATGCGCCGCGGGTCGGGTTGTGCAGTGCCCAGGCCGCGGCGTGACGCAGCCGCGAAAAGGTGATCGCGTCCGTCTTGGGAACGAACGGGTCGGCACCATTGCCGCCATCCAGGTTTGACGTGCTCGGCTCTCGGGACAGCTCGGCAAGGTCGGCGTCAGGCTCTTCAAACGGCTCCAGATTAAGCTGCACGACACCCAGGAGGTAACGCCGGTAGATCGACGCAATGTCCAGCAACGCATGCGGCCAGCTTGGCATCTTCCGGCCGGTGATGCCGCGTGCCACGATCGTGTTGACCTCGATGTTGAAGAGGTCATGCGCGAGGTCGGAAAGCGAGTCCTGCCAGTCGGCCATCGCTCCCCCCTCTCAGGTGCGGCGGCGCACCGGCCTAGTCCGGAGAGCGATCGAACAGGGTCGCGAACTTCTCCGACAACTCACAGAGGACTTGCAGGTTGTTGGCGACGGTCTCGCGGGCCAGCTCAACCTGCCGCGCATGGAATGCGGGCATACCGGTGTCTCCGCCGGCCTCGTATTCCGGGCTGACGGCGCTGCGGATATCGCCGGTCACCAGATTGATGCTCGTGAACAGCGCCTTCTGACTGCCCTCGGAGGCCGGGCTGAGCTGGACCTTCAGCTGCTTGTAGCGCTCGTCGAAATGCTGAATGGAGATCGGGCTGACCACCGACACCACGCGCAGCTCCATGGCGTTCCACAGGGCGTCCACCACCCGTTCCTTGAGCGGCTTCTTGGTCCGAGAATCCGGTGGCGTCGTCTGGTTGGTGGTCTCGGTATCCGCCATCTCGTCCTCCTCCAACGGTGTGGTTTGCCCGGACGGTGCCGTCTGATCGGACTGTTCCGTCTTCTCGGCCTCTTGCGTCTGCTCAGGCGGTGTTGCGCTGTTCATGTCTTTCCCTCGGCTTCGTCGATCGGCGTCAGGGCACGGCGCGACAACGCAACGCTAACACGGTTGTACGGGGACCGTCATGTGAGAGCGACCGTTGACCGCTTCGACGGATGTGGCTTGCGAAAGTCGCGCCATGGTCGGGCGAACCCGCTAGACTTACACGCAACTTGACCGATAGAGGCCGAGGGGACCGAATGGTCGCGCGGATCAACACGGTAGCGTTCCAGGGCATCGAGGTGCTGCCGATCGACGTGCAGGTGCAGCTCGCCACCGGCATCCCTGCCTTCAGCGTGGTGGGCCTGCCCGACAAGGCGGTGGGCGAAAGCCGCGAACGCGTGCGCGCGGCCCTGCATGCCTTGGGCCTCTCGCTCCCACCCAAGCGCATCACGGTCAACCTCGCGCCCGCCGATGTGCTGAAGGAAGGCAGCCATTTCGACCTGCCGATCGCGCTCGGCCTCTTGGTCGCCCTCGGCGTTGTGCCGGCGGACCAGATGGCCGGCTATGCCGTGCTGGGCGAACTGGCCTTAGACGGCGCCGTTGCGTCCGTCGCCGGCGTGCTGCCCGCCGCCATCAACGCGGCGGAGCGCGAACTGGGCCTGATCTGTCCGGCGGCTGCGGGCGGGGAGGCGGCGTGGGCCGCCGATCATGCCGGCCGCATCGACGTGCTGGCCCCGCCGACGCTGTTGGCCCTGATCAATCATTTCAAGGGTGCCCAGGTGCTGTCGCCGCCGCAGCCGGCGATGGAGGCGCTGGACGGGCCCATGCCCGATCTGGCCGACATCAAAGGCCAGGAAACGGCCAAGCGCGCGCTTGAGGTGGTGGCGGCCGGCGGCCACAACCTGTTGATGATCGGCCCGCCCGGCTCCGGCAAGTCGATGCTGGCCGCACGCCTGCCGGGCCTGTTGCCGCCGCTGGAGCCGGCGGAGGCGCTGGAGGTCTCCATGATCCACAGCGTCGCCGGACTGTTGGACGGCGGGCGCCTCTTGCGTCGGCGCCCCTTCCGCGACCCGCACCATTCCGCTTCGCTGCCGGCATTGGTAGGCGGCGGCCTGCGTGCCCGCCCGGGCGAGGTCTCGCTGGCCCATCGCGGCGTCCTGTTCCTCGACGAGTTGCCCGAATTCCCCCGCCAGACGCTGGAAGCCTTGCGCCAGCCCTTGGAAACTGGCCGCGCCACGGTCGCCCGCGCGAACCACAACGTGGCGTATCCAGCCCGCGTGCAGCTTGTCGCCGCCATGAACCCATGCCGCTGCGGCCATCTGGACGACCCGGCGCTCGCCTGCTCGCGCGCACCGCGCTGCGCCTTCGACTATCAGTCGCGGATCAGCGGCCCCTTGTTCGACCGCATCGACTGCCATGTCGACGTACCCGCCGTCGCCGCCAGCGACCTCGCCCTGCCGCCCCCAGCCGAGGGTTCCGCCGCCGTCGCCGCCCGTGTTGCGGCGGCCCGCGCCGTCCAGCGCGACCGCTATGCCGGCACGAACGGCGGAGCCGCCCCGGTCACCTGCAACGCCGAAGCCGATGGCGAAGTGCTGGCCCGCGTCGCCACCCCGGACGAGGCCGGCCAGCAGATCTTGAGCCAGGCGGCCGAGCGCCTGCGCCTGTCCGCCCGCGGCTATCACCGCGTGCTGCGCGTCGCCCGCACGCTGGCTGACCTCGACGGCGCCGAGGCGGTGCGGCGGGCGCATGTCGCGGAGGCATTGAGCTATCGCCGGATCGCGCCGGGGCGGTGAGGAGAGGGCTTGTGTCTGGGCGCAAGCCGCGAAGATTGAAGTGAGATCGCATTGACCTGCCAGTCGCGGCCATGCTTTGACCCCCCGCGCCCCCTTACGGTGCAGACATGTCGCCCTCAAGAGTGGGGGGATGAGCCCACCATGATCGACCTCGGCGATCTATCCATTGTCCAGAGTAGGTTCGTTTCCGAACATGGAGGCATCACGTTGCATCGCCTGGAGTGCCACCATATATCCCCTCCAACGATGTGGCTTTAGGAGGGCCGAATTGATGACTGTCGCATGCTCCTCATCCGCCGGCAGGGCCGGGTGATCTAAGACGTCCTTCGAAGGCTCCTCGCCCATAGGCGGAGCCGCTCGTATCCTCAAGTTCACCAGCCCGGGTCCGGTTAGCAACCTGGCAGCCTACGCGGCTAGCCATGACCCCTGTTTGCGCTCCAACGCAGACACACAGCCGCTGGTGAACAACAATGGCAACGCAGTACAACGATCTGGCCGATCTCGGCTGGACGCCCTTCTTCAACTCTCAGGTTGCGGTCGACGACCTGTCGCACTTCATGCCCGTCCGTGTAATGGCGGTGCATCGGGGGCACCTGTCCGTGGCCGGACCCGACATTGATATCTCCATTCCGTCGCACGTGCCGGAGACCCAGCAGGAGGAAGACCATCCCGCTGTTGGTGACTGGCTGCTGATCGACAGAGAAACGCGGCGCCCCCAACGCATTCTGGACCGGTTGAGCCTGTTCAAAAGGCGAGCGCCCGGCACCGGTCGGCGATTGCAGCTGATCGCCGCAAATATCGACACGGTGTTCATCGTTTTGTCGTGCAATCAGGACTTCAACATCGCCCGGCTGGAGCGCTACCTGGTGCTGGCGCGCGAGGCCGGGGTCGCGCCCGTCATCGTGCTGACCAAGGCGGATCTTGCGGAAGAGCCGCAAGACTACGCCCGGCAAGCGCGCCGGCTGCAGCCGGATCTGCTGGTCGAGACGGTGAACGCGCACGACCCGCTCAGTGTCGCCTGCCTCTCCGGGTGGTGCGCAAAGGGCCAGACCGTCGCCTTCATGGGGTCTTCCGGCGTCGGCAAATCGACGCTGATCAATACGCTGACCGGGTCCGCCGCGATCGCGACCCGCGCCATCCGCGAAGACGACGACAAGGGCCGGCATACCACGACGGCCAGGGCGCTTCATCGGCTGGAACAGGGCGGCTGGCTGCTGGACACGCCCGGGATGCGGGAGGTGCAGATCACCGACGTGGCCTCGGGACTTGATGAGGTCTTTGACGATATCGTCAGTCTGGCGTTGTCCTGTCGCTTTTCAGACTGCTCTCACCAGACCGAGCCGGATTGTGCCGTGCAGGCGGCTATTGCCGAAGGCACGCTCGACCCGAGCCGTTTGAACCGGTGGCGAAAGCTGCTGGCTGAGGAGCAGTACAATTCCGAAAGCCTGGCGGAGCGGCGCGCCCGATACCGAGCCTTCGGCAAGATGGTTCGCGCCGTCTCACGACAGAAATTCGGGAACCGTTGATTGGGTTCGCCGGTGGGCCGTCAATCCACCTGGGCAGAGAGGAGGGCTCGCGGGCGCGTGTCACGCACGGCCCGGTTCGACGCCCCCCTTTCCGCCGCTGGCCTACCATTGCGCCATGTTGTTCTCGCCGCGGTAGAAATGGACGGCGAGCCGGCCATAGCTGTCCGCGTTCATCAGCGCCTGCTCCTTCGTCAGGCCGGACTCGCGGAAGGCCCCGGTGCCGTCGTTGGTATAGCCCTTTTCCCCGAAATCGGCGGTGTTGGCGAATTTGTGGGTCGCCTCGTGCACGAACAGCTTGGCGGAAATGAGCTGCTTCGCCTTGATGCCGCCAACGCTCATATGAATGTCGCCCTTCACACCCGACTTCATGTCACCCTCGCCGGGATTGTACATTCCCGGCGTGCGATGGGATTTCGACGCCGCGCTGTTGCCGAAATAGGTGGTCACGTATCCTCTGGACGATCCTTTGCTGCTGTAAACCTTGATAGACAGGCCCGCATTGTTGACGCCGGCATTGGTCAACTTGAGTACGGCAAGGATCGTATTGAACTCCTCCTGACTGGGGCCCGCATTGTCCACCAGCATGTATCGCGTGGCCCATCGCTTGAAATTGTCGTTCACGCCGCTCAAGCCCTGGTTCTGCATATGCGTGATGATGGCATCGAGCGCCAGCCGTCCTTCATTGATGGCGTCGGCCAGCCCTTCTCTTACCGTTTCGCCTGATTTGAACACCGCTCCGTAGCTGTATTGAACGTGAACCTGGCCGCCCTCGGGCACCTTGAGGTTGCCCCCCGAGAAATAGAGCTTCGGCATCTGATGACCTCCCAGATTTGTTCTCATTGACGGTATGACCGATTTATGTCGGAAGGGGTACGATACCTGTGGGATCGAATAATCGCAGCAAAAACAATAAATATACTTTTCCATTAATATTCGAAATATTTAACTAAAAGGGCTTCGAAACCTAGAGGGTGTTGCG
>JANQIX010000041.1 GCA_028281925.1 Alphaproteobacteria bacterium
CCCGGATATTTCACCGTTTTTCCTTGGGGGTGGGCTGGCGCGACGGACCAAGTCCTGGTACTTGTGTGGTTTAGGTCACATCCACAGAAGCCAGGACAAGGATCCGTCGCATGACAGAGTGTAGCTCTAAGACCATCTCGTTGACAGCGGCCAAGCGTCGGCAGGTCGTGGCGGATTTCAACGGCGGTCGCCTGACCTCCGACGCGGGAATCGTGCTGCTGCGAGAAGTCGACCGGCGGCTCGGTCTGATTGATGCAATCGACGACTGCATCCCCGACCCGCGTCATCCGATGTTCATCGTTCACCAGCAGCGCGAGATGCTCGCCCAACGCATTTTGTCGCTGGCCTTGGGCTACGAAGATCTCAACGATCAGCAGACGCTGCGGGACGATCCGGCGTTGCAGTTGGCGGCCGGCAAAGAGGCCGATCCCGACGGGCCGCTGGCCTCTCCGCCCACGCTCTGCCGCTTAGAGAACCGCATCGGCCGCCCGGCTTTGGTCGCCATGTCGAAGTTGCTGGTCGAGCAGTTCCTGGCTGCGCACGACCAACCGCCGCCGGAGATCACGCTCGACTTCGACGCCACCGACGACCCGGTTCACGGCGGGCAACAACAGCGGTTTTACCACGGGTACTATCGCCATTACTGCTTCCTGCCTTTGTACGTGTTCTGCGGCGGCCACCTGCTGGTCGCGCTGCTTCGGCCCGCCAACATCGATCCGGCCAGACACGCCCGGGCGGTCACCAAACTGCTGGTCGAGCGGATCCGTCAAGTGTGGCCGAACGTGAAGATCACGATCCGCGGCGACAGCGGATTCTGTCGCTGGAAACTCATGCGTTGGTGCGAGAAGCACGGCGTTGATTACGTCTTCGGCATCGGCCGCAACAAGGTGCTGGAACGCCGCATCGAACCGCTGATGAAGGCTGCTGAGGCAGCGTTTGCCGAGACCGGCGAGAAGCAACGTCTGTTCGGCGAGACCGAGTATGCCGCCGGCACCTGGGATCGGCCGCGGCGGATTATTATGAAGGCTGAACGATTGCCGGCCGGACCGAACCGCCGTTTCGTGGTCACCAGCCAGGCTGACGATGCCCAGACGATTTACGACGGCATCTACACGCAGCGCGGCGACATGGAGAATCGGATCAAAGAACAGCAACGGATGCTCTTCGCCGACCGCACCAGTTGCCATGATTTCCTGGCGAACCAGTTCCGCTTGCTGCTGTCGAGCTTTGCCTACGTGCTGCTATTTGAGTTGCGGCGGTCGCATCTGGCCGAAACCGACTTGGCCGCCGCCCAGGTGGACCGCATCCGCCTGACGTTGCTGAAAGTCGCCGCCCGCGTCACCGTTTCGGTGCGGCGTGTGCTGATTCACCTGGCCAGCAGCTACCCCTACCAGCAGCTTTTCCGACACGTCGCCATCAGCATCGCCCCGGCACCTTCGTGACGTACCCACATCGCCGCGAAGCTCCTTCACTCCAAAATCTGACGAGGCTGCCCGGGGTAAGGGGTGGTGTGCGCGCGCAGACTTACGACGGCCATTCCGAAGCGCAGCCGCCGTGCCGCCGTGGGCGGATGAAATATCCGGGCTAACCCTCCGAAAGCGGAGTTAACCCCTCCCAAGAGCTTGTTTCACGTTCAGATTGGTGGTCTAGGTTAAGGAATCAGAACAGTTTACGGCTAACTTATATTGACTAAATTACCCTGTTCATCTAAATTGAATACTTATCGGCACCGCCCGCTGCGCACACCTACTCGGTGCCCCCTTCCCACCGCTTCTCGCTTCCTTCCTTAGTCTTCGGCTGGAGATCTCGCTCTATGTTTGGGCGCACTCTGCGACATCGGTTCGGACCTGCCCGTCTAGTGAACAAGTCCGGCCGAGCCAACCGCCTCGGTTCACGCGCGGCGCGAAAAGCTCCCTTGGGCGTCGATCCGCTGGAAGAACGCCGCCTGCTGGCGGTCGATTCCGGCGCGCTGGCGATGGACTTCGGCGATGCGCCCGGGCAGTATCCGACGCAGTTGGCAGCCGATGGTGCGCGGCCCGCGCTGGCCGACGGCGTGTTTCTGGGAGCGAACATCGACGCCGAACTCGACGGACAACCGACAGCCGCAGCCGACGGCGATGATCAGAACCCGGGAACCGGCGGCGCGGTCGTTAGTCCGCCGGGCGATGAGTCGGGGG
>JANQIX010000051.1 GCA_028281925.1 Alphaproteobacteria bacterium
CCGCCGATCTGCGCGGCATCGGCTCGGCTCATGCCGTCATAGACGGCAGCCAGCGCCAGAAGGCGGCGGATCTGCCGGTTGTCCCGACTGCGCTTGGCCAGTCGGCGAAGCTCGGCGGCGTCATAGTCATCTCGCAGTTGAACGGTTGGCATGGCGAACCTCCTTCGCCATCCTATGAATCACGCCGCGCCGAGAAAGGGAATCCCCCAGAGTCAGAAACTCATGCCGTTGGTATGACCTGCTCCCTGTTGGTCCCGCGTTGATAATGAGAGGCCTACCAGTCGTCGTCATCCGGCACCTCGATGCCGAGGCGCGCCATCTTGGCGTACAGCGACTGCCGGCTCAGGCCAAGCGCCCGGGCTGCCGAGGTGCGATTGTTTTCCGTCAGGTTCAGCGCCGCTTCGATGCACATCTTCTCAATCACGTCCGTAGTATCGCGAACCAAGTCTTTCATGGGAACGCGGCCCACCATCTCAACGAGGTTCTCAGCAGCTCGCGTCAGATCGGTATTGGCGGGGTCTCGGAGTTTGCCCTCCGCCGGATTTGGGCGCATGACGAAACCGTATCCAGGCTGGACGCCGTCGGGCATGACGATCGCAGACAGGTCTATGCCGATCGTCTGCCCGTTGGCGCCTTCCACCGTTCCGGAGAGATTGTGAACGCGGCCATTGCGTTGCAGGGTCTGCAGCAGCACGTCCTGATCGATACCGTTCCACTGGAGGAAGTCGCCCAGCGACCGTCCCACGGCATGTGCGGCCAAGGGAATGTTGGTGAGCGCCAGGAAGGATTCGTTGGCCCACAGTATCCGTCCCGCTTCGTCGGTGACGAGGATGGCCTCGGTTGCGTTCCGTACCAGTGCATCCAGCGCAATCTCGGGCCTGGTTGCGGCCTCTGTGGCCTCCGCGGGCTTCGACATGCGGACCAGAACGAGCTTGAGGTCGCCCGTGCGAAAGAGCTCGGCGGTCAGCATAATGGGCTCGCCAGCGCCGCTAGGAAGGACCATGGTCATCGGCGAGCCCGACGCCAGCACCCCCGCCAGCATGGCTTGCACAGTCGATTTCTGCGGCTTGGAAAACAGGGACGAGATCTTGCGGCCGCCCAGGGCGACGCCTGAGGCAAGGCCGAGGATTTCGGCCGCGTGCGCGTTAGCCTCGCGGATCCGGCCGTTTGCGGCATCGATGATGACAATCGCGTCCGATGCCGTTTCGAACAGAAGGCGATAATGCGCCTCCGCCTTCCGCAGGTTACGTACGTTCTGCTCAAGCGATTGTTGGTTCGCCAGGAGCCGAGACTGCAGTTCAGTGATCGGGCGCAGGTCCCGGCCAGCCAGAACGATCTTGCCGTCGTCGCCGATTTTGAGCGCAGCATACTGAACCGGCAGGTCGCGCCTGCCGTCCAAGATATGACTGACGCCGAACCGGGACGTGTCGTGCCCACGGCGCACTCGTCGGAGCACGTTACGGAGGGTCGGGTGGGAGCTGTCGCGCACCACCTCTTCGATCGGTTGGCCGCGCCAGGCCGAGATCCCGGCCGCTGACTGCGCGTCGAGGTTGTGGAAGACTTCCTCGATCACGGCGCCGTCGTCGATCACCAAGGTGAGATCGGCGAGCGCCGACACCAGGGCCGCGGCGGCGCCCGCGTCCGCCTGCGAGACGTGCAGTTGGTCCTTTGAGAAAGCCGATGCCATGATGACCTTTGCCCGAGATTAGGTGGCCGCGACGATTTCAAGCGCCTGGCCGCGAGAAAGAGCACGGGTGCGCCTGCACCCGTGGATTGCCAACATTCATGTTTGCTGATGGTTTCCTTTCCGGCAAGCAATGTCCAGAGCCGCGTTGCCGTGACTGTCACGGCAGCGTTACACTTTGAGTGTCGTCCGGAAAGGTCGGCCGGGCGACGTCGTCAGCGGGATGAAACCGGCACGCGGGGAAAGGAAGTTGCCAACTGTTCTTGAGGGTCGGCCGCGCGCGGAGCCGTTCCGCTTCGTTCTGCGCCGTGACACCAGTGCAGAGCACCATGTGCTGGATGGTCACGTCGCCTTCGTCGCGCTGCAGAATGGCAGCCTCGGCGTGGATGGTTACCGCCGACTGATGCGCGCGCTTCACGGCTTCTACCACAGCGTAGACCTGCCAATGCGAGAGGCATGGAACGCGTATTCCATCCAGCGGTCCGGCTTTGAGTATGTGTCGCGTTCGGAAATGCTGGCCTGCGACTTGGCATGCCTCGGCGTGGACGAAGACGGCTGGATGGCCGATCCGCCAGGAGGGCTTGGGCCGATCGATTCCGCGGCGACGCTCGGCGGGATGATCTATGTCTCCGAAGGCTCAATGCTCGGCGGTTCCCTGATGTGCGGCGCGACGGAGGTACTGCTTGCCGGCGCAGGCTCGCGCGGCAATGCCTATTGGCGATGGTGCCGCGATGCGGGGCCGCAGCGGTGGCCGGCAGCCTGCCGGATCCTGGACGAGTTGGCCGACACGCAAGAGGCGCAAGAGACCATGGTGAGGTCCGCGCGGGCGGTATTCCATCGGATGGCGGAGTGGCTGATGCGCTGGGACGATGATCCGGCCAACTGAGGTGTAGAGCCCTGCTAAACGGTCCGGTCAACCTGAACTCATGCGACACCGAGCCGATCCACATGATCGGGGCAATCCAGCCGATCGGTGTCCTGATCGCGGTGGACCAGACAACGCTGGTGATCGAGCACGCCAGCAGCAACACCGATGTCTTCTTCGGTCTTGATTGCGCCGAACTGCTCGGCCGGCCGCTGTCGGCGCTGTTGGGTGAAGACGCCTGTGCGGAGCTGCTGAGGCGGCGGTTGCACCCGACCATGCCGGACCTGCTCCGGCCCTGGTTTGTGCGCCTGCCCCGTTCGGCTGGGCCTTCCGTGGATTTCGAGTGCTTCCCCCACAGTCATGAGGGGCGGATCATCCTGGAGTTCGTTCCGCCGGAGGGCGGCCCGGCGGCGATGTGGGAAGAAGACCTGGTCCGACAGCGCATCATTTCAGAATTGATCCGGCCCGAGACCCTGACCGATCTCGCCCAGCTGGGGGCCAAGATCATTCGCGAAGTCACCGGCTTCGACCGCGTCATGATCTATCGCTTCGCGGAGGACAAGCATGGCGAAGTGATCGCGGAGAGCACGGTGCGCTCCGACAGCTTTCTTGGCCTCCATTATCCCGCTTCTGACATCCCCGATCCGGCGCGGCGGCACTTCGTGCTGAACGTGATCCGCGTCATCCCCGACATCAAGGCGCCACCGGTGCCCATCATGGCGCGGTCGGGCGGAATGGCGGATGCCGCCTCGGCCAATCCGCTGGACCTGACATTCTCAAAGCTGCGCGCGGTTGCGCAGGTGCATGTGGAGTACCTCCACAACATGGGGGTCGGCGCCAGCATGTCGATCTCCCTGATCTCCAACAACGAGCTGTGGGGGCTGGTGGCGTGTCACCATTACAGCCCGCTGCATCTGTCCTGGAGCCAGCTTCGGTTTTGCGAGCTCTTGGGCGGCACCATCTCCGCACTGCTGCAAAGCCTGGAGAACACCATCCAGCTTCGCGTCAGCATCAGGGCGGAGAAAACCGCCTTCGACATCGAACACCAAGCACGGGCCGGCCGGCCGCTGCGCGATGTCGTCCGCGACCATGCCGCCATTCTGATGGATCAGTGCAGCGCGGAGGGCATGATCCTGAACCTTGGCGGCAAGACGCTGGAGGTCGGCCAAGTGCCGTCTGCCGAGCTGGACTACGGCCCGCTCGCCCAATTGCAGGTCAACGGCATCTTGGCCACCGACAATCTGAGAGAACTGCTTGGGCTTGGAGAGCCGCACGGGATCGACGGTGCGGACCGTGGGATCGCCGGTGCTGCGATGATGGAGCTATCCGAGGACGGGGCAGACTGGCTGATCCTGTTCCGGGTAGAGTTCGAGCAGACCATCCGTTGGGCCGGCAAGCCGGAAAAGGTGGAGATCCGGCTCGACAACGGCTCGACGCGACTGTCGCCGCGCGGTTCCTTCGCCCTCTGGCGCGAGGAGCGGCGCGGGCGCAGCAAACCCTTCACCGAGAGCGACAACGAGATCCTGCGTATCACCCGGCGCGCGCTGTTCGCGATGAACAGCCTTGACCGTGAACACGCTGCCATGGCCGCCAAGAGGAAGGCAGAGGCGGACGAAGCGCGGCTTCGCCTGGTGTTGCTGGACTCGGCGCGCGACCGCTCGATGGGCGAACTCGCCTCGGCGCTCGCCCACGAGCTGACCCAGCCGCTATCGGCCGTCACGAATTACGTCAACGCCTGCCGGCAAGAGCTACGCAATTACGGGATGAGAGTGCCCGACCAGATGGGGCGATTGATGGACAGCGCCGTCGCTGAATCGTCCCGAGCGGCTGATCTGGTCCGGCGGGTACGCAACTTCATCGGACAAGGCGAGATTGCGCTGGAGCCGGTGGACCTGCATGCCGTGGTCCGACAGGCAGTGGAATTGGCGCTGGACGCCAGCGCCGATCCGCCTCCGACTGTCATCCTGGATTTCGCGCCGGATCTGCCCGGCCTCTGGGCCGACCCCGTGCAGATCGGCCAAGTCGTTCTCAATCTCGTGCGAAACAGTCTGACCGCGATGGCCAATGCGCCGGATCGCGTACTGACGCTTGCCACCCGTCGTGCCGAGGCGATGGTTGAGATTTCCGTCGAAGATACGGGCACGGGGATCGCCAAGGAGGTGGAAGACGCCCTATTCGAGCCGTTCCGCACGTCGACCACCAGCGGCATGGGGATCGGGCTGTCGCTCTGCCGCTCGATCGTTGAGGCGCATGGCGGCAGGATCTGGACACGGCCGGTAGAGCGGGGGGCTGCGTTTACCTTCACCCTGAAAGCGGATGGAGGGAGCGATGCGTGACATTGCCGGCAGGACGCTAGTCTATATCGTCGACGACGACCAATCGGTCCGAGAGTCCCTTGGGGCGCTGATGTCGGCGCATGGCTTCGAAACCAGGGCGTTTGCCTCAGGCGAAGCCTTCCTGGACGCCGTCGATGCGGACAAGGCCCTGTGCGCCTTCATCGACCTGCGCATGGATGGGATGAACGGTATGGCGTTGCAGAAAAGGGTCGTTGCCGAGGGGCTGGAGGTCCCCCTCGTCATCCTTACGGGGCATGGCGACGTGCCGCTTGCGGTCGAGGCGATGAAAGCCGGCGCCATCGACTTCATCGAAAAGCCGCCATCGGAGGACCAGCTACTCGGTGCTATCGAGGCGTCAGCCAACCACTTGGCCAACCGGCCGCAGTCTTCTCTGCCGCCCCATGTCGTCTCCGAACGCATGGCACGGTTGACTGCCCGCGAGAAGGAAGTGCTCGACTACCTGGTGCTGGGGATGACCAACAAGCACATCGCCGACGAGCTTGGCATCAGCCAGCGGACCGTTGAAATCCATCGGGCCCGCATCCGCGAGAAGCTGGAAGCGCGCGGGCTTGCGGATCTGATCCGCATGATGAAATAGGCCGGTCACGGCCGGCACCCACACGCGCCCCCTCTCCGCGTACGCAGATTCTACGTAGCGGAATTACCGAAATAGAACCTGTGGCGCGTTTCCTCTTAACCTTTTCTTAGGGAGATCGCGAGCAGGCACGGGGCACGATAAAACGCTGCCACGACCTGCCGGCAATGGAAGCAGGGCGCCATGTCGGCCGGCAACATAGGTAAATCAGCAGACGGTAACGTGGTCAGACTGCCTGATCCGTCGGCGGGGCGACATCGGGTGGTCGTTTCGCTGACCGAGGAACAGATGGCCGCTGCAGAAGGTTGGCGTTTGGCGAACGGAATTGCCGAACAGTCGGAAGCCCTTGGTGAGCTGATCCGCCTCGGCCTGCTTAGCGAGATCGCCAAGGTCTACCACCTTGTTACCGGTGATAAGGAGACCGATCATCAGGAGATCGATGACCGGGCTGACGACGACCGGAAGTCGGACGGCCGGTCCTCCGTGGAGGAGCCCCCGACCACCGCTTCGGCATTCCCAGAGCATCCCGATCGGTAGCCCGACCGCCTGATCCACTCGGTCAAGTTGCTGGCCCCCAGTGCCATCAGTCGCTACTTTTCCGTGCGCGTGACTATCTTGCGGATCTTGCGCACGCCCAGTCCCACGAGAAGGGCCACGATCGGGATACTGACGGCCATCGTGATGTCGGCGTCGACCGGAACGCCGATCGAACTCAGGCCCTTTGCTGCGTAGCCAACAAGACCAACGATGTAGTAGGTCATCGCCGCGACGGACAGCCCCTCGACGGTCTGCTGCAGGCGAAGCTGCAGCTTGGCGCGGCGTGCCAGGGACTCCAGCACGGCCTGGTTCTGGCGTTCGCGCGTCATGCCGACGCGCGTCGACAATAGGCCGGTGACCTGGGCGACCTGTTGGGACAGTGACTGCTGGCGTTCAGCGACCGCCTTGCAGGTGTTCATGGCGGGCGCCAGCCGCCGCTCGGTGAACTCCCCGAACGCCTGCAGACCCTGGATCCGGTCCTCCCGCAGGTCGACGATGCGGCGTTGGATCAGGTCGTAGTAGGCGGTGGCTGCGCTGAAGCGGTAGCGGGAGTCGGCGTCTCGGCTCGCGATCTCGGCAGCCAACCGCGTCAGCCGATCCAGCAGCAGGGGCTCGTCGCTCTCTTCCGCGCTGGCCAGGGCTGCGGTAACTTGCGCTAGCTCCCGCTCGCAACGCGTCAGGAAGGGAACCAGCGTCCGCGCTACCGGCAATGCCATCAGCGCTAGAATGCGGTAGGTGTCGATCTCCAGAATTCGCTGCACCAAGCGCCCTGCCTGATACGGCGTTGTGCTGTGATCAAGCACCAAAAGGCGGCTGAAGCCGTCGCTGCCGATGCGGAAATCGGTCAGCGCCGTCGCCGATCCGCCGGCGACAGCCGCGCCGACCAGAGGGTTGCCACCGAAGAACCGCTCCGACAGTCGATCGTAGTCGGGCTCGTGATCGTCACGGCTAATCAATGCCGCATGGGTCGCAACAGCCGTCTCACCCGGCAGGGCCGAAACCCAGTCCGCTGGAACCTCGTCGATCGCCGGTTCCGCAAACGGGTCGGACGGGGCGCCATCGACAACGAAGGTGTAGCGGGTGAACTCGGTGTGACGTTCCCATGTCAGCCGAAACGGACCGAGGTTGACGCTGTAATGATTGGCGCCCGAATTCGGCACCGGTTGCTCGAAACGGGACAGCAGCCCGCACAGCCGATCCCATTCCTGGCCATGGGCGGCTGCGTCAGAAAACAATGCCAGGTACGTGATCCGCTTGGAGGGAACGAGTGGTATCGGTGGCCGCGCGTGGACCTCGTCATTGAGTTGCTGGCGATGAGGATGGTCCTGCGGCAGCTTGGCATCAGCCTTACGGCCAGATGCGGGCTCCGTTTGTGGGGCGTCTGACCGAAGCGACATGACCGTTCCGTCCGATCTGCCGCAGAGGAAGAACCCAGCCTGGCCGCAATGGACGCGCCTTGCGTGCCGAAGGACCGCTCCCACTCGCGCGGCTCTGTAAACAGCTCAAGGCATCCGCCCGTATACATGCTCAAAACGTAGCGCGCCGTTGGATGACGGCAGCGGCGATCGACCGTTCACACGGCAACGGCGTGCAGGGCCTGTGCGGGGTCAAGATAGGCATCGAATGCCGAAGCGACGGTGCGCACGAGCGGGCGGAACGCCTCCACCACTTCGATCCGCTTCCCGTCTATAACCGCCACACCGTCACCGACAAGGCGGCGGAGAAGGTCGCGGTCAACGGCCAACATCCATGGATTGCAGTCCGGAGCGTAGGCGTCGATTCCGTCCACGGTGGCCAGATCCACCTGCAGGTCGCACATCAGTCGCTCGATGACGGCGCGCCGCAAGCGATCCTCCGAACTCAGTCGTTTCCCGCGGACGGTGGGTGTGCGCCCTTCGCGAACGGCCGATGCGTAGGCCGCAAGCGCTGGCGCATTCTGTACATATCCTTCAGGAAGGGCTCCAATCGCGGAAGCACCGAAGGCCAGGAGGGCTGCCCCGTCGTCGTCGGTGTAGCCCTGGAAATTGCGGCGCAGCCGGCCCTCCGCCTGCTCCACCGCGAGGGGATCGTCGGAGCGCGCGAAGTGATCGAGGCCAATGGCGATATAGCCGGCAGCGGTCAGCCCGTCGCTGATAGCCCGCCATTGCCGTAGCCGCTCGGTACTGCCGGGCAGGGCTTCGGCGTTGATAAGGCGCTGATGGCGCAGCCGCTGCGGCAGATGGGCGTAGCCGAACGTGGCCAATCGGTCGGGCTGCAATCTTAGGGACTCGGTGACCGTCCCGCGGCAGCCCTCGACGGTCTGATGCGGTAGGCCATAGACCAGGTCCAGGTTGATCCGGTCGATGCCAGCGTTTCGCAAACTATCGACGGCCGCCGCGACGATCTCGAAAGGCTGTACGCGGTTGATCGCTTCCTGCACCTCCAGGTCGAAGGTCTGCACGCCGAGACTGGCCCGGTTGGCCCCGGCCGCTGCCCAGGCCCGAGCCACTGCAGGCGTGACCAGCCGCGGGTCAAACTCGGCCGCCATCTCCGCATCCGGCGCGAAGTCGAAACGGTCGCGCAACAAGGCTGTGGTCTCAGCAAGGTCCGCCGATGTGATCAGGCTCGGCGTTCCACCGCCCCAATGCACATGGGCGACGCGCGCACGCGCCGGTAGCAGGTCGGCGACCAGTGCGATTTCGTGGCGCAGGTCTGCCATGTATTCGGCGACCGGCCGGTTGCGATGCGTGGCCTTGGTGTGGCAGCCGCAGTACCAGCAGAGATCCCGGCAGAACGGTACGTGGAGATACAGCGAGACCGTTCGCTCCAGGTCCAGCTGGGTGAGCCATTGACGGTAGTCCGCGCTGCAGATCGACGCATCGAAATGGGGTGCGGTGGGGTAGCTGGTGTATCGCGGAACCCGGCTGTTCTCGTAGCGCAGGATTGTTGCTTCGCTCATGGGCGTATCGGCTGTCGCGAGTTCATGACACATTCAACTGTAACATCAACCTTACGACGCATCACCTGCCTTCGGGTGCCATCAGCGATCTGTCGCTGGAGGCGTCTGAACCGTGGCTATGGCTGTCGGTGGAAGACGATCGTCAATTGACCGATCAGAATTCGGAACTTTGTCACTGTTGCCCGATTGATCAGCAGACCGTCGGAGAGCAGGAAGAACCAGTCGTCGAAATGGACGACGAAGGTCCGCCCGTGCATGCGCAGCGCAAAGTGATAGCGCCAGTGCAGAGAGTTGCCAGCCACGATGCCGTTGGCCGCGCCTTTCACGCCGTCGGTGCGTCCTGAATAGCTCTTGGCACCCTGCTTGACGATGGTCCAGGTGCGCGACTCTCTCTGGCCGTCGCAGTAGTGGAAATCTTCGTTGAGGCTCAGGGTCTGCGCCTCGGCATCCCAGGAACCGGCGATGTCGACTTCGAACTGGCGCCGCAGCTTTCCAAAACGGTCCTGGAATACGCCCCAGGCCTTGCATTGGCCCGCGAAGTAGTCCTCGAGGCACAGCTCAAGAGCCCCGCCATCCAGCGCTGGCGGCATTTCCGAACGTATGTTTGCTTCGCCGGACAAAGCGTCGCCACCTCCGTTCTTCTCCAGGGCGTGAGACGGCAAATGGACGCCCCGATGTGCAGGTGATACGAATTGATCCGCCGCGCCGATCACCCGCGAAGGGTGCGGCGCTAACGCGCTCAGGGCATCGCGCCGGCAAGAGCTTCTATCTCCAGAAGGTTGACCCATTCGCCAGCTCCTTGTTGCCATCGCTGCCGTAGCCGCGATCGTCGCGGGCCTGATGCAGCTGCAGGATGCGCGCACAGATCTTGTTGTGACCGATGAGCGGGTCGGGAGTATCCCCGTCACCGTCCATCGCCTGGCCCAACCAACGACTGCCCCCATGCCGGCTGTGGTCATCGCGCATGGCTTTGCCGGATCGCGGCAACTGATGCAGCCATTCGCCGTGACCATGGCGCGGAATGGCTATGCCGCCGTGTCCTTCGACTTCCCCGGTCACGGCAGGAATCCCGCGCCGATGCCCGGCGATCTCGCGGATGTCGATACGCGCCACCAGGCCCTCGATTATGCGCTTGATCAGGTCGTTGCCTACGCTCGGGCGCTTCCAGGGACGGATGACCGGCTGGCCCTGATCGGTCACTCGATGGGCGGCGATGTGGTCGTTCGTCACGCCCGTGCGCAACCGACGATCGCCGCCACGGTCGGTGTCTCGCCGTATCTGAGCGACACAGCGGCAGAGGGGCCCAGCAACCTTCTCGTCATCTACGGATCGCTCGAGCCTCCGCACTTGGTGGATCAGGGATACGCCCTGCTCAGCCAAGCCGCCGACGGTCCGGTTGCGGAAAACGAGACCTATGGCCTCATCGCCGAAGGCACGGCCAGGCGGTTGGTGCTGGCCGATGGCGTGGAGCATATCGGCGTGCTCTACAGCGCGGAGGGTCTGCGTGAGGCACTGGACTGGATGAACGATGTCTTCGGACAACGAGGCGACGGCTTTGTCGACCGGCGCGGACCCTGGCTCGGCCTGCTTTATCTCGGCTTGATCGTACTCGCCTGGCCGCTTGCGCGGCTGCTCCCCGCAGCCTCGCCCGTGTTCCTGGGAGCTGGCGTCAAGTGGCGCCGTCTGCTTCCCCTCGCGGTCGCTCCGGCCGTGTTGACCCCACTGATCCTCTGGCGAATGCCGACCGACTTCCTGCCGCTGATGCTTGGCGACTATCTGGTTGTGCACTTCGGCCTTTACGGCCTTCTGACCGCCGGGGGGTTGTGGATGTTCGCCCGCGCTGGACCGCACGCGGGTACGAATGGAACCAATGCCGGCAAACTTGCCATGGCGGCGTTTGCGGCGGTTGCCTACGGCGTGCTGGCCATCGCGCTGCCCGCGGATCGGTTCGTGACGGCATTTCTGCCGGGTCCGGAGCGATGGTCGCTTGTTTTGGCCATGCTGGTGGGCACAGCCGCCTATTTCTGCGCCGACGAATGGCTGACGCGCGGGCCCCAGGCGCCGCGGGGCGCCTACGCCGTCACCAAACTCTGCTTTCTGGCATCGCTCGCTTTGGCGGTCGCTCTCAACCTGCACAAGCTGTTCTTCCTGATCATCATCGTGCCGATGATCATGGCGTTCTTCGTCGTCTACGGATTGTTCAGCACCTGGATCTACCAGCGTGTCCGACACCCGCTGGCGGGGGCCCTGGTCAGCGCGGTCGCCTTCGCCATTGCCATTGCCGTGATCTTTCCGACGGTCAGTCGCTAGACCGAAGAAGATCCGCTCGGCCCCCTTCGCCAGCGACGCCGGAGGTCGCCGAGATGGGCCGCCAGCGCCACCAGAAGGCTGAGAGCGATCCAACCCCACCAGGCGCCGGTCAGGGCACAACGCAGGGCCAGTAGCAGGCCGGCGCCGGACATCAGGATCGCCTTCAGATCGGCGGGAGCAAAACCGCGGCCCGTCCGGCGATGATGAACTGCCACCAGCACTCCCTCGGCCAGCATCATGAGGAGGATGAGGTCGACGGCGCGACCGCTGAGGAAGAATTCGCTCACGCCGGAGCTGTCCCGAGCAGAGCCGCCACGGCATCTAGAAGGGCTCGTTCAGGCGCACGACGGTCAGGTTCAGCGTGGCGGCGAAGCTGACCCAGATGAGATAGGGAACCAGCAGCAGGCTTGCGCGCTGCGCGTACCGCCACAGTACGGCGATCAATAGCGCGACCGAGAGCCAAAGAAAGGCAACCTCGATCAGCGCCAGGTCCGGCCGCTGCAGGCGGAAGAAAAGCAGGCTCCACAGCACGTTGAGGAAGCCGTTGAGGGTGAACAGCCCGACAAGCCATTCGCGCTGCGATCGTCTGGTGGCCGCATGCCAAGCCATGGCCGCAGACAAGGCCGCCAGCGCGTAAATCAGTGTCCAGGCCGGGGCAAACGCCCAGTCCGGCGGCTGCCAGGGCGGCTTCTGCAGTCCCTGATACCAGGGGCCGATATCGGTCACGGTGCCGCCGATGGCAGCCACCAGCAGCGCCGCGGCGCCGGCCGCGGCAACCGGCTTCCAAGGGACGGCAAGCACGGCGGTCAAGACGAAACCAGCCGGAACAGATGGGCAAGGTCCTTGAAGAAGATCCGCGCATGGGCGATCCGCTTGCGCCGGACCAGCTCTTTGTTCATGTAGGCTTCCCAGGTGAGCTTCTGCACATCCGGATCGCGGCAGATGCTCACGAAGCGTTCCCGCCGCCGGTCGTTGGCGTACCAGAAGCGTTGCATAAGGCCGAGGATCCAGAACACCCGGCCATGGGCCTTCATGAAGCGCTTGCGGGCGGAAGCCAGCGCGCGATTGTCACCTGTGGCAAGGACAGTCTCGACCGCTTCGGCGGCGATCCGGGCACTGGCCATGGCGTAATAGATGCCTTCGCCCGAGGCCGGCGCAACGACGCCCGCCGCATCGCCGACCACGACGACATCGCGGCCATTGTCCCACCGCTTCAGGGGTCGCAGGGGGATCGGCGCACCCTCGCGGCGGATCGTGCCGCAGGTGTCCAGGCCCGCTGACTGACGCAGCGCGCCGACGGCCCCGCGCAACGAAAAGCCTTTGACCGCGCTGCCGACGCCGACGCTGGTGGTGTCGCCATGGGGGAACACCCAGCCGTAGAAGTCCGGCGAAAGATGGCCCTGGTAGTAGACATCGCACCGCGCGCCGTCGAAACCCGACGCGGCCGTGCCGTTGGGAGATTGGACGATCTCATGATAGGCGAAGACGCACGGCACCTCCTTCGCTCCTGGGACCGCCAGTTTGGCGACGGCCGAACGCGCACCGTCGGCACCGATCACTGTGCGAGCGCGCACTTGCCGCAGTTCAGCATCGCCGGAGTCTTCCCTAACCCGGTAGTGCACCACCGCGGTGCCGTCATCGTCGCGCGTGAGGTCTTCGAACATGCCGGTTTCCCGAACGGCGCCGGCTGCCGCGGCACGGTCCCGCAGCCATTCGTCGAACACTTCGCGATCGACCATGCCGACGAAGCCGTTCTCGATCGGCATGTCGACGGCGCGTTCCGAGGGGGCAACGATGCGAGCCGACCTCGCGCGCGCGACCAGCAGATAGTCCGGGATGTTGAAGTCCCGGATCAGCCGCGGCGGGATTGCGCCGCCGCAGGGCTTGATCCGGCCGGCACGGTCGAGCAGCAGCACCGAGCGGCGCTGCCGGGCCAGGTCTTCCGCCGCCGTTGCGCCGGCCGGGCCGCCGCCGACGACGACCACGTCATAGGTGTCCGGGTGAACGCGCATGGCCACCTCTCCCCATGGAATCCGTTCAGGCGCCGTGCCCTGCCGCCAGCATCCCGACCTCCGGTCGATCCGCCGTCGCCTTCGTCGCCTGACCGATACGTGCCGCGAGCAGGGCGGAGACCAGGAACAGAGCCGCCTCGCCAACGAAGACGGTCGCATAGGCCGTCGCCGGTTCGCTGAACACCGCCCTGGTGAGATCGATGGCGACGGTGCCGGCGAAGCCACCGAGCCCGAAGGCGACGGCCTGTGCCGCGCCCCAGAGGCCCATGCGGACGCCCTCTCGCGATTTCCGCCCCGCAGCCACCAGCCCCATCATCGATCCGATGGCGGCGACGGCGAAGGCCCCGTTGGCGACGCCAAGAACGAAGACCGAGATGCGCAGCGGCCAGTCTGGGGCCATCAAGCCGCCCACTGCCAGCCCCAACAGGGCCGCAGCAGAAGCCGTGCATCCGCCGATGGTCCAGGCACGCAGCGATCCGAACCGTCCTCCGCCGATCGCGCTGCCCAGTACGGCGACCAGCAGCATGCCGACGAAAACGCCGCTGTGCTGAACGCTGGCCAGCTTGGTCGACTCACCGGGCGTCAAGCCGAAGACGGTGCCGGCAAACGGTTCCAGGATCAGATCCTGGGCGCTGTAGGCGAGCATTGACACGAACACGAAGATGGCGAAGCGGCGCGCCTTCGGCTCGGCCCAAACCTGCCGCAGGGCTTCCCTGAACCCGGGCTGTGCCGGCGATGCTCCGGCAGCCGGCGCACTCGCATTACTGGTCCCTTCGACACCCCACACACCAATCAGCGTCAGAAGGAACGCTACCACCGACACGACGGTCGTCACCGCGACCAGCCGCGCCGGCGAGAAGGGATCGAGGAAATGTCCGGCAACCGCTGCTGTGACGATGAACCCGGCGATCATCATCATCCACACGATGGTGGCCGCCGGAGCACGGCGTTCTGGGGCGGTACGGATCGCCAGCAAGACGAGAAGCGATGTCCCGGCGGCACCGACCCCGACGCCGATCAGCGCAAAGGCAACGACCGCAAGCGCGATGCCGCCAAGCGGGTTCGTTCCCATCCAGGCGGTGGCGAGCGCGGCCCCGACGCCGCCTGCGGCCAACGCCGCCATCCCGCCGATGATCCAGGGTGTGCGGCGGCCGCCGACATCCGAGCCGTAGCCCCAGCGTGGCCTCAGCACCTGAACGGCATAGTGCAGCGCGACCAGGGCGCCGGGCAGCATCGCCGGCAGCATCCACTCCACCACCATGACGCGGTTCATGGTCGAGGTCGTCAGCACGACGATGGCACCAAGCGCCGTCTGCACCAGACCCAACCGGAAAATCCCGAGCCAGCCGAGTGACGGGGTCATGCGCCCACCTCCGGTATCAGCGAGCGCACGGCGAAGGAGCTGACAAGCATGCCGATGACATAGAGCGTGGTGCCGGTCGCGTTGTACCAGGCGGCCAGGCCCGCAGGGTTGCGCAGTAGGCGTGCCATCAAAGCCACCTGCACGAGCAGCAGGCAGGCTACGGCAACGGCGTAGATTTCCCGCCCCCAGGCCGCGAGCAGCACGACGACGATCACCTGCGGTGCGGCCATGACCACACAGGCCAGACGCGCCGCGCCGTCGACACCCAATTGGACGGGCAATGACCGGAGCCCCAGACGTCGGTCGCCCTCCACCGACTTGAAGTCGTTGAGGGTCATGATCCCATGGGCGCCAAGGCTGTAGAGCCCCGCGAGACACAGGATCCGCCAGTCGGGAAAGGCGAAGGTCATAACGGCGGCGCCCGTGAACCAGGGCAGACCTTCATAGCAGGCCCCGACAGCGGCACATCCCCACCAGCCGTTACGCTTCAGCCGCAGAGGCGGTGCGCTGTAGGTCCAGGCGAAGACGAGCGCGACAACCGCCGCAACAAACGCCCAGAGGCCAAGCAGAGCACCGACCACAAGCGAGACGAGGGACCAGGCGATGGCGATATGGAGCGCCGATTGCCCCGGCGCGCGGCCGGACGGGACCGGCCGTTTGGGCTCGTTGATCGCGTCCACGTGACGATCGAACCAGTCATTGGCCACCTGGCTGGTGCCGCAGACCAGGGGGCCGGCCAACGCCACGCCCAGCAGCACGGCCGGCCACCGTTCGGCAATCGGGACCCCCGACGACACGACCCCGCAGCCGAATGCCCACATCGGCGCAAACCATGTGATCGGCTTCAGCAGCTCGACCACAGTCGCGGGCGATGGACGGGCAGGTGCCGCCGGTGTGACCGCCGTATGTGTCATGGGTGTACAGTATAATTGACACCAGAAAGTGTCAATCTATGTTGACAGTATTGTTCAGCGGAAAACTGCGTCAGAGAGCACGGCAATCATGCGGGTCCCAGGTTGAGCGCCGGTCTGGCGGAAGCCGACCTGAGGACCCATGCTAGCGGTCGTCTTCCGGAGGCCCGTCGCCTAGCCCGTAGCGACGGAGCTTCGCATAGAGGCTCTGGCGGCTCAGGCCCAGCATGGGCGCCGCCGACGTGCGATTGTCGCCCGTCAGCTCCAAGGCCGCCTCAATGCATAGGCGCTCGATCACGTCCGTCGTCTCGCGCACGATATCCTTCAGCGACACGCGGCCGACCAGGCCGGTCAGCTGCTCGACGGAGTGGGGAAGGTCCCGCTGGACATGCGACTCGATGATCGATCGGCGGCCGATGCCCCGAATCACGAACCCGATGCACTGGGTGGACCCGTTCGGCACCGAGACTGCCGAGATCTCCACCCCCTCTGTGGAGCCGTACTCGCCACGGATGATTGTCCCGAAATGGCGCACCGCCCCATGTTCTTTGAGGTTTGCCAGCAGCACCTTCAGATCGACGCCGGGGCGGCCAAGCCAGCGATCGAGAGGCTCGCCACGTACCTGCTCGCCGGTCGCCAACTGGGCAAGGTCGAGGAAGGCCGAGTTGACGGTCAGTATGCGCAGGTCCGCACCGGTGACCACAAAGCCGTCGGGAATATTCTCGATCACTCTCGTCAGGGGCGGCTTTGACGCCGACGCGTCTTCCTCCGGCGCGCTGGCTCCCGC
This sequence comes from Alphaproteobacteria bacterium, assembly GCA_028281925.1. GTDB lineage: Bacteria > Pseudomonadota > Alphaproteobacteria > DSM-16000 > Inquilinaceae > JACKIG01. The sequence goes on from JANQIX010000051.1 coordinate 16,339, forward strand.
GGCGGTGAGCCGGACCAGGAAATGTGAGGCGCGCTCCTGCCGGAACAGGGATGCGGAAAAGGTACACTCCCTGCCGTTGGCAAGACGAACCTGCACATCGTCGGCGCGTCCGGCAGTACGGACGATCGCGAGTTGGGCCTGAAGTGCCGCGTGGGCGTCCGGATCGAACAGATCGAGGAAGGTGCCCCCTTCCTTGTCCTCAGCAGCACCGATCAGCCGCTGGGCGGCCGGATTCGCCTCCACGATCTTCTGGGTGGCAGCATCGACGATCACGACCGCTTCCGAGGCAAGCTGGAACAGCAGCCGATAGCGGGTTTCGGCATGCCGCAGCCTGGCATATTCCCGCTCCATCATCTGCTGGACATTGACCAAGCGCTGCTGAAGTGCCGAGAGTGCACGCAGGTCGCGGCCAACGGCGACTATGCGACCGTCATCACCCACCTGCAGTGCCACGTACCGAATCGGGACATCGGTGCCCTGGGCCGAGGGATGATTGACCTGCCGGGACCGGGACACGGGTTTCGCCGTTGCCTCGTTCAGCATGTCTTCGATCTTCTCGCGGCTCTCGCCGGTGACCGTGTCGATCCAGGGTTGGCCAAGCCAGACGGCGAACCCTTCCTGCGAGAGGTCCTCGCTGCCAGTGGCGATGTCGCGGATAACACCCGAACGGTCGACGACCAATGCGATGTCGGCGGCGGCGGCGATCAGCTTCGCCGCCACCTCAGCATCCAAGTCTCCAAGCGACTGCTTTGGAGACTGGAATTGTTGCACCCCATTGTGAGCGGCCGCCGTCTGCATGGCCACGACACATTCCCCACTGTAAGACGCCGAACTCAGCGGCATTCCTCTCCGCAACGAAACAGGTTTTCGGCTTGAGTTACTGCGCTGCGCCCGTCGGCTGCCGTGGCATCCGCACCAACGCTGGCCGCGTAGTCCGGATGCTCGATGAAGACTTGACCCCCTACTATCACGCTTATCTTTCGATTACACGAACATTTGCGGATCGACGGGATCAGCGAAGTGAGCGGCTGAAGATCACGGTCGTGACTGACAGACAGACCCACCAGCGCGTAATGCTGGTCATGAACAGCCGCAAGCAGCTCGTCATTGCAGGCCATCGGCCCGCCGTCAACCTCCCAGCCGGCCCGCCGGAACAGCTCCTCCACCACGAATATGCCGAATGTGTGCTGCTCACCGGGCATCGGCGTCAGCAACGCCCTTCGGCCATCGTTTCCCCCGCTGACTTTGCCTTCGAGCGCCGGCCCGAGGTCCCGCAGCATCAGCTGGAGCCGCGACAATCCGATTGTCACATCGGCGAAATCGCACAAGTCCGCCAACCACCAATCACCGAGCATGCGGGCCGCAGGCGCCATGACATCGAGCAACAGCGACTCCAGCCCCAAACCGCGATCCCGCATCGCTTCAACATAGGCGGCTGCCTCTGCCGGGTGCTGCTGGATCAGCAAGCGGGCAAAGTCCGAAACATCCTCCGCAGCGGGCGGCGCCTCCCGGCATTGCTCGTCCGTCAGCAAGAGAGGCTCGCACGCATGTGCCAGTACCAGGCGGGGAATGATCTCCCCCTCAATCATGCGCGCCAGTTGCGCAAGGTCACCCCTGTCATCCTTGCCGTTGCCTCGCGCCGCGCCGTTTACACGCGCCGCCAAGCCCGCATCGGTATGACCGTTTACCCTTTTCGACCGTCTGGGTTCCCTGGAGGTTCCGTTGCTGGAGGTTCCGTTGCTGCGTACCGTCGTCTGATCACCTGACCGGAGTCCTTCTTCTATAGGAAGTTCACTCTCTCCGATCCAACTACCCTTCACTTCGATCGCCTGTCGAGAGTCGACCATCGGTAGTTTCCTCCCCCGGTTTTTACCCCCTTGAAATATCCTTCCTTTCCGGATCTGCCCCGCCAGGAGGCAGCCGTTCTGGGGCCGATCGTGTCTAACGACCGATTTGTATGATCGCCCTAACACAATCTAACAAACTGACCGATGATCATGACAGAAAATCACCTTCCCAATCGACGGGATAGACTGTCGCAGGCATTAGATCGCATTGCCGCAGATGCGTAAAGCAAAATTTACGTCTAGTTTGATTGACAGTCACGTGGCGCGGTCCTAGAGTCCGTCTAATCACGCCGGGCGGCGCGCTTCATGCGTGAACGGCGCGGCGGCAGGGACGGAAGCGATGCTGCGAAATCAAGCCGGAAGCGCTCGGACACGAACCCTGTACACCGCTGAGCAGCGCCGGCGGCGCGACGCCTCTCCATGGACGATTGTGCAGGGTGTGCTGGCACCGCTGCAGTTCGTCGTCTTCCTGGTCAGCCTCTGTCTGGTCCTGCGCTATCTCGCTACCGGCGAAGGCCTGGCCGCGGCCACGGCATCGATCGTGGTCAAGACGTTCGTGCTCTATACGATCATGGTCACCGGCTCGATCTGGGAACGGGACGTCTTCGGCCAGTACCTGTTCGCCCCGGCCTTCTTCTGGGAAGACGTCGTCAGCATGGGCGTACTCGCCCTGCACACGGCCTATCTGATCGTTCTGGCCACCGGATGGCTGGGCCCGGCAGGTCAGATGGCGTTCGCGCTGGCGGCCTACCTGACCTATGTGATCAACGCCGCGCAGTTCTTGTTGAAGCTGCGGGCTGCGCGCCGCCAATCGGATGCGGACCTGTCGGCCGCCATGGCGATGGGGACCGCGAAGTGAGCGGCCCGTCCGGGCTCGCACCGTCGCCGTCCCGGCAGGGATGTGCCGAGATCACGGTGCTGCGCGAGCGCGGCCAGCGCGAAGTGTTCTGCGGCCTGACCGGCATCATCTGGCTGCATCGCAAGATCCAGGATGCCTTCTTCCTGATCGTCGGCTCGCGCACCTGCGCACATCTCATGCAGTCCGCCGCCGGCGTAATGATCTTCGCCGAACCCCGCTTCGCCACGGCGGTGATCGAGGAGCGTGATCTCGCCGGCCTCGCCGACGCGAACGAAGAGCTAGACAAGGTCGTCGGCCAATTGTTGGAGCGGCGGCCCGAAATTCGTCTCTTATTCCTTGTCGGGTCGTGTCCGTCAGAGGTCATCAAGCTGGACCTGTCGCGGGCTGCGGCTCGCCTGTCGCAGACCTTCGCGCCCGACGTGCGCATCCTCCACTATTCGGGCAGCGGGATCGAAACGACCTTTACGCAAGGCGAAGACGCTTGCCTCGCGGCCTTGGTTCCCGAATTGCCCGAGGCGCCGCTTCATGAAGCTGACCGGCTTCTGGTGGTCGGGGCCCTGCCGGACATCGTCGAGGATCAGTTCCGCCGGCTCTTCGAGGCTCTCGGCATCGGGCCAGTCGACTTCCTGCCCTCCCGCAGCGCAACGGCGCTTCCTCCGGTTGGCGGCAGCACCAGATACCTTCTGGCACAGCCCTTCCTGGCCGATACGGCGCGGGCGCTTGAGGGCCGCGGTGCCCGCCATCTGCCAGCACCGTTCCCGTTCGGCGTCGACGGGACGACCGGGTGGCTGGCGGCTGCCGCCAAGGCGTTCGGCGTCGGCGATGCGCATCTTCGCCGTGTCGTCGCGCCGGCCGAGCAGCGTGCGCGAACGGCTCTCGAGCGCTATCGCCGGCAGCTTTCCGGCAAGCGCATCTTCTTCTTCCCCGACTCGCAGCTTGAGGTTCCGCTGGCCCGCTTCCTGGCGCGCGAGATGGGCATGCACCTGGTCGAAGTCGGCACGCCCTATCTGCACCGCCAGCACCTCGCCGCCGAGATCGACCTGCTGCCGGGCGACACCGTCTACAGCGAGGGGCAGGACGTCGACCGCCAGCTCGATCGCTGCCGCAGCGCCCGCCCCGATCTGGTCGTCTGCGGCCTGGGACTCGCCAATCCGCTGGAGATCGAGGGCATCACCACGAAGTGGTCCATCGAGCTCGTGTTCTCGCCGGTGCACGGCTACGAGCAGGCCGGCGACCTTGCCGAGCTGTTCGCGCGCCCGTTGGTGCGCCGCGACAGGCTGGAGGTCTAGGCCCATGCAGCTCACGGTCTGGACATACGAGGGTCCGCCGCATGTGGGGGCGATGCGCATCGCCACTGCCATGGAGGGCGTGCACTATGTGCTGCACGCGCCGCAGGGCGACACCTACGCCGATCTTCTGTTCACGATGATCGAGCGGCGGAAGAAGCGCCCGCCCGTCACCTATACCACCTTCCAGGCGCGGGACCTGGGCAGCGACACGGCGGAGATCTTCAAGACCGCGGCACGCGAGGCCTACGACCGGTTCAAGCCACAGGCCATGCTGGTCGGCGCGTCGTGCACGGCGGAGCTGATCCAGGATGATCCAGGCGGATTGGCCCGCGCGCTCAACCTGCCGATCCCGGTCGTCCCGCTTGAGCTCCCCTCATACCAGCGCAAAGAGAACTGGGGAGCATCGGAGACTTTCTACCGCCTGGTTCGCACCCTAGCCGGCCCCAACGCGCCGCCGCCGGGCACGCCGCGGCCGGAGCGCGAGCCTGGCCGGCGGCCGTGCTGCAATCTGCTCGGTCCGACCGCACTTGGCTTCCGGCACCGCGACGACGTCACCGAGATCACGAATCTGCTGGGGCTGCTGGACATCGACGTGGTCGTGGTCGCGCCCTTGGGCGCAACGCCGGCGGACCTCGCCCGACTTGGCGAGGCGGACTTCAACATCGTGCTCTATCCGGAGATCGCTGAGACCGCCGCCCGCTGGCTGGAACGGACGTTCGGGCAGCCTCAGGTGACGGCCGTTCCGATCGGGATCGGCGCCACGCGGGAATTCGTCGTCCAAGTTGCAAAGCTGGCCGGTGTCGATCCGATGCCGGTACTGTCCGGTCAGCGGTCGCGCCTGCCCTGGTACTCCCGCTCCATCGACTCGACCTATCTGACGGCCAAGCGGGTCTTCATCTTCGGCGACGCCACCCACGCCGTCGCAGCGGCCCGGGTAGCGGATGAGGAACTGGGCTTCACCGTCGTGGGGCTCGGCACCTATGCCCGGGAGTTCGCCCGCAGCGTGCGCGCGGCCGCAGAGACCTACGGCGTCGAGCCGCTGATCACGGACGACTACCTGCAGGTCGAGGCAAAGATCGCGGAGCTGCAGCCCGAGCTGGTGCTGGGCACGCAGATGGAACGGCACATCGCCAAGCGGCTCGGCATTCCCTGCGCCGTCATCTCCGCGCCTGTGCATGTGCAGGATTACCCGGCCCGCTATTCCCCGCAGATGGGCTTCGAGGGCGCCAACGTCCTCTTCGACACCTGGGTCCATCCGCTGACCATGGGGCTCGAGGAACATCTGCTTACGATGTTCCGCGAGGACTTCGAGTTCCATGACGAGGCCGGCCCGTCGCATTTGCCCTCGGCTGCTGCCGAGACCGAGACCGTGGCCCCCTCGTCGGCCGGGCCAATCGGCTGGGCGCCCGAGGCGGAACAGGAACTGAAGAAGGTCCCGTTCTTTGTCCGCGGCAAGGCCCGGCGCAATACCGAGCAATTTGCCCAGAACATGGGCGTGGCCACCATCACTGTCGAAACGCTGTACGATGCCAAAGCGCATTTCGGCCGCTGACCCGACGCCGATCCGGGTCGTCATCGTCACGCTGGACAACCACCTGTCCAGCGCGACAGAGCGGGCTGAGCGGGCCTTGCGGAAAGGCTTGCCGGGCCTGACGCTCAGCCTGCATGCGGCGGCCGAATGGGCCAGCGATCCGGACGCGCTGGAGCGCTGCCGCGCCGATGTCGCGGCCGGCGACATCGTCATCGCGACGATGTTGTTCATGGAAGAGCATATCCGACCGATCCTGCCGGCGCTGCAGGCCCGTCGGGACAAGTGCGATGCGATGGTCGGTGCGCTATCGGCGGCCGAAGTCGTGCGCCTCACCCGGCTCGGCCCCTTCTCCATGGACGGCAGCGCCTCGGGCGCGATCGCATGGCTGAAGCGCTTCCGCGGCAGTGCGAAGAAGGGGCAGACCTCGGGCGCGCGCCAGATGGCTCTCTTGCGCCGCCTGCCGAAGCTGCTGCGCTTCATCCCCGGCACAGCGCAGGATGTGCGGGCCTATTTCCTGACCCTGCAGTATTGGCTGGCCGGCTCCGACGAGAATGTCGCCGGTCTGGTGCGCTATCTGATCGGTCGTTACGCCGCCGGCCAGCGCCAGCGTCTGCGCGATGTCGTCAAGGCGGCGGCACCGATCGACTATCCCGAGGTCGGCCTCTATCACCCGCGTCTGAAGGAGCGCGTCACCACGCGCGTCTCGACGCTGCCCAAGCCGTCCGGCGGGCACCGCGGCACAGTCGGCCTGCTGGTGATGCGGTCCTACGTGCTGGCCGGCAACACTGCCCATTACGACGGCGTGGTCGCCGCGCTGGAGGCGCGGGGGCTGGCCGTGGTGCCCGGCTTTGCCAGCGGCCTCGACGCGCGCCCTACGGTGGAAGCGTTCTTCATGAAGGACGGGCGGCCCACGGTCGACGCCGTGGTGTCGCTGACCGGCTTTTCGCTTGTGGGCGGCCCGGCTTACAACGACGCCAAGGCCGCCGAAGACATGCTGGCCGCGCTGGATGTGCCCTATCTCGCCGCCCAGGCGGTGGAGTTCCAGACGCTGGAGCAGTGGGCGGCGTCGGACCACGGCCTGATGCCGGTCGAAGCCACGATGATGGTCGCCATTCCGGAGTTGGACGGTTCCACCGGCCCGATGCTGTTCGGCGGCCGGTCAGCCGCGGCGCCGGAGGGGCAGGCGCGGGACATGCAGCCACATGTCGAACGCTCGGCCATGCTGGCGGCGCGGGTCGACCGCCTGATCTCGCTGCGCCGCACCTCGCTGGCCGAGCGCCGGATCGCCATCGTGCTGTTCAACTTCCCGCCGAACGCGGGCGCCGTCGGCACGGCGGCGCATCTCTCCGTCTTCGCGTCCCTGCACAACACGCTGCGCGCCCTCGATGTCACCGGCTATGACGTCGACGTTCCGGACACGATCGATGCGATGCGCGACCGGCTGTTGCACGGCAATGCCGAGCGCTTCGGGACACAGGCGAATGTGCACATCCGCATCCCGGCCGACGATCATGTCAGGCGGGAGCCGCACCTGCGGGAGATCGAGGCGCAATGGGGCCCGGCACCCGGCCGCCAGCAGAGCGACGGTGCCGGCCTGTTCGTGCTCGGCGCACAGTTCGGGAAGGTCTTCGTCGGACTTCAGCCGGCCTTCGGCTACGAGGGCGATCCGATGCGCCTGTTGTTCGAGAAGGGCTTCACCCCGACCCACGCCTTTTCCGCCTTCTATCGCTATCTGCGGGAAGACTTCCGGGCCGATGCCGTCTTGCATTTCGGCACCCACGGGGCGTTGGAGTTTATGCCGGGCAAGCAGGCCGGCCTGTCGGCGGAATGCTGGCCCGACCGGCTGATCGGCGACCTGCCGAACCTCTATCTCTATGCGGCGAACAACCCGTCGGAAGGAACGATTGCCAAGCGGCGCGCAGCGGCGACCCTGATCAGCTATCTCACCCCGCCGCTGACCCATGCCGGCCTCTATCGCGGGCTGATCGACCTCAAGGCCTCGATCGAGCGCTGGCGCAGCCTGCCGCCGGAAGCCTCGGCGGAGCGAACCGACCTCGCCCTCCTGATCCAGGCCCAAGCATCCACGGTCGATCTGGCGGCTGCTGAGCCGGAATGGACCGGCGAGGCGGAGAGTGAGATCGCCAGGCTCGGCAGCGCGATCCTGGAGCTGGAAGAGACGCTGATCCCCGATGGCCTGCATGTGGTCGGTGAAGCCGGCTCCGTCGAGGCGCGCGTGGAAACCCTGCTGGCCATGGCCGAAGCTTCGCATGGCGAACGGCCACCCCAGACGAGCGTCGAGGCCCTGGTCAAAGGTGCTACGCCGGAACAGGCCCTTGCCGCTGGTGAAGACGGGACGGAGGCGCATCTGCCGGTGCTACGCGATCTGGCGGAGACGGCGCGGCTCTTGGCTGAGAACCGCGAGGTCGACGCGATCCTCCACGCCCTCGACGGTCGGTTCGTCCGCCCCGCACCGAGCGGCGATCTGTTGCGTGCACCGGCCATCCTGCCGACCGGCCGCAACCTGCACGGCTTCGACCCCTTCCGCATGCCGAGCGCCTTCGCCCAGGCCGATGGCGCCCGGCAGGCCGATCGCCTGCTGGCCCGGCACCAGGCCGACGGCATGGGGCTGCCGGAAACCGTGGCACTGGTGCTCTGGGGCACCGACAACCTGAAGAGCGAAGGCGGACCGATCGCCCAGGCGCTGGCGCTGATCGGCGCGCAGCCGCGCTTCGATGGCTTTGGCCGCCTGGCCGGTGCCGACCTGATCCCGCTCGAGGAACTGGGCCGGCCGCGCATCGACGTGCTGATCACGCTGTCGGGCATCTTCCGCGACCTGCTGCCGCTGCAGACCAAACTGCTGGCCGAGGCCGCCTTCCTGGCCGCCGAGGCCGACGAGCCGGTGGAACTGAACTTCGTACGCAAGCACGCGTTGGCCTATCAGGCGGCCAATGGCTGCGATCTGGAAACGGCCGCATTGCGCGTCTTCAGCAATGCCGACGGCACCTACGGATCCAACGTCAACCAGCTGATCGACAGCGGCTGCTGGGCCGACGAGGACGAGCTGGCCGAGACCTATACGCGGCGCAAGTGCTTCGCCTATGGCCGCAACGGCCGGCCGGCGCGGCAGTCGGAACTCTTGCAGTCCGTGCTGTCGGGTGTGGAGCTTGCCTATCAGAACGTCGACTCCGTCGAACTCGGCATCACGACGATCGACCACTATTTCGACACGCTGGGCGGCATCAGCCGCGCCATCGGCCGTGCCCAGGGCGATCCGGTGCCCGTCTATATCGGCGACCAGACGCGCGGCGAGGGCAAGGTGCGGACGCTGGCCGAACAGGTGGCTCTGGAGTCCCGCACGCGCACGCTCAATCCCAAGTGGTACGAGGCCATGCTGCAGCACGGCTATGAGGGCGTGCGCCAGATCGAAGCACAGGTGACCAACACCATGGGCTGGTCGGCGACGACCGGTCAGGTCGCGTCCTGGGTCTATGAGCGGCTGAGCGAGACCTACGTGCTTGACCGCGAGATGCGTGAGCGCATGGCCGCGCTCAATCCGACGGCCTGCGTCAAGGTCACGAACCGCCTCTTGGAAGCGCATGAGCGCCAGTACTGGTCGCCCGACCGGTCGGTGATCGATGCGCTGCGCGAGGCGGGCGAAGAGCTGGAAGACAGACTTGAGGGCATCGGTGTGGAGGCCGCGGCATGACGATTATGAGCAAGCCGCCTCTGGCGGGCGGTGGCGGGCCTCGGCGCGCCGACGGCGAAGGCAGCGTTCAGGTCCATATGGAGACCGGCCCCGATATCGGCACGGCCAAGGTGTTCGCCGTCTACGGCAAGGGCGGCATCGGCAAGAGCACGACGTCCTCTAACCTCTCCGTCGCGTTCTCCAAGCTCGGCAAGCGGGTGCTGCAGATCGGCTGCGATCCCAAGCACGACAGCACCTTCACGCTGACCAAGCGGCTGGTGCCCACGGTCATCGATGTCCTTGAGTCCGTGCAGTTCCACACCGAAGAGCTGCGCATAGAGGATTTCGTCTACGAGGGCTACAACGGCGTCATGTGCGTCGAGGCGGGTGGTCCGCCGGCGGGCACCGGCTGCGGCGGCTATGTCGTCGGCCAGACGGTGAAGCTGCTGAAAGAGCACCACCTGCTGGAAGACACCGATGTCGTGATCTTCGACGTGCTGGGCGATGTGGTGTGCGGCGGCTTCGCCTCGCCGCTGCAGCATGCCGAGCGGGCGCTGATCATCACTGCCAACGATTTCGACAGCATCTTCGCCATGAACCGCATCGTGGCCGCGATCCAGGCCAAGGCGCGCAACTACGATGTGCGCCTCGGCGGCGTGATCGCCAACCGCAGTGCGGCGACGGATGAGATCGACCGCTTCAACGACGCCATCGGCCTGCAGCGTCTGGCCCATTTCCCGGACCTGGACGTGATCCGGCGCAGCCGGCTGAAAAAGTCCACGCTGTTTGAGATGGAGCCGTCGCCGGAGCTGGAGGCGGTGCAAGCCGAATACCTGCGGCTGGCGGCAACGCTTTGGGCGGGCACCGAGCCACTGGCAGCAACGCCGATGAAAGACCGCGACATCTTCGATTTCCTCGGGTTCGACTGATGCACACGCTTTCCTACCAGCACCGCCGCAGCCAGCTTGAGGCCTATTTCGACCGCACGGCCGTCGAGGCCTGGTCGCGGCTGACCTCGGACGCGCCGGTCAGCCGCATTCGCGCGACGGTCCGCGCGGGCCGCGACCGCATGCGGGCGACGCTGCTGGACTGGCTCCCGGCGGACCTCGGCGGCTGCCGGGTGTTGGACGCAGGCTGCGGCACAGGCGCGTTTGCCGTCGAGGCCGCCCGGCGCGGGGCCGAGGTCGTTGCGGTCGACCTGTCGCCGACCCTGGTGGGTCTCGCGCGCGAACGCCTGCCCAGTGATCTGGGGACCGGCTCCGTGGACTTCCGGGTCGGCGACCTGTGCGACGCCGACCTCGGGTCGTTCGACCATGTGGTCGCCATGGACTCGCTGATCCACTACCGCACGGCCGACATGCTGGCGACGCTCGCAGCGCTCGAGGCGCGCTGTGGCACGTCGCTGCTGTTCACCTTTGCGCCGCGAACGCCGGCGCTGGCCGCCATGCACTTGGTCGGCCGGCTGTTCCCGCGGGGCAACAGGGCGCCGGCAATCGAACCCGTCGCCGAGAAGGCAATGCATCGGGCGCTCGGCTCGCAGGCGGACTTCGCCGAGTGGCGGCTGGCCAGGACCGAGCGCATCGTCAGCGGCTTCTACACCTCTCAGGCGCAGGAGTTGCGACGCGCATGAGCAGGCTCAACGACACGCTCGCCCGCGCGTGGCTTCAGCTCGGCCCACGGTTCCTGCCGTTCGCCGATGCCGCCACGGACGAGCTGCCGTTGGGCCGCCTGCTGCGACTGTCCCTGTTCCAGGTATCCGTCGGCATGGCGGTCGTCCTGCTGACCGGCACGCTGAACCGCGTGATGATCCTGGAGATGGGCATCCCCGCCTGGACGGTGGCGGTGGTCGTGGCGATCCCGCTTCTCTTCGCGCCGCTTCGCGCCCTGATCGGCCACCGGTCGGACACCCATCGCTCGATGCTGGGCTGGCGGCGTGTGCCCTATATCTGGATGGGCACGCTGGTGCAGTTCGGCGGGCTGGCGATCATGCCCTTCGCGCTCCTGGTACTGTCCTCCGACACCGGCTATCCGGACTATCTCGGCCAGGCTGCGGTCGCCTTGGCGTTCCTGCTCGTCGGTGCCGGACTGCATACGACGCAGACGGCCGGCCTGGCGCTGGCGACCGATCTGGCGCCGGCCGAAGCGCGGCCGCGGGTCGTGGCCTTGCTCTACGTCATGCTGCTGGTCGGCATGATGGTCAGCGCGCTCGGCTTCGGTGCGCTGCTTGCCGACTTCAGCCACCTGCGGCTGATCCAGGTGATCCAGGGCGCGGCCGTGGCCACCATGGTGCTGAACGGCATCGCGCTGTGGAAGCAGGAGGCACGGGATCCGGCGCGCACCGCGCCAGGGCGGCCTCGAACGAGCTTCCGAACGGCGTTCCGCACGTTCTGCCAGGGTGGCCGCTCGGTGCGGCTGCTGGTGGCCGTGGGGCTGGGGACGGCCGCCTTCAGCATGCAGGATGTCCTGCTGGAACCCTATGGCGGCGAGATTCTGAACCTCTCGGTCAGCGCCACCACAACGCTGACGGCCCTGCTGGCCGGCGGCAGCCTGGTGGGTCTGGCGCTCGCCGCGCGGATGCTCAACCGGGGTGGGGAGCCGCATCGCCTGGCGGCGCTCGGCGTCCTCGTCGGGATCGTAGCGTTTTCCGCGGTTATCTTCGCAGCCCCGTTGGTATCGCCGCTCCTCTTCCGCATCGGCACGGCGCTGATCGGCTTTGGCGGGGGGATGTTCGCGGTCGGCACGTTGACGGCGGCTATGGCATTGGCCGATTGCGGCAAGAGCGGCCTGGCGCTAGGCGCCTGGGGCGCCGTGCAGGCAACGGCCGCCGGCGGCGCCATCGCGCTCGGCGGTGCCATTCGCGATGCCGTATCCGGCCTGGCGTCGGCTGGCGCTCTGGGTCCAGCGCTGACCGAACCCACCGTTGGCTACAGCGTCGTCTACCACATCGAGATCGCACTGATGTTCGCAACACTGGCCGCGATCGGCCCACTGGTTCGCCTGGCGCAGCGCGAACCGCTGCGATCGCCGTCCAGGTTCGGCCTGGCCGAGCTCCCAGGCTAGATTTCAGCGGAGGACCATCATGCCGACAGGCGCCATCACCAACGAAATCGACGTCGCTCAGCTTGTCCTCTACGCCTTCTGGATCTTCTTCATCGGGTTGATCATCTACCTGCGCCGGGAGGATCGGCGCGAAGGCTATCCGCTCGAAGCCGATGCCACGGATCGGGGATGGTCTGCCAAGCCCAACGCCTTTCCATCCCCTGCCGCACCGAAGGTCTTCAACCTCGAGAGTGGCGAGAAGATAAAGATCCCTTCCGTCAAGCCCGAAGCGCGCGAGATTACCGCCACGCCGGCCGGCCGCTATCCGGGCGCACCGCTGCTGCCAACCGGTGATCCGATGCAGGATGCCGTGGGACCGGCTTCCTATGCTCTCAGGGCGGATGAACCTGACCACACCTTCGAGGGCGAACCCAGGATCGTGCCGCTGCGCGTGGCCACCGACTTTTCCGTCGACTCGCGGGATCCCGACCCGGTCGGCATGCAGGTGGTGGGGGCGGATGGCGAGGTGGCGGGCACCGTCGCCGATGTCTGGATCGATCGGGCCGAGTTCATCGCCCGCTATTTCGAGGTCGAGGTGGGGACAGCCGCGACCGCAGCCACGGAAACGGTCAGCTCAGAGGCCGCGGGCGCCGAGACAGCCCCAGCGGACGGCGCGGAGGCTGAAGCCGCGCCAGTGGAGACTGCTGCGCCCGTCGAGGCAGCGCCTGCAGCCGCACATCGGGTGCTGCTGCCCGTGCCGTTCCTTTCGCAGATCAACGCGAAGCTGGGCCAGATCAGGGTCGAGTCCATCATGGCCCACCACTTCGCCGGTGTTCCGACCCTGCGGAACCCGGACCAGGTGACCCTGCTGGAGGAAGACCGCATCTGCGCCTACTACGGCGGCGGTCATCTCTATGCCCACCCGTCCCGACAGGAGCCGCTGCTGTGAATCATCACGACGACTTCGCCTTTGAACCAGTGCGGGGGCTGCCCGAACGGCTTCCGCCTGGCGAAACGATCGTCTGGCAGGGCGCGCCCGACTGGAAGGCGATGGCGCGCCGTGCCTTTCACATCCGCAAGATTGCGGTCTATTTCGCCGTGCTCGCCGCCTGGCGGTTCACCGCGAACCTCTATGACGGCGAGGGCATGGCGGCCGCGATCGGCGCGGCGGCGCTGATGATGGCGCTGGGTGCCGTGGCGATCGGTCTGTTCACGCTGTTCGCCTGGCTGACGGCGCGAACCACCGTCTACACGATCACCAACAAGCGGCTGGTCCTGCGCTTCGGCATCGCGTTGCCGATGACGATCAATCTGCCGTTCCGTTCGGTCAAATCGGCGTCGCTCAAGCTCCGTGCCGATGGGACGGGCGACATCCCGCTGGCCCTCGTGGACGGTCAGCGGATCGCGTACTTCATTCTTTGGCCCCATGCGCGGCCCTGGTACTTCGGCAAGCCCCAGCCTTCGCTGCGCAGCGTCCCGGATGCAGAAGCCGTGGCCCGGCAACTGGCCGAAGGTCTGGCCAACACGATCAGCGAGCGATCGCCGGCACCCGCAACGAACCCGTCATCCAGGCTTTCCGCGGCGATTCCGAGCCGGCACGCCTCGACAGCCGAGACGGCGGGGCAGCCCGCCAATGCGGCTGCGTGATGGGGCCGGCTGAAGCGCGGATCGGGAGGAAAGGATGAGCGACCCATTTCGCAGCACCCAGTTCCCCCGCGGCGCGCTGATCGGCGCGGCAGTGATGATCGTGATTGCGATCGGTGCTGCGTCCGCCGGACGCCTGGGCCTGTTGGCCGTGGATGATGGGTACGACGGCCAGGCGGTGGCCAGCCGCGACCTGCGCTTCGAGGATCGGGCAGACGGCAGTGTCGCGGTGGTTGATGTGTCCGCCGGTCAGTCGATCGAGGTCCTGACGCCAGGATCCGATGGCTTCATGCGCGCCACCCTGCGCGGCCTGGCCCGCGATCGCAGAAGCCTGGGCATCGGCGCGGAGCCGCCCTTCCGCCTGACCTTGTGGGAAGACGGCCGGCTGTCGCTGGAGGACCCGTCGACGGGCAGGAATGTGGCTCTGGAAGCCTTTGGTGCGACCAATGCGCAGGCCTTTGCGCGACTGCTGACCGCTGGAGAGGGCGTGCAATGATCTCAACCCTGGCTCTCACTCGGCAGCGCTTCGACGTGCCCTGCACCGTCGAAGTGGAGTGCAGCGCGGAAAGCCTGCATGCCCATGTCGTGTTCGACGACGATGTCGCGATCGGCCCCGGCGACGAAGTGCTGGTGCACGGCGCACCCGTGCGGGTCGGCTTCGGCGAGAGCCGCGTTATCCGTCGTCAGGCGACCGTCGTGCGGGCAAGCGGTCTGGCGCGGCTGTGGACCCGGCTGACCGGCACCTTCGAAGCAACCGAACTGATGGATGTCAGCTTCACCGAGAGGATGACGCTATGACCGCAAGCGCACCCCCCCATGCGCCCAACGACACCACGGCAGCGGCCCAGGAAGACACGATCTTAAGTCCGCGGTTCTACACGACCGATTTCGCGGCCATGGACCGGCTGGATGTCAGCCCAGTCCGCGCGGAATGGGATGCGCTGATCGCCGAGATGGTGAGCGATCCTAACAAGGGTCACTTCACCCGCACCGACGAATTCGACAACTGCCTTCACCAGCTGTCGCCCGACCTGCGCAAAGAGTTTGTCGACTTTCTCGTCAGCTCGCTGACGGCGGAATTCTCTGGCTGCGTGCTCTATGCAGAGATCAAGAAGCGCATCACCAATCCCGACATCTATACGCTGTTCAAATGCATGAGCCGGGACGAAGCGCGTCATGCCGGCTTCATCAACGATGTGCTCAAAGACTTCGATATCGGCGTCGATCTGGGTTTCTTGACCCGGGCCAAGAAATACACGTTCTTCAAGCCCAAGTTCATTTTCTACGCGACGTATCTTTCCGAGAAGATCGGCTATGCCCGGTACATCTCGATCTACCGCCATCTTGAGCGCAACCCGGATCGGCGCTTCCATCCGATCTTCAAATGGTTCGAGCAGTGGTGCAATGACGAGTTCCGCCACGGCGAGGCATTCGCACTACTAATGCGCGCCAACCCGCATCTTCTGAGCGGCCTCAACAAGCTGTGGGTGCGGTTCTTCGTGCTTGCCGTCTTCTGCACCATGTATGTGCGCGACCATGCGCGCCCGGCCTTCCACGATGCCTTGGGCGTCGACATCACCGAGTACGACTATCAGGTCTTCCGGATCACGTCCGAGATCTCGCGTCAGGTCTTCCCGCTGACACTCGACATCGACGACCCACGCTTCCGCGCGGGGCTTGAGCGGCTGAACCGGATCGCCGTTGCCATCGCCGAAGCCAAGCGCCGCGGCGGCCTATTCGGCCGGGTGAAGCAGCTCGGGCTGACCGCGGCGGCGGCGGCGACAATCGGCAGGCTCTACCTGTTGCCGACGAAGCCCAACGCGCTGCCGCAAGACATCCGGCTGGCACCGGCGTGGTAGCGGCGGGAAACGGGGCGGGGGCGAGGTGACGGCGATGTACGACCATGGTCTACCCGCCCTCTTCGCCGTTTTCGTCTGGTGGTTCAGCACCGGCGCGATCATCTATCTCAATCACCTGCCGCGCCACACCTTGCGGTGGAGCATGGGCGGCGCGACGGTCTTGTGCGCGCTCTGCCTCTATGGTCTCGCGGAAACGGCGGGCGATGATGGCGTGTCGGCCGTCTATCTCGCTTTCGTCTTTGGTCTTCTGGCCTGGGGCTGGCACGAGCTCAGCTTCTTCATGGGCTATGTCACCGGTCCGCGCCGCACCGCCTGCCCCGCGGGCTACCGCGGCTGGCGCCGTTTCGTGTGCGCGATGCAGGCCGTGCTCTATCACGAGTTGGCGATCGCCGCGACGGCGGTGGGCATCGTGGCGCTGACCTGGGGCCAACCCAACCAGTTCGGCACCTGGACTTTCCTGGTGCTGTGGTGGATGCGCCAGAACGCCAAGCTGAACGTCTTCCTGGGCGTGCGCAATTTGAGCGAGGAGTTCGTCCCGGACCACCTGGGATATCTGAAGAGTTTCATGGCGCGAAAGCCCATGAACCTGCTGTTCCCGGTGTCCGTCACGGTCTCGACTGTGATCGCCGTAATCCTGGTGGACCGGGCCGTGGACCCGGCCGGCACGGCATTCCAGGCCGTTGGGTTCACCTTCCTCGCCGTGTTGATGGTGCTGGCGATCCTGGAGCACTGGTTCATGGTGCTGCCGCTGCCGGCGGCCGCGCTGTGGCATTGGGGGCTGAGTTCGCGCCGTGGCCGGGATCGGACGGACAGCGATATCGGCAGCGGAGCCGGGCGGACCGCCCAACCTAAGGCGATCGGCGATGCAGCACGGGGACCGGTGCTGCAGGCGACCGGCGCCGTTACGCAAACACGTCAAGATCACATCAGACCAACCGCGGCGGTCCGGTTCGCTGCCGCAGCGACTGGAATGGAATAGCGACCCGGCGGACGGCGACAAGCCGTTACCGCCACAGACCAGACGGAGGGACGTCATGGACCATGAGGCCTTTTTCCGGCAACAGCTCGACGGACTTCGCGCCGAGGGCCGCTATCGCATCTTTGCCGAGCTGGAGCGCAGGTCGGGATCGTTCCCGAAGGCGACCCGCTATGACGGCGACGACCAGTCCGAGGTCACGGTCTGGTGCTCCAACGACTATCTGGGCATGGGCCAGAACCCCGCGGTGATCGACGCCATGCACAAGGCGCTCGACAAGTGCGGCGCCGGCGCCGGCGGCACGCGCAACATCTCCGGCACCAACCACTATCATGTGCTACTGGAGCGCGAGCTGGCCGACCTGCACGGCAAAGAGGCAGCGCTCTTGTTCACCTCGGGCTATGTCTCCAACTGGGCGGCGCTGGGCACGATCGCTTCCAAGCTGCCCAAATGCGTTGTGTTCTCCGACGCCCTGAACCACGCGTCGATGATCGAGGGCATCCGCCAGAGCCGGGCCGAAAAGCACCTCTTCGCCCATAACGATCCGGAGGATCTGGATCGCAAGCTGGCGCAGGTGGAGCCGGGGCGCGCCAAGTTGGTGGCCTTCGAGTCCGTCTATTCGATGGACGGCGATATCGCGCCGATCGCCGAAATCTGTGATGTCGCCGACAAGCACGGCGCCATGACCTATCTGGACGAGGTCCATGCGGTCGGCCTCTACGGTCCGCGCGGCGGCGGCGTTGCCGAGCGGGAAGGGCTGGTGCACCGTCTCAGTCTTATCGAAGGCACGCTCGGCAAGGCCTTCGGGGTGGTCGGCGGCTACATCGCCGCGTCGACGGCGCTCTGCGACTTCGTCCGCTCCTTCGCCAGCGGCTTCATCTTCACGACCGCCCTGCCGCCCGCCATCGCGGCCGGCGCGCTGACGTCGATCCGCCATCTGAAGACCAGCGATGCGGAGCGTCTCACCCAGCGCGACAGGGTCGCGAAGGTCCGAGCCAGGCTCGATGCCGCCGGGATCCCGCATCTCCGCAACCCCAGCCACATCGTGCCGGTGATGGTCGGCGACCCGATCATCTGCAAGCAGATCACTGACACGCTGCTGCGCGACTGGTCGATCTATGTCCAGCCGATCAACTATCCGACCGTGCCGCGCGGTACGGAACGGCTGCGTATCACCCCGGGTCCGCTGCATTCGGACGCCGACATCGATTATCTGATGGAAGCGTTGACGACCATCTGGGCGCGCCTGGGCGATATGCAGAAATGTGCCGCCGAATAGGCGGCAGACGGACTGAGCAGCCCGGTCGCATGGCGGCGGTTACCGCCGCCGCCGGCGATCGGCACGCCAACTGACAGAGCATGGAGTCCGGCCGATGCGCATCGTGCTGATCCACCCCAACTACCATTCCGGTGGGGCCGAGATTGCCGGCAATTGGCCGCCGGCCTGGGTCGCCTATCTGGCCGGTGCGCTGAAATCGGCAGGGTACACCGACCTGCGCTTCATCGACGCGATGACCAACAAGCTGTCCGACGATGACGTGCGCGCCATGCTGGCTGAGGAAAGGCCGGATGTGATCGCCGCAACGGCGATCACGCCGTCCATCTACAAGGCCGAACGGCTGCTGCAGATCGCCAAGGAAATGCACCCCGATGCGGTGACCGTGCTGGGCGGCATCCATGCGACTTTCATGTACCAGCAGGTGTTGAGCGAAGCCCCGTGGATCGATGTGATCGTGCGCGGCGAGGGGGAGACGATCTTCACCGACCTGGTGCGCACCGTTGACGAAGGCGGCTGGCCCGTAGCGCGCGACGAGATCGAGGGGCTCGCGTTCCGCGACGGCGAGCGCATCGTCGCCACCAAGGCCTCCCCGACCATCAAGGATCTCGACGCCATCACGCCCGACTGGAGCGTGCTGGAGTGGGAGAAGTACATCTACATCCCCATGAACACCCGCGTGGCCATTCCCAACATGGCGCGCGGCTGCCCGTTCACGTGTTCCTTCTGCTCTCAGTGGAAGTTCTGGCGGGACTACCGCATCCGCGACCCGAAGAAGGTGGTCGACGAGATCGAGGCCCTGGTGCGCGATCACGACGTCGGCTTCTTCATCCTTGCCGACGAGGAGCCGACGATCAATCGCAAGAAGTTCGTCGCCTTCTGCGAGGAGCTGATCGCCCGCGGCCTGCCGAAGAAGATCCTCTGGGGCATCAACACGCGCGTGACCGACATCCTGCGTGACGAGGCGCTGCTGCCGTTCTATCGCGAGGCCGGGCTGATCCACGTCTCGCTGGGGACCGAGGCGGCGGCGCAGTTGAAGCTCGACCGCTTCAACAAAGAGACGACGGTGGCCCAGAACAAGAAGGCGGTTCAGTTGCTGCGCGACGCCGGCATCGTCGTCGAGGCGCAATTCATCGTCGGCCTGGAGAACGAGACTCTCGAGACCCTGGAAGAGACGTATCGGATGGCCATGGACTGGAAGCCCGACATGGCCAACTGGGCGATGTACACGCCCTGGCCGTTCTCCAACCTTTTCCGCGAGCTGGGCGACAAGGTCGAGGTCTTCGACTTCGAGAAGTACAACTTCGTCACGCCGATCATGAAGCCGGAGGCGATCGATCGGACCGAGCTGCTCGACGGCACGATGAAGAACTACCGCCGCTTCTACATGCACAAGACGTTCTTCTCGTACCCCTGGACACGGGACCGCCAGCGGCGGCGCTATCTCTTGGGCTGCCTCAAGGCGTTCCTGAAGTCGAGCTTCCAGCGCAAGTTCTACGATCTCGGCCGGGTTGGATATTGGGGCCCGCAGTCGAAGAAGAAGGTCGACTTCCATTTCGACGAGAGCCGCAACCGCACGGCGGCCGCCCGCATGGACGATTGGGAGGCGCTGGCCGACCGGTCGCGCAAGGCCACCGGCCACCAGGCGGCCCCATCGCTCGAGGCCATCAAGGCCTGTGGCGGCGGCGGCCAGCTGACCGACGAGATGATGGACGGCCTAGTCCTGCATGACGACGAGGTGGCCAACCGCGACGAGACGCGGGTGCGCGAGCCGGCGGAATAGCGGTGCCGATCACCGAATGACCGGAATGGCTGTCGCGGCGCAAGCGCACGGCGAGCCCCAGGCGCGCATCGGTCCCAACGCCATCATCCAGGTGGCGGAGGCCCTTCGGCACTGTCTGGGGCCGGCCGATGCGTCACGCCTATTCGATGCCGCCGGCCTCGCTGGCTGGTTCGCGGACCCTCCGACCGACATGGTCGACGAAGCATGCGTGACGGCTCTGCACGGTGTGGTGCGGGATCGGCTGGATGTGGAGACCGCAGCCGCCGTGTTCCAGGATGCCGGGCGGCGGACCGCCGACTATCTGCTGGCACACCGCATCCCGCGCCCCGTCCAGCCCGTGCTGAAATGGTTCCCGCCCAGCATGGCCAGCCGCATTCTTCTAGCCGCCATCACCCGGCATAGCTGGACCTTTGCCGGCAGCGGCCGGTTCGCCGTGTTGCCGGGACGGCCGCTCAAGGTCAGCATAGAGGGCTGCCCGTTGTGCGGAGGGGCCGCAAGCGCGACGCCGCAATGCGCCTATTATGCCGGCACGTTCGAGAGGCTCTATCGCGTGCTGGTCAGCCGGCGGACCGTGGTTACCGAGACGGCCTGCCAGGCCCTTGGCGATCGGGCTTGCGAGTTCACGCTCGACTGGTCGCGCCGCTGACGTCCGACAGCTTCAGGAAAAGGAAAGAGCGGTGGGGGCGGGAGACCCAACCGCTCTGCTGACCACGCCGGAGCATCGGCCGGGGTATCGGTCGCGCCGGATTACTCCGCGGCCGGATCCGGTTCTTCTTCGACCGGTTCGTCTGCCGCAGGCTCGTCGGCGGCGGGTTCATCCGCCGGCTCTTCCATTGCGGCGGTTTCCTCCGGCCTTTGGGCCAGCGAGGGAAATTCCGGCAACATGCTCTGGCCCAGGAGCGGCTGGTTGATGCCCTGGTGACAGGTTCCGCAGTTCACCTTGGCCACGTCGCCCAGCGGCCCCAGCCGCTCGTCGGGGAACAACGAGGTCAGCGGCAGAAGATGGTCTTCGTTCAGGGAGCGGACCATCTGGATACCGTGCCAAGCGGTGATCCGCTGCGGTGTGCTGTGCTCCCACGATGCCATGGCGCGGGTGTTGTGGCAGAAGGTGCAGTTGACCCCCAGCGACTGCGACATGTGGATCATCAGAGCGTAGGTGCGCTCGGTCTCCTGGATCGAAACGCCCGGCGTCTCCGGCAAAGCCGTGCGCGGCTCGACGCGTATGGACTCCGTTCCACCCAGCAGGGGCGTAAATGGATCGTACGGCAGCGACGTCATTCCCACCGCGGCGGCCGCGATGTTCTGCCCCTGCCGACTGGCGGCGAACCCTGCCGCCTGGGGCGGCCCTTCTTCAGTAAACCAGATCTCCGATGGTATCGGCTGCCCGCGGTGGCAGGTGTAGCAAGTAACGCCGGTGTCGCCGACATGGTCCCCCCAGTCTTCATTGATGGCCCACGTCATCTCCAACATCTGGCGCGCAATCACTTTGGTATAGACCTCATCGGACGCAAGGTTTTCCAGGTTGTGGCAGTAGCCGCAGTCTCCGTCCGGCACGATCCATTCGGTGATCGACGTCATCAGTCGAAGGAACTGGTCTTCCGGAAGATGGCCGAGAACCTGCAGGTTCTCGTAGAATTCGCCTGCCGGCGGCAGATCCGACGGCGCCCACGGATAGATCGCTTCCGGCGCCTGATGCAGTGCCACCAGCGCTGCTTCCATGCGCGGGTTGTCGACCTGCTCCATGGCGAGGCCACGATATCCGACCTGTTCTGCCACCACCGGCGGCCGGTCCCAACCCGCGGTGACCAGCATCGCGACCGTCAGGAACAGGCCGACAATGGCTGCGAATGCGAGGCCGATCTTCATTGCCCCATCTCCGAAATCGCTGCCGGATCCGCCAAGTCGGGATAGATCTGCGGGTACGGCGGCGCGAATTCATGCTTGACGGCCCAGAGGTACCAGTTGTCGACGACCGTGCCGCTCAACAGGATCCCGATACCGCCGGTCAGCGGCGTGAGAACCGCGAACCACCAGGCCCAGCGATGGATAGACTCCATGGTGGCGTTGAAGCCCATGGTCCAGCGCCAGAACAGCGCGGCCCGCTCGCTGGCCGTGCCGCGGTCGGTGATCTGCTCGATCTCCCGTTCGCCGCCGAAGCGGCTGACGGCCAGGATCGTCGCCCCGTGCATAGCGAACAGCAGCACCGAGCCGTAGAGGAAGACGATCGAAAGCGCGTGGAACGGGTTGTAGTAGAGGTTGCCGTACCGGATCGAGAACGCCGTCGTCCAGTCCAGGTGCGGGAAGATGCCGAACGGGACCGCTTCCGCCCAGCTGCCCATCAGGACCGGGCGGATGAAGCCCAGCACCAGATAGAGAAAGATGGCCGACGCGAAGGCCCAGGCGATGTGGGTGCCAAGGCCCAGTTCGATCGCGCGCCGATAGGTGCGGATCCACCACAAGAAGATCGACGCCGTCAGGAAGAAGCCGGCCAGCAGCCACCAGCCGCCCTCAGCCAGTGGTGGCAGCACGGCGAGGCCGTATTCCGGTCCCGGCGGCTCGAGCGCCAGCCACGGCAGCTGGCGGATGAACTGGACCGGATCCCAGTTCACCGATGCCCACATGTTCAGCCCGATGATCTCGATCGCGATGAAGCCGCAGAGCAGCGAGGCGAGGCCTGTCCACCCGAGATAGATGGGACCGAGCTGAGCATTGCCGAGCTTGCCGAGCCAGTAGGCGATAATCGGCTTGCCGATACGGTCGGCCCGTCTGGCGGGTAGAGGAACGCCCAGATCCGGTGTGCTGCGGACGACCTGCACGCGGGTGAAGATGTTTTGATATTCCGCCATGACCGCCCCCAGGGCTACGACCAGATCGGGAGTTCAAGCCACCAGTTCCACCATTCCGGCCAGCTGCGGGTCCACATCGGTCCGCTGATCACGATGCAGACCGCGCTCCAGAAGCCCGCCGAAAGCGCAAGGAACAGGCCCATGCGGTGGATACCGAGCGTCCCGACCGAATAGCCGATGAAATCCCGAAAGAAGGTGTCTTCGTATTCCGGCGTCCTGACCGTCTTGCCCTTGCCGGGATTGCTGGCGGACAGGATCAGCCCACCGTGCATCGCCAGGGCGAGCGTGGTGGTGAAGAAGAATGTGACGCCCAGCATGTGCGCCGGGTTGTAGTGGAAATGCAGGTACTGATAGCCAACGTTCGACACCCAATCGAGGTGACTGAAGATGCCGTAGGGGAAGCCATGCCCCCATGCGCCGAGCAGCACCGGTCGGATGACGACCAGCGTGACATAGGCGAAGATCGCAACGCCGAAGGCGACCGGCACGTGATACCCGATGCCCAGCTTGCGGGAGATCTCCACCTCGCGCAGCGCCCATGAGACGAAGGCGCCGATGGCGCAGATGGTGATGAGCTGCCACAACCCGCCTTCCTTCAGCGGCGCCAGGGCAAGGCCATAGCTGATGTCCGGCGGGGCGATGCTGATCAGCCAGATATTCCAGGTGGGTCCCAAAGCCGCGCCGTAAAGGATCAACAGCGTGCCGAGAACGGCGAAGAAGATCGTCGTCACCCCGAAGAAGCCGCAATAGAACGGCCCGACCCAGAAATCGAACAGGTCACCGCCGATCAGCGTGCCTCCGCGCACGCGGTACTTTCTCTCAAAACTCAGCATGGCCATGGCAGCATCCTCCGGCGGGGCGACTCACATCCGATCGCCTCGGCCGCCTCTCGACGGGTGGGGCAGGGCCGGGACGCTATCCCGGCAACTGCCTCGCCCACCAACATGCGACCGAGGGCTCGGCCCCGCCTATGTGAGCGGATTTGGCACTACCGAGGTGATATGCGTCGCAGCGTCGGCGGCTCCGGCTGCAGACGGACCTTCCAGCCAGTTGAACCGGTTGGTGCTGAGCAGGATGAAGTGGATCAGCAACGCCAGAACGAACAGGAAGGTACCCAGCGCCACCAGCACGCGGCGCGGATCGAAGATAAGCCAGACCTTCCACATTTTGTGCTCCTCCTGAGCTATCGGCTACGTGAGCTGGGACGCGAGTTGGATCACCCTCTGCGCGCCGTCGATGACGGACGCATAGCCTTCCTCGCCGGGCAGCCAGGGACGCCAGACCCAGGCCAGGATGTGGGCGAGAACGGCAATCACAGTGAAGATGACGAAGCTTGACATGAAGATGCTGTGGAATTCCTTGGCTTCTTCTTCTGTCAATCCCGAGAGGGAGCCCTGCCGATCAACATCTGCCATAGTGCTCTACTCCAGATTGGGCCTTTCGGCCGTTGCCGCGCACCTCCCGCGCGGTTGGGACCGTCGTGACACGATGGCCACGACCGGCATTTCGCTCCGGCAGCGTCGCACGCGCGGCTGGCGAGAAATCTCCTGGCTCTCTACCTCATCAGGGAGAGCGGGAAGCTCATATCCGCCGTCTCTTTTGCCTCGGCGACGATCGACCGAAGATTGAAGTGGCGTGACGGATCGCGACGCCAGGTCTTCGGCAGCAGCAACGAGACCACCGCTTCGACCAGGAAGAAGATGAGAGCGACTATGAAGATCAGGCGAAATTCGCTGCGGTCCCGCCTCTCCGGCTCAACCGTCGTGGGACCATGGAGCCCTTCTGTGTGCAGAGCCATTTCAGCCATTGCCGTGTCCTCCCGATAAGGGGCCTGTCGACCGGTGTCGCGCTCTGTCCGCGCGATGGGGTTCGCCTGGGCGCGCGACGCCTCGGCGAATACGCTGCCCCGGTGCACCGGGGTCTGGTCCGCATGGCGGATGCCATTTCGTCATGCGGCTTGTCCTTCTGCGACGCAGTCTGCCGTCACCCGCGCCTTGCCGGCACGCCGGGCGGCCTGTTCGCTGGCGTCACGGAGACGCTTGGCGGCGGAGATGCGGATCAGCACCGGCTGCGCTGCGACCAACGCTTCGAGGGCCGATTTCGCATCGTCGTCCCACGGAAGTTCGCGGTGCAGCCGCGCCGGCGTGGCCTCGACCCGGTCCATCTCGCTGGCCAGCGGCAGGATGTGGAACAGCGCGTCGAACAGCGCGTTGCACACCTCTTGCACCACATAGGTTGCACCGGCGTATCCCATGAACGGCGTGCCGGTGTGCCGGCGGATGACCGCGCCCGGGAACGAGGCCGGGATGTAGACGGTGCGTGCACCGATCTCGCTCAGATACATCCGCTCGTTGTAGCTGCCGAACAGGACCAGCGGCGGCGTCTCGCGCACGGCCCGGCGCACCGCCTCGTTGTCCGGCTTGACGCCAGCGCGTCGCGACACGGCGAAGGTGCACGGCAGACCCATCTCTTCCTGCAGGAAGTGGCGCAGGCCGCGCGCATAAGTCTCGTTGGCGACCACGCCGAAGCTGGCGGTGCCGAAGAAATCCTGCGTGACGGACCGCCAGAGATCCCAGAGCGGCTTGATCGTCGTGTGCTTCTCGCGCTCGATGAAGGGTTCGGGATCGAGGCCCAACAGCTCGCCCAGCGTGCGCAGGAACTTCGTCGTGCTGTGCAGACCGATCGGCGCCTGCAGATAGGGCTTGTCCAGCGCCTCGCAGAGCAGGCGCCCGAACTCGCGGTAGAGGCAGATGTTGACGTCGGCATCCACCAGCCGCGACACGTCCTTCAGATGGCTGCCCAGCGGGAACACCATGTTGACCTCGGCGCCGACGCCTTCGACCAGGCGCCGGATCTCCGCCAGATCGGACGGCATGTTGAAGGTGCCGTAGATCGGGCCGATGATGTTGACACGCGGCTTGTCGCCCTGCTGCCGCGCTGACGGCTTGGGCATCCGGCCCTTCTTCAGGCCGTACTCGGTCCACAGCCAGTTCATCGCGCGGTTGGCGCTCTGCCACTGGTCTTCGTCGATAGTGCGCGGCAGGAAGCGGCGGATATTGGTGCCTTCCGGCGTGACGCCGCCGCCGATCATCTCGGCGATCGAGCCGGTGACGACCACCGCCGGCTCGCTGGGGTCCAGGGTCTCATGGGCGCGCTTCATCGCCGCCTCGGTGCCCTTCTGGCCCAGCTCGTCCTCACCCAGGCCGGTAACGACGATCGGCAGTTCGTGCGGCGGCAAGCCGTCGGTGTAGTGCAGCACCGCCGTGACCGGCAGGTTCTCGCACCCGACCGGGCCGTCGATGATCACCTGCAGGCCCTTGATGGCCGTGAAGACGTAGACAGAGCCCCAGTAGCCGCCGGCGCGGTCGTGATCGAGGACTAGCATGCGCCGGCCTCCTTCACGCTTTGCGCCTTGAGCGGCTTCGCGGGGGCCGAGGCCGATGCGGTCTTGCGGTCGCGCGGCGTATCTTCCCAGATGCCGGCGGCGTGGCCGCTGCCGACACCGTCGAAGAAGGCGGTCATCCGGTCGAAGCGGGCCTTGCCGGCGATCGCGGCATTGACCACCTGGCCCAGGGAGCCGGCGCCCGCCGGCCCCATCAGCGGCCGGGCGGAGATCAGGTTGGTGAAGTAGAGCGCAGGGATCGCCCGTTGCTTGGCCTTCTGAACGACGGGCGTGGTGCCGATGGCGAGGTCGGGCTGGAAGGCCTCCATGGCGGCCAGGTCCTGCTCCAGCGAGGCGCGGTACTGAACCTCGACGCCCCGCGCCTCCAGCCATTCCCGGTCGGGATCGGACCAGCGCGTGCGCGGGCAGGCGGTGCCGACATAGCGCAGGTCGGCGCCGCTTTCGGCCAGCAGTCGGCCGACGATCAGCTCTGAGCCCTCGTAGCCGGACAACGTGATCCGGCCCTTGATCGGCACTTGGCAGAGGGCGCCGCGGATCGCGGGCAACAGCGCATTCTTCGCCGCATCGACCTTTGCGTGGGCAACGCCGCAGGCCTCGCCGACCGCCTGCAGCCAGTCCGCCGTGCCGTCGACACCGACGGGGGCGGAGCCGATAACGGGCCGGCCGGCCGCCTCGAACTCGCGCACCGACGCCGTATAGAACGGGTGGATGGCGGCCACCGCGATACAGTCCAGTGCTGCATAGAGCTCGCGCCATTCGCGCGTCGGCACCACGGGGCCGGCGGCCAGCCCCAGCGGTTCCAGCATCATGCCGATGCCGACCGGATCGGCCGGGAACATCTCGCCCAACAGCGTTACCGTCGGACGCTCGCTCGGGCCCGCGCGCGGTGCCTGCACAGGGCCCAGCTCAGCCTCGGTACGGGCGTAGTTCAGCATGGCGCCGGCCAGAACGTCCTTGGCCTCGGCATGGGTCGGCACGCCGAAGCCCGGCACATCGATGCCGATGATGCGCACGCCGTTGATCTCTTTGGGAAGCAGCCGCAGCGGTACACCGGACGCCGTCGGCACGCACAGATTGGTGACAACCACGGCGTCGTAGAGCGCGGGGTCCGCCAGGGCGTAGACCGCGTCGCGGATGTCTTCGAACAGCTTGCCGGTGACCAGCGTCTCGGAATTGAACGGCACGTAGCCGACGGTGCGCCGCGCGCCATAGAAATGCGACGTGAAGGTCAGGCCGTAGACGCAGCAGGCCGAGCCCGACAGCACAGTCGCCGTGCGACGCATGCGCAGGCCTACGCGCAATGATCCGAAGGCGGGGCACATCGACTGCGGCTGGTCGTGCGGGCCCGTCGGATAGTCGCGGGCATAGCGGTCCAGGGTTTCGCCGTTGCCGGCAGCGGCCGCGGCGTTGCGCATCTGGTCCCGGCCGGCATGGCAGCCCAGACCGTCGCCACCGGCCGCCGTCGCCTCGACCGACGGCACCGGCGCCGAACCGCTGGCATCCGGTGCCGCGACGCGGCCCGGAACGGCGCTGGTGTCGAAGGGTCTGACGGTCATGGGTGGCGTTCGCTCCGCTTTGCCGGTCACACCGTGTCGTAGATCACTTCGAGGGAGGGCTTCTGCACCGCCGCGGCGCCGCACATGTCCTCCATCGTCGCCGGTTCCAGCACGACGTCGCGCCCGACCTCCTCGCTCTTGAACAGGCCGAGCAGGGAGTCCTGGTCCAGCGGCATGGGCAGCTGCGGCGGGGCTTCGCCGACATTGGTCGCCAGTTCTTCAAACAGCGGCCCCCATTGACCGCCGGGATAGCCGATGATCTGGTAGTTGGCGCTTTTGCGCCGGATATCCTCATGCGCGGGGATCGAAGCGAGCACCGGAATGCCGACCGCTTCGCCGAAGCGCTGCGCCTCACCGGTGCCGTCGTCCTTGTTCACGACCATCCCGGCAACGCCGACATTGCCGCCCAGCTTGCGGAAGTACTGCACCGCGTTGCAGACGTTGTTGGCGACGTAGAGCGACTGCAGGTCGTTGGAGCCGACGACGATCACCTTCTGGCACATGTC